>JBCFAO010000040.1:0-38974 GCA_038562165.1 Clostridiales bacterium | reverse complement strand
GTTTTTTCTGCCGTCTACTCCTTTTCCCGCTGAATGCTCTTTGTTGAAGGCACCATTCTATCTCTACCTCCATTTTGTCGCCCATTTTTATTTCTTCTCCTACAACAACTTGACACGGACATGAATCCGCTCGGCTTTGACGGGATTTGGTCTTTGTGATAGACTAAAAATAGTAAAAAAGAAAAGTTTAATATTATACAGGATTACGGTGAAACATTATGGCAAGAAGCAAGAGAGTATCTTTACCGGTTTATCGCAAAATAGCTGTCAGCATTGCTCAAGATATTGTGGGCGGTAAATATGTTGAAGGGCAAAAACTGTCTGGCCGCACGGTTCTTTCTTCACAGTACGGTGTCTCCCCGGAGACTATTCGCAAGGCTGTTCATCTTCTCCAGGATGTGGACATTCTTGACATTAAGAAAAATAGCGGCGTGCGGATACGCTCCGTAAAAAAGGCGGCGGAATTCCTTCACCAAAGTCAGGAAATGCAAAGTGTCGCCGATGTAAAGAACGAGCTGTTTGCCTGGATGGAACGCCAGATCGGTGAAACTGCCACAGCTATGGAGAAGATGCTGTTCCTCATCAACGCATCAGGGAGCGTTAAGAAAGCCACGCCTTTTGTTCCCTATGAGATTGTCATGCCCCCTAACTCTAAGATTGCAGGGAGGACCATCAGCGATTTAAACTTCTGGCATAAAACCGGAGCCACTATCATTGCCATTGACCGTGGAGAGCAGACGATTCTCTCTCCTGGCCCCTATTCATCCTTGCTGAGCGGCGATGTTCTCTATATTGTAGGGGACGAACAGGCATTGTGCTCAGCCAGCCACTTCATTACAGACACCAACGAGGTTAGTTAAACGTCGGGGAGGCTGGCCGGTCATATTCAAGCTCCCTTAGGAATAGATATTTAGCGCAGGCCAAGGCATGTGCAGGATTCCGGAGGAGGAGGGATATAGCCAATGGAGGATTTCTTGGAAAGCTGCCTTACGGTGGCGGCAGCAGAGCAGCTATATGAAAGGTTTGGTTTGACTTTTGAGGTAGGAGACGGCAAAATATACGGTTTATTTATTGAATATACTTTGGGCAACACAAAGAAGTGAAAAAAGCAAAATGCATTTTTTCGCAGAGAGCTGCCCAACCGAATTAAGAGAATGACCCCAAGCTGCTAAAAGGGTGCTGACTTTATGGCTGGTTGAAAGCCAATTAAGTCAGCACCCTTTTCATAAGCCACAAACAACCTGAGTTCCCGCAAAATTAAACCATACATCGAGAAAAGATGCCAATGATCAGGTTTGTCTTGCCAAGCTTGACTCGGAATTCGCTTTTGTCCGGTCTACAGGTTTTGTCCTCTGGTGGTGCCGATATTTTCTGTGCAAAAATGCAGGTTTGTATCCAATAAGAGCGCCAGTTGAGCAAAAATGCAGGTTTGTAGATACCCCCTAGAGTTATGGAGGCCCCCAAAACAGGTGAAAAGGTATGCCTCGACTATATCTAGTGTTCCTGGTAAAAACGAGTTCACTACCAAACTGCTGAAATGCTTAAAGCGTTCTCCTATTTTCTCTGACAGGGGTTCTAGACGAAGACAAACTTGCAATTTTGCACAGAGGGGGGACCTCAATAAGCTAACCACCCCCTGCCGGTGGGGAGGTTTGCCCATTCCTTTCCATTAGAGATAGGCCAATATAGTTTAAAAACCCCCTTATCCGGCGAACCAGCGTGTAAAGGGGGAGCGGAAATATATAGCTTTGGGGATGAGAATCTGGTTAACCCTTATTTATCAAGGGTTCTAGGATTGTATGGTGTAATTTTACGGGAATTTAGGAAACAAATGAGAGCATCATCCGCCGACAATGAGATACTGACGGTAGAGCCCCATCGCCGCATCGTGCAAAGCAGAGGGCAAGGGGATATCCTCTGCAAAGCATTTTTTAATCTGCTCTACAAAGGCGGCCTCGCCGCAGGCCAACATGAATTCCTCCATATCCATCGGATAGGGAACATGGCCGGCGGAGGACGAGGGCAGAGAGGGTGAGGCGTTGTCGGCAGTTGTCGGCAGGCCTGTGCAAAAATTACGTTTGTATGGAAATCGGCGGAGTCGGGTGAGCAAAAATTACGTTTGTATGTAAAATGCAAGAGGGAAACCTGCATACAAACGAAAATTCTGCACAGGAAGGGCCTGAAATTGGCTAAATTAGCCCTGCGCATGCCTGTAAATCACGTACAAACGCAAAAATTGTACAGATTGCCGGCAGAAACCACATACAAACGAAAAAACTGCACAAGCAACCGCCGAAAAAGAACAATAGTCTATTTACTTTGCAATTTAAGGCAGTCAAAAAACAATTAAATATTTGTTTAATCGATGTTGACAAATGCGGCAGCTCAACATATAATAAGAATGAATTAAACGACTGTTTAATCAAACAAATATTTAATTAAATGTTAATTTATCTGACTTATCCAAAATAGAGGAGGCTTACTCATGAAAAAGGTTTACAAAATGGAAGACTTGGGTTGCGCCCATTGCGCCGCCAAAATGGAAGATGCTATCAGCAAGCTGGAGGGTGTGGAAAGCGCCAGCGTTAATTTCGTAACCCAGAAGCTGACGATTAATGCCGCTGAGAATCTCATCGATTCCATTCTGGAGCAGGCCAGAAAAATTGTCAGCAAGATAGAGCCGGATTGCGTAATCCTTTCTTAGATTATTTTGGCATAAAAGTAAGTTTCTAAAGGACATATAGATTCTGCAAAAAATGTACGGAATGCCGTATTGACGCAGAATCTTTTTTATAGAGGTGGAGAAATGACAAAGAAACAAAAGAAACAGTTATATAAAATCCTGGTCGCCGCGGCGCTGTATGTCCTTGGGATGCTGCTGCCGGCAGATGAAAGGATTCTTATTGCCATCTATCTGGTCAGCTACTTGATTGCCGGCGGCGACGTACTGCTGAGGGCGGCGGGCAATATCAGGCGGGGGCAGGTTTTTGATGAAAACTTCCTCATGACCATTGCCACCATTGGCGCTTTAATTTTGGGTGAATACCGGGAAGGTATTGCCGTTATGCTATTCTACCAAGTGGGAGAGCTTTTCCAGTCTGTGGCGGTGAGCAAGTCCAGAAAATCCATTGCCGACTTGATGGATATCCGGCCGGATCACGCCAATATCATGCGGGAAGACCAGTGGATTGAAGTTGACCCGGAAGAGGTGCAGGTAGGAGAAATTATCCTGATCAAGCCCGGTGAAAGGGTGCCCTTGGACGGCATAATCACAGAAGGCAATTCCACTTTAGATACTTCGGCCCTTACCGGCGAGTCTGTGCCCCGGGAAGTCCTGCCGGGCAATGAAATTTTCAGCGGCTGCATCAACTTAAACGGCAGGCTGATGATGCGGGTAAGCAAAGAGTTTGAGCAATCCACCGTGGCCAGAATATTGGATTTAGTGGAGAATGCCAGCAGCAAAAAAGCCAATATGGAAAGCTTTATTACCCGTTTTGCCAGATACTACACGCCGGCGGTGGTTATCGTTGCCGCTTGCCTGGCCGTATTACCTCCCTTGGTGCTTCCGGGAGCCCAGTTCAGCGACTGGATCTATCGGGCCCTGACCTTTTTGGTTATTTCTTGCCCCTGCGCTTTGGTTATCTCCATTCCTTTAAGCTTTTTCGGAGGACTGGGAGGCTCTTCCCGGCAGGGCGTACTGGTGAAGGGCGGCAACTACCTGGAGGCTTTGGCTGCTGCTGAAATTGTGGTCTTTGATAAAACCGGCACGTTGACGAAGGGTACCTTTGAGGTAGCGGAAATTGTACCGGCTGCCGGGACCGGTGACTTGCCGGAGAATGAGGTCATGCCGGCGGAGCAATTGCTAGAGCTGGCGGCTTTGGGCGAAAGCTATTCCACCCATCCGATTTCCCAGTCTTTGCGCCGGGCTTATGGTAAAGAGCCTGATTTGACAAGACTGGGCCAGGTTCAGGAAATACCGGGCTACGGCATAGAGGCAGAAATTGACGGCGCCGCCGTTTATATCGGCAACGAAAAAATAATGAGGGAGAAAGCCGGCGTCCAATTGCCGGAAAGCCCTGCCGGCACTTTGGTGCACGTAGCCAAACAAGGGATTTATGCCGGCTATATTCTCATTGAAGACCAGATCAAGGAAGATGCGGCGGCGGCCATAGCCAGCCTGAAGGCTTGCGGCATCAAAAAAACGGTGATGCTTACCGGCGACAATGACGCCATCGGCAAGAAAGTGGCGGCTCAATTAGGCATCAGCCAGGTCTTTACCCAGCTTTTGCCGGCAGATAAAGTAGATAAGCTGGAGCTTTTGCTGGCGGAAAAATCCCCCAAGGGCAAGCTGGTCTTCGTTGGGGACGGCATCAATGACGCTCCGGTACTGGCCCGGGCCGATGTGGGCGTGGCCATGGGGGCCTTGGGCAGTGATGCGGCTATTGAAGCCGCCGACGTGGTGATCATGAACGACGAGCCTTCCAAACTGGCCACCGCCATTGCTGTTGCCCGCAAAACCATTGGCATTGCCAAACAAAATACGGTATTTGCCTTAGGCGTTAAGGGCCTGGTTTTAATATTGGGGGCTATGGGCATGGCCAGCATGTGGGCGGCGGTATTTGCCGATGTGGGTGTGTCGGTCTTGGCGATTCTCAACGCTATTCGGGCGCTGAACATTGCAAAGGAGCAAGCCGCCGGCAAGACTGCCATCGTCCATTCCTGAGCCGCAGCAAAGCCTATGCGTCGGAATTGAACACTTTTTCGCTGTCCTTAAACGATAAAGAAAATCACCCTACACTCTTAGAATGCTATTATTCGGCAGCACTTTGAGGGTGTAGGGCTTACTATTGAATACCATTCAGTTGGATACATATCAACGCATAGGTTAAAAATTAACTTGATTTTTACCTTTAAGGCCCAATTGCTGCCTGGCATCTTCCGGAGATGCTATTTCAAAATCCAGGTTTTTCAGAATAGTTTTGATTTTGGCAACCTGTTGGGCACTGCTCTTGGCAAGGGTTCCATCGGGACTGATATACAACCCATCCTCCAAGCCGACACGTACATTGCCGCCGTTGATGGCCATCATGGTGGCAAAACGGAACATCCGCCGTCCACCGGCGACTGTGCAATACTGAACATTGGGTCCGAACGTCTTTTTTGCCTGTTCAATCATGAACATTGTACCATCAATCCCCATGGGCATACCACCTAAGACACCGGGTACAAATTGCAGATACACCTTTTCCGGACACATTCCATTTTTATAGAAATGGGCGATATTGTTCATATGACCATAATCAAACAATTCGAATTCGGGGAAGGTTCCGTTTTCTTTCATAATCTTTAGACAATACTCAATGTCGTAAAAGGTATTTTTGTAGACGTTGTCCCAGGTTCGATCCAGAAAGGGCTTTTCCCACTCATATTCAAATTTGTCGTAAGGGTCGGCAAGTCTTGCTAGGCAAAAGTTCATGGAACCGCCGTTGCAGGAGGCCATTTCCGGCGCGAAGTGAGGAATTACAGAAAACCGCTCCTCAATACTCATCCCCTGCGCGCCACCGGTGGTGATGCCGATCACTGCATCACACTGCTTTTTAATGCTCCTCAAAATCCGTCCGAACACGTCAAAATCAGTGGTAGGGCTCCCGTCCTCATTGCGGGCATGAATATGAACTATCGCCGCACCGGCTTTACAGGCGTCCACTGCATCGCGGATGATGTCGTCAGGTGTCCTGGGCAGATACATTGACATGGTGGGAGTGTGGATCGCGCCGGTCACCGCAGCGCTGATAATGATCTTTCTTTGTTGTTTGCTTGCCATTTCCGTTCCTCCTTATTCCGATCTGTTTTGAGTTCATTTCATACAGCGGCCTGTATTTCATTCATTGTGCCATTCGATAAATTTCCGCTACATCTTCCTTGCCAAGCTTCTTGAATTGGCCGATGGTGCGTTTGCCAAAGTGTACACAGGAGGCCGACAGTTCGGCAACCTCATCTTCTGTAAGGGAACGGCCAATCAATTGGCGAATGCTGGTCGGCATTTGGATGGATGTAAAATAAGCCTCAGTAGCCTTGATCCCTGCAAGAGCTGTTTCTTCGTAATTGTTGTAGTTGATCTCAATATCCCATACCTTGTTGGCAAATTGGACAAAACGCATTATATCCGCTTTGTAGACATATCGCGCCCATGAAGCCCAAATAGCCGCAAGGCCCGCGCCGTGGGCCACATCAAACATGCCCCCCAGTTCGTGTTCAATCTGATGAGAACCCCAATCGCCTGTATACCCAAGACCGGTTAGATCGTTATGGGACAGGTTGCCCGCCCACAAAATCTCAGAACGATACTTGTAGTTGTTTGGCTCCTCCAGAAGCAGCCGGCCGTTGGCAATGGTATTGCGTAGAACTGCTTCGGCCAGCAAATCACTCATTTGGTTTTCTGCCCGGGGAGAGAAATAGCGCTCAAAGGTATGTAACAGAATATCCACGATACCGCAGGAGGTTTGATAGGCTGGCAGCGTATAGGTCAGCTCCGGGTTCATAATTGCGAACTTAGGGCGGCATATTTCAGACTTGTAGCCGCGCTTGCGTTTGAGCGCTCCGTTAGTTAGGACACTAGAACTACTGGTTTCGCTGCCCGCTGCCGCAATCGTGACGATACTGCCGATTGGCAACGATTGCGTAATTGGTTTTTTTGTACAGCCGTCATAGATATCCCAGACATCTCCGTCGTATTTGGCGCCGAAGCCAATGGCTTTGAGGGAGTCGATGACACTGCCACCGCCTACACCCAACAAGAAGTCCACGCCCTCTTTACGGCATAACTCCACACCTTCCCGGACCAGTTCAATCAGCGGGTTGGGGACAACCCCTCCTAGCAGAACATACGGAATTCCCGCTTCTTTCAGGGATTGTTCCACTTGATCCAATAATCCGTTTTTTCGAGCGCTGGCTGAACCGTAGTGAACCAGCACCTTTGTACCACCCCATGCCTGGATTTCACCACCGACCCTTTGCTGCGTGTCTTTGCCGAAAATAACGCGCGTGGTACAATTGAATTCAAATGCTTGCACAAAACGACACTCCTTTTTTTCTTGAATTCCCATTACAGAAAGACGTTGCGATTTAGATGAAACTAAAATTTAAGTAAAGTTTTAATTATTATATCAGCCACACATCAGTTTGAAAAGGCATATTTTTAAGTATAAATTAAAAAAATTAATTAGTACTTAAATAAAATGCAGTATTTCAAGATCGTGTAGTCCGATTTATGCAATAATTCCTCAGTTTTATATTGCGTTTTTATATAACTCGTGCTAATATGAAATTGTCTTTTTAGATCACAGTTAAAAATGTTGCAATTCTTACGGTTCTTCAACCCCTTTTGCTGTGATCCTGATTTTAACTATATAAAAATAAAACATAAAATGGAGAATAAATTACATGGAAGATATTGGAGCGCGCATTCGTTCATTGAGAGAAAACCGCAGTATGACATTACGAGAGGTTTCGGAAAAAACAGGACTGTCTATTGGCTTTTTAAGCCAGATCGAACGGAACATCGCCGACGCATCTATTGCGTCCTTAAAAAATATCGCGGAAGCATTTGATCTGAAAATTTCCTATTTTTTTGAGAATACGCCGAAAAAGACAAATCTCGTAAAGAAAAACGAGCGGAGCAGGCTCTACATGGAAAACGCCAAGGCAACCTATGAATTGCTTGCCTATCAAGTGGAAAGCCGAATTATGGAACCTATTTATAAGATTTTAAAACCCGGCAGCTTTTCCGGTGTGATTGATGGGCATGAAGGGGAGGAATTCCTGATCATGCTGCAGGGCCAATTGGAGATTCAGGTTGGCGACGAAGTAAACTTAGTGGAAGGAGGCGATAGCTTTTACTTTTCGGCGAACCAACCGCATTCCTATCGCAACACTGGCGATATCGATGCGATCTGCGTTTGGGTTGTAACACCGCCGACTTTTAATTGAATGCTGGATATTTCAGAAAGGAGAGATCGCCATGGAAGTAGAAACCAGTACTGAAAAGGGTGTCTTATTCCGAGTTGTGAATGGAATTGAGAAGATTGAAATGACAATTCTCACCATTTTATTCGCCGAGGTAATCATCATTGGGTTCCTGCAAGTTATTTGTCGCTTCATCTTAAACGATTCGCTTTCTTGGTCAGAAGAATTATTGCGCTTCAGCTTTATCTGGCTGACGTATTTCGCCGCAAGCTTAGGGCTCATGAAAGGCAGTCATTCCAGTGTCGATGTTGTGCTGGATAGGTTGCCGCCCAAAGTTCACAAAGTTGCTCGTGTGCTAATTGAAGTCTTGGTGTTTGTATTTGTTGTTGTAATTTTTTACAACGCCACTCAACTCATTGGAATGCAGGTAAAAACCAAGCAATTGTCGGCCTCTATGCGCCTTCCGATGTATGTTCCGTATCTGGGAATTTTGATTGCCTTTGGATTTATGATCATTCAGATCATTTCACGCCTCTATCTAGTTATCCGAACCTTAATAAAACCTCAATCAAACAATTTGCCAAATCCGGAGAATGTCTGAAGCGGCAATTTTTTTTGCTTATAAATTTTAATTATACTAAAATAATTATTGTATAACAAAAATATAGATGAGGCAGGAGGATTTTAATGACCGGATATCTATTGTTTGCTATCTTTGCCGGTTGCCTGATTATTGGAGTACCTATTGCGTTTGGACTTGGAATTGCCAGCCTGATTACTTTGGTTGTGACATCGGATGTACCGCTGACCATTCTGGTTCAGCGGCTTTACGCAGCCACCGATTCCTTTCCCATGATGGCTATCCCCTACTTTATCGTGGCCGGCAGCATCATGGAACGGGGCGGGCTTTCCCGACGTCTCATTGATTTCTGCTCGTCGCTGGTCGGCCCGGTAAAGGGAGGTCTGGGCTATGTCACCGTTCTCACCAGCATGTTTTTCGCCGCCATTTCCGGTTCCGGCCCCGCTACCACCGCGGCGGTTGGCTCCATCATGATTCCTGCAATGGAGGAAAACAACTATCACAAACCATTTGCCACCAGCCTGACTGCCACAGCGGGTGCCCTTGGCCCCCTGATTCCGCCCAGTGTGCTATTTGTCACCTTTGGTGTCGCTACCAACGTCTCCATCGGCGCGCTGTTTATGTCCGGTGTAATTCCCGGTATTCTGGTGGCGCTGGCCCTGATGATTGTTGTGTTCTTCCGTGCTCAGAAATACAACTACGTGGGCACAAACCAAAAGTACAGCTTGAACTTAATTTGGCTCTCCTTCCGCAAAGCAATCCTGGTTCTGCTGATGCCTTTGATCATTCTGGGTGGAATTTATGGTGGGATTTTCACTCCTACCGAAGCCGCTATTGTCGCCAGTATCTACGGCCTTTTTCTTGGCTTTGTGGTTTATCGCGAACTGAAACTGAAGGACTTGATACCCATTTTTGTCAACTCTGCACTGACCTCTGCCATGGTTATGTTCGTCATTGCTTGCGCGCAGTCATTCAGTTGGATTCTTTCCAATGAGCAGATCCCGGCTCAAATTGCAGCGGCGATTCTGTCAATTACTTCCAACAAATATATATTGCTGGCGCTCATCACGGTCATGCTGCTGATCAGCGGTTGTTTTATTGAGCTCAATGCCTCCATCGTCATTTTAGCCCCAATGCTTATGCCCATCATGACCCAGTTGGGGGTTCATCCTGTTCACTTCGGTTGCTTTATGGTTGCCAACTTGTGTCTGGGACTCGTTACACCGCCACTCGGAGTCAACTTATATGTTGCATGTGGAATTATGAAGATGTCAATCGGAGAAGTAAGCAAGGCTCTTGTTCCCATTCTTGGCGCTAGCATCGCAGTCATTGTGCTCGTTACATATATTCCACAAATCGCCCTTTGGTTGCCCCGGTACCTTGGACTTTGCTACTGACCATCGAAAAGGAGGCTTGTAGTATGCCATTGTCAAACAGAGTACAGGCACTTAAAGAAGAACATCTGCGGCACCCCAAAGCCATCTGTTTGGAGCGTGCAAGGCTTTTCGTCGAAAGCTGCCGGCAAACAGAGGGGGAACATCCCTACATCGTTCGGGCCAAGGCGCTCAAACACATCCTTACAAACATGAGCATCTTCATTCAGGACGGCGAGCTGATCGTTGGCAATCAAGCTAGTGGACCCGGCAAGGCTCCAGTCTTTCCCGAAACCGATGCTAATTGGGTGCTGGAGCAGCTGGATCATTTCAACACCCGCGAAATGCGCAAATACCAAATTACCGAAGGGGAAAAGGCCCAGTTGCGCGAACTGCTTCCTTTCTGGGAGCACAAAACCCTCCTTTACAACGGGCTGCGTCAGATGAACGCTGAAACGCTCTCCGTGTATAGCCAACCATACCCGGTGATTTCACCCAATCTTAATCTGCGGGGACATGCTGGACACTTCGTCCCGAACTACGGCAGAATTGTGAACGAAGGCTTCGCATCTGTTGAACAAGAAGTGCGGGAAAAGCTAGCCGGGCTAAAACACACCGACCCAGGAAATTTGGACAAGGACAATTTTTATCATAGTATCCTGATTTGCATTGAAGCGATTCGTATCTTTGCTGAGAGGTATGCGGATTTGGCGCTGGTGCTCTCAAAAGGTGATGGTGTTTCCTCCCAACGCCAGCGGGAACTGATGATGATTCATGAAACCTGTAAACGGGTTCCCTATCAAGGGGCGCGAACTTTTCTGGAAGGCGTGCAGAGCCTGTGGTTTATTCACATGGTGGCGCAGATTGAAGGGAATGGCTTTGCTTATTCCATTGGGCGTGCCGACCAGTTTCTGAACCCCATTTATGAGCGGGATGTACGAGAAAACGGTCTGACCGAGGAATTTGCGCAAGAGATTCTGGACTGTTTTTTTCTGAAAACCAACCAGATTGTCCGTATTGCGGATGTTCCACCGAAGACCAATTATTTCGGCGGCGTCAACATGACCCAAAACCTTTTGCTGGGTGGCCAAAAACCAGATGGCAGCGACGCGTTCAACAAGGTGAGTGCCATGATGCTCAAAAGCGACGTCAATGTTCATCTAGATCAGCCTAATCTGTCCATACGCGTCCACAAGAATATGAACGATGACCTTTTACGTTGCGCCATAGAAAACATTAAAAAGGGTGGTGGTAAGCCCGCAATCTTCAACGATGAAATCATCATTCCCTCTCTCATGAAGGATCCCAACGTCACGAAAGCGGAAGCGGTCGACTACGGCATTGTCGGTTGTGTGGAACCTGTTGTGGCGAATTGTACCAACGGTTGGACCAACGCAGCCATGTTCAACTTGGCCAAGTGCTTGGAGCTCGCCTTGCATAACGGTGTGGATCCCTTCTCCAACAAACAAATTGGCCCTGAAACCGGCGATTTATCCGAACTAAAAACCTACGAAGATGTACTGGAAGCCTACAACAAACAGGTGGCTTATTTTGTTGAGCAGATGGTAATTATGCTGAACACCTGGGACCAGATGCATGCTGAATACTTGCCTATCCCATACCTCTCCTCAATGGTGGACGGCTGCATTGAATCCGGAAGAGATCTTGCGCACGGTGGTGCGAAATACAATTACACCGGTGTGCAGGGTGTAGGCCTAAGTAATGTCGCCGACTCCTTGATGGCGCTCAAGCAAGTGGTGTTTACAGAAAAAAAGGTCACCCTGTGTAAGTTGGTTCAAATGATGGACAATAACTTTGAGGGCGATGACTACTTCCGCACCTATCTCATCAACAGGGTGCCAAAGTACGGCAACAATATCGACGAAGTCGACAACATTGCCAGAGAAGTTGGTAATCTATACTGTGATGAGGTTGCCCAGTATCAAAATTATCGCGGTGGCGCATACCGTCCCGGCCTCTTTCCTGTTGCATCCCATGTGCCTCTGGGCGGTGTCGTGGGTGCTCTGCCCAGCGGGAGGCTGAAGGGGACACCCCTTAATGATGGAATCTCGCCGGTCAGCGGCTGCGATGTGGACGGTCCCACCTCCTCCTTGCAATCAGTTGCCAAGATAGAGCATGTAAAAGCCACCAATGGCACACTGCTCAACATGAAGCTGCACCCAACGGTGTTGCAATCAGAATCCGACAAGGAAAAGTTCATCTCACTCATTCATGCCTTCTGTGAATTGGGGCTCATGCATATTCAGTTCAATGTGGTCTCCCAGGAAACGCTGCTGGCCGCCCAACAGGATCCACAAAACTACCGCGACCTGATTGTGCGTGTAGCTGGTTACAGCGCCAACTTCATCGAATTGGATCGCCAGATGCAAGACGATATCATTAACCGCACCGAGCAGGCGATATGACGTGAGGAGAGGGTGAATGTTGCTATGGTTGACTGTGCAGCACAAACAGGTATGATCTTCAATATTCAGCGCTATTCTCTTCATGACGGCAGTGGAATTCGCACCATTGTGTTTATGAAGGGCTGTCCGCTGCGCTGTGTATGGTGCGCCAATCCAGAGTCTCAGATGCTCGCTCCGCAGATCATGGTACGGGGCACAAACTGTATCGGCTGTGGCATGTGCCTGAAGGCCTGCCCCAATGGCGCCCTTGCAGGTACTGCTGACGGAATCGCCCATGATACTCAGCTGTGCGTTGTTTGCGGAGCCTGCGTCAAAGTATGCAACGCGGATGGCATCACTCTGGCTGGCGGTGAGATTTCAGCCGGCGAAGTCTATAAGCAAATTGAACGGGACCGCATCTTCTACCGGCATTCTGGCGGCGGCGTTACTTTTTCCGGCGGCGAGCCATTGATGCAGCCGAAGTTTTTAGCGGCAATGCTGCGTCTATGCAAGCATGGAGGATTGAGCACTGTCATTGAAACTTGTGGTGCGGCCCCCTGGGAGGTGGTCGAAAGTACAATGGAGGATACAGATGCGTATTATTACGATATCAAAGTGTTGGATGCGGTATCCCATGAGAACCTGACCGGTGTGAACAACCGGCAAATCCTTGAGAATTTGGAACGGCTGCTTTGCGCAGGCAAAGAGGTATTGGTACGAATGCCTCTGGTACCCGGTCTAAACGACGAAGAAAAACTGGATGCACTCTGTCGCTATCTGCGTTCCATCGGCATCGGCAGAATGCAGCTTCTGCCCTATCATAACTATGGCTTGGGTAAGTACCAGGCAATTGGCCGCAAGTATGAATTAACCCAGTTGCGTGCTCCGACTGCAAATATGATGCAGAAAGCTACGAGCTTATTGAAAAAACACAATATATCCGCAATCATCGGATGATTGCGTAATATACCAATTTAATTTAAGGAGAGTATTAATATGAAGCGTAAAATTTCCATCTTTTTGGTCATGTGTATGATCGTAACGGTATTCGCAGGATGCGGCAATTCCAATGTATCCCCTTCCGACACCTCAAATAAAGAGGCCACAGACGCTGTAATCAAATTAAAAATTGGCCACGTGCTCAACAGTGACAGCCCTTTCCATGCCGGCGCCCTGCACTTTGCGGAGTTGATTGAGGAGAAGAGCGGCGGTATGCTGCAGGCTGAAGTGTTCCCCAGCGCGCTCTTGGGGAATGACCGGGAATTGGCGGAAGGCCTCCAATTAGGGACCGTCGACATGGCGGTCACTGCAACCGCACCCGTTTCCGGATTTTCTCCTACGCTCCAGGTTTTCGATCTTCCCTTTTTATTCAACGATGCAGAGCATGCATATAAGGTACTGGACGGCGAACTGGGTGATCAAATCCTTGACGAGTTCCATGAGGCCAGTGGGATTGTTGGCCTCGCGTTCTGGGAAAACGGGTTCCGCCATTTTACAAACGGCAAACGACCCATTAAAACCGCCGATGACACAAAAGGTCTGAAAATCCGTGTGCAGGAAATCTCCAGCCATATCGACTATTGGAAAAACATTGGTTGCTCCCCCACGCCGATGGCTTGGACTGAAGTATATACTGCGCTTCAACAGGGAACCGTTGATGGTCAGGAAAATCCAGTACAGACCATCTATACCCAAAAGATTTATGAAGTGCAGAAATATATATCCCTTACCTATCACTGCTATGCTCCCGCCATTATCATGATCAGCCAAAACGCCTACGATAAGCTTTCCCCTGAACATCAGGTTATCGTAAAAGAAGCCGCCCGGGAGGCAGCTGCCTTCGAACGCAACTTTATCTACGAGCTGGAGTCTGGCGCTATCGACGAAATGTCCGCTCTTGGTGTAGACATTGTGAAGCCTGAGGACATTGATATAGAATCATTCCGCGCTGCAGCCGCTCCTATCCATCAAAAGTACGGCGATTTGCTTGGCGTTACCGAGCTGCTGGAAAAGATCAAGGCGGCAGATTAACATTATTCCTAAGGAGGTGAACACCATGCCTGCAATCTTTATCAATATGCTAACGGGAAAGACGCAAGAACAAAAGGATCAATTGGTTCGCAAAATCACTGACGCTGCAGTCGATGCCTTGGATGCGAGACCTGAGAAAGTAAGCGTTTTTATCTCCGAGTATCCCGAAAACAATGTGGCCAACAACGGTGTCATGTATAGCCAGCAATGAGCCATGCATTTACCTTATTTCATGAATGCGGGTTGTCTTCTGGTTGAACAAATCAGCCTGCACAACAGTTAAAAGGAGTTTTATGATCTTAGGTGTCTGTACCACTATCGATAATTATAGGGCCGTTGCGCAGTTGGGATATGACTTCATCGAATTGTCGGGGTATGAGGTCGCCCATATGTCGGAGCCGGAAATTAATGAAGCGACGGCACTGCTGAAACGGCAGGGGATTCCCTGCTTGGCCATCAACGCATATTGCCGTGAGGAACTGCCCATCGTGGGTTCGGGCTTCAACCCGGACAATATTCGCATTTATGCCGCATTGGTCAGTGCCCGCGCAGCCAGATTGGGCGCAAAGACGCTGGGAATCGGCTCTCCGGCCGCCAGGCAGCTGCCGGCGGGATACAGCAACGAACTAGCTGACAATCAAATGCGGCAGTTTTTGAGCATTACTGCACAGGAGGCTGCAAAGCATGACCTGTGGGTGCTGTATGAACCTCTTAATCCTCACATCTGCCAATACGGGCTGTCCACAGCCCACGGAGTGGATTTGGTCCGGTCTGTCGGGGAAGCGAATGTAGGGCTGGTACTGGATTACCACCATATGGCTATCACCAGCGAAGCAATGGAGGATTTAGGATTTGCTATCCCCCTGACCCGCCATTTGCATATCAACCATGTTGGAGGTGACAATCGCAAACATTATATGACTGAGACCGACCTTCCCTCTGCCGTGAATTTTCTTGCCGCCGCCAGACGGCTTGGGTATCGTGGAACCCTCAGTGTGGAAGCAGAATGTGAGGATAGCGGTTTTGCGCAGGATGCGGGCCATACGCTGCAGGTGCTGCGCAAAGCCTTAAAACAGATCGACGCAACTGAACCGAAGGAGAATGAGAGATGAAACAGATTGGATTTATTGGCTTGGGTGCTATGGGTCGTCATGTATCGGCCAACCTGCTGAAGGCGGGCTATCCGCTGAAGGTATATGACATCAGCACTGCGGCGGTAGAGGAACTGGTAAGCAAGGGGGCCGTTGCGGCTGGTTGCGCCAAGGAGGCGGCCGAAGGCAGCGATATCGTTATGACTATGCTGCCAAACGCCCCGCATGTGGAGGCGGCAATGACCGGCCCGGACGGTATTCTGGCTGGACTGCAAGCAGGTGGTACCATCATTGACTTGACCACACTGGCCCCCGGTGAGGCCAAGCGCCTGTGCAAGCTGGCGGCGGACAGCGGCGTTACCATGCTGGACGCACCGGTCAGCGGCGGTGTAGCTGGCGCCGAAGGAGGGACATTGTCCCTGTTTGTGGGCGGCGACGAAGCCACATTCAACAGTGTAATGCCGATATTCGAGGCTATCGGTAAAACCATCCGATTATTGGGCGGTTCCGGTGCGGGACAAACCGTGAAGATGGTCAATCAAATCATGGTGGGTCTGGAAATTACGGCTCTTGCTGAGGCGTGGACACTGGGCGTCAAAGCTGGGGCGGATCCGGAAATACTGTGCGATGTGCTGGGAACCGGCGCGGCCGCCTGCAAGCAGATGGAAATCATCCGCCGGTCCATTTTGCAGGGCAACTATGAACCGGGCTTTGCGGTCAACCTGCAGTACAAAGATTTGGGCATCGCAATGGAGACCTCCCGGGAGCTCCAGGTGCCCATGCTGCTGACCAGCACCGCGGTGCAGTATTTTGAAATGGCTCGCGCCATGGGATATGGCGGCAAGGATCACTCATCGGTGGCCAAGGTGCTGGAAAACATTACCGGCGTCAATATCTCCGCGGCCAAAAAGCAGAAATAACTGTCATATCACACATAAACAGCTACACCATACATAGAAAAATTGGAGGAACATACTATGACAATCAGAACCGCATTTACAACTGCACAGGCAGGCAAGGTCGTAGCGGCCCGTATCATTCCCGGTACCGACCTCATCGAAGGCGTGCTGTCCATTCTGAAAGAGAACAACATCATGGATGGCTGGGTGGAGTGTATCGGTAGCCTGCAGCACGCGGACTATTTCATCCTAGAAAAGAAAGACCCTACCGTTGTCAAGCTGGGCGCCGGTTATGGCGACCCTATCCATGTAGACGGCCCAGTGGAACTCTTTGGAGCTTGGGGCCTCATCTGCGGAGGTGGCCTGCACATCCACGCAACCATGTGCGACGATACCGGCCGTACCTTTGGCGGCCACTTGATCGAGGGCAAATGCCACTCGCTGGCAACCATCGAGGTGTTTATTGTCGAGGCGGTCGGCGGTAACTTCACCCGCAAGGAAGACTTAGAGGTTGGTGGCAACCACTTCGCGCCCTACAATAAATAATCCACACTAGCAGGCGGGGGCCGACATCGAACCGTTCGGTGTCAGCCTTCTGACTGAATAGAGCCATCTTTTGCACCGCAAAGCGATGCAGTGATCTAAACAATAAAAAAGGAGTGGAAACCATGGCAACCCAAAATATTGTTATCGCCGGTGCGGGAATCATGGGTGCGTCTATCGCCCAAATTTACGCACAGTACGGCCACAATGTTGTGCTGTATGATTTGTTCCCCGAGGGGATTCAGAAGGGCAAGGACTTGATTGCCATCAATCAGGAAACCTCTATTACGACGGGGGAATTAACGAAGGAGCAGTCGGCACAGCTGGTGTCCCACATCAGTTATGCCACTGAAATGGACTGCTTCAAGGGCGCGGACTTCGTCATTGAAGCCATCATGGAACGGATAAATGTCAAGCATGAATTTTGGTCCAAAGCGTCAGCGCTGGTAAAAGAAACTGCGATTCTCACCAGCAACACCAGCGGCCTGTCCCTGACCGAGATCGCAAAGGCGGTTGTGTTGCCCGAGCGGTTCTGCGGCATGCACTGGGTCAATCCGCCCCACATTGTTCCGCTGGTGGAGGTCATCCGTGGTGACAAAACCAGCGAATTTACCGCAAAAGCAGTGTATAACAACGCCCTGTCCATCGGCAAAAAGCCCATCATGGTAAAAAAAGATGCGCAAGGCTTTGTGCTAAACCGGCTGCAGTTTGCCATTTTGCGTGAATCTATGCACATCGTGGAAAGCGGCATCGCCAGCGTGGAGGATGTGGACAACGTCTTTAAATACGGACTGGGCATGCGCTATGCGGCCATTGGTCCCTTTGAGACAGCAGATCTTGGGGGACTCGACACTTTCTATAATATCGCAAGCTACCTGTTCGCTGACCTCAGCGACCGGAAAACCGTCACCGATATGTTGACAAAATTGTATGAAGAAAACAGCTACGGCGTCAAGAGTGGCAAGGGTTTCTATGACTATTCCAATGGAAAAGACCAGGATACCATTCGCCGCCGAGATAAAATGTTTCTGAAGCTGACAAAATGCCTGTATGGTGAGGAGGAGTAACCATTGCGTAGTGACATTATGAAAAAAGGGTCAACCAGGCTTGCTCACCGTTCCCTGTTTAAAGCCCTGGGTCTGACCGACGAAGAGATCAGTCGCCCGATGATCGGCGTGGTATGCGCCAAAAACGATGTGGTGCCCGGCCATATGCACCTGGGCCAGATTGCCCAAGCGGTGAAAGATGGCATTCGATTGGCAGGGGGCACACCTTTCGAGTTTCCTGCTATCGGCATTTGTGATGGTATTGCCATGAACCACGAGGGCATGTTCTATTCCTTGCCCAGCCGCGAGCACATCGCTGATTCAGTGGAGTTGATGGCCCAGGCCCACCCTTTTGATGGGCTGGTATTTATCCCCAACTGTGATAAGATTGTACCAGGTATGCTAATGGCCGCCATGCGCCTCAACCTCCCGTCCATTTTCTGCAGCGGCGGCCCCATGCTGCCGGGAAATGTGAACGGCAAGGCCGTTGCGCTGACCGATGCATTCGAAGCCCCCGGCGCAATTCAGGCCGGCAAAATGACCGCAGCGGAGGGTCGGGAGATTGAAGACCATGCCTGCCCCGGCTGCGGATCCTGCGCGGGCTTGTTCACCGCTAATTCCATGAATTGCATGACCGAGATTCTGGGCATGAGCCTGCCGGGAGGCGGAACGATCCCGGCTGTGTACGCCGAGCGCATCCGTCTGGCAAAGCAGACTGGTATGCAAATCCTCAAGTTGGTGGAACAAAATCTCTGCCCCCGAGATATTGTCACTGAAAAAACACTGGAGAATGGTCTTGTGGCCGACATGGCCATGGGCTGCTCCACCAACACAGTGCTGCATCTGCCGGCCATCGCCCACGAGGCAGGCCTCACAATTACCCTGGACGATGTGGATCGCGTCAGCAAACAGGTTCCGCACCTGATGAAAATCAACCCGGCGGGCGTTCACTTCCTGCTGGATGTATACAATGCGGGTGGACTTCCGGCCATGCTGAAACGGCTGGATGAACTGGGACACATCCACACCAATTGCAAAACTGTTGGCTGCTGCACCGTAGCTGATATAATCAATTCAGCTGTCATCAAGGACGAGGATGTGATTCGCACCAAGGACAACGCTTACAGCCAGACAGGCGGTTTGGCGGTGCTCAAGGGCAACCTGTGCCCGGACGGCGCAGTAGTGAAAAAGGGTGCGGTGCTGCCGGAAATGCTGACCCACACGGGTCCCGCGAAGGTCTTTGACAGTGAAGAGGCTTGCTGTGAAGGATTGACTGCCGGCAAGGTAGTCCCCGGAGACATTGTTGTGGTACGGTACGAAGGACCCAAGGGTGGCCCCGGTATGCGGGAAATGCTCAGCCCCACCGCCACACTCGCCGGCATGGGACTAGACAAAAGCTGTGCGTTGGTCACCGACGGGCGGTTCTCAGGGGTTTCTCGCGGCGCTTCCATCGGACATCTGTCCCCGGAAGCTGCATCGGGTGGTCTGCTTGCCTATGTGAAGAATGGCGATTTAATCAGGATTGATATTCCGGCAGGTTCGCTGGAGTTATTGGTGGAAGATGCGGAGATTGCACAGCGCAAACAGACGATTACCCCTACCCCTCCCAAACAGGTGAGCGGATATCTCAAGCGTTATCGCTTCCTTGTCACCTCCGCCAACAAGGGGGCTATCCTAGATGATAGTGCGCTATAAATGGCAGCAGCATCGGCTGTATCAGGCAAACTCCCCATACCCGAAAGGAGCTATTTAAAATGATGACAGGTGAACAATACGTCGAGAGCATACGCAAGATGAACATGGAAATTTGGATGTTCGGCGAAAAGATTTCCTCCGCTGTGGACAGCCCGCTCCTGCGCCCCTCCCTCAACTCGGTCAAAGCCACCTATGACTATGCAACCATGCCTGAATATGAGGAGCTGATGACCGCCACCTCCCATCTGACCGGTAAAAAAATCAATCGTTTTTGCCATATTCACCAAAGCACAGAAGACCTGGTGAAAAAGGTGAAGATGCAGCGCCTGCTGGGCCAGAAAACGGCTTCCTGCTTCCAACGCTGTGTCGGCATGGACGCTATGAACGCCCTGTACTCCACTACCTTTGAGTGCGATATTGTCCACAACACCGACTATCATAAGAACTTTATCGCTTATATGAAGCTGGTGCAGGAAAATGATTGGGTCGTGGACGGTGCCATGACCGATCCCAAAGGCGACAGGGGACTCGGCCCCAGCCAACAAGCCGATCCCGACCTGTATCTGCGGGTCGTGGAGTGCCGTCCCGATGGCATTGTGGTACGGGGAGCCAAGGTTCATCAGACCGGCATCACCAACTCGCACGAAGTTATCGTAATGCCCACCGTCGCCATGAAACCCGGCGACGAAGACTATGCAGTATCGTTCGCCATACCAGCGGATGCTAAGGGTGTCTTCATGATTGTCGGCCGCCAGAGCTGTGATACCCGCAAGCTGGAAGGCAGCACTCTGGACGTAGGCAACTGCGAATACGGCGGCATGGAAGCTCTCCTGATCTTTGACGACGTATTTGTCCCCAATGACCGGATCTTCCTCAACGGCGAGGTGGATTTTTCCGGCATGCTGGTGGAGCGCTTCGCGGGTTATCACCGCCAGAGCTACGGCGGCTGCAAGGTCGGTGTCGGCGATGTCCTCATTGGCGCGGCCGCCCTAGCCGCTGACTTCAACGGCGTTGCCAAGGCCAGCCATATCAAAGACAAGCTCATCGAAATGACCCACCTCAACGAAACGCTCTACTCCTGCGGTATTGCCTGCTCTTCAGAAGGGAACGCCACTAAGTCGGGCAACTACTTCATTAATCTGTTGTTGGCGAACGTCTGCAAGCAGAACATCACCCGCTTCCCCTATGAAATCACTCGCCTTGCCGAGGACATCGCCGGCGGCCTGATGGTAACTACCCCCTCGGAGAAGGATTTTCGCCATGAGAAGATCGGTCCCTACATCGAAAAATACCTCAAAGGTGTGGACAACGTCCCCACAGAGGATCGGATTAAGGTACACCGGCTCATTGAGAACATGACTCTCGGTGCTGCGGCTGTTGGCTATCGTACTGAGTCCATGCACGGAGCGGGCTCCCCCCAAGCACAGCGCATTATGATCGCCCGCCAGGGTGATATCGCCCAGAAAAAGGAGCTAGCCAAGGCTATTGCAAAGATTGATAACAAAGTTCCTGACAATTCCAAATAGTATGGCCAATCCTCGTATGACCAGGCAGCAACCCTCAGCAAGGGCGGTCCATCAGTGCCATGCCATGCCCTCCACGGCGGCGGATGGAACAATTTCCAAAATCGTCGTGTAATTGAACTGATTACAATAGAAAAGAGGGAAAAAGAATGAAGGAAATCGTATTGTTGGGTGCAGTCCGCACCGCAATTGGAAAATTCGGTGGTTCTTTGAGAGAGATCCCGGCTGTGGAACTCGGAGCGATTGTAATCAAGGAGGCGCTGAACCGGGCGGGGGTGAACCCGGACCAGGTTGACGAGGTGCTAATGGGTTGCGTCATCCAGGCAGGCCAAGGGCAAAACGTGGCGCGTCAGGCCGCCATTAAGGCTGGGATTCCTGTGGAAAAGCCCGCCCAGACCCTCAACGTTGTCTGCGGTTCCGGCCTCAACAGCGTCAACATGGCCGCAGCCATGATCCTGGCCGGCCAGGCCGATGTGATGGTTGTCGGCGGCATGGAGAATATGTCCCTCGCTCCCTATGCTCTTCCCAAGGCTCGTTATGGCTATCAGATGGGAGACGGCAAAATAGTGGATACCATGACCACCGACGCCCTCACCGACGCCTTCAACCTCTATCTCATGGGCTTCACCGCTGAAAATGTGGCTGAGAAATACGGCATCACCCAGGAGATGCAGGATATCTTTGCCGCTGGGAGCCAGCAGAAAACGGAAAAGGCGGTGAACGAAAACCGTTTTGTTGACGAGATTGTTCCCGTTCCTGTTAAAGTGAAGAAAGATACCGTCCTGTTTGAAAAGGATGAATTCCCCCGTACCGGCGTCACCGCCGAAGGCCTTGGCAAACTCCGCCCGGCTTTCAAAAAGGATGGCACTGTCACTGCCGCCAACTCCTCCGGCATCAATGACGGCGCAGCCGCTATTGTGGTGATGAGCGCCGAAAAAGCAAAAGAGCTGGGCGTGAGTCCCATGGCAAAGTTTGTCGTTGGCACGATGGCTGGCGTAGCACCTGAGATCATGGGGATGGGACCGGTGGAGAGCACCAAGAAAGCTTTGGCGAAGTCCGGCTTCTCCCTAAACGACATCGACCTGATCGAAGCCAACGAGGCATTTGCCGCCCAAGTGATTGCTGTGGGCAAAGAGCTGGGGTGGGATGCCGAAAAGGTCAATGTGAACGGTGGAGCCATCGCCCTAGGCCATCCTGTCGGTGCATCCGGCTGCCGGATTTTAGTGACGCTGCTCCATGAGATGAAGAAGCGGAATGCCAAGCGGGGTCTCGCCACCCTCTGTGTCGGTGGCGGTATGGGCGTCACCACCATTGTGGAAAGGGGATAGAATCATGGGTTTCATTCTCTACGAGAAGAAGGGATTCGTCGGGTTACTTACCATTAACCGGCCGGAGGCGTTCAACGCCCTGAATAGCCAGTTGATCATGGAGTTGGAAGCAGTTCTGGACAAAGTTGCGTGCTCTGACATCCGCTGCCTCATCGTCACAGGGGCGGGGGGGAAGGCATTTGTGGCAGGGGCGGACATCACTGAGATGAAGAACCTTTCCATCCATGAAGCTTTGGTATTCTCAAATGCGGGCAACGCGATGATGGAAAAACTGGAGAATCTGCCCATGCCGGTCATCGCTGCCATCAACGGCTATGCCTTGGGCGGTGGCTGCGAGATCGCTCTCGCCTGCGACATCCGCATCGCGGCTGAAAACGCGGTGTTTGGCTTGCCGGAGACCTCCTTGGGTATTCTTCCCGGTTACGGGGGTATTCAACGAATGGTCCGCACACTGGGCCTTGCTAAAACCAAGGAACTGATCTTTACCACGGACAAGGTGAGTGCGGAGGTAGCTCTAGTACTGGGGCTGGTCAACGCGGTGATCCCCGCAGAGGAGCTAATGGGCGCCTGTATGGAAATGGCGGATAAGATCGCCGCTAACGCGCCTTTGGCAGTCCGTCTGGCTAAGAAGGTGACAAACCGCAGCGTGGGCCTTTCTCTGGAACAGGCGACCCGGCTGGAATGCCAATCCTTCGCCGACTGCTTCGGCACCGAGGACCAGCGGCAGGCCATGACTGCGTTTGTTGAAAAGAGAAAGCCGGGAGCATTTACCGGAAGAAGGAGAGCGGAATCATGAGAATCGGAGTAATTGGCGCGGGGACCATGGGGTCCGGCATTGCCCAGGCGTTTGCCGTCAAGGACGGCTATGAGGTTGTTCTTTGCGACATCAAGGCGGAGTTCGCCCAAGGCGGCAAAGCCAGAATTCAGAAAAATTTGGCCAATCAGGTTGCCAAAGGTAAGCTGAATCAGTCCGTGATGGACTCTGCTCTGGCACGCATTACTACCGATTTCAATGATGGGGTAGCGGACTGCGACCTAATCATTGAAGCGGCTTTGGAGAAAATGGATCTGAAACGGCAGCTATTCGAGAGCTTGCAGCAGATTAGTAAAAAAGAGGCTATTTTTGCCACCAACACCTCCTCTCTCTCAGTGACCGAACTGTCGGCGGGGCTGGACCGGCCGGTAATTGGCATGCATTTTTTCAATCCGGCCCCGGTTATGAAGCTGGTGGAAGTCGTGGTGGGGCTGACTACGCCGCCAGAATTAGTGGCGAGAATCAAGGCCATCGCCGCCGATATCGGCAAAGTGCCGGTCGAAGTTCAGGATTCGGCGGGCTTTGTAGTTAACCGCATCCTGATTCCCATGGTCAACGAAGCGGCAGGCATCCTCGCCGAGAGCGTTGCCTCCGCCGAAGATATCGACACCGCCATGAAGCTGGGCGCCAACCACCCCATGGGACCGCTGGCATTGGGCGACCTGATCGGCCTGGATGTCTGTCTCGCCATCATGGAGGTGCTGGAGTCGGAGACCGGTGATCCCAAATACCGGACTCACCCGCTGCTGCGAAAGATGGTGCGGGGCGGACTGCTGGGCCGGAAAACCGGCAGGGGTTTTTATCTTTATTAATAGAAGAATGAGAGAGGTCTTTTCAAAAAAGCAGATTTTATGAAGCCTTAGGGGGAGAGAACATCATGAATTTTGTTCTGACCAAGGAGCATACCATGATCCGGACACTGTTCCGCAAGTTCGCAGAAAACGAAGTTAAGCCCCTGGCTCAGGAGGTAGACGAGAAGGAACGCTTTCCTCGGGAGACAGTGAAAAAGATGGCTCGTTATGGCTTTTTCGGTATACCATTTTCCCGTGAGCAGGGTGGACAGGGGTGTGATACTCTCACCTATGCTATATGTGTGGAGGAACTGAGCCGGGTGTGCGCCACCACAGGCGTTATCGTTTCGACTCATACTTCTTTAGGTGCAGAACCTATCCGCAAATACGGCACTGCGGAGCAAAAAGAAAAATACCTGATTCCCTTGGCGAAGGGGGAAAAGCTGGGCGCCTTCGGCCTCACCGAGCCCAGTGCGGGTACCGACTCCGCTGGCCAGCAGACTAAGGCGGTGCTGAACGGTGATCACTACATCCTCAACGGCACCAAGATCTTTATCACCAACGGTGGCGAGGCCGATACTTATGTGATTTTTTCTATGACCGACAAATCCAAGGGTAACAAGGGCATCTCCGCCTTCATCGTGGAGAAGGAGTTCCCCGGCTTCTTCATTGGCAAAAAGGAGCTGAAAATGGGTATCCGGGGCAGTGCCACCACCGAGCTGGTCTTTGAAAACTGCATTGTCCCCAAAGGGAACCTGCTGGGCAAAGAGGGCAAAGGCTTCGATATCGCCATGGGCACCCTGGACGGCGGCCGCATCGGCATCGCAGCTCAGGCATTGGGCATCGCACAGGGCGCATTCGACCAAACGGTTGCCTATGTAAAGGAGCGCAAGCAGTTTGGGCGCAGTATTTCCTCATTCCAGAACACCCAGTTCCAGCTGGCCGATCTGAAGACTCGCATCGAAGCCGCCCGCTTGCTTGTCTACAATGCCGCACTGGCCAAGGACACAAAAGACCGTTATTCCGAAGAAGCCGCTATGGCAAAACTGTTTTCCGCTGAGACGGCCATGGCTGTCACCACCAAATGCGTCCAGCTCTATGGCGGTTATGGGTATACAAGGGATTATCCCATTGAGCGTATGATGCGGGACGCCAAAATCACCGAGATTTACGAGGGAACCAGTGAAGTGCAGCGGATAGTCATTGCCGCTGGGGTCTTGAAATAGATGAGGGGAGAAGACATGAATATCATTGTATGCATCAAGCAGGTTCCGGACATCAATGAGGTTCGCCTGAACCCCAAAACCGGCACCTTGATTTGGGATGGTGTTCCCAACATCATTAATCCCGATGACAAGGCCGGACTGGAAGCTGCCCTGATGCTCAAAGATCAATGTGGCGCTTACGTCACCGCTCTGTCCCTGGGACCGCTCCAGGCCGATCTAGCCCTGCGGGAAGCGCTGGCTATGGGAGCTGACCGGGCTGTCCTCGTTACCGATCGCACCTTTAGCGGCGCGGACACCTGGGCAACCAGTTCTACCCTCGCTTCTGCGATTCGCAAAATCGGCGACTACGACCTGATCGTTACCGGCCGCCAGGCCATCGATGGGGACACCGCTCAGGTTGGTCCCCAGATCGCCGAGCATTTGGGGCTTGCCAACATTAGCTACGCCGAGGAATTGACTGTCGATGACGGCTATATCACCGTTAAACGCCAGTACGAGGACCGGTACCACATGATCCGGGCCAAACTCCCCTGCCTGATTGCCGTCCTCGCCGAGTTGGGCGCTCCGCGTTATATGACGCCGGGCGGTATTTTTGATGCCTACCGGCATCAGGATGTCAACGTGCTCTGCCGGGCCGACCTGGATGTGGAGGACGGGAACATCGGTCTCAAGGGTTCCCCGACCCGGGTACTCAAGTCCTTTACCAAGGCGGTCAAGGGCAAGGGTACAGTGGTCAACCTGGATGCGCAGGAATCCGCCGATTGGCTGACGGAAAAGCTGCAAGAGAAATTTATTATTTAGTAGGGATAATGCTATGAACAAGCAGGATTACAAAGGCGTATTCGTCTTTATTGAGCAGGTGGAGGGTGTCATTGCGGGCGTGGGTCTTGAACTGATGGGAAAGGGACGCGACTTGGCTGCCGCATTGGGCACGGAAGTCACGGCGATCATATGCGGGAGTGGCATCGCTTCCCTGACAACAAAGCTGGCCCGTTACGGTGCGGACCGCGTGATCCTGGCGGATGACCCCGCCCTTGAAACCTACATGACCGAACCCTATACCAGAGTTTTGGCAGCGATTGTGGAGCAGTACAAGCCGGAGATCGTACTGTACGGTGCAACTGCCATTGGCCGCGATCTGGCCCCGCGGGTATCCGCACGGGTTCACACCGGCCTTACTGCGGACTGCACCGGCCTGGAGATCCAAAAAGAGACAGGCGATCTGATGATGACCCGTCCGGCTTTCGGTGGCAACATCATGGCAACCATTCTCTGCCCGGAGCACCGGCCGCAGATGGCCACTATCCGCCCCCGCGTCATGCAGCGGATCAACGCCATCGATAACGCCGACTGCCCGGTGGAGCGCTTCTCCATGCAGGAATTGGAAGAGAGTAAAAACGTCGAGATCCTTGAGGTGATCAAGAAGGTCACCGAGAAAATGGACATCATGGACGCCAAGGTTTTGATATCTGGTGGTCGCGGCATGGGTTGCCCCGGCAACTTTGCTCTGCTGGAGGAGTTGGCCGATGCGCTAGGTGGAACTGTTTCCGCCTCCCGCGCGGCGGTGGATTCCGGCTGGCAACAGAAGGACCGCCAAGTGGGACAAACCGGCAAGACGGTGCGGCCAAACCTGTATATCGCCTGCGGTATCTCCGGAGCCATCCAGCATTTGGCTGGCATGGAGGAGTCCCACGTCATTATTGCCATCAACAAAGATGAAACCGCCCCTATCTTTGAGGTTGCGGACTATGGGGTTGTGGGAGATGTCTGTAAAATTATGCCGCTCTTTACGGAAGCGGTCAAAAAGCAGCTGGCCAATTCTTGATTATTTGACAAATAGAAGCTGGTATGATACCTTAATTTCTACAACTAAATCTGGACAGATGAAGTGCGCAGGAAAGTAACCACATCAGGTTTGCCGAAGGAGTAACACTCTCAGGTGTCCCTCAGGGGATGAAGACTGTGCGCGGATGTGACTCTGGAGAAGCTCGATTATGAGTGCCGAAGGTGCAACACGGAATGCAATTCCGTTAATCTCTCAGGCAAAAGGACAGAGGAGAAACCGTTCCGCCGGACTGCGTAGAATTACGCATCCGGTGGACGTTTCTGCTGTTTTTGTCGGATCGTGGCTTTCTCCACGATCTATTTTTTTGTCCAAAGGAGAGAGCAATTATGTTACAGCAGTTAGAAACAACTCTTTACCCCCTGGTGGCGGCCATCAATACCTACTTGTCCAGCTATGTTTTGGTTTTTTTATTGGTTGCGGTAGGTCTGTGGTACACTATTTCTACTGGTTTTGTCCAAATTCGCTGCTTTGGTGAGGGGATGAAAAAAGTATTTGGCAATCTCTCATTGCGCGGAGGCAAGCAGGCCAGCGGTATGAGCTCTTTTCAAGCATTGACCACCGCCATCGCTGCCCAGGTGGGTACAGGCAACATCGTGGGGGCTTCCGGAGCTATTTTAACCGGCGGACCCGGCGCTATTTTCTGGATGTGGATCATTGCTTTTCTGGGAATGGCAACCATCTATGCCGAGGCAACCTTGGCAATAAAGACCCGTATCATCGATCAAGACGGCACTATCCATGGCGGCCCGGTCTATTATATTACCACCGCCTTTCAGGGGACTTTCGGCAAATTTCTGGCCGGCTTCTTTGCCTTTGCCATTATTTTAGCCTTGGGTTTTATGGGCTGCATGGTGCAATCCAATTCCATCGGCTCCACCTTTGAAACCGCATTTGGTCTTCCAACCTGGATAATTGGCGTTATACTTGTTGTTATCTGCGGCATTATCTTTCTGGGCGGTGTACAGCGGCTGGCTGCTGTCACAGAAAAGCTTGTCCCCCTTATGGCGGCTGTGTTCTTACTGGGAGGCCTGGCTGTTCTGATCGTCCGTATACAGTATCTTCCGGCCTCCTTTGGCATGATCTTCCGGTATGCTTTTCAGCCTCAGGCTATCATCGGCGGCAGCTTTGGCTATGCGCTGAAAACTGCCATCAGCCAAGGGGCTAAGCGGGGGCTTTTTTCCAACGAGGCCGGTATGGGGTCCACCCCCCATGCCCATGCCCAGGCCAACGTACAAAATCCCCATGACCAGGGTGTTGTGGCGATGATTGGTGTGTTTATCGATACCTTTGTGGTGCTAACCCTAAACGCCTTGGTGGTCATCTCCACCCTGTACACCAGCGACGGCATCCTGGCCAGCGGCATAATTCCGGAAGGCGTCAATAAAGCCAATCTGGCTCAGACTGCCTTTGGAACCGTTATGGGTGAAGGGCCGGGTGCTGTATTTGTAGCTGTTTGTTTGTTCTTTTTTGCATTCTCCACTGTACTGAGCTGGAATTTATTCGGCAAAATCAACGTGATCTACCTCTTTGGAAAAAAGGCGTCTGCCGTATACTCGGTCATTGCGTTAGTCTTTATTTTTGCCGGAACTCTTATGTCAAACGATCTGGTGTGGGAGCTGACCGACATGTTCAACAACCTGATGGTTCTCCCCAACGCTCTCGCTTTGTTTGCCCTAACCCGTATAGTTGTGCAGATTTCTAAAAGCAAGACAGATAAAAAGCCCCTTGACCGTAAAATGAAGCTGAACAGCTAAAGGGATAAACTTATCGTGATTTTCTAATAAGTAGAAATGAAATACATGGCATGCGGAGGGTAAAAGGGTCGGCGTAATATCTTTTGGTGCCGTAAATACAAAAATTGCGGTGCCATCCGAAAATCCGGGCGGTATCGCAATTTTTGATTAATATTATTTAAAAATTGACAAAACTATCAGTAAAGAGTAGCATAGTAACAATAGGATACAATTTTTACCGCCTGAGGTTTTCTTTTGCAAAAGGAAATATGGATGAGGGGAAGGATCGCCGAATCTATGGAAATATCTGGATGCTGCGAGAAATATGCTCTCCGTAATAGCGTAGAGGAATTAATTCTTGCCAAAACAAAATCAATTATGTCAAGATTAAACATGTGTCAGTGCGAGAAATGTTTTTTAGACACTTGTGCTCTGGTGTTAAACAAATTGCCGCCAAAGTACGTGACCACGGACAAAGGTTGTTTAATGGCAAAAGTGCCGGCAATGGATGCCAGAAATGAGCTGGAGCTGGCCATCCTGATCACCCAATGCGCTAAAATGGTGCGGGACAACCCTTGCCACTAAAATTTTATAGAAATATTACGGGACACAATCTGCCATGCTCTGACCGAGGCCGGTTGTGTTTTGTTGTTTAGAAAAGGGATAATAAAAAGGAGGCGGCCAATATGGCAAACCAAAGACAAAGGCGCTATATTATGGCGCTGGATCAGGGCACTACCAGCTCCCGGGGGATTTTATTCGACAGCGAGGGCAACGTGGCCGGCCTGGGCCAACAGGAATTTAAACAGAGCTACCCCCAGCCCGGCTGGGTGGAGCAGGATGCTATGGAGATTCTCTATAGCCAATATTTGGCCATGGGTACCGCCGCCAAAAAGGCGGGAGCCAAAGGCAACGAGATTGCGGCCATAGGCATTACCAATCAGCGGGAGACGGTGGTGGCCTGGGATAATCAGACCGGCAAGCCGGTTTACCCGGCTATTGTATGGCAATGCCGGCGGACGGCAGACCGCTGTGAAAAGCTGCGGCGGCAAGGGAAGGAAGCCCTGATCAAGTCAAAAACCGGCTTGCTGGCCGATCCCTATTTTTCCGGAACGAAACTGGCCTGGATTTTGGACGAGGTGCCGGTGGCCAGGCAATTATTAGAGGCAGGCAGGCTGCGCTGCGGAACCATAGATACTTGGCTGATCTGGAATTTGACCGGCGGCGCTGTTTATGCCACCGATTATTCCAATGCCTCCCGGACTATGCTGTTCAATATTGACGAGCTGAAATGGGATGAAGAGCTCTGCGGCCTTTTAGGCATTCCCCTCTCGGTCTTGCCGGAGGTTCGCCCTTCGGCCGGAGATTTTGGGATAGTGGTATCCGGTATCCGGGGAATTGAAGACATGGCTGGTATACCTATATGCAGCGCCATCGGTGACCAGCAAGGAGCTTTATTCGGCCAAGGCTGTTTTCAGGCCGGCCAGGTGAAAAATACTTATGGCACCGGCTGCTTTCTGTTGATGAATACAGGCAAGTCCCGCATCCACTCCGCCAACCGGCTGCTTTCCACCATTGCCTGGGGGCTGGAAGGAGAAGTGGAGTACGCTCTGGAAGGCAGCGTATTCAATGCCGGTTCCGCTATCAAATGGTTGCGGGATGAGCTGCGGATCATTAATACTGCCGCCGAATGCGATCAATTGGCGGCAGAATGCCCGGATAACGAGGGCGTCTATTTTGTGCCGGCTTTTACCGGCTTGGGAGCCCCCTATTGGGATACGGCGGCCAGGGGAGTTCTTTGCGGTCTGACCAGAGGCAGCGGCCGCCGGCAGATTGCCAGGGCTGTTCTTGAGTCTATTGCTTACCAGGTAAAGGATCTGCTGGATGCCATGACGGCTGACTCCGGCATTGCCCAGACCAGCCTCAACGTGGACGGCGGCGCTGCCGTCAGCAATGTATTGATGCAATTCCAGGCCGATTTGCTGAATATTCCTGTAGACCGGCCTGAAACCGTGGAGACCACTGCCTTGGGAGCTGCGGCTTTAGCGGGGCTGGCCTGCGGTTTTTGGCAGACAAAAGAAGACGTCCGCCGTTTAAGGCGGACGGATCGGATTTTTACTCCTGGGATGACTGGCCAAGAGCGGCAAAGATTGCATGAGCAATGGCAAAAAGCCGTTAAAAAAGCAATCGGCGGTTAAGCGTTGGTTGCCGGCTATTCATTGGCTAACGAATGACGCCCAAAGCTGCGGCCAGCCGTATCATGGCATCGGAGAGAGTTTCCCGGGGGCAGGCTAAGTTTAGCCGTTGAAAGCCCTCGCCCTCCGGGCCGAATTTACTGCCTTCATATAACCAGAGCTTGCCTCTTTCCACCAGCCGCCGGTTTATTTCCTCAGGGGTAAAGCCGGTGCCCCAGCAGTCAAGCCACAGCAAATAGGTGCCTTGGCGGCGTACCACATGGATGCCGTGAAGATACTGTTTGATGAAAGTTTGGACGAAGGCGTCGTTGTCGTTGATATACTTCAGCAGGCTATCCAGCCAGGGACGGCCTTTTTCGTAAGCGGCCCGGCAGGCGGTAATCCCCATAACATTAGGCTCATCATAGCCGGTAGCCGCTTTTTGTTCCAGCCAGGCTTTGCGCATTTCTTCATTGGCAATGAAAACATGGGAAAATTGCAGTCCGGCCAGATTGAAGGTTTTACTGGGCGCTGCCAAGGTAACCGTAATTTGCTCCAATTTGGGATCAAGCCCGGCAAAAACCTGGTGTTTAAATCCTGGGGAAACAAAATCGCAATGAACCTCATCGGCTACTACCACTACGCCATTGCGGCGGCAGATCTGACCAAGCCTTTGCAGCTCCAGAGGCGTCCAGACCCGGCCCACGGGATTATGGGGATTGCAAAGGATAAACATTTTTACCTTGTGGGCTTTAATCGTCTCTTCAAAGGTTTCAAAATTGATGGTGTATTCTTTATTGATGTAAGTCAGAGGGCTGCTTACCAGCTTGCGGTCATTGAGAAGGATAGCGCTGAAAAATGGATAATAGACCGGTGTTTGAACCAAAATGCTGTCGCCGGGCCTGGTAAAAGCTCTGATGGCGATGGAAAGAGAGAAGACAATGCCCGGAGACTCCAGGATCCATTCTTTTTTTACCTTATAGTGATGGTAGGTTTTCCACCAATCTTGAACGGCTTGATAATAGCTTTCCTGAGGCTCGGTATAGCCGAAGATGCCATGATTAACCCTGGACCGCAGGGCTTCCAATATGGCGGGAGCTGCCGGAAAATCCATATCGGCCACCCAGAAAGGCAAGACCTCCGCCGGATAGCCCCGCCTTACCGCAGAATCGTATTTTAGGGCGCCGGTACCCCGCCGGTTGATTATTCTGTCAAAATTAAACGTTGATATTTCCTGCTGATGAAGAGAACCGGTTACATCAAGATTGTGTCCTGGTGGTTTTTGCATAGAATATCTTCCTTTCCGGATTAGTGGATTCGGAGCCAGCGCCTGCAGGCTTGCAAATGCAAACTAACCGATGGACTCCCGGGCGGCAAGCAGCTGCTCCATATCTTTGGGTAAAGGGGAGGTAAGCCGGATCTGCTGCTGTTTTACGGGATCGCAGAAGCTGATTTCACCGCAGTGCAGGGCCTGTCTCCGGATCTGTGTTTCACCGCCGCCGTATAAGCTGTCGCCGGCCAAAGGAAAACCTAAATGAGCAAAATGGGCCCGAATCTGATGGGTACGGCCGGTTTCTAAAACAGCGGAAATTAAAGTGAAAGCCTCGGAGCGGCTTAGTACCTGAAAATGGGTAACGGCCCTTTGGCCGCCGGCTTCCACTTGCCGCTTAATGGTATCGCCGGGTAAACGCAGCAGAGGCAAATCTACGGTGCCTTTATCTTGAGGCAAGAAACCCTCTAAGATGGCGTAATATACCTTTTGAATATTTTGATTGGCAATAGCGGCGCAAAAAGGGTTTTTTGCCACAAGGCAAATCCCGGTAGTATCCTTATCCAATCTGCCGATAGGCCGGAAAGACAGGCCGGGGTAGAGGGAGGCAAAGTAATTGCCCAGGGAGCGGCGGTAATGCCGGGCGCTGGGATGAATGGGCAAGCCGGGAGGTTTATCGAAGGCGATGAAGGAATTGTCTTCATATAATATAGGTACGGCCAGATCGGCGGCGGGCAGCAAATGCTTGTCTGGCGGCGCCTGGGGCCAGTGGATGGCGATTTCATCACCGATGGCTACGGCATCGATCATACGGTGAAAACGGCCGTTGACCGTTACGCAGTTTTGCAGCCGCAGCCCTTTGATCAGCTTGTCGGAGAAACCCTGCTGCATAAGGTGTTTTCCCAGGCTGGCGGGGACCCTGCTGCAGACTTCTGGTCCGGGAATGCCTGTCACCTTAAATATTAATTTATCGTCGCTGATTTGGCATATCTGCAGGCCGCCGCCTTGCGGCTTGCCGGCAGCGCCTTGGTTTAGCATAGTCAGGCTCATTGGCGGCCAAAGCTTTGCCAGGAGGGTAAGCCGCCGGCAGGAGCCGCCGCCTTAACGGCTTTAATAATAGCCCGTTCAACGGCCAGGGCCGCCATTTCCCCGGCCACATCCAAAGGAACCGCCATGTGACCGGTAGCTAAAGCAAAAAGCATATCGCCGTCCATGGTAGTGTGTATGGGCCGGATGGCTCTGGCCATACCGTTGTGACCCATGGCTGCAATTTTGTTGCACTGGGGTTTAGTGAAAGTACCGTTGCAGGCAATAATGCCGATGGTAGTGTTGCCGCTAAAGGCGGGAGCTTTTGGCCCTTGTCCGGCGGCGCCGGCCCCCATTTCCAACAGGCAGCGGCTGCTGTCGGCAAAGAGCGGCGCCGCGCCATCCCCCTCCAGCATGCCAGCAATAATCCGGCCCTCCTCGTAGACGTCGCCTAAAGCATTGACGGCAACGATAGCGCCCAGGGTAAACCCGTTAGCCAGCCGCAGCGATGCGGAGCCAATGCCGCTTTTCATGGCTCCTCTGCCTTGGCGCAGCTTGCCGATGGTGGCGCCGCAGCCGGCGCCGTAGTTGCCTTGGGCCAATTTACTGCCGTCAGAGACAGCCTTTTCGCAAGCCTCCCTGGCCATAACCTGACCGGGACGAATACTGCTGTCCCCTATGCCTAAATCGAACAAAATAGCTTGGGGCACTAAAGGTACCCTGGCTACCCCCGTGTCAAAGCCGAAGCCTTTTTCCTCCAGCCAAGCCATAACACCGCCGGCAGCGTCCAGTCCATAGGCGGAACCACCGGATAACACTACGGCATGGACCTGATCCGTGGTGGTGCCGGGATCAAAGAGATTAAGCTCCCGGGTGCCGCTGCCGCCGCCACGCAAGTCGGCGCCGGCTACCGCCCCTTGAGGGACCAGCAATACGGTGATGCCGGTAAGGGCTGCCGTATTTTGAGCTTGGCCCAACAGCAGGCCGGGTACGTCAAGAATTGTGTCCGTCATAGGCATAAAAAACTCCTCCTAAAGGAAGGCTGTAGGTATTTAGAAAAATTCATGATAAGTATACCATAAAAAATAGATTTTTGATCAATACTTATGATATAATAATAACATCTAACTAAAATTTGGATATGTATAGGGAGGAATAGTTCTTGGAAGACCCGTTGATATGGCGGCTATTAACTTTACTGGTTTTAATTCTTGTCAATGCCTTTTTTACCATGAGTGAGATTGCGGTTATTTCGGTTAACGACAATAAGATCAAGCGCATGGCGGAAGAAGGCAATCCAAAGGCCAAAAAGCTTTTGGTCCTTTTAGAAAAACCCAGTCAGTTTTTATCGACTATCCAGATCGGCGTTACTCTAGCGGGATTTCTGGCCAGCGCCTTTGCTGCCAGCAGTTTTTCCGCACCCCTGGCCAGATTTATCGTTGAGCGCACTCCGTTTACCGATCCGGCTGCGGTAGATGATTTCTGCGTTGTGCTGATTACCATGGTTTTGTCTTATGTGACTTTGGTGTTCGGCGAACTGGTACCAAAGCAGATCGGCCTGCAAAAGGCGGAACCCATAGCCTTTTCTTTGGCAGGCGTCATCCTGTTCATTGGCAAAATATTAAAACCGGTTGTTATTCTGCTGACGGCCTCCACCAATGGCATACTTCGTCTTTTCGGCATTAACCCCTCCGGGGAAATGAGCGACGTGACGGAAGAAGAGATTCGCATGATGGTGGATATTGGTGAAGAAAAAGGCTCCATTGCCGCCGACGAAAAAGAGCTGATCACCAACGTTTTTGAGTTTAACAATAAAGAAGCTGCCGATGTGATGACCCACCGCACCGATCTTTGCATGCTCTGGATTGATGAGGAACCGGAGGTAATCCGCCAGGAGATTTTGGAAAACGGTTATACCAGATTTCCCGTATACGATGAGGATGCCGACGACATTGTGGGTATTTTGCATTTGCGGGATTATCTTGCCAATATGCTGGCCACCGAGCCTAAGTCCTTAAAGGAGCTGCTGCGGCCGGCCTATTTCATTCCGGAGCAAGTGCCCACAGATGTGCTGTTCCGTGATATGCAGCGGGAAAAAATCCATCTGGCCGTAGTAATGGATGAATACGGCGGTACCCGGGGTATCGTTACTATGGAAGACCTGCTGGAAGAGATCGTCGGCAATATTTATGACGAGTACGACGAAGCGCCCGAGGTTACCCAGCAGGTAGACGAAAAAACCTGGCGGGTGCCGGGATCGGCAGATCTGGAGCAGTTGGAGAAGCTGTTCAATATCAAGTTGCCGCAGGATGCTTTCGATACTTTAGGCGGTCTGGTGTTCAGCCGTCTGCGGACAATTCCCGAGGACGGCACTACGCCTGTGATTGAGGCTTACGGTCTGCGGGTTCAGGTAGAAGAAGTCCTGGATCACCGGGTAGAAAAAGCTTTGGTCAGCAAGTTGGAAGAAGAGCCGGAAGACGACGAGGGTGAGGAAGAGGACTGAGCCCCGGCCGGTCTGGTCTTTGATTAAGCTTTCATGGTGCTGATTAAGCCTTTTATACCGGCCAGGAGACAGGCTATAATAATTCTTTAGCAATGGGATCATTTCCCCATTGCTTTTTCCTTATTTCGGCCTTTTCGTCTTCACAAAAGGGACACAAAACTGTTATATAATATAATAAGCCTAATGGGAAAGGCTATCAAGAAGAATGCTGCATCAGCAAAGAAGCAGGTGATATAGATGAAAGATTTAAAAATTTTGATTGTGGACGACGAAAGCCGGATGCGCAAGCTGATCCACGACTATCTGGGGGCTGCCGGCGTCCAGATTTTAGAGGCTGCCGACGGGCAGGCCGGACTGGATATTTTTTTGGGTGTTAAAGGCATCGATCTGGTGATTCTGGATGTGATGATGCCGAAGCTGGATGGTTGGCAGGTATGCCAGGAGATTCGCAAGGTTTCCAACGTACCGGTGATCATGTTGACGGCCCGTGGTGAAGAGCGGGACGAATTGAAGGGTTTTGATCTGGGCGTAGATGAGTATATCTCCAAGCCTTTCAGTCCCAGGATATTGGCTGCCCGGGTGGAGGCTTTGATTCGCCGCAGCCAGGGCCAGAAAAACCTGCAAACCATAATCATGGGGCAGTTGTCCGTGGACCGGGAGGGCAGAAAGGTGGTGGCCTGCGGCCAGCCTGTGGAGTTGAGTTATAAAGAATACGAGCTCCTCAATTACCTTATTGATCACCGGGGTGTGGCCCTGACCCGGGAAAAGATCCTCAACCAGGTCTGGGATTACGATTATTATGGCGATACCCGGACCATTGATACCCATATTAAGAAGCTGCGGCAGAAGCTGGGTACCTGCGGCGATTATATTGAAACTGTACGGAATATCGGCTATAAATTTGAGGTTCCTCAATGAAAAATAATATGCGCCGGAAGCTGCTGACCTTCATGGCCGGTTTGGTGGCCTTGGTGGTGATTTTTGGCTGGCTGATCAACAGCCTTTTTTTGGAGCGCTTTTATTTATATAGCAAAGGCAATTCCCTTTTGCGCTCCATGACCACCATTAACCATTTATATAACGCCGGCAGCCCCGACATCGAACTGGAATTGGCTAAAATGCAAATCAACCAGGGCATACAGGTTATTATTTTCAACAGTAACCTGGAGGCGGTATATATGGCCTGGCAGGATTCCATCAACTTGGGTTTTGGACGCCGGGGTATTTTGGGGGGACCGGATCTGCCGGGCTTCATCAGCAAAAGAAGTAATCTGCCCTTCGAAATCAGCCGCAATTATGACGAGCGGCTGAAAACCGAGTATCTGGACCTGGTGGGCTCTTTGGACAACGGCCTTTACCTGCTGCTGCGGACGCCGGTGCAGACCATTACCGACAGTGTAGGCATCGCCAACCGGTTTTTGCTGATTACCGGCATATTCAGCATATTGGCTTCGGCTTTTATCAGCGCCCGGCTGTCCAACCAAATTGCCAAACCCATCAAGGCTGTGGAGGGTATAGCCAAATCCATGTCTCATCTGGATTTTACCCGCAAAATCACGGTAAACACTCAGGATGAGATCGGTTCCCTGGCAGCCAGCATCAATGCTTTATCGGAGCATTTGCAGGAAACCATCCAGGAGCTTCAGGAGAAAAACCGGCAGTTGGAGGAGGATATTCAATTTATCTCCAGGCTGGATGAAAAACGTAAAGAATTTCTCTCCAGTATCTCCCACGAGCTGAAAACGCCCATCGCTCTGATTCAGGGGTATGCCGAGGCTTTGGAGGAGAAAGTGGTGACCAGTGATGAAGACAGAGATTACTATTACCATGTAATTTCCGACGAAGCCGACAGGATGAATGCCCTGGTGAAAAAGCTTATGAATTTAAACAACCTGGAAGCCGGCCAGGACGAACTTTATTTGGAGAACTTCGATATTGTTTCCCTGGTTCAATCGGTGATGCGGCGGAGCAAGTCTTTGCCGGGGGCAGAGGAGCTGGATTTTCGGCTTCTGGCGCCGGCAGAGGCCTGGGTGAGGGCCGATGAGTTTTTGATTGAAGAAGTGGTGCTGAATTATATGACCAATGCCATTCATTACGCCGATGGCAGAAAGCTGGTGCAGGTTACCGTAAAGCAGTTGCCGGCAGCGGCGGAGCAGGGCGAAGCTGCCGCAGAAGCGGCGGCAGGAGCAGCCGCAGAAGCTGGAGCCGGCCCAAATGCCGGAGCTGCAACCGGCACCGAAGCTGTGCCGGGCTCTAACGCTGGGCCTGACTCTAAAGCTGCGCCGGGCTCTAAAGCCGTATCCGGAAAGGGAGCCTTCGGCTATGATGAAGATGTTATGGAAGGTGTGATTCTGGCCGCAGAAGGTGAAGAGAAGCAAGAAGAGGCCGCCGTGGCAGCGGCAGCAGATGCTTCAGCGGCTTCAGCGGCTGCAGCCGGGGCGAATAAGGAAAATCTAAGCCGCCGGGTCAGAGTCGAGGTTTTCAATAGCGGCAGCTTCCTCAGCGAAGAGGAAAGGGAACGGGTTTGGGAAAGCTTTTATAAAGCCGATAAATCCCGGAGCCGGGAATACGGCGGCAGCGGCTTGGGTCTTACCGTGGTGAAGGCGGCAATGGAACGCCATCAGAGCCCCTTTGGCGTGGATAACGTGGAGGACGGCGTTTCCTTCTGGTTTGAGCTGCCCCAAGCCCAGGAATAAGGGCGGGGAGGCAAGGAGGAGGATTCCCGGACGGCAGTTGGAGTGGAGCAATCAACCGCTTAAACCCGCAAGCTTCCGTGTAATATTCTTATGGAAGTGGTCCGAATGCTCAAAATTGCAGGTTTGTTGGAGGGCACTGAAAAAGTTGCTTCCCATCCAGCCGTGTGTACAAAAAACGAGGTATTATGTGTATTTGCCTTAGCTAACTGCTCGGAATTTCAAGTTTTGCCGTCTTAAGCACCGTCCTTTACCTACATTTAGTGTCTGAGTAGGATTGAAATACCTATTTCAACAAAGCGAACCACATAATACTTCAAACCTGCTAATAATAGTCAAGCCCTTTTTAGCTGTTTTTGAAAGAAAAAAAGGGAGCTAAGTATTGACATTTTGGGACATAACAAAGTAGAGTGGTTAGA
>JBCFAO010000039.1:0-39642 GCA_038562165.1 Clostridiales bacterium | reverse complement strand
TTCGTTTAGGAGAAAAAGATGGGGTTACGGTTACCGGAACGATCTGCTGCTGATGTTCCTGACTTACTTCCTGACGCAGTTTTCTCAGCCAATAGTAATAGCTCCTGGGATTGAGACCTTTACGTTCACACCAGGCGTTAATGGTCATTCCGCTGGTTTTACGCTCTTGGATGTAGTCAGCCCATTGCTGGGTTCGGTATTGGTTTTTGGCCAAGGTTATGGGATCCACTTACACACCCCCTACTGTAATCGTTAAAGGTAGTTGAAAAACTACTCCTGTACTTTTTCAACTACCTTTATTTTCTACGATATCCTCTACACTTTCTACACGGGGGGTTATTTGGCGCTTACATTTATTTTATTACAGAACTGCAACAGCTATTTCCTTGCATCAAAAGCAGCATTAATGGCTGCGGTAATTTCCGCGGTTTCCTCATAACCGCAAACCTCAATATTCATAGCGAAGTGCTTGCCCGAGCAATGGCAGGGTCTCTTGGCACAGCAGCAACCACAGTGTTCCCCTGTATCTTCATCTTCATTGCCACCGGCATACACAAAGGTAACGGTATAATCATGTCCCACATCAGGGATGATTGCAGTTCCTCCGAAAATCAAAGCTCCGCCGTCAACTTTGTAACCGACCTGGCTATAACCGGAAAAGATCGGAGCAACCTTACGGTAGGTGCTGCCACTTTTAACCTTTTCATAATCGGTGGTGTAGATTGTGATTCCCTCATCCGTCCGATACTCCTGGGTAATAGTAAATTCCTCATCGCCTTCGGGAGTCTCCGGAACGTAAATAAAGCTAATTACATGGTCAGCCTGTACCTCCGTAATTCTAGCCAGGGTGCCTAAATATAAGGAGCCGCCGTCTATCTTATAACCGACACAGACATAACCGTTGATACCGGGAGCATTGTAGGTATAAGAGCTACCCTGTACCACCTGGACAGTATCGCCAGGGCGGAGACTGATCCCATTTTCATCCTGATACTCCCGGGTGACGGTGTATTCGGTGGGCGGTACCGGCTCATCTCCTAGGATATAGATAAAAGTGACGGTATGATCAGCGCTTACGTTGTCTATTTTGGCAATCCAGCGATGGTCAAGAGCACCGTCGTCAAGCTTGTGGCCTATGCGGCTGTATCCTGCTAACTTCGGGGCTGTTTGATTGTAAGCTTCCCCAGTGTCCAAATTCACAGAATCACCGGCTTGGACTGGTGTACCGTCTTCCAGATGATATTGCTGACTGATGGTGTATTTGTTTACTGGTGGACCAATGACCAATTTTTCGATTTTACAGGGCATAGTGCCCCAATCACCACAAAAAGTGTATAATTCGTTGTTTACAATAATTGGATGACCGGTCTTATAATTTTTATTGGCAATCTGCTCCCATTGACCTGTGGTAAAGGAATAGATATGAGTGGCATAAGAGTCTTGACCGCCAGTAATAAATACTTTTTCACCGGAGCCGGCAAAGGTGGCTCCTTTGAGCTTATCCGGCAAAAGGCTGAGGTTTTCCCAAATATTTGCATTAACATCATAGCGCCAAAAGGCATTAGCAGAATTGCCCGAGCCACCTGACGTAGATTTTTGTCCACCAAAAACATAAATATAATCTTGATAACTTATAGGACGTAAATGTGCTAAAGCAGCCGGCATATCTTTTAAACGTAGCCAGGAATCCTCCTCTTCGTGATAAACATAGCAGGCGGCGGTGTCCGTCATCGGACCCGAGGTAAATTTGTATCCACCAAAGGAGTATAGCCTGTTTTTATGCACTATAAGCTCGTTATGAACAACATCCAAAGGATAATCATTTTTTCGTTCCCATGTATCCGTTTCCGGTGTGTAGGCATATACGTCTTTGATACTCCAATTTCTGCTTTGGCCTGCCACCAGATAAATTTTATTGTTTAGGCAGGCGGCTCTGGAAGCTACGTCCCTCGGAATAGGGGCTTTGCTCTCCCAGGCTCCTGTAGCTGGATCAAACATGAACACAGTTTTTGAATCAAGGTTGGGGCTTTTGTAGCCACCAAATAGATAAATCTTATTGTTATATTGTGCTAATCTTTTACCCGTATCAATTACTTGAGTCAGCGTAGTTTCAACCTTTTCCCATTGATATTCCATTTCTAAACCTCTCTTTTTTTATAGCATGATGGATATCTGCCTGGCCAGGCTTTCTAAATTCATCATACCAGAAAGAGAAGAGACATTGGCTGACATGTTGGCGTTACCTAAAAAGCAGATAAAAGCACAGAATACTTAAGCAGTTTCAGAAATATGAACTCGCGCAGAAGGAAACTTGATCTATTATTTCCTATCAAAATCGATAGCTTAAAATACCAAAGGCCACTTGACTAATTCTGGAAAATCCGCTATGCTATTACATGAAAATGTGATTATATTGCGCAAAAATCTTATATTTATGTGATGGAAGAGGAGACGATATGATGGAAAGATTGATTATGCATAAGCTGCTGGATTGGAAAAACTCCAAGTACCGGAAGCCTCTCATTTTAAAAGGTGTAAGACAGGTAGGCAAGACCTGGCTGCTCAAAGAATTTGCCAAGCGGCATTACCAGAATATAGCCTATTTCAACCTTGACGAGCATCCTGAATATAAGCAGTTTTTTGAAAGCACCAAAGATGTGGAACGTATCCTGCAAAATCTGGTGCTGGCAAGCGGTGAAATGATTAAACGGGACAGTCCGGAAGAAACGTTAATTGTTTTTGACGAGATACAGGAATGCCCCAACGCCTTAAATACATTAAAGTACTTCTGCGAAAACACGCCTTATTATCATGTTGCCTGTGCAGGCTCTCTTTTGGGTATCGCACTTTCAAAACCAGTTTCTTTTCCAGTGGGTAAAGTAGATTTTTTGGAGATAATGCCCATGACTTTTACGGAGTTTTTAATGGCTAACGGTGATGGCAACCTGGCGGCTTATATGGACAGCATCGAGAGGCTTGAACCAATACCGGAGGCATTCTTTAATCCTCTTTATGAGAAGCTTAAAATGTATTTTATAACAGGCGGTATGCCGGAATCTGTTCGAGCCTGGTCACAAGACCGGGATGTAGAACTTATGCAGCAAGTGCTGTCCAATATTCTGGGCGCATATGAACGGGACTTTGCCAAACACCCTGATCCGAAGGATTTTCCAAAGATATCGCTGATATGGAAATCAATACCTTCACAATTAGCCAGAGAAAACAAGAAGTTCATCTATAAGGTCGTAAAAGAAGGGGCCCGGGCCAGAGAATATGAGGACGCTCTTCAATGGCTTTGTGATGCCAATCTGACTTATAAAATATACCGCAGCACTGCTCCTGGATTGCCCATTGCGGCCTATGATGATTTATCTGCTTTTAAATTATACATGGCGGATGTGGGGCTTTTGCGGCGTTTATCTCTGTTATCGCCCTCTGCTTTTGCTGAAGGCAACAGGCTGTTTGTGGAGTTTAAGGGTGCTTTAAGCGAAAATTATGTTTTACAAGCATTAAAAAACCAGTTCGAAGCCACACCCCGGTATTGGACCATGGATAATCCCCGGTATGAAGTGGATTTTCTTATCCAGAGGGAAAATGATATTTTGCCTGTTGAAGTAAAGGCAGAGAGCAATGTGGAAAGCAAAAGCCTGAAAAAATACAAAGAAAAGTATGGCGATAAAGTAAAGCTGCGCGTTCGTTTTTCTCTGAATAACCTGCGGCTTGACCATGATCTCTTAAATATTCCGCTGTTCATGGCGGACCAGGCAGACCAGCTTATCGGCATAGCCTTAGCAGCTACAGTAAAATCGTGATCTCATAAGGCGATTGCTGGAGATCATGCAGCTTAGTCAAATATTCGAAGGCCACCGCCTTTGGCAGAGGGCCCGACTTTAATTGTGGTTTCCTTATTAACAAAAAAGCCAGCTGCTCAACAAGTGGACTTTTTGCGGCAGCCGGAGGGAGCATAAAATAGCTTGGACTTGAGCGGTTTTTTCAGTGCCCTCAATTATAGCTGATTTTGCTGCCAAAACAAGACAAGGCGGTGTCTCCGCAAAGGGACGCCGCCTTTTATTTCTCTATTGTTTTTTGACTACTGGAATCCAGACCTCATATTTGGTGTTTTCGGGATTGGAGTCCAGATAAACCTCTACATCCGGGGCATTGGCGTATTCGTAGCCGGAGGTGGGCAGCCATTCGCTGACGATGCGGCGCTCCAGTTCCTGGATAGATTGGCCGGTGCCCTGGCCGCTGAAGATGGCCCAGGTAGCGGCGGGAACCGTGTACTCTTCAAAGCCGTCGGCAGGCCAGGTGCTGGCGGCAGCAATGTAGTAACGCCAGTTCTCCAAGCCCTCGGGACAGGCGCTGACCCCCAAAATACCCAAAGGCTTGCTGTTCATCAGGGCAGCCAGACGCGAGATAGTGCCGTCCATGGCCGCCTTTTGCCATAAAAGAGGCACCGCCTCAAAGTTCTTTTCGATATCCTTGTCCAGGGGGGCGCTTATGCCGATGATGCGAAAGGCCTCTTTTGTCTCAATGCGATAATGCATTTGTTCCGCTCCTTTAATTGTGATTTGGAAGCTGATGGGCGGAAAGGATTTAAGGGTTACGCCGCCGGTCTTAGCCTGAGAAGGAGGCAAGCCGTGGATGCTTTGGAAGGCCCGGTTAAAGGCGGTAGGCGAATCATAGCCATACTTAAGGGCAATATCGAGGATTTTATCCTCGCCTTTTTGCAGGTCAGCAGCCGCCCGGCTCATTTTTCGGCGGCGGATATATTCCGAGAGAGGAATACCTGCCATATAGCCAAACATCCGCTGAAAGTGATAGGAGGAGCAGCAGGCAATCCTGCCTAATGCCCCGTAATCGATTTCTGTGGCCAGATGCTCTTCGATATAGTTGACTGCGTTATTCAGTCTCTCGATCCATTCCATATATATCAGCTCCTAAGTTTAGGATAGCGGTTTTGCCTGTGGTTTTCCTCTCTTTTAATGCACGAAAAAGCGAGGCCGGGTTGAGGCCGGATTAATGGCAACATCAGATTTATTTATGGTTAAAAATCATTTATAATGTATTCTAACACCTGGTTTCCGGCTTGACAATAAAACAAAGGGGGTTAGGATAAAATTGCAATAAACTTATTGAAGTGATTAAAAAGGGTATTCATTACATTCATGGCCTGCTGTTGGAAAATATATGGTATTATGCATTTTGGCAAAATTGTACCCTGATTATGCCCAAGGATAGGAGAAGCCTGCTGATTTTAAGTGTAAGAGGTGTATAAGTATCCATGAAAAAGAATGGTTTTTTGAAAAGTATTACGGGTAAAATTTCCTGTATGGCCATTGCTATTGCATTGTTTAGCACGATGTTTATGGGTATATTCAGCTATATATTTTTTCGGATGAACTCTATTGAAGCCAGCGCCCAGCGGGCCATGACCATCGCTGATACGGTAGCTGCCGGTATCGATGAAGAGCAGTTTGCTCTGATTTTGGAGGCCGGCCAGGAAAATGATTATTGGCACAGAGTCCAGCGATTCGTCAGCAAGACCGCTGCCTCCGCAGGAGTTACCTATCTTTATGTTTTGGATAGCCGCTACGACCAGAATGTATATTATTTTGCCGACGCCGATACTCCCGGAGAAGAGGCCCTGGGTTTTTTGGAACAAGAGCCGGCCAGCGCTTTTGCCGACGAAATGTTTGCAACCATCGGCAACGGCCTTCCTTCATTTACCTCTATTTATGATTCCGAAGGTTTTGGCTATATGGTCTCCGGGTTCTCGCCTATTCTGGACGCCGATGGAAAAGTAATCGGTGTTGTGGGCGTTGATTTGGGGGTGGACGGCGTGTTGCGCAACAGCAACGGCTTTGCTGCTATTCTCCTGGCGATTGGCCTGGGCACCACGGTCATCTACTGTATGTTTTCCATATTGCTGACCCGCCGAATCATTGGCCGGCCCATTGGCAAGCTGATAGGCGCTTCGGAGCAGATTGCCCGGGGCGATATGGATATTAAATTAACCAGTGATTTTGAGGATGAAATCGGTGCGTTGACCAATGCCTTCCAGCAAATGGTGGAAAGCACCCAAAATCAAATCAATACCTTAAGAAATATTGCCGGCGGCGATTTGACCGTTCATGTGACCCCTAGAAGCGAGAAGGATTCTATGGGTATTGCTATGCAGAGCACCATTGAAACGCTTAGTGACATGTTGGCTCAAATCCGCCGGAGTGCCGATCAGGTATCCTTAGGGTCTACACAAATCGCCAATGGCGCTCAGATATTGGCTCATAGCTCAGTAGAGCAGTCTTCCGGGATTGAGGAGCTTTCTGCGGAGATTTCCCAAGTGGCGGAAAAGACGAGGCATAATGCAGGTTTAGCGGAGCAGGCAGCAACTGTGGCCCATGCCATCAGGGACAGTGCGGAAATGGGTTCCCGGCAGATGAAGCGGATGATACAAGCCGTGCAAGATATTGAACAGGCCAGCCATTCCATTCATAAAGTTATTAAAGTGACCCAGGATATTGCTTTCCAAACCAACATTTTAGCATTGAATGCTTCCATTGAAGCTGCCCGGGCCGGCCAGCACGGTAAAGGCTTTGCGGTGGTGGCCGATGAAGTGCGCAGCCTGGCCCTGCAAAGTGGGGAGGCTGCCGAAAACATCCGTCAGTTAGTTGAAAATTCTCTGGATAAATCAAAACTGGGCGTGCAAATTGCTCAAGAGACGGCTGCTTCTTTTAGCGGCATTGTAGAGGGCATCAACGAGAGCAGCAAGATTGTCGGAGAGATCCCCGCCGCCTCTCAGGAACAGAGCACAGTAATCAACCACATCCATTTGGGCATCAGCCAATTGGCGGAAATTGTACAGCAAAATTCAGCTACTGCGCAGGAGAGCGCAGCTTCCAGCGAGATTTTGAGCCGGCAGTCCGGTCAGATGCAAACCCTGGTTTCCCGATTCCGTTTGAGAGACAAGAACTTCCTCACCTCACCCGTATCGAAGGCTTTGCCGGAGCCAACCGGCAAAGTCCTTGATATGGCGTCTATAGCGGTAGAAGGGGCTCCAAGCTAGACGCTGACAGGAAGTGAAAAGCATAATAATCAATAGAATACGAGCTATCACGTTACACAGGATACCGCCCATGAGGGGCGGTATTTCTGTTTGGATATCTATCACGGTAAACTTAAAAGTTCAACATACCTTTCCACAGCACCTCTCAATGTTTGCAAACACGGCTGATTGTTCGATTACGCTTAATACTTGGATTCAAGCTCAATTCTCTTGTGTAAAAACGCTCATCGGATCAATGTACTCACCGTCAATAGTCAGGCTAAAGTGTAGATGATTGCCTGTTGCTTCGCCGGTCGAGCCAACATAGCCGATAACGTCGCCTTGTTGCACGGTATCGCCCTCTGCAAGACCTTCTGCAAATCCAAACAACACCGAGTAAAAAGTCTGAATATCGCCGCCGTGACTTAAAATGACATAATTACCATCCGTTTCATTAACTCCTATCTCGGCGACTGTTCCCTTATCGGCGGCAAGTACAGGTGTGCCTTCAGGTGCCGGGATGTCAATGCCATCATGGAATACCGTTGTCTTTTCAACCGGGTGCATCCGAGTACCATATGTAGCGCTAATAACATTATACCCCGTTACAGGCCACAGATATTTCCCGCCGATATTGCTATCCTTTGGCGTATTTGATTCCGAAACAGACGATTTTTCGTCCTGAGGGTTGGCGGTTGATTCCTGCATGACATCCGGATCCCGGATAGTAGCATCCGGCTTAGGTTCGTTAATGCCGTTTATAGATTCGCCGAGGTTATCAGTCAAATCGGGATCCTCTCCTGTTATATTCATGAATGATGCCATCGCAAAGCCTGTACAACATAATGTAGCAGCGATAACAAATGAAATAATAACAACTCGTTTTGAGGTGTTTTTTACGTTCATCATATGTGTTAACCTTCTTTCAATTCCTTTTTTTGATTCTGCAAGTGTAGCGTACATGCCCGAATGTTGATTTACAACCCTGGACAGGACATTGAGGATCGTTTCGCCATAAAATTGCCGTTCTTCCATGTTCATAGCAGATACCACCTGCTCGTCACATGAAAGCTCACAGAAAGTGTCAATGTTTTTCGTCAGCCGGTACGCGGCCGGATTAAACCAATGGATTGCGTTTGCAACAAGCGTCAGAGATTTCACCCATAAATCACGCCGCTTGAAATGAGTAAGCTCATGTTTGAGGATAACGTTAAGCTCCCTTTCGCTCATTTCCACTTCGGGCAGTATTAAAAATGTTTTGCACAGGCCGGCAAGCATGGGTGTTTTAATGATATTGTTTGACAATAGCCGGAGCTTGCCCTTTATACCCATTTCAGTCATCGCGTTTTTTAGTGCCAGAAGTGTTTGCGTATCATCAATTTGCAAACTTGTCCGCATGATTTTCCGCCTAAACCTGACAAACTGAATACCATACAAAATAACGAACACGAAAACCCCAACAAGCCATATGAGCGGTAAAAATGATAAAACTGTTTTTAGTATAAAGGCAGTCGTTACAGGCGCGGTGGGCGTTACGGCAGTAAAGTCCGTCTGGGGTAAAGCCTGCCCGGTTTGTGGCGGTAATATATCCGTTTGTTGTACGGTTATCATATCATTAAGGATGACAGACACATTTGGAAGCCCCTGATTCGCCGTACTTGGTATATTTGAAAAAAGATTACCGCCAACAATTCCAACAGGAACAAGCAGAAACAATACCACTAATATGTACATCCAATAATGCCATGTTGCGGTTAGCGTTTTTGTTGTCAAAGGACGCAAAAGCGCCAAGCACAAAACAAGCAAGATACCTGTTGCCGACATCAAAAGTACGGCGATAAACGCTGTGTTCATTCTTTTGCCTCCTTTTGTGAAAACCACTGTTTTAGTTCGGCTATTTCCTCGGCGGTCAAGTCGTTGCCCTCGTATAAGGCTGTGATAAAACTCTTTACAGAACCGTCATGTACAGAGTTAAGAAAAGTTCGTGTTTCAAACTGTTTGTATTCGCTCTCGGTAATCAGTGGTATGTACTCGTTTGACCGCCCATGCCGTACAGAGGTCAAAATACCTTTTTCTATCAATCGGGCGAGAAATGTCAAAACCGTGTTTGGCTTCCACTCCCTGTTAATCGTTTTTAAGTCGTCAAGTAATTTTGCAGAGGAAACCGAGCTGCCAGCCGCCCATACAAACTGCATGACTTCTCGTTCAGCGTCCGACATTTTTTGAAGTTTACCCATAAAAGCCACCTCCTTCATTATACTACATCGTGTAGGCAATGATATTCTACGCCATGTAGGGATGCGTGTCAATAGTGCTTTGAAAATATTTTTCTATGGAATGTAGAATTATCCCCATAACAGAATGTTCGTTAGCTATAAAAAGGAGGCGAAAGCCAAAAGCTATCGCCTCCTTATCATTGTTTTAGGAAACAAAAGATCAGGTACCCAACCTTATTACGCTCAGGTTAGCGCTTGTACCTGCGCCAAACAAAACGCTTCCTCCGGGAACACTTGACAATGCCAAGGTTAGCACATCGCCTGCGGCCAGAGTAACAATACCGCTGAGCGTGACCGTCTCAAAAGCAGAGGTTAATACGATAGTACTAATCAAAGCCGGTTGTAAAAATAACCCATTAATTTGCACACCGGCAATCACACCGAAATCACCACTGGTGGACTGTAGCTGAATAAAATACTCCACACGGTAATCCCCGGCAATATTAATAGTGATACTGTCAGGCCCTAACGTCACGTTGGTGGTTGTCATACTTTCTGGCAGCGCAACGCCTTCCGTACCATCCGCGGGAATGGTAATGATTTGAGTGCTGTCATTATATAGACCACCGTAAGCCAGTATCGCTTCGGGGCCAGTGGGGCCGGTGGGACCTGTTGCGCCATCTGCGCCGGTGGCTCCAGTAGGTCCGGTGGGACCGGTTGCTCCGTCTGCGCCGGTGGCTCCAGTCGGACCAGTGGGGCCGGTTGCTCCATCAGCACCCGTTGCTCCAGTCGGACCGGTGGGACCTGTTGCGCCATCTGCGCCAGTGGCTCCAGTAGGACCGGTGGGACCTGTTGCGCCATCTGCGCCAGTGGCTCCAGTAGGACCGGTGGGGCCGGTTGCGCCATCCGCGCCGGTGGCTCCAGTCGGACCGGTGGGGCCGGTTGCGCCATCTGCGCCGGTGGCTCCAGTCGGACCAGTGAGACCGGTTGCGCCATCTGCGCCGGTGGCTCCAGTAGGACCGGTGGGACCGGTTGCTCCGTCAGCACCCGTTGCTCCAGTGGGACCGGTGGGGCCGGTTGCTCCGTCTGCGCCGGTGGCTCCAGTAGGACCGGTGGGGCCGGTTGCTCCGTCTGCGCCGGTTGCTCCAGTAGGCCCGGTGGGACCGGTTGCGCCATCTGCGCCAGTTGCTCCAGTCGGACCGGTGGGACCGGTTGCGCCGTCTGCGCCGGTGGCTCCAGTGGGGCCGGTGGGACCGGTTGCGCCATCTGCGCCAGTTGCTCCAGTCGGACCGGTGGGACCGGTTGCGCCGTCTGCGCCGGTGGCTCCAGTCGGACCAGTGGGACCGGTTGCTCCGTCTGCGCCGGTGGCTCCAGTAGGACCGGTGGGACCGGTTGCGCCATCTGCGCCGGTGGCTCCAGTGGGGCCGGTGGGACCGGTTGCTCCGTCTGCACCGGTGGCTCCAGTAGGTCCAGTGGGACCGGTTGCGCCATCTGCGCCCGTTGCTCCAGTCGGTCCGGTGGGACCTGTAGGATTAGGATCTTCAATCGTCACTATTGCAGAACCTTCTGTAACCGTTATATTGAGTGTAGACGATTCAAAAATGAGATTATCTCCAAGTTCAACTATCGCACTACCAATTTCACCAATAACGTTAAATAAAAATTGGCTAGGTTCAAATATCCCGGTAGGGCCCGTGGCACCTGTTGGTCCAGTGGCTCCGGTAGCTCCAGCGGGTCCTGTTGGTCCAGTGGCGCCGGTAGCTCCAGCGGGTCCTGTTGGTCCAGTGGCGCCGGTAGACCCGGCAGGTCCTGTTGGTCCAGTGGCTCCGGTAGCTCCGGCGGGTCCTGTTGCTCCGGTGGCTCCGGTAGCCCCGGTGGCCCCAGTTGTGCCGGTAACCCCAGTAGAGCCGGTAGGACCTGTTGTTCCCTGAGGCCCTTGCGGCCCCTGAGGTCCTATTGGACCTTGAGGACCGGGGATGCCCTGGGGACCTCTTGGACCCGGCGGTCCCGGACAGCATAAAGAGCAGGGGGGCTCGGGACGGCAGGGTGGACGGCAGGAGGGTGATTTTCCATAACATGAGCGGTCTTTATCAGAATAAGGGCTATATTGTGAGGCAGACAGCTTTTTCTTATTAGTTTCAAAATCGTTCATTATATCACGTTCCTTTTAATTAAATAATAACCCTTCCCCAGTATATGCATGGACGGGTAGATAAGTGAGATTGACCAAAAAAGCTATAGAAGCTAGGAGAAAAAAATAAGGGCGTGTCACAAAACGTTAATTGCAAAACGTAGGGCGACATGCCCTGGCCTACATGAACGTATCAGGTAACATGAATAATGGTCAAGTCAGCTTGAATAGGCGATGTTCCGTAAGTGACCGCCGTTCCGGTGTTATTGAAAAGGCTGAATGAGGTCGGCACACTTACCGAGGTAATAAAGGCATTGCCATTCAACTGTAACGTAGTAACTGGACTGGGAGAACTAGCCAGAATTGTCGCTGAGCCACCAAGTATGATCCGTATACCGAAATTAACAAAAGGACTTGCTTCTGCGCCATCGGTGTTAACCCACCAGGAAACATAATAATTGCCTGGCTGCGTGATAAAGAAAGTTCCTATTGTCGCATTATAGGTGATAGCCGAAGATGGTGCATTAATAACGGTATCGAACAAAACGTTGATATTGTTGTTGACCGTACCGCCGCTGCTGCCTTGCAACTGAACCTGCAAGCCGGAAAGAAGGTTAGCAGGGCCAGTGGGACCCGTTGGACCAGTGGGCCCCGTGGCTCCAGTCGGACCAGTGGGCCCCGTGGTTCCAGTCGGACCAGTGGGACCGGTTGCTCCATCAGCGCCCGTTGCACCGGTGGAGCCTGTTAGGCCGGTTGCTCCATCAGCGCCCGTTGCTCCCGTAGGGCCAGTGGGACCGGTTGCTCCATCAGCGCCCGTTGCACCGGTGGGGCCAGTCGGACCGGTTGCTCCATCAGCGCCCGTTGCTCCAGTTGGACCGGTGGGTCCTGTGGGCCCGTCAGCGCCCGTTGCACCGGTAGGGCCTGTTGGGCCGGTTGCTCCGTCAACGCCCGTTGCTCCAGTAGGGCCAGTCGGGCCGGTTGCTCCATCAGCGCCTGTTGCACCGGTAGGACCAGTGGGACCGGTTGCTCCGTCAGCGCCCGTTGCTCCGGTAGGGCCAGTGGGACCGGTTGCTCCATCAGCGCCTGTTGCACCGGTGGGGCCTGTTAGGCCGGTTGCTCCATCAGCGCCCGTTGCTCCCGTAGGGCCAGTGGGACCGGTTGCTCCATCAGCGCCCGTTGCTCCAGTTGGACCGGTGGGACCGGTTGCTCCGTCAGCGCCCGTTGCTCCGGTGGGACCAGTGGGACCCGTTGCTCCATCAGCACCTGTTGCTCCAGTAGGACCAGTGGGACCGGTTGCTCCGTCAGCGCCCGTTGCTCCCGTAGGGCCAGTCGGTCCGGTGGGCCCGTCAGCGCCCGTTGCTCCGGTGGAGCCTGTTGGACCGGTAGGGCCAGTGGGACCGCTAGGATTAGGATCTTCAATCGTCACTATTGCGGAACCTGGTGTAACCGTTATATCAAGTGTAGACGATTCAAAAGTGAGATTATCCCCGATGCTAACTGTTGCGCTACCAGTTTCACCAATGACATTAAATAGAAATTCACCAGGCTCAAATGCTCCAGTGGGTCCTGTTGCTCCAGGAGGACCAGTAGGACCGGTTGTCCCATCAGCGCCCGTTGCTCCGGTGGGGCCGGTAGGACCGGTTGCTCCATCAGTCCCAGTTGCTCCGGTGGGGCCTGCGGGTCCGGTTGCACCGGTAGCTCCGGCTGCTCCAGTTGCTCCAGTTGCTCCAGTTGCTCCAGTTGCACCGGTAACTCCAGCAGGTCCGGCAGGCCCAGTTGTACCGGTAGCTCCGGTTGCGCCCGTAGCTCCGGTTGCGCCGGTAGTTCCGGTTGCTCCGGCAGGGCCTGTTATTCCCTGAGGCCCCTGAGGCCCTTGTGATCCCTGTGGACCTATTGGACCTTGAGGACCGGGGATGCCTTGGGGGCCCCTTGGACCCGGCGGTCCCGGACAGCCGGGATCACCTTTCGGACCTCTAGGGCCTCGAGGTCCCGGAGGGCATAAAGCGCAAGGGGGATCAGGAGAGCAGGGTGGACGGCAGGAGGGGAATTTCCCATAATATGAGCGGTTATCATCAGCGTAAGGGTTATATTGTGAGGCGGACAGCTTTTTTTTGTTAGTTTCAAAATCATTCACTATATCACTTTCCTTCTAAATTAATTGACAAATAAACCCATTTCAGCATATGCATGGACGGGCAGATAAGTGTAACTGATGAATAAAGCTATATAATCTCAAGCTCTAATATAAAAGCATAAAAAAACAAGCCCACAGGATTAATCCCGAGAGCTTGCTGCTTTCTTAAATTGAGTTGCGGGTGGATTGAAGCTTAATGGCAAGAGGTCCGTTTAGCCCCAAGATCATTTAGTTAAGAAACGGTGGTGAACCCACAGAGTCTTCGCCGGACCGGTCAAACTGAGCAAAAATTCCGTTTGTATTCAATTGCTCAAGGCAAGGTGAGCAGAAATTGCGGTCGTATGTAAAATCCGACCTTGATATCTACCCCCAAACGAAAAAACTATTCATTTGCGCCCCATTATCTCAGGATAGCAGAACATTCGCGTGCTAAATATTTACGGATAGCGGAACACCTGCGCCCTTAAGATCTACAGATAGCAGAACATTCGCGTGCTAAATATCTCAGGATAGCGAATTGTATCCGCAGGATTGTATCCGTAGGATTGAGTCCATAGGACAGGTGGCGGCAAGAATCGGCATACAACCGAAAAAACGGAACAGAATCCTCAGGGGTTACTACCTGGCCTTTGCTATCTGCCTTTTTCTATTTTTTGATTTGTGTCCTAACTAGATAGCATTACGGTTTAGCCTCTTTCTTTCTTTTGTGCCGCCAGAGAATTGCGCTCCCAAAAAACATTATTGGCGTAGCCTTGGATAGAGGCATCCTTATCTGCCATTTCCAGTCTTTTTGCCGCTAAGGCACAATATTGGGCCTCTTTTTCGATACCGATATAATGCCGTCCCAGCTTCTTGGCCACAACGCAGGCTGTGCCCACGCCGGCAAAAGGATCGAGGATTATGCCGCCTGTATTTGAACTAGCCAGGATCAGCTTGGCATAAAGCTTTTCCGGCTTTTGCGTAGGATGATCGGTGTTTTCCGCCATGGACCAATAAGGAATAGAAATATCCTCCCAGAAATTAGAGGGATAGGTGTCCCGGTATTTACCCTCTGCCGTTTCCTGCCAATCCTTTGGCTGGCCGTTAATGCGGTAAGGAGCTATGACTTTCCGGCGCTGTTTAACGGCTTCCGCATTAAAGGTATATTTTTTGGATGCCGTTGCAAACCAGATATCCTCCATGCCATTTTTCCAATTGGACAAAGAACCCCGGCCTTTTTCCCGCTGCCAGGTGATACGGTTTTGCACAAGAAAAAAGTCGCTGAGGACCGGGCCGATAATCAGGCTGCTTTTCCAATCGCAGCATACATAAATGGAGGCTGTGTCTTTCAGCGTATGAACAAGGCTGTTCAACCATTGCCGGGTGAAGGCCTCGTAATCGGCGGCGGCCATTTTCCGAAACTTGCTGGTGCTGAAGGTTTTATCCAGATTGTAGGGTGGATCCACAATCAGCAGATCCACGGATTGGTTTGGCAACCTGGAGAGAGCCTGAAAACAATCACCGTAGATGACCTGATCAATGATACCGCTGACCCCGGCAATACTGCTGCCTTTGGTAATGTGGCTGCTTGAGATCATAGCTTCTTCGGTAAGGCAGCGGCTTAAATACAACTTTTCCTCCTCAGGAGTCAAAACTATGGTTCTATTGCGCTCTGCCCGTTGTTTTTTTTCCATCACTTTGTTGGATGCACCCCTCTTTCCTATCCATCAATACCATCCTTTTAAGAATATGTCAATAACGGGAAAGCCGGTGTGCAAAATTTGAGATAAGGCGCGAGCAATATGCAAATATCAGCATAAACATATATAGTAGATGGAGTTATGCACATAATTATTTAAAAAGCGTCTTTCTAAATAGCAAAAATTACTGATTAGCATACAATACTTCGTTTTTTGTACATTTTGGGAGCCGGCGCGGTCAGAGTTTGACCCAGTTCCACGCTTTAAACTTGCATTCCTATAGCAAAGCATAGTATAATTTTGGCAGGATTGAATTTTGGTTGAAATTAATGAGGAAAAAGGTGATTTTATGGAGATAGAAGCTATTGCCGCCGCCAGCATAGGAATGAGCATGGCAAAGACAGCCGCTGCCGTAGATATTGCCATGACGAAAAAAGTTATGGATTTTCAGGAAACCATGGCCGCCAACCTGATTGAAAGCTTGGCGTCAGCCGTACCCACACTGCCTCCTTCTTTTGGGCACAAACTGGATGTATTGGCATAAGATAAAGCATATGTTGGCATAATAATTATTAGCGAAAGGAAGTGAGCCAATGGACGGCAACCCTCGAAGTCTTTTTGATGAACACAGACCCCGGAGTAAAACGGGTAACCAATGTGTCGGCATTCATTGCGGGCTGTTTTCCATTGCGCTTTTATGCTAATGGCTTAATCTGCCTGTATTCTTGCCGTCTGTTGGGACGGCATTTTTTTATGCCCGTTTACCCTTTCGCCGGGGAATTCCCAACAGAAAGGAATGATTCCAGTGAAATTCTTAAACAAAAAAAATTACAGCAGCCAAATACAAAAAAATAAGCATGACAGCGAAAAGAAAATCCGTTCTTTTGCTTTTCTATCTATTGAGGATATGTTTAGCCGGCTGGCGGCGGATGGGGGAGGCTTAACCAGCCAAGAGGCGGCGGACAGGCAGGATGAGTATGGCAAAAACGTAATTACCATAGGAAATAAGGAGACGGTGCTGCACAGATTAAGGGAAGCGGTGATTAACCCCTTTAATCTGATCCTGCTTTTGATTGCCGCGATTACCTATTTTACAGACGTGGTATTTTCTTCAAAACCTGATTACTTTACCATCCTGATTATTTTGTCCCTGGTGATTCTGTCCAGCCTGGTGGCCTTTGTGCAGAGCCAGCGCTCCAATGCCGCCGCTGAAAAACTGGCTAAAATGATTTCAAATAAAGCTGATGTCTGGCGGGATGGGAAGTTGGTTGAAATCGCTATGGATGAAGTGGTGCCCGGGGATATTGTGCGCCTGTCTGCCGGTGATATGCTGCCTGCGGATGTGCGTTTTTTGACGACGAAGGACACTTTTGTGGCCCAGGCGGCGCTTACAGGTGAATCCAATCCCGTTGAGAAATTCAGCGATATAAAAAATCAGCGGGAGGATAGTTTGACGGACCTGCACAACATCGGCTTTATGGGCTCCAATATCGTCAGCGGCAGCGCCACTGCTTTGGTACTGGCTACCGGCAATGACACTCACTTCGGCTCCATGGCCAAATCCCTTTCCGGCGACAGAGCCAAAACCAGTTTTGAGCGGGGCGTGGATTCGGTGAGCCGTCTGCTGATCCGCATGATGTTTGTAATGGTGCCCGTAGTCTTCCTGATTAATGGCTGGGCCAAAGGGGACTGGGCCGGCGCTTTGCTTTTTGCCATCAGCATTGCGGTGGGGCTGACGCCGGAAATGCTGCCGGTGATCATGACCTCTACGCTGGCCAAGGGCGCCGTATCCATGGCTAAGCACCAGGTCATTGTCCGTACCCTGGGGGCTATTCAGACCTTTGGGGAGATGGATGTGCTCTGCACCGATAAAACCGGGACGCTGACCGAGGATAAAATTGTACTGGAAAAATACATGAACCTTCACGGCGAAGACGATACCCGGATTCTGCGCCATGCTTATCTGAACAGCCACTTTCAAACGGGTTTGAAAAACCTGATCGACCTTGCCATTATTAACAGAGCGGCGGAGAACGGGCTTGAGGAGCTTTTGCAGGGTTATAGCCTCATCGACGAAATACCCTTTGATTTTTCCCGCCGCCGTATGAGCGTGGTGCTAAAGGATAAGTCCGGCAAAAGGCAACTCATTACCAAAGGCGCCGTAGAGGAAATTCTGGCTATTTCAGCCTTCGTGGAAATAGGCGGCCAGATTTTGCCGCTGGATGAAGAAACCCGGCGGATTGCCATGACCACCTATGAGGCTCATAACAACGACGGCCTGCGCATGATTGCCGTAGCCCAAAAAAATCACGTGCCCGATACCGGCGTTTTTAGCGTAGCCGACGAAAAGGATGTGGTTTTGATCGGTTTCATTGGCTTTCTTGACCCGCCCAAGGAAAGCGCCAAGGCCGCCATTACTGCCTTGAAAGAGCACGGCGTGCGGACGGTGGTGCTGACCGGCGACAGCGAAGGGGTGGCTGTCAAGGTTTGCGGCAAGGTTGGGGTCAATACCGGCTATTTGCTGACCGGCCGGGATGTGGAAGCCATGGACGACAAAGCCTTGCTGGAAGCGGTCAAGACCTGCGATTTATTTGCGAAATTGTCGCCTTCTCAAAAGGAACGGGTGGTCAAAGCCTTTCAGCGGGCCGGCCATACCGTAGGTTATATGGGCGACGGCATCAATGACGCGCCGCCTCTGCGCCAGGCGGATGTGGGAATTTCCGTAGACAGCGCAGTGGATATTGCCAAAGAAACCGCCGATATTATTCTGTTGAAGAAAGATCTGATGGTGCTGGAAGAAGGGGTAATCGAAGGCCGCCGCACCTTCGGCAATATCATTAAATACATCAAAATGGCGGCCAGCGGCAACTTTGGCAACATTATCTCGGTGATTGCCGCCAGTATTTTTCTGCCCTTTTTGCCCATGCTGCCGGTGCAGATACTGACCCAAAACCTGCTCTGTGATTTTTCCCAACTCAGCATACCCTTTGACAGCGTGGATAAGGAGTACATCAAAAAACCCCGCAAGTGGGAAACAGGGTCCATCAAGTCTTTTATGGCTTTTTTGGGGCCTCTCAGCTCTGTTTTTGACCTTTTGTGCTTTGCCGTTATGTGGTGGGTGGTGGGCGCGAATAAGGCGGAGCTGGCCCCGTTGTTTCAATGCGGCTGGTTTGTTTTCGGCACCGTGTCCCAGGTCTTGGTTATTTATATGATCCGCACGGCGAAAATTCCCTTCCTGCAAGGCCGGCCTTCGGCTCCCTTATTGATTTCCACCTTGATTGTGGCGGCAGCGGCACTGATCATGGGATTCAGTGATTTTGCCGTGGGCTTGGACATGATGCCTTTGCCTGCCTCTTTTGCACCCTGGCTTTTGCTGATTCTGGCAGGCTACTTTCTGTCTGCCCAACTGATCAAAACCGTCTATATTAAACGGTATAAAGAGTGGCTTTAAAAACGCAAAAGGGACCGGATATATTTATCCGGTCCCGCAAAATAAGAGAGCTGTGGTTTGGTTGAGCACTCCACCCCTGATTTTAGCCCAAACCCGCTGCCTGCCGTCACACAACTTCGATTTTTGAGCAAATGAGGCGGCGGGCCGCACCACCGTACAACCGGCACTGCCGCTTTTAGCTGCCCAAAAGTGGCCCCACAGTCAGAATCATCACGCTGTAAAGCACCAGGCAAACCAGGCCGTAGCGCCAGTTTAGCTTCAGACCCGTATACCAGGAGTTTTTGCCGCAGAGGCCGGCCATAGTCAGATTGAGGGCGGAAAAAGGGGAAAGCATATTGGATAAAAGCCAGGCGCAGATGATGGTCATAGCGAAGGTAGGGACGGTGAGACCCACAGTGGCCGGTACGATGGTAGCCACCAGGGTGGTGCCGGTAGCTACGGGATGGACGCCTAGCTGGCCCGGCAGAATTACCAGCAGCATCAGGGCCATCACCAAAAGCACGGGATAGGCCACCAGGGAATGGGGAATCAGGCCGGGGATCTTGGCGCCCACGCCGGAAATATCCAAGGCATAAGCCAAAAGGCCGGCTGCGGTAAATAAGAAAACCTCCGTCCGGGCCTTAAACAGGGATTTGTCGTAATAATTGCGCAAACCTCTTTTGAGCTCAGGCTTTTTGTTTTGAACTAAGGCGCACACCAGGGGGAAGAGCATGCTGACCAAAGGCACGATGGCCAGGAGATTCCAGCCCAGGGACTGATTAATCACCAATGTCATCAAAACAATAGAAGCGGCTAAGGCAAACATGATCCAGATTTTACGCCACTCCACAACGGTGTCTTTATCGGGGGCCAGTGTAGGATAGCGGCCGGGATGGCGCAGCATAGCGATTTTGATGCTGGCCAGATTGATGCCTACGGACACCGCGGCAAAGATCAGCCCCACCAGGATCACCCGGTACCAGGGAATGTGCAGCTCCGAAACCACCAGCATCACAGAGACCCAGGAGGTGCCCCAAAAACCGGAGGTGGAATAGCTGCGGATCAAGGTGGAGATAAAGATATCCTCGGCGTCATACAGCTTGCTGGTTTCCAAAAAAAGATTGTACATGATGGAAAAGGCGGCAAAGCCGGTGAGGGCGGCGAAAATATGAGTCGGTATGGCGATAAGAAAGGCAAAGGGGATCAGCGTATGCATATGGAGTTTGGCTACGTTTTTTAACTCCGATTGATAATCTTCATAGGTAAAGGGCAAATTAAGCAGAGGGCCGCAGGTGAAAAGAGCAATCAGCAGGCCGTTTTTGCCCAGGCCGGTAAGCCATTGCATAAAATCGGCTTTGGCGTAAACCATCAATACGGCAGCGGCCAGAAAAAGGCCGATGCAGACCAGCCGGTTGACCTTCGGCATATTGAACAGCGAGATGGCCAGCACATAAAAAAGGCAGAGGATAGCCAGATAGAACAGAGGCTTCCAGGAGAGAAAGTAATAGACCACATTTAAAAAGGCATAAAGAAAAACAGAAATTCTCAGAAGCTTGTCCTTCACGGCGGCGGCTCCTTTCATCTCTTTTCAAATACATATCTTGCGAATCATTATCTAAAGTATTTGAAAATATCATTAGCTGCTGGTATGATTGTATCATAATATTTAAGTGATTATATCATAGAAAGAGTCCGGCAGTCTTAACATAGGTGAACAAAACACAAGAAAACACAGGAGTGGACCATAATTCAAACAAGAATAATAAGGAGGATGGAATAATGGAATTGACAGTTGCAATAGTAGGCTCCGGCAGGATGGGTACTTTTGTAGGCGAACAGTTGCCCCGGGACATCAAAAAAATCTGCATCGACAGCGACGAAGCCAAGGCAAAGCAGTTGGCCGCTGCCATCGGCGGTACCTATGGATTGACCATGGAAGCGGCTAAGGATGCGGATGTGATTGCTATTATCCTGCCGGCGCCGGTGGTTAACGCCATGGCCCGGGAATTGGCGGCAGTGGCCAAAGACGGGGCGGTGATCATCAATATGGCTACCAATGGCAAAGTCGATGATGACGTCAAAAAGCTTAATACTGCCCTTAGCTTTGTCGATGCCAAGATCATCGGCAACGCCAAGGTTATGGCCATGGGTTTCCCCAGCTATGTTGTAGTCAATACTGAAGACCAAGGGGTTTACGAGAAAATCAGCTATATCTTGCCTGGCTATACTAAAGTAGTGATGGGAGATTCCAACCTGGTACCCCAGATCAACACCATCGGCTCCGAAGAGGGTATCCGCACTGCGGTTAATATCCGCAAGCGCCTCAAGGAATTCAACATCCCCAAGGATTGGGAAGACATCGTGATTTACACCGTCTGCGCCGGTACCATGCTGGCCTACGTAGATGATGATCTGGGCGAATTTGCCCGCAATCTGGCCGATAAGCTGGAAAAAGAAATGCTTTAATTGGCGCCAGCCGGCCTGATTGAAGTACGAATATGCGATAATAGAACATACATGACAAAAAAGCTAATACATGACAAAAGGATGGAGAAAACGAATGAAAATTGCTCTGATCGGACCTGGTAAACTTGGTACTGCCGTGGCTATGCGTATGCCCAAAAATGCTCAAAAAATCATCATTGGACGGGGCGAGCGTAATGCCCAGTGGCTGGGGGAAAACATGGGCTGGCCTTATGCTTTGGAGCTCAGCCAATGCCATGATGCCGACGCTATTCTGCTGACCCTTGACGCCCATGTGATCAATCCCGTTTTGGCCCAGGTGGTGACCTTTGCCAAAAAGGGAGCTTTGATTTTAAACATGGCCACAAAAGGCGTAGTAGATCCGGCTATCATTGAGGCCAATCCCCAGTTGACTATTGTGGACGCCAAGGTTATCGGTTCGGCCCTGGGCTTGCAGCGGGGTATGCCCGGCATTATTGTGGCCAAAACCGGGGATTCCGCCATTTATGATAAAATTTGCTATGTTCTCTGCGGCTTTGACGATGTAGTACAGGGCGATGCGGATATCGTGCCCAAAATCAACTCCATCGGTTCCGGAGAAGGTATCCGGGCGGCAGTTATCATGCAGAAAAAGCTGGAGGAATTCCAGGTGCCCAAGGAATGGGAGGATATGATTCTCCGTTCCGTGGCTCCCGGCACCATGCAGGCCTTTGCCGAAAACCGCTTGGGCCATTTTGCCCAGGAACTGGCCGATAAGGTTCGTAAAGAGCTGGAATCCTAGGAGTTGCAAGGAAAGGCAGGCGTATAGAATGAGGTATACCACTTTAGGGAAAACCGGCCTTAAGGTATCCTTTTTGGGTTTTGGCGGCATCCCTATTCAGCGGGTGTCCCGTGAGGAAGCTGCCGCTACGGTGCGCCGCTGCCTGGAGCAGGGAATTTGCTTTATTGATTCGGCCAGAGCTTATACCGACAGTGAAGAAAAAATCGGCGAGGCTTTGAAAGGACTGCCCAGGGACAGCTACGTCCTGGCCACCAAAACCATGGCCCGTACCGGCGGGGATATGGCCAGGGATATTGACGCCAGTTTAAAAAGCTTTGGAGTGGAGCATATTGATCTTTATCAATGCCATAATGTCCGTTATGACGAGGATGAAGCAGCCTTGTTTGCTCCCGGCGGCGGACTGGACGCGCTTTTGGATGCCCAAAAAGCCGGCAAGATCGGCCACATCGGTCTGACGGGCCATCAGGTGAGCCGGCTGGTCAGGCTGATGAAGACCGGCCAGTTTGCCACCATACAAGTACCTTATAATTTTAATGAGCTCAAACCGGAAGAGGAGCTTTTACCTCTGGCTCTAAAGGAGAACTTCGGCGTCATCGCCATGAAGCCTTTAGGCGGCGGCGCTCTGCCTCAGGATCTGGCCCTCCGGTTCTTCCTGGATAAACCTGTGGGTGTAATCATCCCCGGCATGGAGGAACCGGCCATGGTGGATCAGAATCTGCGCTCTCTCATGGAGGGCAGCCCCCTGTCCGAAGATGAAAAAGCGGAAATAAACCGGATAAAGCAGCAGCTTGGCCAAAGTTATTGCCGGCGCTGCGATTATTGCCAGCCTTGCCCCCAAAATATAGACATATCTACAGTGTTTTTGACGCATGCTTATTATGAAAGGTATGGCATGAAGGACTGGGGAAAGAAGCGCTACGGCAGCCTGAAGGTCAAGGCGGATTCCTGTATTCAGTGCGGCCAATGCGCCGGACGTTGTCCTTATAGCTTACCCATACCCGAGTTGATGAAGAAAGTGGCGGCAGAGATGGGTTAAGGGTTAGGACCTGTCTAAAGGTCTGGCCCCGGAGATACAGATGCCGCCGGAAAAGAAAGATAGGCAAAGGATGAAAATGAAAAAAGGCAACAGGGCAGGAGAAAAGCCCAAGGGAAAAGGCACGGTGAAAACCGGCGTTAAGTCAGCAGGGGAGCTTGCCGGCAAAACGGCGGCGGCCCGGCCGAAGGCGGCGAAAAAATCGGGGTTTTTAGTAAAAGCGGCAAAGCCGGAAGCCACACTGAAAGGGGGGGTTAAACCGGCTGCAGAAAAGCTGGCAGCTTTGGCGAAGCCGGCAGCTAAACCGGCAGGCAAACTGTCAACTAAGCCGGCAGCTAAACCGGTAAGCAGACCGGCAACAGCGCCGAAAGGGTCAGCCAAACCGGAAATCATCGGTATTTATGAGCGCATCGGCGCTTTTGGCCGGGTGATTCCCGACGACCGCAGGGAAATCAAAGAAATCATGATCCTCCAAGGCAATGAAGACCAGGCCAGGCAAGGGGATAGAGTGGTGGTGGAGCTTTCTCCCCAGCACAGCTACCGCAATTTGCGGGGCCGCTCCGGCGCCGACCGGGTGGGCCGGATAATCGAGGTTTTAGGGGCCGGCGGCGATTTGGCCGTAGCCGAAAAAGCCGTCATCCGCCGCTTAGGGCTGCGGCAGACCTTTACTCCCAAGCAATTGGAGATGGCCCGGGCCCTCAACCGGCCTGTGGCTGATAAAGAGATAGAGGGCCGGCTGGATTTACGGCAGGAGCTATTGGTCACTATTGATGGTGAGGATACCCGGGATATTGACGATGCCGTCAGCATTCAGCCTTTGGCCGGTGGCGGCTGGCAGCTGGGAGTGCACATCGCCGATGTGTCTTATTATGTCAAAGAAGGTTCCCTGCTGGATAAGGAGGCTTTTCTCCGGGGCACCAGCGTTTATTTTCCCGATCTGGTGCTGCCCATGCTGCCGCCGGATCTGTCAAACGGCATTTGCAGCCTGAATTACGGTGTGGACAGGCTGGCCGTAAGCTGCCTGATGACCCTGGACAGCCGGGGCAAGGTGACCAGTCATGATATCCGGCCCACGGTGATAAAAGTCAAAGAGCGGCTGACCTATCCCCAGGTTCAGGGCTACCTCAACCGCTATGGCTGGAGCACAAAAGAGGCTTTAGCGGCCTTGGAGGGCAAAAGCCAGCACAGCCAAGGCTTGGATGCCAAAGGCCCGGACAACAAAGTCCGGGAGGGCAAGGCTGAGGAAAAAACCTATTTTGAGGATGAGGCAATCGGCCCCATGATGATAGAGGCGGCTAAGCTTTGTCTTGTATTGCGCCGTAACCGGCTGAACCGGGGGGCTTTGGAGTTTGAACTGCCGGAAAGCAAGATTCAGCCCGGCCCCGGCGGCAAAGCAACAGAGCTGAAACGCAAGAAGAGAATGCTTTCGGAAATGATTATCGAAGAATTGATGATCATTGCCAACGAAACCGTAGCTCTTCATTACCGGAAGCTGGGCATGCCCTTTCCTTACCGTATTCATATCGGCCCCAGCCAGGACCGTACCTTCGGTTTAAATCTCATGCTGAAAACCCTGGGTTTGACTTTAAAAGGGCAGCGGTCCGGCAAGAAAAATAAAGAAGAGCTGGCTATTACCTCAGGCTCTTATCAGCAGCTTTTGGCGGAGGTAAAGGGCAAGCCGGAGGAGACCATCGTGTCCACCTTGCTGCTGCGTTCCTTAAATCATGCCTATTACGGCCCCGAGGAGTACGGCCATTTTGGCCTGGCCTCCGATTGCTATTGCCACTTTACCTCGCCTATCCGCCGCTATGCCGATTTGATGGTCCACCGCATAATCAAAAAGGCTGCTCAGGAAGGCAAGCTGAAAACCCAGCAGAAGGAAGCTCTGCGGACGAAGGTAGACAAGCAGTGCCAGCAGGCCAGTATATGTGAGCGGATTGCCGAGGAGGCGGAACGCAAAGTAGACAGCCTCTGGAAAGCCGACTACATGAGCCGGTTTATCGGTGAAGAATTTAGCGGCGTCATCAGCGGCGTTACCGAATATGGCCTTTACGTCAGCCTGGAAAACACGGCGGAAGGCATGGTGCATATTTCCCGGCTGGAAGGATACTACGAATGCAATGCAGAGCAGATGTGTCTCTACAATTATCAAAGCCGGCAGCGGTACCGTCTGGGAGATCCGATAACGGTACGGCTGGACAGCGTGGACGTGGGGGCAGGCTACATCAATTTTAGCCTGGCGGCAGCCAAGGCTCAGCCCCAGGCCAAGGAAGCAGCGGCCAAGGGAGCTCAGGCAGCCCAGGCAGCCGGCGCCACGGCAAAAGCCAAGGCGAAAGGCCCAAAAGCAGTGAAAGACAGCCAGGAGAGAGGGCGGGGCCGCGGCGCCAAGGCTAAAGCAAACAAGGGCAAAGGAAAACCAAACGCCAAGCCCAAAGCAAAATAATATCGGTTGTTTAGTGGTGAGGACGCTGACGGAACTGACGTTGCCGGCCCCGATGCTCAAAAAACGAGACAGGATGACTAAAGTTTCATGGAATATACAAATATAGTCGGAGGCAGGTTCCTCCGGCGGCCTAATCGATTTATTGCCCACTGCAGCCTGGATTCTCAGGCTGCTTCTTATAAGGCCGGGGCTGATTCCGGGGCAGTGGAATCTGGCCGGGAGACGGCGGTTGCCGCCGAAACCGTAGTCCACGTAAAAAATACCGGCCGCTGCCGGGAGCTTTTGGTGCCGGAGGCCCGGGTCTATTTGGAGAAGTCCTCCAATCCCGCCAGAAAAACGGCTTATGATCTCATTGCCGTTGAAAAGACAGTCAAAAATGGCAGCCTGTTGGTCAACATGGATTCCCAGGCACCTAATCAAGTTTTTTATGAAGCCCTGGCCGCAGGACTATCTTTACCTGGGCAACCGGGCCCTTGGCGGCAGCTGCGCCGGGAGGTTGTTTTCGGCGGTTCCCGCTTTGACCTTTATGGCCAGGCTGCTGATGGCCAAGGAGGTCTGTGGCAAGCTTATATCGAAGTCAAAGGCGTGACTTTGGAGGAAGACGGTGTCGTTCGTTTTCCCGATGCACCTACGGAAAGGGGTGCCAAGCACCTGAAAGAGCTGGCTTTGGCTGTGGAAGCAGGCTTTGCCGCCTATGCCGTTTTTGTAATTCAAATGAAAGGTGTAACTTATTTTACGCCCCATGATGAACGGGACCCTGCTTTTGGCAAAGCTTTGCGGCAGGCGGCTCAGGCCGGGGTGAACATACTGGCCTATGATTGCCTGGTGACGCCGGGCAGTATGATATTGGATGCGGCCGTAGAAGTAAGGCTTTAATCAAGGGGCGGCAGGAAAGGAACCAGGTATGGAAAAGGAGAAAATAAGTGCAAAAGGTCACTTAATCCGTTGGATGGTGCTCATTTTTGCGATTACTTATTTGGCAAATTATTTTTTACAGATCAGGCAATTGTCTTATATCGGCAGTATTTTATTGGTTTCAATCCTGATCCAAGGTATTCCCCTTTTGCCCAAGGTGAATTTTCGGGTGGTCTGCGGACTTTTGCTGGCAGGAGGAGTCATACTGCTTTGGAGCAAGGGTGATTGGCGGGTTTGGTCGGCGGCGATTATGCAAAACGCCAATCTGGCCGTACTGTTTATTTGCTCGCCGATGATGGCCTTGCCTTTCTTCTACGAAGATTATCAAAGTGAATTAAAAGTGGTGGCTCAAACAAAAATGCAAAGCCTGCTGGCTTTTTGCCTGCTGATCAACGTCAGTGCTCATATCCTGGGGGTTCTGATCAGCGTAGGGGCTCTGGCCATCATCTACGAATTGTTGCAGCCCCAAAGCAAGCTGTATCAGGCGGAAGATATTTTTCTTTCAACACTGGTGCGCAGCTATTGCTCATCGGGCTTATGGTCGCCGGCCTGGGCTTCGATGGTGCTTTTGACCTCCGCCACTTCGGTGACCTGGGTGGAAGTGATCCCTATCGGTATAGCGTTTTCTTTAATCTATATAGGGATTGATATGGCTACGGTGGCCGCAAAAATGAAAAGAAATCCTGAGCTTTATCCTCTTTTGCAGGCGGAGAAAGAGGCCAGGGTTAATTGGCGGAAAATTAGAACTATGCTGCTATTAGCCTTGGTACTGATCTCGATGATGGTAATGATCAGCGTCATCACCCGCTGGGATTTGATGATGATCATTCCTATGGTAGCGGCCCTTTTCCCTCTTTTGTGCGGTTTAAGCCAAAAGCATATGCCCGCTTATAAGCAGGGGATGAGCAAATATTATAGGACTACGCTGGTTAAGGTCCGCAGTGAAATCGCTCTATTTGCAGCCGCCGGCTTTTTAGGCAAGGCTTTGCATTTTTCCGGCATCGGCGAAAAGATCCCGGCTTTGCTGCCGGATCAGTTCATCGCCTATCCGGCCTTAATGAGCGGTACGATCATGCTGGTTTTGATCCTGCCCTCCCTGGTGGGCGTTCACCCTGTAGCCATAGGCACAGCCCTGATTGCCGCCGTAACTCCCGCATCCGTGGGCATGACGGATATGACCTTTGTGCTGACCATGCTGACGGGCTGGGCTCTGACGATTTTGCTGTCGCCTTTTTCCGCCACTTCCCTGATTGCCGGCAATTATGCCGGCCGGCCCTCCTGGGATATATCGCTAAAACTCAATGGCATATTCGGCGCTATTTGCCTTATTATTTTCAGCATATTGATTTCCTTTATCGGCCCTATATTGAGTTGAGGGGCCCGTTGCAAGTCATGATTTCCGGCAAAAGGGGCATAATCTTTCTTATGGGCGTATAAATTGCGGAAAGGAGCAACGAAAATGAAAGAAAAAGAGATTTGGCTGGCGGGAGGCTGTTTTTGGGGAACTGAGGAATATCTGTCCGGTATTCAGGGCGTATTGGAAACCAATGTGGGCTATGCCAACGGCTGTACGGAAAACCCGACTTATGAACAGGTGTGCTTTGGCAAGACCGGCTTTGCGGAGGCGGTATATGTGAAATACGATCAGGATGTGCTGTCTCTCAATTTTTTGCTGACCCTGTTTTTCCGCTCCATTGATCCCACCGCGAAAAACCGTCAGGGCAATGACGTGGGGGAGCAGTACCGCACGGGTATTTATTACAAGGATGCCGGGGATTTGCCGGTGATCCGCCAGGCTATTGATAAGCTGGCCGAAAGCTTATCTAAGCCGGTAGCCATTGAAGTGCTGCCTTTGGAGAATTATTATCCGGCAGAGGATTACCATCAGGATTATTTGAAGAAGAATCCCGCCGGCTACTGCCATATACCGGCCAAGCTTTTTGCCGAAGCGAAAAAAGCCAGGCAATGGACGAAGCCTGACGATGCCAAACTAAAAGCTATGCTCACCCCTATGCAATATAAAGTGACCCAGCAAAATGCCACGGAGCCGCCTTTTTCCAATGAATACGACCACCACTTTGAGCCGGGGATTTATGTGGACGTTACTACCGGCCAACCCCTGTTTTTATCGAAAGATAAATTTAATTCCGGCTGCGGCTGGCCGGCTTTCTCGAAGCCGGCAGATCAGAAAGCGGTAGCGGAATACCGGGATACCAGCCACGGCATGATTCGCAGCGAGGTGAGAAGTGCCGCCGGCGACGCCCATTTAGGCCATGTCTTTAATGACGGACCTCCTGCTGCCGGCGGTCTTCGCTATTGCATCAACAGCGCCGCCTTGCGCTTTGTACCCCGGGATAAGATGGCTCAAGAGGGCTATGGCGAATGGCTGCCCTTGCTGCAGGACGCCGGCGGGGATCAATGACCAGGTTGGAGCGCAGCTTTTATTTGAAAGATACAGTAGAGGTAGCCAGGAATCTGTTGGGGATGATTCTGGTTCGCCAAACCGGCGAAGGCCTGACTGCCGGCAGAATTGTAGAAACGGAAGCTTACGCAGGAGCCGCCGATGCCGCCTGCCATGCCGCCAGGGGCCGCCGGGGAGGCAGAACCGCCGTTATGTACGGTCCCGGCGGTTTTGCTTATGTGTACCTCATTTACGGTATGTATTACTGCATGAATGTGGTAACCCGGGCAGAAGAAGAGCCGGAGGCGGTGCTGATCCGGGCCCTTGAGCCCTTGACGGGTTTGGAGCTGATGGCCAAACGGCGCAATATCCGGGATGTCGGCAGCAAGAAAGGCCTGCACAGTCTCTGTACAGGCCCGGGGAAGCTATGTCAAGCCATGGCTATCGATAAAGATTGCTACGGCCTGGATCTATGCGGCAGCGAGCTTTATATAGAACAGGGCCAAAGGCCCGCTGCCCGGGATATAGCAGCCACTAAAAGGATCAACATCGATTACGCCGGCGAGGCTAAGGATTATCCCTGGCGTTTTTTGCTGCGGGATAATCCTTACGTATCGGTAAAAGTAAAGGAAGATATTTAGAGAAAAGGCGCCGGCCGCAGCAAGGTTTTGCAGCCGGCGCGCACAGTTGTATCTATAATGTCACAGCTCATTCAATCAAAACATATTTGTTGTTTTCACTGTCCGAACCGTTTTTAATAAGTAAGCCTTCTTTCACCATCTCGCGGATAATCGCATAAGCTCTTGTCTGTTTCACGGATAAAAGGTCTTGCACGATCTCGTTTGTGATAAAAGGATGGCTTTGCAGATAATCCAATACAGCTTTATGTTGCGGCTTTGGTTGTCGTTTTGTTGCCAGTGGGTGGGCATGGTTCATGTTTGGCAGAGTTAGCATAAATGCACTATGGGTGGCTTCAATTTTCGGCTTGACATCAAGATTCTCATAATATTGCATAATTCGCCGCAGTCCTGTTCCATATGCCTCAATATGCTTCAGGCGATAGAACACATTGGCCAGCCTTTCATTTCGCGGCTGGGAAATGCCCAAAAATAAGTCCTCTTTCCTCAAGCCGGGCATTAAGCCGCCCAAAGAGACAAACTCCATGCGGTCATCGTACAGGTTTACGATGATACTGCCGGAAAAAGCGTAATCCCGATGGATGAGCGAATTGAGCATGGCTTCACGGACAGCTTCCTCCGGATAATCATATTGCTCAATACGGTCAAGCCCCGAAAAGGTAGCGGCAAGATTGTTTGACAGACTGAGAAAATCAAATGCGGAACGCATTTGCCGCAAAATAGAACCGTCTATTTCTTTGCGCGTCTTAAACTCACCCTTTTTTGTGCCGCTAAATACGGCAAATTTGATGGTATGGGCGCATTGATCGGACAGCAGCAGCCCTAAATTCGTGTATAGTCCGTCTGAGCCGATAATTCCGAGCGTCCTCATTTGGCTCTTTCCAAACTCCACTCCGCACCGGGAAAATTCCTCGGCCGCCGCATTGAATGTAAGATCCTGGGTTAAAGAACGTGCGGCTTCAAACTTGTCACCGTCTGTCAATTTAATCATTTCGCGGATTTGCTCGAAGCTGGCAGGAACACTGGATGCTCCCTGCCGCACATAGACGCCGGCTGGTTTCAGGCCTTTTTCCGGCAGGAAGTAGGGCTTGTGTGTACCCTCTTGTACCGTGATGATGATGCCAGTTTCGTTGACTTCATAAGCCACAAACATCGTCACATCAGGCAAAATACTGTCACGGATACTGTTTGTGATTTGTGTCAAAGTTCCATCTATATCGGTCATAGGATAAGGCTTTCCATTATCATCACGCCCGACATGGATCACACCGCCGCCGGAATTAGCGAAAGCAATTACCTCTTTTTTGATGTCAGGTGTGTATTCCCGCTTATATTCCGTGTTGCTGTTTTCGCGCATGATTTCACCCCTATTTCACTTTTACACAATTATATCACCGTATTTCACTTGGGTCAAGTGAAATAGTGAAATGAAGCAATTTGAACTCCAATAAATTTGCGAAAAAAAGGCCTGCACAGTCTTTGTGCAGGCCTGAGCAACTATGGCAGGCCTGATTATCGATAAGCTAAAGAAATCAATGGCGGCGTTTTAATCGCAGACCACGGTGCCGGTGCGGCCGGCGATGCCTTCCTTGGCTTTTTCCAGCAAGGTGATAAGGGCCCGGCGGCCGGGTTTAGAGCTGGCAAATTCCACCGCCGCTTCCACTTTCGGCAGCATGGAGCCGGGAGCAAAATGGCCTTCGCCAATGAGCTTGCGGGCTTCCACCGTAGTTAGCTGGGACAGCCACTGCTGGTCGGGCTTGCCGAAATTGATGGCTACCTTCTCTACGGCAGTAAGGATGATCAGGTAGTCGGCGTCCAGGTCCTGGGCCAGACGGCAGCTGGCGAAATCCTTGTCGATAACGGCAGGGATGCCTTTTAACCGGTTGCCTTGATGAATCACCGGAATACCGCCACCGCCGCAGGCGATGACGATATGGCCGCTGCTGACCATAGCGCCGATGGAACCGATCTCAATAATTTCCCGGGGCTTAGGTGAGGCCACCACCCGGCGCCAGCCCCGGCCGGCATCCTCCATAATGGCATAGCCCTCTTCCTGGAACTTGAGAGCCTCCTCATGGGTCATAAAGCGGCCGATGGGTTTTGTGGGCTGCTTAAAAGCCGGATCCTCAGGGTCCACAGCTACTTGCGTAATGAGAGTGGAAATTTCTTTGCGGATGCCCCTGTCCAGAAGCTCCGTCCGCAGGGTGTTTTGCAGATCGTAACCGATGTAGCCCTGGCTCATGGCGCCGCAGACACTGAGGGGAGTAGGGGGATATTTGTCCGGATCTTTAGCGGTAAGCTCCGACATGGCCAGATTGATCATACCGACTTGGGGACCGTTACCGTGAGCAACCACCACCTGATGACCTTCTTCAATAAGGTCGGCAATAGCCTTGGCCGTATTCTGGGCGGCGGCAAACTGTTCTTTTAAACTATTGCCCAGGGCGTTGCCCCCCAAAGCGATGACAATGCGTTTTGACATGGAAACCGTCCTTTCTCTAGTTTATTGAGAAATAAAAAACCCGGCGGCGCAAGGAAATCCCGCAACAAGAGCATGAGTAAACATTTTGGAAACAAGCAAGAAAGGTTTGGCTCAAAGGGCCAATCAGCCGCACTCACTTCTCGCCGTCTAAAATTTTGAATGAAGTTATTCTATATGGATATTTAGACGGCTGCGAACGTTCGCTGTGGCTGACCTACCCTTTGTTTTGCATTTTTTTCTTGCTTTTGCAGATAGTTTACTCATGCTCTTGCCTGAGAGAATTTCGCCTTATGCGCCGTCAGGTTTTATGAGCGTACGATGATTTTAGAGAGTTTTACGCAGAATGCCTTTTTGCTCCAGGGCTTGCAGCACTTCCTGAGGATTCTTGATCTTGCTGAGGAAGATCATGGCCGCAATGATATAAGGCTTATAGCTGGCTTCTTTGTAGAGGGGTACCCGGTAGCGGTCAAAGACGGAAGCGGCTACTTCGCCTTCTTTGCAGCTGACGCCGGTGATATCCGCCGGCAGGCAGTGGAGATAGAGAGCCTTGCCGTCTTTAGTTTTGGCCATCATTTCTTCGGTGCATTCCCAATCTTTATGCTGGGCATTTTGAGCCAGCAGCTCTTTTTCCAAAGCCTTGATGCCTTCGTTGTCTCCTGCGGCATAGAGGTTGGTCCGTTTTTCCATGGCAGAAAAAGGCGCCCAGCTCTTGGGATAAACAATGTCCGCATCCTGGAAGGCTTCGGCCATGCTATTGGTCTTGGTGAAACTGCCGCCGTTTTCTTTGACGTTTTGCCGGGCGACCTCTTCCACTTCGCTCATGATCTCGTAGCCTTCGGGATGAGCTAAAACCACATCCATGCCCATGCGGGTCATCAGGCCAACTACGCCCTGGGGTACGGAGAGGGGTTTGCCGTAGGAGGGAGAATAAGCCCAGGACATGGCAATCTTCTTGCCCTTTAAGTTTTCCACGCCGCCGAAATGATGAATGATATGAGCCATGTCGGCCATAGCCTGAGTGGGATGATCGATATCGCACTGCAGGTTGACTAAAGTGGGCCGCTGCTCCAGCACACCGTCTTTATGACCTTCGGTGACGGCGTCCATAAACTCATGCATGTAAGCGTTGCCCTTGCCAATGTACATGTCGTCCCGGATACCGATGACGTCGGCCATAAAGGAAACCATGTTGGCAGTTTCCCGGACCGTCTCGCCGTGGGAAATCTGGGATTTGCCTTCGTCCAGGTCCTGAACCTCAAGGCCCAGCAAATTGCAGGCAGAGGCAAAGCTGAAGCGGGTGCGGGTAGAATTATCCCGGAAAAGGGAGATGCCCAGGCCGCTGTCAAAGACTTTGGTGGAGATATTGTTTTCCCGCAGGTGACGCAAAGCGTCGGCTACCGTAAATACGGCGTCCAGCTCCTGCCGGGTTTTTTCCCAGGTGAGGAAAAAGTCGTTTTGATACATTTGGTCAAAGGTTAAACCGTTCAATTTGTCAATAAAGGGCTTTAAATTACTCATGCTCTTTCTCCTTTTCGTTTTCCTCTTTGGCCATTTTCAAGCGTTGCTTTTTACTTGTATATTTTGCTTTTTACTTTGTATAGATAGAAGGCAGGGCGGCGTAGACGGCGGCGCAAACCACCAGATCGTCTTTCCAGGTTTTTTCGTTGGGGGCGTGGGCCTGAGCTTCGGCGCCGGGGCCAAAACCGATGCAGGGAATGCCGTTTCTGCCCATGATGGAAACGCCGTTGGTGGAGAAGGTCCATTTGTCTACCAGGGGCCGGTCTTTGCGGGTAGCAATGGTCTCGGGGCTGCCCAGGCGGCTTTCGCCGTAAAGATTGGTATAGGCTTCATGGAGAGCCTTGGTTACCTGATGATCCTCGGGAATAACCCAGGTGGGGAAATAGCACTCGATGGGATAAACGCAGCCGGTCCAGGAGGCCCGGTCATATTGGTACATGCTGACCTTTACATCGCTGCCGTATTTTTTCACGGCGGGCAGGTTGCGGATTTCTTCCAGGCAGCTTTCCCAGGTTTCGCCGGCAGTCATGCGGCGGTCTAAAGAGACGGCGCAGGAATCGGCTACGGCGCAGCGGGAAGGGCTGGTGAAAAAGATTTCGGAGGTGGTAATGGTGCCCCGGCCCAGGAAATTGGCTTCCTTCCACTGGGGATTGTACTTTTCGTCCAGCATCTTGACCAGGCCTTTGATTTCCGTGCCGTCGGCGGCGTCGTTTTCGTTGAGGGCCTTGATCTCCAGGAGGATTTCAGCCATTTTGTAGATGGCGTTGTCGCCCCGCTCAGGAGCGGAACCGTGGCAGGATACACCTTTAACGTCTACCCGGATCTCCATGCGGCCCCGCTGGCCCCGGTAGATGCCGCCGTCAGTAGGCTCGGTGGACACCACAAATTCCGGCCGGATTTTGCCTTCTTTAATGATATATTCCCAGCAGAGACCGTCGCAGTCTTCTTCCTGAACGGTGCCCGTTACCAATACGGTGTATTTGTCATTGAGCAGGCCCAGATCCTTCATGATCTTGGCGCCGTAAACGGCGGAAACGATGCCGCCTAACTGGTCCGAGGTGCCCCGGCCGCCTATTTCCGTATCGCTTTCGTAGCCTTCATAGGGGTCAAAGGTCCAGTTGCTCAGTTCGCCCAGACCTACGGTGTCAATATGGCCGTCGAAGGCGATGAGTTTTTCGCCGGTGCCCATGTAGCCCAGGATATTGCCCTGGCCGTCCACTTCCACTTTGTCGAAGCCCAGATCCTTCATTTCTTTTTCGATGCGGCGGACATGGCCTTCTTCGCCGGCGCTTTCCCCGGGAATAACTACCAGCTCTCTCAGAAACTTGGTCATTTGGGGACGGTAATTTTCGGCAGCAGCTTTAATTTTTTGAAAATCCATGATGATTCCTCCATTTCTTTTTTTGTTATTCCTGGGCCGGGTACTTGCCGTCCCAGACGATACTGCGGTAGAAGTAGGGGTCGGTGTTGCCTTCCGTGGAAAAGGTCAGGATTACGGAGTTTTTGTCCAGGCCCAAGGCCTGGCGCAGCTCCTGATATTCCTCGAATTCCATAATAGCGCTGATGGCGCCGATATTGACGGCGCCGGATTCGCCGGAGATTACAACGGGATCGCCCTTTAAAGGAACCCCCAGCATCCGCATACCTCTGGCGCTGATCCAGTCAGGGCAGGAAAGGAAGCAGGTGCTGTGATTCTTGAGGATGTCCCAGGCTAGAATATTGGGAGAACCGCAAGCCAGGCCGGCCATGATGGTCTGAATATCGCCGTCAACGACGCGATATTTGCCGTCACCGGCTACCGCTCCCCGGTAGATGCAGTCCGCTGCCTGGGCCTCGACGATGATGACCTTGGGGGGATCCTGGGGATAGCGGTTGACGAAATAGCCTTGAACCGCCGCAGCAATAGAGCCTACGCCGGCTTGGACGAAAATATGGGTTGGTTTCCTGACCCCCGCCAACTGCAGTTGCAAGTCGGCTTCAATGGCCATAGTGCCGTATCCCTGCATGATCCAGGCGGGAATTTCTTCGTAGCCTTCCCAAGCCGTATCCTGGATTACCACACTGTTTGGCGTTTTGGCGGATTCGGCGGCGGCCATACGGACGCAATCGTCGTAGTTGCCTTCTTCAATAGTGGCGGTAGCTCCTTCGTCCAGAATATGCTGCAGCCTGGGCTGAGTGGAGCCTTTGGGCATGTAGATCACTGCTTTTTGGCCCAGACGCTTGGCGGCCCAGGCCACACCCCGGCCGTGATTGCCGTCGGTGGCGGAGAAAAAGGTAAATTGCCCTAATTGCTCTTTTAATTCCGGCGCTGTCAAATCCTCGTAGTTCATTTCCGAACGGCCGGTCTTTTGCGCAATAAAACGGCTGATGGCATAAGAGCCGCCTAAAACTTTGAATGAATTAAGGCCGAAACGAAAAGCCTCATTTTTAACGAAAAGATCCTTCAATCCCAAATATTTGGCCATTTGCGATAAATGGGCCAGGGGAGTAGGCTCATAGGCAGGGATGGTGCTGTGAAAAGCCTGGGCTTTGCGGACTTCCTCTTCGGACATTAAAGATAAATAGGGATCCGAGGTTTTCGGCAAGTGATTGAACTCCCATTTCATTTTTTCCATGGGACAGGCCTCCTTTAGTACATCAGGCGCCTGATGCTTTGCGGCGCCTCAGTTGCTTTCTTCTTCCTTGAGTGCGGCATCCATGTAACTGTAAAGCGTATATTTTGAGATATTGAAGTGCTTCGCGATTTTATCCCCGGACTTGGTGATCAGAAAGGCTCCGGCCTTGTTGAGATACTGAATGGCCTGAACTTTGTCTTCTTTCGTCATCAAGGCTACGGGTTTGCCGGTGATGTTTACGGACTGGCTGATCAATTCATCCAACAGCTCGTTGACATTTTGGGGAATCCACTCCGGTTCCTTGGTAATGGCCTCTTCGGCCTGGCCCACCAAAGCGGTAAGCGCTTTTTCCGCCACCAACAGGTGAGTAATATCATAGTTTAATGATAAAATCCCGGTGACGTTATTGTCCTCATCCCGAATGTAAATTGTGCTGGATTTCAGAATGCGGCCATCGTGAGTCTTGGAAAGGTAGGCTAACTTATCTTCCAGGTCTGCTGAATTTTTTAAAGCTTCCAAGGCCTCCAAAACGATGTGGGAAGGGCCGTCGCCAATTTTTCTGTTGGTCACATGGCCGTTTTCAATGACGACGATAGTTTTTTCCGGATCATCGGTGGTGAGGTCATGAATCAGTACCTCACAATCACTGCCAAACTGAAGAGCTAGTCCTTTGGCAAGCCGGCTAAGAAAATCAATGCGCAGCTTTCTTCTGGCTTCCATACGTACCCCCTTATCTGTCCCGATTAAACCCTTTAGCCTTAATATATCATAAAAAATCGGGAATTCAAGAGGCAACTAAAAAATATTTTTCTGACAACAAAAAACTTTTTCAGGCGATTGATTTTTTCCGGCATTTCTGCTATTATAGGAGGAGAAGTTTAACCTGAGTTAAGCATAAGTTGAGAGCAAGCGCAATCCAGAAAGAGGGTTTAGGCGCAGGCCCTGCCGGCCAAAAGCCAACGTTTGCAACCGGCTGAATCTTCTTGACTAATAGGGATTTTTTCTTTAATATTTAGGCGGTAGGTGAAAGCGTACACTTTCACTTTGGAAGCGGGCGCAGGCGGATTGGCCTCAATTAGTTCAATCAGGCATTCTCCCCGCAGTATCCGAAATGAAAGCCAGGCCGACTAAATATTGATAGCTGCAAGGAAGTGCGAATGCACCGCAGCCTCCGAAACGAAATTCAAGTCAACTAAATCCAAGCCAACTAAATACTGATAGCTGCAAGGAAGTGCTATGCGCACGGGCTGACTATCACTCAGGAGAAGGTCCGGCACCTCAGGTCCGGCAAGTCCGGGGTCGCTGATCAATCGATGAGTGTTCTCTCACCAGAAGGTGGGGAGCGCTCATTTTTGTTAACAGGGCGAAAAGGACGTAGGAATGTTGTTATGGTTTGCCTGATTGGCTGAGTGGCCTGAGTTGCCTGATTGGCGGCAGTGAAAGGGCAAGTTGAAAAGGGCAGTAATGGCTGCTAGGGCGCCGGCTGAGCAAAATTGCAGGTTTGTTGAACCGGAACAGCGGAAATGTGCAAAATTGCAGGTTTGTTGAATCCGAACAGCGGAAATGTGCAAAATTGCAGGTTTGTCCGTGTTCGAATAAAGCGTTAATGGACTTGAAAATGCTTTTTGACTGTATCTAGTGTTGGAGTCGGAATAGCCCGCCTATTTTAGAGCAGCCAAAGGGCAACAAACTTGCACTTTTGCTCAAAATGGCCGGACGCCGGCTACAAACTTGCAATTTTGCACAAAAGCCATCGGGTGGGTTACAAACCGAGGGCACTGAAAAAGTCATTAAAATATGGTATAATTTTAGTAATAAATCAGAAGGAAAGAAAGTGGAATCGATGCTAAGGAATGGAACCCAGCTATGTCTATCCGAATATGCGGGAATTTATGATCTGGTTATCCCCCCGGATCATTTTCTGAGAAAGATAAAGGAAAATGTAGATTTCAGCTTTGTCAATCCTATGCTGAAAGAGCAATACTGCGAGCATTTCGGCCGGCCAGCCAAAGAGCCGGAAATGATGTTCAAGCTCCTTTTCTTAAAGCGACTCTACGATCTTTCCGATGAAGTGCTGGTTAGAGACCTTAGCTATAACATGGCCTACAAATATTTTGTGGGACTTCAGCCGGAAGAAGGAACGATTGACCCGAGTTTGTTGACGAAATTCAGAAAGACACGGATCAATGAAGATATCCTGGAAGAAATGCTGGGAGAAACGATCCAGCAAGCTATCGAGAAGGACTTGATCAAGTCCCAGTCCGTCATCGTAGATTCTACTCACACTCACAGCAAGGCAAACCGGGAGACACCAACTCAAGTATTGAGAAGATTAGCAAAGGCTCTGCGAAAGGAAGTCTACAAAACGCAACCGGAGCTGGCCAAATATTTTCCGGAGAAGCCCTTGGAAACCGCAGAAGTTGAGGAAGAAATCCGTTATACCAAAGCGTTGGCAGAGGTTCTTGAAGGGCGGCTGGAAAGCAAAACTACCTGGAAGCTGAGGGATAGTATAGCGAAAATGTTGGAGGGTGACCAGATCAAAAACATTCAATCCGGCTATGACCCGGAGGCAAAGACAGGCCATAAAAGTAAAGACAGCAGTTTCTTCGGCTACAAAAACCATCTCGCCATGACCGATGAACGGCTGATCACCGCTATTGAGGTCACCCCTGGTCAGGAACCGGATACCACTAGACTGCAAAGCCTGATTGAAAAAACGGTAAAAAACGGGGTGAAGGTTGAGGAGGTCATTGGAGACAAAGCCTATTCCAGCAAAAGCAATATTGAGTACTGTGAAGAGCGGGACATCAAACTCATCTCCCGTTTAAGTGCAGCGGTGACCAACGGACACCCCAGAGACAAGGGGTTCATCTACAATAAAGACGCCGGTACAATGCAGTGTCCGCAAGGTCATTTAGCGATACGTTGTGAGATCCGGAAACATAAAAACGGTAGTCAGTATTATATCTACTGGTTCAGTGTGAAAACCTGCAAGAAATGCCCGCACTATGGAACCTGCTGCAAAAGCGGAGCCAAAAGGAAATCCTATTGTCTTAAGATTTCCGGAGACACCCACCAAAGGCAATATGCTTTTGAGCAAACGGAATATTTTAACAAACGGCTAAAGGAACGCTACAAGATCGAGGCAAAAAACGCCGAGTTGAAACAAGTGCATGGTCTTACACGCTGCAAGTATGTGGGCTTATTTGGTATGCAAATCCAAATGTACTTCACGGCATTTGTGGCCAATGTGAAGAGGATTATCCGATTAAAGGAACTAGCAGCAGCGCACTGAGCGCTTTTTCTTCTTCAACTTTCACCAAATGGTTCTTCCTCTTTCGGCGAATTTAGAAGAAGTAAACCTTTTGTCTCATAAAAGTGGTGCTTTTTCAGTGCCCTCTTACAAACCTGCAATTTTGAGCATAACTGCCGGCACTGCCTCCGGACATTGCCGCCTGGTACTGCCACCGGACACTGCCTCTGGGTACTGCATACTGTTTAGGCAAATGGCCGGCAAGCTTTAACAAGGTAATAAAGCAAGGTAATAAATGCAAGGGGTTGCATGAAGGAGTAAGAAATAAGGAAAAGCTAAAGCTTAAAGTCCAGCTAAGAATTGTCAATAGGAAGGTGAAAAGAAAATAAGAGGAGAGGCGAGAGCAAAAAAGAGCAAGGCAAACAAGCCCAGTCAGATAACAAGGCAAGAGGAATGCTAGTTAAG
>JBCFAO010000038.1:0-40061 GCA_038562165.1 Clostridiales bacterium | reverse complement strand
CAGACGTATGGTTTAATTATACCATACATTAAAGGCATTTGTACACACTAATTATTATTATTTTCCGGTTTTATTGACTTTTTTCGCTGTATGGTTTAATTTTGCGGGAAGTTAGGATAGAGAAACGATCCACTTTAAACCTGCAATTTTGTCTGCTGGCCCCTTGCGCCAAGGTGTAATTTTGCAGGAACTCAGGTTAAAAAGCAAAAGTGGGTTACAAAGTGGATTATCCGCAAAACCAAAACCCCGCCAGACCATACCTGACGGGGTTTTTTTTAGAGGTGCGAGTCGGATTTGAACCGACGAATGGCGGCTTTGCAGGCCGCAGCGTTACCACTTCGCCATCGCACCATATATATCCGGCTGTGCCGGTAAAATGAACCCGACCTAATGGCCGGGGGAGAAAACTGGAGCGGAAGACGAGATTCGAACTCGCGACCCTCGCCTTGGCAAGGCGATGCTCTACCACTGAGCCACTTCCGCATTTACTTTCGAAGGAAGAAGATGGTGCCTTGGGGCGGAATCGAACCACCGACACGAGGATTTTCAGTCCTCTGCTCTACCGACTGAGCTACCAAGGCAAACCGTGTTCTTAAGCCGACGCATGTTATTTTAGCAAATGACTAATCCTTTGTCAATTACTTTTATACATGAATCAACAAATTAAATTTTGCATGAAATTTCCTTAGGTCTGCCAACCTATATAAGCGCATACGTATAAGCTTTGAGTGTCAAAGAAAGATTTAGGTTGTGACTTGTTTGTAAAAATGGTAAAATCAGAACAAGAATGACAGATAAATAAAGTGCATAGGCAAAAATAGGAGGACAGATATGCTGCAAAAAAAAGTAGAAGAGACTGTCTCGTTTATCCGTTCTAAGACAAGCTTACAGCCGGAAATCGGTTTGGTATTGGGATCTGGTTTGGGGGCGCTGGGTGAGCAGTTGGAAGAGGCCTGCTCCATCCCTTATGAGGAAATCCCTCATTTTGCCCGCTCCACAGCTCCGGGCCACAAAGGCCGGCTGATTATCGGCCGGATGAAAGGCAAAACCCTTTTGTGTATGCAAGGCAGATTCCATTATTATGAAGGATACACCATGCAGCAGGTTACCTATCCTGTGCGGGTGATGAAAGCCTTGGGAATCGGCACTTTGATTCTCACCAATTCCTGCGGCGGTTTAAACCCTGATTTTGATCCCGGTGACCTGATGGTCATCACGGATCATATTAATTATATGGGAGCCAACCCTTTGATCGGCCCCAATGAAGATGCTTTCGGCACCCGCTTTCCTGATATGACGAGAACCTATTCTCGGGACCTGACCGCTTTGGCCAAGGCTACGGCCAAGGATATGGGCATAACCCTCCACGAAGGGATTTATTTGGGCTATAGCGGCCCCAGCTTTGAGACGCCGGCGGAGATTCGGATGTTTAAGCAGCTAGGCGCCAGCGTGGTAGGTATGTCTACGGTACCGGAAGCTATTGTGGCCAGTCATTGCCGTATGAATTTGCTGGCCATATCCTGCGTGACCAACTTAGCCGCCGGTATTTTGGATGTGCCTCTCACCGGCGAAGAGGTCATTGAGGTAGCCAATCAGGCGGGCAAGAAGTTTACCGGCCTTCTGGCAGAAATTGTTGGCAGGATGTAAGATGGCTGATGTCCAATATAATACGGCCAACGCCTGCAATACCGGTAATGCTCAATATTGGATTGACACATTAAAGCTGGAGCCCCATTATGAGGGCGGCTGGTACCGCCACATCTGGACTTCAGATATGGTTTTGCCTCAGAAGGGCTTGCCTCAGCCGTATAAAGGGGACCGGGGCGCTTGCAGCCTGATCTATTATCTGCTGCAAGGCGATGAGGTTTCCTGCTGGCATAAGCTTACCTCACCGGAGGTCTGGACCTGGCACTGCGGCGGCAGCCTGGTGATGCTCCAGGGGGGCAAAGGCCATAAGCCGGAGGCGGAAAAGGAACTGCTTTTGGGGGCCCGGCCAGATAAGGGTGAAGCTTTCCATTTAGTCGTTGCCGAAGGGGTTTGGCAGACCACCCGGCTCAAGGAGGGCAGCTTTGTTCTGGTCTCCTGTATTGTAGCACCCGCTTTCCATGAAGATGATTTTTTCCTGCCGCCTCTGGACTAGATGACCAAGGTTAAAATACGAGGCTAAAGATTTAGAAAGTCGAGGACAAAGCATGGATTTTCCGGCGGCGGATTTTTCGTTAAGAGATAAGATTGCCCTGGTTACCGGCGCCAATAAGGGCTTAGGCCAGGCCATGGCTGTTGCCTTGGCTCAAAGCGGAGCGGATATCGTAGCTTTGGGCAGGCAGGAAATGACCGGGACGGAAGAACTGGTCAAAGAAGCCGGCAGCAGCTTTGCCTGGGTGCGGGGGGATTTGTCTTCCCCGAAGACGGTAAAAGATTTGGCAGCCCAAGCTATTGCAGCCTTTGGCCGCATTGATATACTGGTTAATAATGCCGGCGTTACCCCCGTTAGGCCTGCTGAGGAATACAGTGAAGGGGATTTCGACCTGGTCATGGACGTTAATGTCAAATCTCTCTATTTCCTAAGCCAGGAGATTGGCAAAGCCATGATCCGGCAGGGCGGCGGCAAAATCATCAATGTTTGTTCCGTGCAATCCATAAAAGGCGGCAACAGCGTTTCCGCTTATGTGGCCAGCAAGCACGCCGTGGCGGGGATTACGAAAGCCCTGGCCAATGAATGGGCCAAATATGGCATCAATGTCAACGGCATAGCTCCCGGCTATATGGTGACGGACAATACGGCAGGGCTGCGGCAGCAAAGAGAGCTGACGGCCAGCCTGACCCAGCAGATTCCCATGGGCCGCTGGGGCAGCCCGGCAGATATGATGGGGCCTGTGGTGTTTTTGGCCTCGGAGGCTTCCCGTTATGTTAACGGCCATCTTTTGGTGGTGGACGGTGGTTATCTGAACAATTAACAGCAACAGGCGCTGTCCGGCAGCGGCAGTGATCAACTATTATTGCAGCATTCGACATGCATCATTCGACATCAACAACACAAAAAGGAGTTAAGGCAATGACGGAAGCTTTGCGGCAAGTTACCCATATCAATAATGTGGCTTTAAGCGAAGACGGCGCCGCCGTGGTGATTATCGACCAAACCAGGCTGCCCAACGATACTGTTTATTTGACGTTGAATAAGGCTGAGGATATGTACGACGCCATTTTCCAGCTAAAGGTGAGGGGGGCGCCGGCCATCGGCATTTGTGCGGCTTATAGCATTTATTGCCTGGCCCGGCAGATTAAAGCCGCGGATTATGCCGGCTTTCTGGCGGAGTTTCAGCGACAGAAAGAGTATTTAAACTCCTCCCGGCCCACAGCGGTTAATTTAAGTTGGGCTTTAAACCGCATGGAAAAAGTGGTGACGGCCAATTCCCATAAAAGCATTGAGGAGATTGTGGGCCTTTTGAGAGAGGAAGCCCAAAAGATCCATGATGAAGACGTGGCAATGTGCCTGGCTATTTCTGAGCATGGCCTGACGTTGATCAAGGATGGAGATGGCATTCTCACTCATTGCAATGCCGGTCCTTTGGCCACCTCTCGCTACGGCACAGCTTTGGGGCCTCTGCTTTTAGGCAAAGAGCGGGGCATGGAGTTCCGGGTTTTTGCCGACGAGACGAGACCCCTTTTGCAAGGGGCCCGGCTGACCAGCTATGAGCTCCATAAAGCCGGCATTGATGTTACTCTTATTTGTGACAACATGGCCAGCATAGTGATGAAAAACGGCTGGATTCAGGCTTGCTTTGTGGGCTGCGACAGAGTGGCGGCCAACGGCGACGCCGCCAATAAAATCGGCACCAGCGGCGTAGCGATTTTGGCTAAACATTACAATATCCCCTTTTATGTGCTGGGCCCTACTTCCACTTTTGATTTATCCTGCAAAACCGGTGAGGATATTGAAATTGAGCTGCGGGATCCGGCTGAGATCCGGGAAAAGTTCTATAAGGAGCCTATGGCATTAAAAGACGTCAAATGCTATAACCCGGCTTTTGACGTGACGGATCACAGCCTGATTACGGCCATCGTTACCGAGAAGGGGATTTGCTATCCCCCATATGACAAAAGTATCGCTGCACTTTTTCGCTGATCCGGGCGAAAACCCGGAGGGAAAGGCGGCTTTACTAATAAAAAAGGATTGAAAAGAGGAGAGGATTTAAAATGAATCGAATGAAAGTGATGGTATCTTGTGTACTGGCTTTTATGCTGCTGTTCAGCATAGCTGCCTGCGGCGGCGGTACGCCGGCTCCTACCAACCCCACTGAGCCCAGCGGCGCTACGGAACCTGCCGGTGAAGGTACGCCCCTGAAAGTCGGTATTGTCACCACCTCCGGTGTTGACGACGGATCTTTTGGCCAAGACTGCTATAATGGTATTCTGGCTTTCCAAAAAAACCATCCTGAAGTCAAGGTTGACGCCATCAAAGAGCCGGATGTCAGCAAGGTTCTGGACGCCGTAGCCGACGTTATTGCCAACTATGACGTATTAGTGCTGCCCGGCTTCCAGTTTGCCGCTGCCGGCTCTATTGCCGCCGACAACCCCGACAAAAAAATCATTCTGGTAGACACGGCTCCCACGGACGCCGAGGGCAACACCGTAGAGCTGGACAACGTTTACTCCATGCTGTTTAGGGAAGAAGAAAGCGGTTTCTTCGCCGGCATTGCTGCCGCTTTGGAAAGCAAAACCGGTAAAGTGGCTGTAGTCAACGGTATCGCTTATCCTTCCAATGTTAACTATCAGTATGGCTTCATGTCCGGCGTCAACTATGCCAACAAGCATTTTGGTTCCGCCGCTGAATACCTGGAGCTGCCTTCTTACGCCGGCACCGATGTTACCGGTAAAAACGTGGGCGGCAACTACATCGGCGCCTTTGCCGATGAGGCTACCGGCAAGGTAGTAGGCGCTGCTCTGATCGATCAAGGCGTGGATGTGCTCTTCGTGGCCGCCGGCGCTTCCGGCAACGGCGTATTTGCCGCCGCCAAGGAAGCCGACAATGTCTGGCTGGTAGGCTGTGACGTAGACCAGTACGACGACGGTGCCAAAGGCGACAAAAACATTATGCTGACCTCCGGCCTCAAAGTAATGCACAGCAACGTTGAGAGGCAACTGGAAGAAATCTATAACGGCACCTTCAAGGGCCAGAACGTAGTTTTGGGCGCCGATACGGATTCCACGGGCTATGTCAGCGCCGAAGGCCGGCACCAGCTTTCTGAAGATACTTTAGCCAAACTGAAAGAGGCTTATGATCTGCTGAAAGCCGGCAGCATTGTTCCCGCCGCCAACTTCAACGAACAGGCCCCCGACAATTTCCCCGGCCTGTAAAATATCCCATAGAAAAAACATAAGGACGGTCAACGAAGATGAGTACACCTACGCCTCATAATTCGGCCTGCAACTCCGCCAAGCCCGGCGATATCGCCAAAATTGTCCTGATGCCCGGCGATCCGCTGCGGGCTAAGTACATAGCGGAAAATTTTTTAGAGAATGCTGTTTGCTTCAATGAAATCCGCAATATGCTGGGCTTTACCGGCACCTATAAAGGTAAAGCTGTTTCCGTTATGGGCAGCGGCATGGGCATCCCCAGCATGGGGCTTTACGCTTATGAACTCTACCATTTTTATGATGTGGAAGGGATCATCCGGGTAGGCTCCGCCGGCGGTATTGGAGAAAATATCAAAATGCGGGATGTGGTCATTGCCATGTCCGCATCCACCGACTCTAATTTTGCCGCTCAATATGATTTCCCCGGCATCTTGGCGCCCACGGCAGATTATACCTTGCTGCGCAAGGCGGTAGCCGCTGCCGAAGAAAAGCAGATATCGACGGTTGTGGGACCGGTGTTCAGCTCCGACGTGTTTTACTACGCTCAGGACAACATGGCTTCCCGTTTTCAGCGCATGGGTATTTTAGCCCTGGAGATGGAAACCGCCGGGCTTTACCTCACTGCTGCTTATGCCAAGAAAAAAGCCCTGAGCATCCTGACCGTTACCGATCATTTGTTTACCGGGGAAGCCCTTTCAGCCAAAGAACGCCAGGAAAGCCTGGATGAGATGATTGAAGTGTCCCTGGAAACCGCCATCTGCTTTGCTTAATTGAGAAGCGAAGGGGATGCCTGTCCCCCTTTAGCCCCTGCCATTTGCGGGCGACTAAAGGGGGATATGGTTTATTTTGGTACTATGTATCAGCTAAAACTTTACTGCTCGCCGGCCTTTTTTTCGTCAGACATCTGCGCCCGAAGTAACTTCGGATAGCAGATTGAGTTCGCAGAACCGGCGTTGTCGTCAGTCGCCATACATCTGCGCCCTAAGCAACATCGGATAGCAGATTGAGTTCGGAGAAACCGCTGCGGGTATGCCTCCTTCCTCCGCCTTGTCTGACAAAAAAAATTCTCGCCGATCACTGACAAGTTTTAGCTGACACACAGTACTAGTTTTCTCACATAGGGAGGATACATGAGCGAATACATTGTGGAAATGAGACATATTACCAAAAGATTCCCCGGCATTGTGGCCAATGACGATATATCCATCGGGATCAAGAAAGGCGAAATTTTTGCTTTTTTAGGGGAAAATGGCGCCGGAAAATCCACATTGATGAGTATGCTTTTCGGCATGTATGAACCGGATGAAGGGGAGATTCTGGTACGGGGAGAGAAAGTAAAGCTGTCCTCCTCCAACGAAGCGGCTGCCCTCAATATCGGGATGGTCCACCAGCATTTTAAACTGGTTGATAACTATACCATAGCGGAGAATATTATTTTAGGAATCGAACCTATTAAGAAAATCGGCGGCTTCATTCCCTATGTAGACTGTAAAGGCGCCCAGGAGAAAATCCGGGAATTATCAAAGGCTTACGGCCTGGAGGTAGACCCCTGCCAGGTGGTGGAGACCGTTAATGTTTCCATTCAGCAGCGGGTAGAGATCTTGAAAATGCTTTACCGGGAAGCTGAGATTCTGATTTTTGACGAGCCTACCGCCGTTTTAACGCCTCAGGAGATTCAATACCTTCTGGATATCATGGAGGAATTGCGCAATAAGGGCAAGACTATTATTTTAATCACCCATAAGCTGGAGGAAATCAAGCGGATTGCCGACCGTTGCGCCATTTTGCGCCGGGGAAAATTAGTAAAGGTCCTAAATGTAAACGAGACCACTACCCAGGAAATGGCCAATTTAATGGTGGGCAGGGAAGTGGTTTTCGAGCAGGAGAAGAGCCCCGCCAATTTCGGGGAAGTGCTTTTGGAAGTGGAGGATCTGACTGTCCGCAATGAGGACAAGTTCGATGTGGTCAAAAATGTCACCTTTTCTATCCGGCGGGGTGAGATATTTGCTATTGCCGGCGTTTCCGGCAATGGCCAGATAGAGATTGCCGACGCCATAGCAGGATTGATTAAGCCCCAAAAAGGCGCAATCAAGCTGAAAGGTAAGGAGATCACGGACGAGAGTATTCGCCGCCGCACGGAAGATGGGATGTCCTATATCCCCGAGGACCGGCAAAGGCTTGGGGTAATACTGGATTTCAGCCTGGAAGATAATCTTGCCATTAAAAGATATTATCGTGAGCCCTTTTCTCAGAAAGGTATCCTGAAACGGGAAGGTTTTCAGAAGTTTGCCGAAGAGCTGATTGACCGATACGATATTCGCAGCGGCCAGGGGGCCAAAACCATCACCCGCTCCATGAGCGGCGGCAATCAGCAAAAAGCCATTGTTGCCCGGGAGATCTCCCTGGAGTCGGAACTGATGATTTTTGTTCAGCCCACCCGGGGCCTGGATATCGGCGCTATTGAAAATATCCAAAAACATATTTTACGGGAGCGGGATAAAGGCAAGGCCGTGCTCCTGATCTCCTTGGAGCTGGACGAGGTGATGAGCCTGGCCGATACCATCGGCGTCATCTATAATGGAGAATTGCAAAAGATTTCACCTGCAGAGGAGCTAACCACCAACCAGGTAGGAGAATATATGATGGGGGTGAAATCTTGAACGCTAAAAAAGAGAGAGTCCCCGGCAATGGCCTGGGGGGCAGAATAATCAACGCTTTGGATGATGACCGGCTCTCCCAATTCGCCATCCCCGTAGTATCGATAATATTGACGATCATTGCGGCTTCTGCTTTGCTGCTTGTTTTAGGTAAAAACCCGGCCACGGCTATGACCGGCTTCCTGCGGGGCAGCGGTTTTATGATGAAGCCTATCTATGGCGGCGGCCAAAGTATGCTCACGGATTTCTTGTCTTTCCTGGGTATATTAGCGCCAATGCTGCTGGCGGCTTTAGGCATTATTATCGGCATGAAATCCGGTATGTTTAATATCGGCATGGCCGGCCAAATGCTGGCGGCAGGTTTTATTGCCACTGTTTTTGTAGGCTATAGCGGTTTGAATGCCTATCTTGCCAAGCCTTTGGTTATTCTGATGGGCATACTGACCGGCGGCTTGATCGGGGCAATAATTGGGTTTTTAAAGTACCGCTTCAATATCCATGAAGTGGTATCCAGCATCATGTTTAACTATATTATCAGCTATATCGTGGCCTTTTTCATTAATACCTACTATAAGGATATCATTACCCGCTCCTCCCGGATTTGCAGTGCTGCTTCCCGCCTGAGCATTACCGGGGTTACCTGGGGCAGTTCCAAGCTTACTCTGCCTTTAGGGATTATCCTGGCCCTTGCCGGCGTTTTCCTGGTGAAGTTTTTGCTGGACCGGACGGTGGTGGGCTTTGAGATGAAGGCTGTAGGCTTAAACCGGGATTGTGCCAAATATGCCGGTATCAACGTAGGCAAAAGCATCATCTTGGCCATGGCTCTTTCCGGAGTTTTTGGCGGTTTGGCCGGCGTCACTTATTACGTAGGCTATTTTAACAGTATCGTGCCGAAAGAACTGGCCAGCTTAGGCTATGACTCCATCGCCGTGGCCTTGCTGGGCAATATCAGCCCCATAGGCGCCATTTTTTCTTCTATTTTGATCACCATCTTCCAAAAAGGCAGCATATACATGAGTTCCACCGTGGGAGTGCCCAAGGAGATAGCTTCCGTCATTACCGGCATACTGCTTTTGTTCAGCGCCTGCGGCACTTATATGAGGTATCTGGCCAGAAGGCAGCGGGAACGGCTGGCCGATCAAGCCAAGAAGGAGGGGGTGCAATAAATGGATACGATTATGATCGACGGCTTATCCTTTGCCCTGCCCCTGTTTATTATGGCCATCGGCGGTATTTACAGCGAAAGAAGCGGCATCGTCATGCTGGCTTTGGAAGGGCTGCAAGGCTTTGGCGCCTTTGTCGGCGCCATGACCGTGATTTTGAGCCGCTTTTACCTGGGCAACAGCTCTCCTTATTTGATTTATATCGCCATGGTGGCAGGAATGATCGGCGGCAGCCTCTTTTCCATCATTCATGCGCTTTTATGCGTTAAATTTAAAGCAAGGCAGGTAATCAGCGGCGTAGTGGTCAATACTTTGGCTGTGGCCCTTACTACCTTTTTGACCAGCGTAATTAACGGCATTATAACCGGCGAGGCCTCCAACAAATTTCAGATCGGCGTTTCTTCCAGGTTTACGGTGCCGGTTTTATCGGAAATCCCGATTTTTGGCGGTTTATTTAAAAATATGTATCCCTTTGAAATCGTGATTTTGGTTATTGCCCTATATTGCTGGTATCTGCTTTATAAAACGAAATTTGGTTTGCGTCTGAGAGCTTGCGGTGAAAATCCCCACAGCCTGGATGCTGCCGGCGGCGATGTGGGCAAAACTCAATTTATTGCCATCATGATTTGCGGCGCTTTATCCGGTCTGGGCGGTATTTTTATTGCCTATTCCGTATCGGGAATTTTTTCGCCTACCATTTATATGGGTTACGGCTATCTTTCCATTGCCGCCTTGATTTTTGGCAACTGGAAGATCCCCCGGACTTTTGCCGTCTGCCTGTTCTTCGGTTTTGCCCGGTCTGTGGTTTATCAGTTCTTATTGAGGCTGGGCATGCCCAGCAACTATACGGATCTTTTTCTGATTTTGCCTTACGTTCTCACTCTGCTGCTTTTGATCTTTTTCTCTAAGCATAATCATCCTCCCCGGGCTGTGGGCGAGATTTTTGACAAGAGCAAGCGATAAAAAACAGCAAGCCAGTAAACCCGGAGTCTGTTCGCTGAGGAGGTGGGCAGACTCTACTTTCGGGAAAATGTATTACTTTCGAGGAGGCATCAATGGGAGTTTTTGATTGGGATTATACCTTGCCCCGGCTGCCTGTACCGGAGTTGGCGGCTGCCTGTGACAGCTTGAAGGAAATGATCAGGCCTTTAGTCAGTGAAGAAGAGTGGCAAAAAACCAGCCGGCTTTTGGAGGAGTTTGCCGCAGCAACCGGGGCCGGTCCCCGGCTTCAGGAGGAGCTGCTGGCCTGGCAGGAAAGCCGCCCGGCCAATAGCAGCTGGCTGCGCCCCATCTGGGACGACAGCTATCTGGCCTTTCGGGGCCGGGTGCCTACGGATTTGAGTTACAACTTACAACTGGATCAGCACCAATGGCCCCAGCCGGCTCTGCCGGCCTTGATTTACGGTTTTTGCGCAGCCATTGGCGAAATTGCCGATGGCTCTTTTCCTGTTGAGACCGGTAAAGCCGGGCCCTTGAGCATGGATACCCTACGCTGCATGTTTTATACCCGGATACCCTGCAAGGGCAAAGACTTAATGCACCGATGCTTCCTTGCCGGCCCCTTAAGCGCCGCTGTGGTTTGCCGGGGCAACTGGTACCTTTTGCCCTTGACGGACGAGAAAGGCCGTATCTATCAGCCGGCTGCTATTCAAAAAGCTTTGCATGATATCAAAGGGCAAGCTGCCGGCTCCGCCGGCCTGCCTGCCGCTGTTGATCCCATAGGGGCGATGACTTGCGCCAAGCGGGACAGGGCAGCTATTATCCGGCAACAATTAATGGAGCATCCTTTAAACCGGCACAGCTTAGGGGCTATTGAGCAAGCTCATTTTGTAATTTGCCTGGATGACCAGGAGATATCCAGTGCCCGCTTAATCGGCGGAGAGTCCTGCAACCGCTGGTTTGATAAGTCGGTTCAGATTATCGCCGGTCCCGGGGGTGACATGGGCCTGAATTTAGAGCACGCAGGCTGCGACGCCGGTATGTGGCTATGGTTTATCGGCAGAAGCTTGGAGCTGGCTAACGCTATAGAGAGTGCTTTTGAGGGGGTAAAGCCAAAGCCCAGGTATTTGCCATGGTGTTTAAAGGCAGAAACCCAGGAAGCTCTTAAGGGTGAAGAGCGGGAATATGATCAAATTTTAAAAAATATGACCACGGCGCAGAAGGGGATAAAGACGATCACTAGACAGCAGCTAAAAAAGCAAGGCTGCTATCCCGACGCCTTTGTGCAGCTTTTGTTTCAGGTAGCTTATTATAAGTTGGCCAAAAGCTATCCGTCCGTATATGAATCCGTTTCCGTAAGGGGCTTTTATGAAGGCCGTACGGAATGCGTCCGGCCTTGCTCAGCGGCAGCCAAAGATTTTGTGGTTTCTTATGTGGCGGGACGGGAAAAGGGCGTTTTGGAGCGGCCGCTTTTGCAGGCTAAGTACCGGCAGGCGGAGCAGGAGCACCACAGGCGTATTGCCGCAAGCCAGGCCGGTCTAGGGCCGGAGCGTCATTTATATGGGCTGGCGGCTATAGGAGAGATGAAAGGCCGTGCAGCTTTGCTGCCCCTTCTGGAAGATGAGGGGTACCGGGTGCTGAGGCATAATACCTTGTCTACCAGCAGCGTGGTGGCTCCTGCCGTGGATTTTTTCAGCTTTGCGCCGGTGGTGGCTGATGGTCTGGGCATTGGTTACGGACTAAAACAAGACTCTCTGCAGTTGGCAGTGGCTGCTTATGAAGCAAGCGGTGTGCGGGCCCGGCAGTATCTGGACTTGGTGGAGCAGGAAGCCGCCGTTCTTTTGGACTTACTGGGATAAGGCCTGCCCTGCTGGCTCTTTCCTAGAAATTATGGTATAATTGGAAATATGAATACTAACCAAAAGACGCAACAGCAGGAGAAAACAGCTTTGTCCCGCCGGTTGGCATTGTTGGCGGATTTTTTGCCGGAACTGACCAGCTTGGCCGATATAGGTACGGATCATGCAGGCCTGCTTGCAGCCCTGGTCAAATCAGGTAAAATCCAAAAGGGCATAGGGGTGGAGGTTGTGGAAGGGCCTTACCGCAGGGCGTTAGCCAATGTGGAGGCTCTGGGCCTGACCGGCAGTATCGAGATTCGCAAAGGTGACGGCTTAAAACCTCTGGTCCCGGGAGAGGTGATGGCTGCGGCCATTGCCGGCATGGGCGGCGGCACCATTTTGGAGATTTTAGCAGGCAGCCCGGCAGTGGTGGCCAGCCTTTCTTACTTGCTATTGCAGCCTATGACCCAAGCCGGCCAAGTCCGCGTTTATTTGCAGGAGCAGGGTTGGCAGATCGTAAAGGAAGCGATATTGGAAGAGCGGGGCATCCTTTACCAGATTATCTTGGCTCAGCCGGGGGTAATGAAGCCCCTTAGCTCTTTGGAAGCTCAGTACGGCCCTTTGCTTTTGGCAGAAAATCCGCCGCTTTTGGCTGTGGCGGTACAGCAAAGACTCGAAGGTTTGAGACGGGTGTTGGGGCAATTGTCTAAATCCGATTCGCCTTTAAGTCACGAAAAAAAGCTTCGCTGTCAGGAACAAATCAAAGAAGGGGAGGCGTTATTGCAATGTCTTATACCTGCGGAGAAGTCTGTCAACGAATCGATGAATACGCCCCGCCTCATTTAGCATTAGAAGGGGATCCCATCGGCCTGCATTTAGGAAGCTACGATCAAAAGGTATCCAGGCTGTTTATGGCCTTGGAGCTGACGCCCCAGGCGGCCCGGGAGGCCTTTGCCTTTCAGCCGGATATGGTTTTTGTTCATCATACGCCGTTTTTTAAACCTTTTAAGCAGTTGCGGGAAGATTATGGCCACGACAGAATTGTGCTGGAGTTGATTCGCCGGGGCATTGCCTTATATACCGCTCATACCAATCTGGATTGTGTTAAAAATGGCGTCAATGACGTATTGGCGGAGTTGCTGGGTATAGAAAACACAAAAATCCTGCAGCCCTTGAATCAAAACATCAATTATGCCGGGCTGGGCCGGATCGGTGCCTTAAAGCAGCCCATGACTTTGGTTGAGTTTGCCGCCTTTACGGCCCAAAAGCTGGGCACAAGCCAAGTCCGCTATTGCGGAGAACGGGAAAAGCAAATCTCTACGGTAGCCTGCTGCGGCGGCGCCGGCGCTTTTTTGATGACGGAGGCTAAAGCCAAAGGGGCCGATGTTTACGTGACTTCCGATATCAGCCACCATGAAGGAGTGCATGCTATAGAATTGGGGCTGGGTCTGGTGGACGGCGGCCACTTTGCCACAGAAAACCCGGTGATTTCTGTAGTAGCAGCTTATTTAAAGGAACAAATGCCGGATTTGACCGTTGCCGTATCCTCAGTTAGCGGCAACCCTTTTCAAACATTGTAGCAATTTGTCCGAAAGGAGGGCTAATATGGACAGGATAGAAATTCTGATAGCATTGAATGAAAACAATAGAGAAAAAAGTAAAGTTGACCCCAAAAAGCAATTGGGGCCGATTTACCGGGAGATCAGAGATTTAAAGAGTGCGATTTTGGCGGCTGAAAAGCAGTTGAACCATCTGGCCCGGGAATATCAGGAGAGAAAAGAAGAATTGGATCAGTTGTTTCTTGATGTGCCCCAGTGGACTAATGATATCGCCAAAGCAAAAGAGAGAATGATTCGCCAGCGGGGCCTGACATTGAAGGATATGCTGGAAATCCAGCAGGAAGTGGCCAAGGCGGAAGAAAATCAGCTTTTAGGCGAGGCGAAAACTATCGATCTGCAAAATAAGTTGGCTGCCTATGCAAAAGAAAAGAAGATAACCCTGGCAAGAATAAAAGAACTAAAGGCCCAGTTTAATCAAAGGGCGACAATATATAATCAGGAAAAGGCCAAAGCAGATCTGCAGATGGCTTCTTTTGCAGCGAAGGAAGAGGCTTTGCTGGAGGAACTGGACCCGGAAACCGTCGCTTTGTATCGGGATGCTCTTCAATCTAATCCCGATAATCCGGTGGTATTATTGGAAAAAGACATTTGCGGCGGCTGCCGCATCGGTTTATCTAAGCATATGGTGAAGCTGGTCAATCAAGGGGACAAATTAATTTGCTGCGAAAACTGCATGCGGATTTTGCTGCCGGCTCACAAAGGAGTAAAGGAATGATTTGGATTCTAACCGCAGTTGCTTTTGTTCTGGCTCTGATTCTTGGGATAATCACCAAACAGCTATGGGTAGCCGTAGTGGCTGGTATCGTTCTGGGAATGGCGGTTCAGATCTATGACAAAAGCCGTAAGGCCCGGCAGCAGCAAATGATTCAGGAAGAGGAAAAAAGGCGCCAGAAGGAATTGCGCAAGCAAAGAAGAAGGAAGTATCAGGAGGGCAATAAATAAAGGACTTATATTATAATAGCGGGTATCAGAGCAGGAGCTGCCGTAATTTGCGGCGGTTCCTTTTTATGTGGGCACCAGGATATGTTATAATCGTCAGTGAAAGGCTATATATCCATCTGAGGGAGGAATATGATGAAGCGGTTTTTGCTGGTAGAGGATGAAAAGATCTTAGCAAAAAATATCGCCTTTTTTCTAAATAGAGAGGGCTATCAAATAGATATAGAATATGACGGTGAAGCAGGGTGGGCAGCTTATCTGCTGAAGAAATATGATCTTATTTTATTGGATTGGACCTTGCCTAAAAAAGATGGCCTGGAGCTTTGCAAGGAGATACGGAAAGAGTCAAACATCCCAATCATCATGATTACGGCCAAAGGCGAAATATATGACAAAATAATCGGGCTGGAATTAGGGGCCGATGATTACATTGTTAAACCTTTTGATTTGAGGGAGCTGCTGGCCAGAATCCATGCCGTGCTTAGAAGAAAAGAGGATTTCAGCAGGCAAGAAACCGGCGCCGGACAGTGGCTTGAGTATGAGGATATTAAATTGGACCGGGAAAAGCTGCTTATCCTATATGGTGATGGGGCAATTGATCTGACGGCCAATGAGTATAAATTGATGGAAATATTAATGAAGAAACCCCAAAACGTATTTTCAAGGGAATTCCTCTATGAAGAGGTTTGGGGAGGGCTATTGGGATATAACGAAAGAACTGTTGATGTGACCATAAGCCGGTTAAGAAAAAAGATATTAGCCGGTACAGGCAAGAGCCTTTTTCATGCGGTAAGGGGAATGGGCTACCGGCTGGGAGGAAATTAATGAAACTTCAACATCAGTTATGGTTGATTTACTCTGTGTTATTTATTTTAGTATGTTTATCCGTATTTATGGTGATTTCCAACAGATATGAAAATCACTTAAAAATAGGCTATGGTCAAGTGACGATCACTCAAGGAGCGGCGATGCTGGACCGCTTAAAAGAGACTTATCCCTATGCCCCTAAGCGCAGCGTGGCCTACCTTAGAAACTACAGTCAACAATTTAATAACAGGTTAATTATCCTTGATCAGGATAAACAAGTATATGCAGACAGCTTTGGCCAGCTGGATCAACAAGCCAGATTGAATCTTGCTATTTTAGAATCGGCAGAGGGTTATACCAGCGAATTCTACGATACCGAAAATTTTGGATATGTTCAATACACCTTGCTGCCTTTCGCAACTGAGGCGGAACATGAAGGCTATCTGTTAATAATTAGTGAGGCCAGCCAATTATCCGATGAAATAAAATCATTTCAGTTTTGGATAATTCAAATGCTTGGTATTGCGCTGGTTGCTTTCTTTGTTGTGTCCTATTTTCTTGCCAATTGGTTTTCCTCTCCCATTCGTAAAATAATATTTAATTTAAAGCAAATCACTCCCCAAAAGCGTACGTTTAGTATGGCATATAAACGGAATGATGAAATTAAGGAACTGATCGACGCCATAGAGAAAATGTCGGACAGGCTGAATCAATATGATGAAAGACAAAAACGGTTCCTAACTACCTCGTCCCATGAGCTAAAAACGCCGCTGACAACAATCAGCCTGATCCTTGAAAATTTACCCTATGCTAAGGAAGATGAGGAAATATACAACGAGTTTATCCAGGATTTAGCTTTCCAGGCAAAGAAAATGAAACAGATGATTGAGCAGCTGTTGCAAATGAATGCCATGTGGGATGTGGGCTCCCGCAAAGAAAGCATAAATACGCAGGATATAAAGGCTCATTTAAAACAATCCTTTCAATACATTGCTGAAGACAAAAATATTGCCTTGGAGTTTGACTTTGCGGCAACTGACCTGTATGTAGACAAAACCCTATTCTTGAGGGGTATTGATAATGTAGTTTCCAATGCTCTGCGCTATTCCCCCGCAAATCAACCGGTGAAAATCAGTATTAAAAATGTTCAAGATGAAATCAAAATCAGCATTTGTGACCGGGGGATAGGTATCTCGCCCGGGGATGTAGAGCATATCTTTGAACCCTTCTACCGTTCAAATGACGCCACAGCATGGAATCAAGAAGGCAGCGGCTTAGGCTTATACATTGTAAAACAAATGGTGGAAATCCATCAAGGCAGAATTGAAGTAAATACAGAGCTGGGGCAAGGAACCCGTATTGATATTTTCTTGAAAAACCTTAAGTAACAAAAGTGTTACCTTTCTTAAATTCCTATGATACAAAGGGAGATTATACTATGAGTATCAGATGGTTGAATTAACCATTTGATCCTGGAAATTAAGAGGAGGAGGATTTATCATGAAAAAAATAGTATTTTTGACGATGGCCGTCTTGCTTAGCTTGGGAATTTTAACGGGCTGCCAACCTTCAACACCGTCCGGTGGAGACGAAGACAATTTGTCGCCAACACCTGGGGCAGAAGGAAACGCACATGAAGTTGTATTGTATTTTTCAGATAATGAAGCGATGAATATTTATCGGGTTAAGGCAGAAGTGGTGGCTGAAAAAGAGAGCGATATTCCCAAGGCCGCCCTGGAAGCCTGGATTAAGGGGCCGGAACACCCAGGATTGACAGGGCTTATTCCTTCCAATGTGATTGTTGAATATGTGGAAGATATTGACGGTGTGGCCCATGTGAGTTTTTCTAAGGAAATTCAGGATAAGGGAATGGGTTCCGCCGGCGAAATAATGGTTGTGGAACAGCTGGCTATGATTATGGAACAATTCGGTTTTGACCGTACCCAAATCTTAGTGGAAGGCGCCATGGGAGAATCCTTATTTGGGCACCTCTATACTGCCGATCCGATTATAGCCAATGATCCGGAAAACTATCAATGGATTGACGAAAGAGATGCTGAGGACGTTGTTCTCCAAAATGTGGCCTTTAGAATTTTTGAGCCTGCGCCTAATAGTGAAGTAGAGAATACGGTTGTTGTAAGAGGCTTGGCCAGGGTTTTTGAAGCGACGGTCCAATATGAATTTGATGACGGCCATGAGATTTTAGACGAAGGCTTTACCACGGCCAGTGAAGGGGCTCCCGGCTGGGGCGAATTTGAAATCGTCATCGATCTTGAAAACGCAGCCAATGGAGCGGGCACAGTAATACTTTATGAAGAGAGCGCTAAAGACGGCTCCAGGTTGCATGAACTGCAAATCCCGGTCACTATTGTTAAGGAGTAAAGGGTGGGCAGTCAGGGGCGGCAGATAGGTGTTTGCCAATTGCAAGCCTGATTTTTTCAAAATATAAAATACCCCGTATTCCTTGGCTGCATTGGCAGGGTCAGGTATACGGGGTGTTTTTTACGAATTGTACGTAAGGCAGGAGCATCCGTTGGTTTAAGAATTAATAGGTCATGGTAACCAGATGCTGCAGGGTTGACGTGTCCATAACCCGGTGAATACCGCCGGCGGTGAGAACTAAAACAGTCTGGCCGGCAGCGTTTTCTTTTATTTCGATGCTATAATTTGTGTCGAATTCGATTTTGACATTTTCGGCACAGGTGAGTTGGGGAGAGTCGGATTTAATCGTAAGCTTTTGATGGCCCTGATTAATTTTGCTTTCCTCTCCTAAAGCAATGCGAATATGGCTGATATTCATCTCAACAGACCTCCTTTTGAAATGGTGAAACAGGCAAACAGAACATTATTGGCCGGGAAAATAGTGCTTTTGAAAATCCTCTACAATGGCCTCCAAATTGTCTACGACCTGGGGAATAGAGTAGCCCATAAAAAGGGGAGTAGTTACATAGCGGGGCATAATTTTACAGTAGGTAATGCCGTCCAGGCGATAGAAAAACAGGTTATAGCTGGTGATCCGCCCCCCCTGATGGTAACGAAGAACGTATTGGACAGCCTTTTGAATCAGCAGACAAAAATCTTTAAAGCCTTTATCATCGGTGAGAACAGCGTTGAACTCCGTAAAACCGATGCGGGGATGATCGGAAACATTAAGCTCCGTCCCCGGAGAATGATAAATTACCGGTCCATAATAGTCTTCGTGACGGATATTATGGCGGTAATCCACGTCCCGCAGACCGATGAGCTGCATATGAGGGTGACGGAGGCTGCCGCCGGATAAAGGACCATGATTTTTTAAAAATAAAACAGACTTATAAGCGGGATCGGCCATCATTTCTTCCCAAGTCTCAAAGGCCATGCGGAAAACCCGGAGCAGGTGATCTTCCTCGTATTGGGAAAGTTCCGATTCACAATCGGCAGTCTCAATGAGTACTAAGGGGCTGCTGCCTTGCAGGATAGGATATTTATTGGGAACCAGCAAGATATCGCCATCCTCTTTGAGAACGTCAGGAAGCTGGCTGCGGTCACAAAAGGGGCAAGGGGTTTCCTGAGAGCGCAAGGTCTGGGGCTTTTGCTTGCCAATGGCCGTCTGAAAGATCAACTGTGTTACTGTGGTTTGATTATCAGCCAACGAATACACCCCTTTATCTGGCGAAAATTTCTAGACTCGAAATTTTTCTAAGCAAGTTTAATCTGTTAAACTTGCTTATGATGCGTTAGGACGAGACGACATGTATGCTATCACCATTACTTTGAGGATTAAGCGATCATCACTATTCCTCCGTCTCGTCGAAACGCTCTAGCGGAGAGAAAAATTTCTAGGCTCGAAATTTTTCTTATGATGCGTTAGGACGAGACGACATGTATGCTATCACCATTACTTTGAGGATTAAGCGATCATCACTATTCCTCCGTCTCGTCGAAACGCTCTAGCGGAGAGAAAAATTTCTAGGCTCGAAATTTTTCTTATGATGCGTTATAATAATATTAAAACATAAAAAATAAGGCGTATAACCTGAGCCGGCCTGTAAGCCGGGTTCTGTGCTTTTAGCGGCAGTACCGCTAAAAGTGGCGATCATCTATCTGGGACGACGGTTACCCGCCGCCTCTTGCGACCTAACCCGGGAGCGAGGCGGGCCGCCTCATTGCTCCTCTATTCGGTCTTGCTCCGGATGGGGTTTACCCGGCCGAAAGGTCACCCTTTCGCCGGTGAGCTCTTACCTCACCATTTCACCCTTGCCTGATCATGGCCGATACCAAAGGTATGGCCAAGCCATAGGCGGTATGTTTCTGTGGCACTTTCCTTAAAGTCGCCTTCACTGGACGTTATCCAGCATCCTGCCCTGCGGAGCCCGGACTTTCCTCAGATGCAGCCTTTCGGCTCCAGCATCTGCGACCACCCGGCAGACTCAGGCAATACACCATTCTCTCATTTTATCATGGCCGATAATTCCTTTCAAGAGGGAAGACCAGCCAACGCAGGGAAGGGTCATGAAAAAATAGCGATTCAACGGCACCGCTAAAGCGTGCAAAAAACGAAGTTACGGTGCGAATTCAGGATGATTTATGGAAAAGCAGTTAGCTATGGTGAACGCCGTCTTGGCAGCCGAAACATCTGCATAAAACCATGACCATGATTGATTTAAGGAGGTAGTTAAAGTGTCCCATACATTAGCAGTTTTAGTTGAAAACCGTCCCGGTGTTTTGACCAGGATTTCCGGCCTCATCAGCCGGCGGGCTTTCAATATTGAGAGTATTGCCGCCGGGTATACGGAAGATAACGATATTACCAGAATCACTATCGTTGTGCGGGAAAATGACGCCATGCGCATCGAGCAACTGGTGGAGCAGCTGGCTAAGCTGGTGGACGTGGTTCGCATTGTGGATCATACCCATATAGATGCTTTAGAGCGGGAATTGGTGATGATAAAAGTTAAAGCAATTCCGGAAAAACGTTCCGATATTGTGGATATTGTCAATATATTTCGGGCAAATATCGTGGATGTCAACCGGGAAACCATGGTTATCGAGCTGGCCGGCAATCAAAATAAAATCGATGCTTTGTGCGAGGTTTTGAAGGACTACGGCATTATCGAAATTGTCCGTACCGGTAAGATCATCATATCGAGAGGGCCTTTGCCGGCTAAAGAATTATAAGGCTTTTACCGTCTGGTTATAAAAAAGGAGCTACCCCTTGAGTTTAGAATTAATTTTAGGCAGGTCAGGCTCCGGCAAGACAGAAACCTGTATCCGCCAGATCAGTGAGAGGCTGACTGCCGGTGGTGCAGAGGAATATGTTTTCCTGACGCCGGAGCAGGCTACTTTTGCCAATGAAAAAAGGCTGCTGAAAGCATTGGGCAGCGCCGGCGGCTTTCGGGTGAAGGTATTAAGCTTCCGGCGCTTTGTGCATTGGGTTTTGCAGGAAACCGGCGGCGGCTTGCTGCCGCCTTTAGATAACGTGGGCAAAAGTCTGGTTCTGCGCAGCATTTTAGAAAAGAAAAAACATCAGCTACAGGCTTTTCAACGGGTATGGAATAAAAAGGGCTTTGTAGAGCAGTTGACAGCTTTGATGGAGGAATTGCGGGTTTACCGGATCGAGCCTCCATCACTATTGTCATGCCTGGATATAGCGCAAGATCTGCCGCCGGATCTGGCAGGTAAGTTATCGGACATATCCGGGATTTTTCAAGACTATGAGGCCTTTTTAAGCCAGGGTTGGCTGGACTTGGCGGGGGAGCTGGCCCTGCTTTGTGAGAAGCTGCCTATTTGGCCACGGCTTGCCAGGGTTTCTTTCTGGCTGGACGGCTTTCATGGCTTTACACCGGCGGAATTTCAGGTGATTCACTGCCTTTTGGCAGCCGGCCGCCCGGTTAAGGTCACGTTGAATCTGTCGGAAGGCGATGAGGAAAGGGAGTTGGCGGAGGACGACTTATTTTATCCTCCTTGGGAAACTGCCCGGGACCTCAGACGAATTTGCAGAGAGGGAGGCTTTGTCATGGAGCCTCCAATTTATATGGCTGCTCCCGGCGGTCGGCGGTTTCAGGCCAGCCCTGAGCTGGCCCGGCTGGAGGCGGCTCTTGCCGGGGAAGAAGCTCCTGCCGGGGAGAGAATTCCTGCCGGGACGCAAACAGGCAACCCGGGGGCCCCAGGCCAGCCTGAGGCGGATAGGATAAAGGCGGGGAGAAGTGGTATCCGCTTGGCTAGTTGCGGCGATATGCGGCAGGAGGTGGAACGGCTGGCGGTGGAGATTCTGGAGGCTGCCAGAGACGAAGGCCTCCGCTATAAGGATATGGTGGTGCTGCTGCGCCGGCCGGAAGATTATGAAAGTCTGTTTCACAGTATATTGCCTTCCTATGGCATACCCTATTTTTTTGACGGGGCCAAGCCTTTGCGTTATCATCCTCTTGTCTGTCTGCTTAAAGAGCTGATTGTGATTTTAAGAGACCGCTGGAGTACCGCTACTTTGATGGCCTATGTCAAGACCGGTTTATCCGGTCTTACCGATAATCAAGGGGATGCTTTAGAGAATTATTGCCTGGCTTACGGCATTCAGCGGATGCATTGGGAAAGCCGCCGCCCCTGGAGTTTTACCGGGCCGGAAGACCCGGATAAAGAGCGGATAGATGTCTATATGGAAGGTTTGCGGCAAAAGCTCTGGCAGCCTATCCTAAGGCTAAGAAAAGCATTGGCAGAAGCGGCCACCATAGAAAAAATGGTGGAGGCCGTTTACGGGCACTTGCGGGAGCTGAAGGCAGAGGAAACCTGCAGCCGCTGGGCCAATGAAGCTCTGGAAAAGGGAGAGCCTGAGCTGGCCCAAATCCATCAAAGAACCTGGCAAAAAATCATGGAGCTTTTTGACCAGACCGTATTGTTTTTGACGCCGGCGGCATCGGTGACACCAGAGGCAGAGGCTGAAACTGAAGCTGAAGCAGGGACAGGGGCAGAGGTTGAAGAGCCCTTGACAGCGAAAGCCGATGAACCGGAGGCGGGAATTGATGATGCTTCCGATGAGGAAAAAGCTGATGTCTCCGGCAGGGTAGATGCCGGTCTTTTGGCGGCGGTTTGGGAAAGCGGCCTGGAGGCTTTGGAGATGGCAGCTCTGCCTCCGGCTTTGGATCAGGTGACCATCTGTTCCATGGACCGCAGCCGTTCTCCTCTGGCCGCTAAGGTCTGGATTTTAGGCGCCAATGAAGGGGTGCTGCCGGCCCATATCCAGGAAGACGGCCTATTGGCAGCCGCAGAACGGCAGTGGTTGGCCGGGAGACAGATATATTTGGCTCCTGACACCAGGCGCCGGATGTTTTCCGAAGCCTATTTGATTTATATTGCCTTAACCAGAGCTTCCCAAAGCCTTAGTATCAGTTGTGCCAGGGCGGATACTCAAGGCAAAAGCCAGGCTCCCTCAGCTCTGCTGGAACAGCTTTGCCGGTTGTTTCCCGGTCTTGACATCGATGGGAAAGAACCGGCTTTAACACGGCAGCTAACCAGGCCGGCTATGACCTTGCAGCTTTTAGGCCTGGCCTTGCAGAATGAAGAGGGGAGTCTGAAAGCCAGAGGGGCGGAGGGCTTGACGGATGATCAGTGGGAAGAGCTGTGGCGTTTCGTTTTCCATTGGTTTTACCGGCAGGAAGCCTACCGCCGGGACATGCAGCGACTGGAGGCGGCCTATGATTTGGCGCCTTTGGGGCAACCCTTGCCTAAGGCTTTGGCAGAACGGCTTTTTGGCCGGATCATTAAGACAAGCATTACCCGGCTGGAGCAGTTTCAGGCCTGCCCCTTTGCCCATTTTCTGGCCTTCGGCTTGAAGCTTGAGCCCAGAGAGGAATATGAAGTCCGGCCGCCGGCCATCGGCAACTTTTTTCACGATAGCCTGGAGGCTTTAATTAACCAGGTCAAAGACCAAGGGCTTTTTTTGGGCGACTTAAGCCAGGAAGAGCTGGAGGCCTGGGTGGAAAGGGTAGCCAAAGAGCAGTTAGCCCAAAAAAACCATGAGATATTTTTAACTTCGGCCTGGTATCGCAGCCTGTCGGACAATTTGAGCCGTATCCTGCAAAGCTCCGCTAGGGCCTTAGCTTACCAGGAAGGGCAGGGCAGCTTCCGGCCCTATGCCCTGGAGGCGGCTTTTGGCTTTGACGAAGGGTCGAGCCTGCCGCCCCTGGCCTTAGAGCTGGGAGAGGGCCGCCGCATACTTTTACGGGGCCGTATCGACCGCATTGACCACGCTTTTCTGCCCCAGACCGGCCAGCAGTTTTTGCGGGTGGTGGATTACAAATCCGGCCACAAGACCCTGGCCCTTCATGAGGTCTTTCATGGACTGAAGCTTCAGTTGGTTCTGTATATGGAAGCGGCTTTAGCGGCCCTGCCCCAGGCCAGGCCTGCCGGTTTGTTTTATTTTCAGGTCCATGATCCCATACTGCGGGCGGCCAATATCCGGGAGGCTCTGGACGAAAAATGGCGGCAGGAAAGGATGATTAAAGCTCAGTCCCTGCAAGGCTACTTGCTGCAGGACCGGGATGTGGCGGAACTGATGGACCGGGACTACGGCAGATCCTTGTTTTTGCCGGTGACAGAATTAAGATCCGGCGATTTCGGTAAAAACTCAAAATTATTGACCGATGAGGGCTTCCGGCTTTTGGGAGGCTACAGCCGCCGTTTGCTTAATAAAGCCGGCAAAAGAATTATGGAAGGGGATATTTCCTTATCTCCTTATCAAACGGGCAAAAAAAATGCCTGTGTTTACTGCCCTTACGGCAGTGTCTGCCGCTTTGATCCTACGGTGCCGGGCCATAGCTATCGTTATTTGCCGGCCTTGCAGGATCAGGCGGTGTTGCACAAGCTTAAAGATGGCGGAACCGTAAAGGAGCTGCCTAATGAAAATCAAGGAGGGGGAGAGAGGTGAGAAGCTGGAATAGGGGCCAAAGCCAGGCCATTGACGCCACAGGAGCCAATATATTGGTGAGCGCTGCCGCCGGCACCGGCAAAACTGCCGTTTTGGTGGAGCGGCTTATTAAACGCTTGACGGATCCGGTTTCGCCTCTGGCTATGGACCGGTTTTTGCTGGTGACCTTCACCAATGCGGCGGCTCAGGAAATGACCCGGCGGGTCAGAAAAGGCCTGGAGGAGCGGCTGCGGCAAGAACCGGGCAACCGGCTGCTCAAGCAGCAGCAGCTTTTATTGGGGCAGGCAGCCATCTCTACCCTCCATAGTTTTTGCCTGGATTTGATTCGCCGCCATTATCAAGAATTAGGCGTAGACCCCCAAAGCCGGGTTCTTAGCGAGCCGGAGAAAATCCTGATGCAGGGCGAGGTTCTGGATAGCTTATTGGAAGAATGCTATGAGGAGAATGATCCGGCCTTTGCCGCCTTGACCGCTGCTTACGGCGGCGAAAAAACCGATGCTTCCTTCAAACAGCTTATTTTGAGGGTCTATGAGTTTGCCGCCGCCCAACCCCAGCCCTTTGATTGGCTGGACAACTGCGTGGCTTTATACCGGAGCGAAGCAGGACTGGAAAGGCTGATTCCCTTTTTGTTGGATCAAACGGCGGCCAGTCTTAATCTAATCATCAGAAGCCTTGACAAAGGCGGGGAGCTGGCAGACAGTCTTCCTGCCTTAAAAAAATATAGCGATTGCCTGAGAGCGGATAGTGAAAAGCTCGGGGAACTATCGCAATTGCAGGACTGGGATGTCTTGACGGCAGTTATGGAGGAAAAGGCTGCCGTCTTATTTGGCCGCCTGCCCAGCATCCCCCAAAAGGCGGCTAAGGATGAGGGGCCGGAGGCTTATGAAATCCGCTTGATGCTGCAGCAGAAAATAAAAAGCATCCGGGACAAAGGCAAAAAAGAATTTCGTAAGCTGGCTCAGAGCCTGATTGGCGAGAACCGGCAGCAATTGGCGGTGGAAGTTGCCTTGATGGCGCCGGCTATAACCACTTTGGCCGGCCTGACGGCCAAGTTTTATCGCAGCTACGAAGAAGCTAAGCAAGAAAAAAATGTTTTGGATTTCAGCGATATTGAACATTATGCCTTGGCTTTGCTTTTTGATGAAAGTAGGCAATTGACCAATTTAGCCCGAATCCTTCAAGAACGCTATGAAGAGGTACTGGTAGACGAATACCAGGATATCAATCCCATCCAGGAGGCCCTGCTTCAGGCTCTCCGGGGCCAAAGCTTTTTTATGGTAGGCGATATCAAGCAAAGCATATACGGTTTCCGTCAGGCGGCCCCCCATTTATTTTTGGAGAAATTTCGGCGCTACAAAGAAGGCGGTGAGGGCTGCCTGGTGATGCTTGAGGAAAGCTACCGCAGCAGCCAATGGGTGGTAGCGGGAATCAACCAGGTTTTTGACCATTGCATGACGGAGGCAACTTGCGGTATCGACTACCGCCGGGAAGGCCGCTTCATTGCCGCCCTGCCCTTAGGGCCGGAAGCTTGCCCCCGGGCAGACGAGGGCCTTGGGCAAGGGGCGCTGGAACTTCACGTCATTGCTATGGCGGCAGATGAAATTTCCGCAGAAGAAGGTGAGGGCCAGGCGGCCGATGTTGCCGGTACAGGCGCTGCGGCCTCTGCCGATGAAGCCGATGCTTTCGACGCCGCCGGAGCAGTTTTTCAGGATGAGCCGGAGGAGGAGACTGAGAATCTGCCGGAGCCCGATGCTTTGCAGACGGAAGCTTTCTTTTGTGCCCAGCGTATCAGCGGTTTGCAGCAAGAGGTTTTATGGGATAGAAGCCGGGGCCAAAACCGCCCTATAGAGTATCGGGATATTGTCATTTTGCTGCCGGCCATGAAAGGGGTAGCCGATGCTTTTGTCCAGGCCTTGCAAAGCCGGGGCATTCCCGTCTATGCCGACATGGGCGGCGGTTATTTTCAGGCCCAGGAGGTACTGACAGCCTTAAGCTTTTTAAAGATTTTGGACAATCCCCGGCAGGATATCCCCCTGGCAGCAGTGATGCTTTCACCGGCTTTTGGCTTTACGCCGGCAGATTTGGCTAAAATCAAGGTAGGCGGTCAAAGAAACAGCAGCAAGGCCGGGGGCCTGTATACTGCCCTGGTTCGGGCTGCCGCCAGGGAGAAAGAACTGGCAATTCCCGGACTGCGCAGTTTTTTGCAGCGGCTGAAAGAGTATCGCCTGTATGCCAGAAGAGCCTCGGTGGCCGATGTGCTGCTGCGCTTTTATGAGGATACCGGCTTTTTGATTATGGCCGGCGCTATGGCGGGAGGGTTGCAGCGCCGGGCCAATTTGCTGGCCCTGATCCAAAGGGCCAGGGAATTTGAAGAAACAAACCTGCAAGGCTTATATCAATTCATTAATTACCTGGAGGCTTTAGAAAAAAAAGGCGCTGATCTGGCTACGCCGGCGGTGGTGGGCGAAGGGGAAAATGTGGTGCGGATGATGAGCATCCACAAAAGCAAAGGCTTGGAATTTCCCATTGTTTTTCTGGCTACGGCAGGGCGTGCTTTTATGATGAAGGAAAGCCGCAGCGATTTGTTGCTTCACGAAAGCCTGGGCATGGCCAGCGCCGTAATTCAGCCCCGTTTCCGGATAAAATATGCCGGCGCTTATCACCGGCTGGTAGCGGCCAAAATCCTGCAGGAGCAGGTGGCGGAGCAGCAGCGTCTGCTTTATGTAGCCTTGACCAGAGCCGAACAGCGGCTGGTGGTGGTAACGGCAGATAAAAAAGGCGCTCAGCGCTATCAGCAGTGGCAAGAAGAGAAATATCGGCCGGGAGAGAGAGCCGAAGGGGCTCTCCAGGCTCTGTCTTTTATGGATTGGCTGGGCCCCGCTGTTTTGGGCTATCAAGGGACTTCGCCCTGGGTTAGCCGTTTGTGGGCCGTCGCCGATATTACCAGAGAAGTAAAAAAGGAAAAAGAGCAAAAGCGGCTGTGGCAGGCTTTTTTGACCCTGCCAGAGCTTGACCGCCAGGGAAGCCTCTGGTCCTTTATTGACAGGCAGCTATCCTGGCGCTACCCCTGGGAAAAGGAAGGGCAGTTGGCGGCTAAGCTTTCGGTAACCCAGGCCCGAGGCCGTCTCTACCCAGAAGAAGACCCGGAAGCGGAGGATACAGAGTGGAGCCAACGCCTTTATCAGCCCCGCCTGGAAGGCCCCCGGTTTTTGCAAAAGGAAAAAACCTTTACCGGAGCGGAAAGAGGTACTTTGCTGCACCGGGTACTGGCCAGGATAGGCCCCCATCAAGGCCTTACCGCTATACGGGAAATGGAGAAGGAGGGCAAAAGCAGCCAGGCGGCGGCAGCATTTTATTTAGACGGATTGTTGGAGCAGTTGACCAGGAGCCAATTTCTCAGTCCCTGGGAAAAGGAGGCTGTAGACCGGCAGCTTTTGCTCCGGTTTCTGCTTAGCGATTTATTTAAACGCCTGGCCGCCGCCGACGCCAAAGGCAACTGCTGGCAGGAAGCCAGCTTTATCATGGCGGTGCCCGCCAGCCGGATGTATGGCGGAGTAAACGAGGATGAAATCGTGGTGCAAGGTACTATCGACGTGTTTTTTACCGAGGGGGATGGCCTTGTCCTGGTAGATTATAAAAGCGACAGAACAAAACCCGGCCAGGAAGGGGATTTGCTCCGTCGCTATAGCGGTCAGCTGCGCCTTTATGGGGAAGGTTTAGAAGCCTTTACCGGCCAAAAGGTCAGCGAAATGATGCTCTATTCTCTTGCCTTGGGGAAGGAAATCAAGCTTTTGTAAGCTTACGCGGTTTCTATTGAATGGTTTTCATGGCGCGCATAGAGTTGAGGACGGCGATTACCGTCACGCCCACATCACCAAAGACGGCTTCCCACATGGTGGCCATACCGCCTGCCGCAAGAATCAGGATAACGACCTTGATTCCCATTGCAAACAGGATGTTTTGCCAAACAATCGACCTTGTTTTCCGGGCAACCCGGATTGCCGAAACGATCTTTGAGGGTTCGTCGGTCATCAGCACCACGTCGGCCGCTTCGATGGCGGCGTCGGAACCCAGCGCCCCCATTGCAATGCCGACATCCGCTCTTGCCAGCACCGGCGCATCGTTGATGCCGTCACCGACAAATACCAGCTTGCCCTTGCCTTTACGGTTTTTATCCAGTTGTTCCAGTTGTTCGACCTTCTGGTGGGGAAGCAGCTCGGTATAGACGGCGTCCAGTCCGATTTCACGGGCAATGGCTTCACCTGCGGTCTTTGTGTCTCCTGTGAGCATGGCTGTCCGGCTTACGCCCAGCTTTTTCAGATCGGAAATGGCCTTTTTGCTGTCCGGCTTCAATTCATCCGAAATGACGATGTGCCCTGCAAACTGCCCGTCAACGGCGATGTAGACGATACTGCCCAGCCCAGAAACAGGTTCCCAGTCAATATTTTCAGAATCCATCAGCTTGCCGTTGCCGGCCAATACCGTCCTGCCGTCAAGCTTTACCCGGATGCCAAGTCCGGCAATCTCTTCCTGTTCGGTTAAACGCTGGGCTTCAATCTCCCGTCCATAAGCCTTTTGAATGGAAAGGGCGATGGGATGATTGGAGAAACTCTCAGCGTGGGCAGCATAGGAGAGTAGCTCCTGTTCCGGCCAGCCATTTGCCCCAGCGATAGAAGTGACCTTAAAAATACCCTTGGTCAGGGTACCTGTCTTATCAAACACAATGGTATCAACATTATTCAGCGCTTCCAGGTAGTTGCTGCCTTTCACCAGAATTCCGTTTCTGGAGGCGCCGCCGATACCACCGAAAAAGCTGAGAGGAATAGAGATAACCAGGGCGCAAGGACAGGATACCACCAGAAAAGCAAGAGCGCGGTAAATCCAATCGCTGAATTCAGCGCCGGGAATTACCAGAGGCGGGATAATTGCCAGGGCAAGGGCCGAGAAGGTAACAATAGGAGTGTAGTATCTTGCGAATTTTGTAATAAAGTTCTCGGTGGGTGCTTTTTTGCTGCTGGCGTTTTGCACCAAGTCCAGAATCTTGGAGATAGTGGATTCACTAAACTCTTTGGATACCTCAATGGTCAGCACACCGTTTTTGTTGATGGAGCCGGAGAGAACCTCATCGCCCCGCTCTACATCCCGGGGCAGGGATTCACCGGTAAGTGCGGAAGTGTCCAGGGCGGACACGCCCTCCAGAATACGGCCGTCCAGCGGAATCTTCTCGCCGGGCTTTACCACGATAATATCGCCGATACCGACTTCTTCCGGTGAAACCTTATGAAGCTCATGACCGGCTTTTAAATTTGCATAGTCGGGCCGGATGTCCATCAGAGCGGAGATGGACTTGCGGGAGCGGTTGACCGCCAGCCGCTGGAAGGCCTCTCCCACCTGATAAAAGAGCATGACCGCTACGCCTTCCGGGTATTCGCCGATGGCAAAAGCGCCGATGGTGGCAACGCTCATCAAAAAGTTCTCGTCAAATACCTGGCCTCTGGATATGTTTTTGAGGGCGCGGAAAACCACTTCGCCGCCGACGAGAAGGTAGCTGATCAGAAAGATAGCCAAATCAAGGGGCGGTTCAAAATCAAAGACCGTGCCGGTCAGAAAGAGCGATGCGCCCAGGCCAAGCACCAGGCGATGGATCCATTTTTTTAAGTTCCCGGAGCCATCGGTTTCCATAGTTTTTTTATCGGTATAGGAAACCTGAATGGCGGGCTCAATATCCACCGCAATCCGGGATGCCTGGCGTACAATGGCGGGAAGATTTTTTCGGTCCGCCGCCTCGATGGTCAGCTTCTGAGAAACAAAATCCAAGGTGGCTGTTTTGACGCCTTCAATCCGATTGACTTGGGCTTCAATCCTCCGGGCGCAGTCACCACAGCACAAACCCAGGAGATATAAGACCTTTTGACCGGGCTGTACGTTTTCTTTTTCTATCATAACAATCTGAGAGTCATCCACAAAAACCAGCCTCCTAAAATTTAAAGTTGTGCAACCATTCAACTATTTATTCAAAAAAAATACTCCGGGTGAGGAAAATTGCAGGTTTGTAGCCGGCATGTACTTGGAAATGTGCAAAATTGCAAGTTTGTTTCCAGGGTCGTGGCATTTTGAGCAAAATTGCAAGTTTGTAATAGATGATTTGGCCTGAAAACAGGGTTCTCAGGCTAAATTCAGCCTGTTTCGGCCTAAATTGGTTTTCTAAATAGTGATTTATAGATAACAAACCTGCAATTTTGCTCAGTTAGCGTAGTCAAACAACGACAAACCTGCAATTTTGCTCAGTTAGCCTAGACAAACGACGACAAACTTGCAATTTTGCACAAGCGGCCCCTGCCACCACTGCCACTGCCGCAGGCTCACTGCCCTACCTCTTCGATTTCTTACTTGCTCTTACCAAAATGACATTATCCCCTGAGCCCTATATTATTTTTCACAGACATGAATAAGGCCTTGATCAAAGATGGTTTTCACGTGTTCGTCGGCAAGAGAGTAATAAACCACACGGCCGTCTTTGCGGTACTTTACCAGCTTGGACTGCTTCAAAATCCGCAATTGATGAGAGATAGAGGATTTAGTCATGCCCAAAAGAACGGCAATGTCGCAAACGCACATCTCCGCACGGAACAGAGCGCATAGGATTTTCACTCTTGTCGAATCACTGAATACTTTAAATAGATCGGCCAAATTAAGGAGATGATCCTCGTCGGGCATATGCTCCCGAACATCATTTACTATATCTTCATGGATTATAGTACAGTCACAGCGGTCAATATCCGGTTCATAGGCGTACATAAAATCACCTCCGCAAAAAGTTGAATAGTTGAATCATAATTCAACTATTATTCTATAGGACTGTTTTAATTCTGTCAATAAGATTTAAGCAAATAGAGAGGAGAAAATAGAATGAAACGGTTTTACACGTTAGCCCTTTTTTGCTTGCTGGCCCTGGCTTTAAGCTTGCTGCTGGGAGCTTGCGGTGAAGAAAAGACAAATGAAAAAAACAGTTATATCTCCATTAATGCCGAGGAAGCCAAAGAGATGATGGATGAAGAGGCAAGCCATATTTTGCTGGACGTCCGTACCCAAGCGGAATACGACGAGGGTCATATCCCCGGCGCTATCCTGATTCCCGATACGGAGATCAAGGACAGGGCCGAAGAGGAGCTGGCGGATAAGGAGGCGGTGATTCTGGTTTATTGCCGCAGCGGCCGCCGCAGCAAAGTGGCAGCCCAGGCCTTGGCGGACCTGGGCTATACCGGCATTTATGAATTTGGCGGCATCATCGATTGGCCTTATGAGATAGAGGTTTCAGAATAAATCTGCGGCCTACAGCTTTGCCATGGTTTCCTTCAATGCTGCCAGGTGCTCCGCAAAATCTGCCACCGCCGCTTTGATGGGCACAGTGGTGGACAGATCGACGCCGGCTTCTTTCAGCAGGTCGATGGGGTCCTTGCTGCCGCCGGACTGGAGGAAACGCAGATAAGGCTCCACCCTGGGCTGGCCTTCTTTCAAAATACCTTGAGCCAGGCAGATAGCGGCAGAAATGCCGGTGGCGTACTGATAGACATAGAAGGGCCGGTAGAAGTGAGGAATCCGGGACCATTCAAAGGTCAGGCTGTCGTCAATGACGAAATCCGGTCCGTGGTAAAGCTCATAAAGCTGGCGGTAAGCAGCGCAAAGGGTTTGGGGCACCATGGGCTCTTCCTGTTCCACCAAATTATGCATATAACGTTCAAAATCCGCAAAAAAGCCTTGCCGGTACAGGGTGGAGCGGGTGCTGTCCAGGTGGCTGGAAAGCAGGTAAGCTTTTTCCTGGGGGCTTTCGGCCCGGTTCAGCAGATAATGAAAAAGCAGGTTTTCGTTGACGGTGGAGGCCACCTCAGCGGTAAAGATACAGTAGCCGGAATCAACAAAAGGCTGATGGGTATTGCTGTAATGGCTATGCAGGGCATGGCCTAATTCGTGGATAAGGGTAAAGAGGTCGTCGAAGGTGCCGTTGAAGTTCAACAAGCTATAAGGATGGACGCCATAGACACCGGTAGCGTATGCGCCGGTGGCTTTTCCTTTATTAGGGTAAATATCGATCCAGCGCTCGCTGAAAGCTCTGGCCATGGTGCTTTGGTATTCTTTGCCCAGAGGGGCTACGGCCTCCAGCACAATTTCTCTTGCTTCATCAAAGGTAAAGCTGCGGCTGTGACCTTTGACAATGGGGACGAAGAGGTCATAAAAATGGAGATCCTCATAGCCAAGGGCCTGGCGGCGAAAGGTCAGGTATTCCTGCAAAGGTTTTAAGCTGTCCCGCAAAGTGGCAATCAAATTGTCGTAGACGGCAAGGGGAATGTTGTCCGAGGACAGGGCTCTTGCCAAAGACGAGGCGTAACGCCGGGATTTGGCGGCCAGCACATGGTAGCGGGTATTGCCGGCCAGGGTGGAGCAGATTGTATTTACATGCTGGGCATAGGTTCCCAGCATACTATTGTAGAAGCGTTGGCGGTAAGCCCGGTCCTCCGACTCCAGAGCCTTGCGGTAATTGGCCTCATTAGCTACTATAGGCTGGCCGTCGGGGTCTTCGATGGTGGGGTATTGGATGTCGTTGACGGTAAGATCGTCAAAAATCTTATCAAAATTGCCGGCAATGGCAGCCATCCGGTTCATCAGCTCTTCTTCCGCTGCTGAAAGTACGTGATCTTTCTGACGAAAGAGTTTAGTCATGGACCACTGGTAAAGAGAAAGCTCCGGACATTCTTTTAAGAAAGCCTGAAAATCCTCAGGGCTCATGGATAATAGCTCCGGCTCCATAAAAGCCAGTTTTTCGCCAACATTTGTCAGCAGGTAATCCATCCGTCCGTAAAGCTCCTTGGCCGAAGGCTCTCCCATGTCGGAATCAAAATTCAGCCGGACATAAGTACAAGCCCGCTCCGCTAAAAGGCCCATTTCATCGCTTAACTGCATGGCTTCCAGAAGGTTTGCCGCCGAGGCGGTCAAACGGCCTTTAAATTCGGCCAGACGGCCGGCAATAGTGCTTATTTTTTCTAAATCAGCCAGGCATTCTTTATCGTTGGGATAAAGATCGGTGAGGTTCCAGGTGTCTTTGAGATTTGCTTCACGCCTTAATTTCAAAACGAATCACTCCTTAATCCGCAAATGGTTATTTTTGTTATGCTCTAGTATACCACATTTTTCATGTGTCAAATTCCTGCTTCTGTATATTTTCCCGCTATTGCGTAAAAAATAGCATGGAAAAACAAGAGTACTCTGTAATCCCTAAAAGTTTACAGCTGCTTGCCTATTTTCCCAATTGCAGCGTTGCCGTCATAGCTTTTAGAGATCACAAAGTACTGAACGGAAGGTTGTTTTTTAATTTTAAACGATCTGTCTTAGAGGAGGAATGACTATGTGGTCCCTTTCATGGGGAGTGATTTTACTGGCAGCGGTGATGCTGATCATCTTTTTTGGCTTGGGAGAGCGGGTTCTTGACCGCATGGGCCTGACGAACTGGCAAGCCATCCTGGCTCTTATTCTGATGGCCGCCGGCAGTTTTGTGGATATACCGATCTGGCGGGGGGATATCAATGTCACCCTGAATCTGGGCGGGGCTGTGATACCCCTTCTTCTGGTGATTTTCCTGCTGGTCAAGGCGGGAACCAACAAAGAGCGGGGCCGGGCCATATTTGCTGCCGTGGTTACGGGTATTGTCACCTCTGTTCTGGGCGGCGTGATGATGACCGGAGAACTGGGGGAACGGCTGGCTTTTTTAGATCCTCTTTACTTGTACCCCCTGGTGGCGGGCATCGTCGGTTATCTGATGGGCCGTTCCCGCCGCAGTGCCTTTATTGCCGCGATATTGGGCGTTATGTCTTTGGATATCGTCCATTGGGTTTGGCTGGCCTGGAATGATGTTCCCGGTACCGTTTATCTGGGAGGCGCCGGCGCCTTCGACTCCATCGTCTTTGCCGGTATTTTTGCAGTAGTGCTGGCGGAAGTTGTAGGGGAGACCAGAGAGCGGCTTCAGGGGGGGCCCAGCGAAGAAGGGCGGGATCCCGCACTGCTGGCTAATTTGAAAAAAGTTGGTCCTGAAGGCGAAGGTAATCTGGAGTTTGGCAAAAGGCATAGAAAAGACGAGCATCAGGAGAAGCCTGGCGACAGCGGTCAAGAAGATAAAGAGGAAAAACGCCGCTGGCAGGGTCCGGCTGCGCCTTTAACCAACGAAATCGCCGAAGAGTTTATGGACAACCGGGAAGGGGCGGCCTGGCAGCCCATTCAGTCCTGGGAAAAACCTGTTAATATTATCCGCAACGACAGTGAGAAAAGAACGGACATTGCCTGGTCCTATGCTACACCCGGCAGCAATAATGAAGAAGTGGTGCAAAAGCTGTCCGATGAAGAAAAGGATAAGGAGGGCCGGGGATGAGCCGCAAGGAACAGTCAAAGTTTATCCATAAAAATATGGAGGAAACAGCTCAGGAGCTGATTGACAACGAAAAGTTCAGGCAGCGGAAGCTGAAAAAGGAATTGGAAAAAGAGCTGACCGCTGAAGAAAAAATAGCTGCCGCCACAGGCAAGCGAAACCGCTGGCCTTATCCCATTACAGCGGCGGAGTATTCAAAAGAGCTGAGCGCTCATGAAGGCTACGGCAAAATGCTGGAGGAATATGCCCATGAAATCCCCGTAGAAGTCATCTGGGACAGGCAGGGCCAGGCCCAGGCCAAGGCTCATGCCCTGGCTGTACGGGAAGGAATTCCTTCTTATGTGGCGGAAGGCGCTTTGGGAGACGCTTATATCGATGAAGATAAAGCAGAGGAGGAATATTGATGAAATATCCGAAGGGACCGGTGAAGCCGGGGAAAAGCTTAACTTATATATGGATTTTCACTGCTCTGCTCTTTGTCCTGGCCGGCGGCCTATACTTGGATTATGACCGCAACAGGGACAGCCGGACATCGGCTGAGTTTGCCGGTCAGTCCGGCGAGGAGGCCCAAAGTGAGGGAGGTCTCCCTAATTGGGTTGAGGTTCACGGTGAAATGCCCCCTGGCCAATATTTTACCCTCAATGATGAAAAAGGCGAACCGGTGCAGTGGACGTCAATCATCGTTCATCAGGGTGATGAGTTCATTACTGCTAATAACCGCCGTTTTGAAGTGACAACTGTTGACTATACGAATCTGACGGCTGCCTGCCGGTTTATCGGCGTAGAAGAAATGGCTTATTATACGGCTTGGGATGAAGCGCCGGTAGCCTCCTTATTCGGCAAAGAGGATGACGCCACAAAAATCGGCGTTTACATGACCCATAATGACGAAAGCTATGTGCCTACGGATGGTACGGAAAGTATAGACGGCCGGGGAGGCATTATGGAAGTTGGCGACACTTTTGGTGCAACCTTGGAACAGACCGGCCATCAAGTGACGGTCAGTGACAATCACCATGATCCCCATGATGCCAATGCCTACCACCGTTCCCGCAAAACGGCGGTACAATTGCTGAAGGAAAATCCCGATGTGCTCTTTGACGTTCACCGGGACGGCATTGAAGATCCCGGTTATTATGAGACGGAAATCAACGGCGAAAAAGTAACGGGTATCCGGCTGGTTGTAGGTAAGCAAAATCCTCATATGGAGACAAATTTGACCTTTGCCAAAGAGATCAAGGCATATATGGATAAGCATTATCCCGGCCTGATCAAGGATATTTATATGGGCAAGGGCAACTATAATCAGGACCTGGGCCCCCGGGTAATGTTGTTGGAAGTAGGTACCCACACTAATAGCCGGGAGGAGGCGGAGGCCGGCGCCCAGGTTTTTGCTAAAGGCGTAGGGGAATATCTTCAGGCCAGCATTGGTTCCGGCGTAGGCGCCGCGGCTAAAACCCAGGGGAAAGAAACAACGGCGGTAGAAAGGAAATCCGGCAGCAGCGCCGCTATCATTGCCGGCGTGGCAGTGGTTTTAGGCGTAGTATTTATCCTGGTCAGCCGGGGTCCTTCCAGAGGAAGAAGCTAATGGCTTCATAAATAGCCCCTTGTCCAGGATTAGAGCACGAGTAAACAATTGATAAAAATGAGGGAAGGCGTTAAAAAAGGCCAAGCCAGTATCCTGGGAAGTGAACGGGGCTGGCAGGGCCTTTGAGTAAAGCCTTCCCTTCTTTTTTGCATTATTGTTGACGAAACGGCCTTCATCCACCATAATAGATAATACCAATCTGTCCATTTGCGGCAGAATACGAAAAGCAAGGAGAATACCTTATGGGGGCTGTAATTGCCCAGGTTTATCCCGATACCATTGCCTGCCGCCTGGGCCTAAGGCCGGGCCAGGAAATTATGAGCATCAATGGCTTGCCGTTAAAAGACCTTATTCAGTTTCAGTGGGAGTGGGCCGGTGAAGATATCCTGCTGGAAGTGCTGACTGATTCAGGCATAAAACAACATCATATACATAAAGAATATGACGAAGGATTGGGCGTACAGTTTGAGGAGCCGGTTTTTAACGGTATCCGCAGCTGCGCCAATAATTGCCTCTTTTGTTTTGTTAATCAAATGGCCCCTAATTGCCGCCAAAGCTTATACATTAAGGATGACGATTACCGGCTTTCCTTTTTGCAAGGCAGTTTTGTGACGCTGACCAACCTATCGGAAAGCGACTTGCGGCGGATCGAGGAAGAAAAGCTTTCCCCCCTCTATGTTTCCATCCATGCCACCGACCCGGAGGTGAGAAGCCGGCTTTTGGGCCGCAAAGGTTCCGACCGGCTGATGGAAATATTGACCCGCCTGGATCGGGCCGGTATCGAGTTTCATGGCCAGGTGGTTCTTTGCCCCGGTTATAATGACGGCGCCGTTCTTGAGCGCACCGTAGAGGAGTTTGGCCGGCTGGAGGGAGCTTTAAGCCTGGCTGTGGTTCCCGTAGGGCTGACGAAATACCGGGAAGGCTTGCCGGCTTTGCCTCAGGTAACGCCGGCTGAGGCTCAAGCCTTGATTGGCCGGCTGCCGTCTTGGCAAGAAGGTTTTTTGACTGAAAAAGGCACCCGTTTTCTTTGGCTGTCCGATGAGTTTTATGTACTGGCCGGTCAGACTGTACCCGAGGCTGAGACCTATGAAGGCTATCCCCAATGGGAAAATGGCGTGGGTTTAATCCGGGGCTTATTGGAAGAAGCGGAAGGTTATCCTTTGCCGGCAGCCCTGCCTCAGCCAAAGCATCTGGTATTGGCCGGCGGCACTTCCGCCGTCAAGGCATTGCACCCTTTATGGGATAGATTAAGGGCAGTAAAGGGCTTGACTGTTGAGGTACTGCCTTTGCAGAATCATTTTTTTGGTTCTACCGTCAATGTCAGCGGCCTCTTGACCGGAAGCTGCCTTGTGTCTGAACTGGGAAGCAAAAGCTTCAGTCCCGGCACTGCGGTCTACCTGCCGGAAGTTATGATTCGGGATAAACAAGACCGTTTTTTAGACGGCCTGACGGTGGCGGAAGTCAGCGCAGCTTTAAACCTGGACCTGGTTTTTTTGCCCTCCTCCGGGGATCGGCTTTTGGCCAGGTTATTGGAAACAGAAAGGAAGGAAGAAGAGTGGCAAAACCAATAGTGGCTATAGTAGGACGGCCCAATGTAGGCAAGTCCACATTATTTAACCGGCTGGCCGGTGGCCGCATAGCCATTGTGGACGACCGGCCCGGCGTTACCAGAGATAGATTGTACTTTGATACGGAATGGCAAAATACAGTGATGACCATTGTAGATACCGGCGGTATTGATCTGGTTGAAGAAGAAAGCACCATTCTTGGGCAGGTCAGGCTGCAGGCGGCCATCGCCATGGAAGAAGCCGACGCTATTGTCTTTGTAGTGGACGGACAGGTGGGCTTGACAGCGGAAGATGAAGCTTTGGCAGTACTTTTGCGCCGGACAAAAAAACCGGTGATTGTTTGTGTAAATAAAACCGACAACTTCGTTAATAATTTTAATGCCGTGGAGTTTTATAGCCTGGGCTTTGGCGAGCCCATTGCCGTATCTTCTCTGCATGGCATGAATACCGGGGATTTGCTGGATGCCGTCGTCAAGGAACTGCCTGATACGGGAGAAGAATTTCGGGAACCGGATGTGATCCGCATTGCGGTAATCGGCCGGCCCAATGTAGGCAAATCCTCCTTGGTCAATGCCATCATCGGCCAAAACCGGACGATTGTCAGCGATATGGCCGGTACCACCAGAGACGCCATTGATACGCCCTTTAAGGCCAATGGGCAAGACTACATCATCGTTGATACTGCAGGCATGCGCAAGAGAAAGAACGTGGAAGAAGGGCCGGAACGCTACAGCGTTATCCGGGCTTTACGGGCGGTGGACCGCAGCGACGTAGTATTGATGGTTATCGACGGCAGCACCGGTTTGACGGAACAGGATAAAAAAATTGCCGGCTATGCCGACGAAGCGGGCCGGGGCCTGATTTTGGTAATCAATAAATGGGACCTGATTGAAAAAGACCAAAACACTATGCACCGTATGGAGAAACAGTTGCGGCAGGAGTTGGGTTTTCTGGCCTATGCCCCGATACTCTTTATTTCTGCTTTAACAAAGCAGCGGGTAAGCAAGCTGCCGGAGCTGGTCTCTTTCGTAGCGGAGCAGCAAAACCACCGGGTGACCACCAGCGTGCTAAATGATGTGATCAGCCAGGCGGTACAGTTAAATCCTGCCCCCACAGATAAGGGCCGGCGGATGAAAATTTTCTATTGCACTCAGGCCGGTGTTAAGCCTCCCAATTTTATTTTCTTTGTCAATGAGCCGGAGCTTATGCATTTTTCTTATCTGCGCTATTTGGAAAATCAGATCCGCAAAAATTTTGGTTTTGAAGGAACCCCTGTTCGCATGACCGTAAGACAAAAGGGTGGGGATAATGATTAAACTGCTTATGGCCGGAATTTTTGCCTATTTGTTGGGCTCCATGTCCTTTGGCATCATCATTCCCAGATTGCTGGGCACTTCCCGGGATATCCGCCAGGAAGGCAGCGGCAATGCCGGAGCTACCAATGTGCTGCGTACTCAAGGCAAGCTCCAGGGGGCTTTGGTACTGCTGACCGATTTGCTGAAAGGGGCCTTGGCAGCCTGGATAGGTCTTAGCCTGGCCGGGGTTGCCGGCGGCGGCGTGGCCGGTATTTTTGCTATGCTGGGCCATTGCTTTCCTGTATTTTTTGGCTTCAAAGGCGGCAAAGGCGTGGCCACCGGCGCCGGCGTGGTACTGGTTTTGCTGCCTAAAGCCTTGCTCATCATGATTGCCGCATTTATCCTCGCTATCTTAATAACCAGAATGGTTTCCCTGGGTTCTATTGCCGGGGCTGTGACCTTGCTTGTCTGTATGTTGTTTTTCCAGCCCCCTGTCCCGATTATTCTCTTTGGCGTATGTGCCGTTGCCTTAGTTCTCTGGAAGCATGAAAGCAATATTAAGAGGATTCTGGCAGGCACGGAAAACAAATTGGGCAAAAAGAATAAATAGAATAAATAGCGAAAAATCCTCTTGTCAGCCGGCTATACTTTATGCTATAATACATTTTGTCGTCAGGGACTAGCTTCCGGCTAAACCAGGCGGCGATCTGCGGAAGTGGCTCAGTGGTAGAGCATCGCCTTGCCAAGGCGAGGGTCGCGAGTTCGAATCTCGTCTTCCGCTCTTATAAAAAGGACGTCTCTTGTTGAGGCGTCCTTTTTGCGTGGTGAGCAAAAATGCAGGTTTAGTGTGATAGAACCTAACTTCCCGCAAAATTAAACCATACAGCGAAAAAAGTCAATAAAACCGGAAAATAATAATAATTAGTGTGTACAAATGCCTTTAATGTATGGTATAATTAAACCATACGTCTGGAGGT
>JBCFAO010000037.1:0-40729 GCA_038562165.1 Clostridiales bacterium | reverse complement strand
TGTACAATGGTTCTCACAAGGGGCAGCCTCCTTTGGTGTTTTAATGGTTTAGCGACTTTATTAAACCACATTTTGCTGCCTCTTGTTTATTTTTTTATCCTACATCTATTTTACACCGAGTTAATCACCTTATACAAGATCAAATCGCTTCCTTGACTACTGTGAGGCGGAGTCTCGTAAACACAGGACATAACGCTCCTCCTTAAAAATTGCTGGGCAACAGGATTGATAGCTTGAGTCTCCTTAATTTTACCCAATACTGTTAAGTCATCCCATTTTAGAAATTCTTCAACTTCCTCGGGATATTTAGAACCAGGCAAAACATTGCGAATACTTTCAGTTAAGAGATTGTCCAGATAACGCCTGGTTTTGTGAAAATAAACTTGAATAAACATGAAGTATCGGGCAATCACAAACTCTTCAAAGGCATGGACGCCGCCTCTCTCCACCGCTAATTGCATAATATTGCCTTTTGGTTCAACATACACACTTAAAGAAGATAGTAATCTATTTAAATCATACTTGCCGTAATTAACACCGCAATAATAGGAGTCCCGCAATAAATAATCCATTTTATCGCAATCAAGTTCACTATCCATGAAGCTTCTAAGAAACTTATAATCCGGCACCCTGTACTGAGGGTCCATTTCGGGATTATCTTCACCATAGATTAACCATAGTAACTCCGGGGTAATCGCATACTCTTCTCCTACATTATATCTTTGACAAAATTCATCTCCAATGTCACGGATACATTGGGAAATTTCAGTGTTACAGATTATTTTGCGGGTGAAATCCTCGTGTTCTTCACCCTGTCCAAAAAGTTCCTCGGAACCATGGGAAAATGGTGCATGACCAAGATCATGAGTCAAAGCAATTAATCTTAATATCTGCTTGTACCACTGCTTGTGCACGTCGTTAAAGAGTACTGTTCCTTTAGACTTTCTATAGTTGTCCAATGCAGATTCATAAGTTTTTGTCACTAAATGCATTACGTCCAGTGAATGGCCAAAGCGGCTATGCTCTGCTCCCGGATATACTAAGTATGTAGTAGACAATTGTTTTATATTACGCAGCCGCTGAAAAGGAATTGAGTCAATAATTCTTAATTCCAAGTCACTCGCTTCAATAAATCCATGTATGGGATCCCGAAATCGGTACGGCAACACGCATCACCTCTTCTTTACATAATCTTACCATTTCCCTCCATCCTCCTCAATCTTTTAATTGTTGATTTTATTTTGATGACATCCTTAGTGCTGTGTGTCGGCTAAAACTTGTCAATGATCGGCGAGAATTTTTCTCGTCAGACAAGGCGGAGGAAGAAGGCATACCCGTGGCGGTATGCCGACTGACGACAACGCCGGTTCTACGAACTCAATCTGCTATCCGAAGTTACTTCGGGCGCAGATGATTCTACGAACTCAATCTGCTATCCGAAGTTACTTCGGGCGCAGATGATTCTACGAACTCAATCTGCTATCCGAAGTTACTTCGGGCGCAGATGATTCTACGAACTCAATCTGCTATCCGTAGATATCGGGGCGCAGATGATTCTGCGAACTCAATCTGCTATCCGTAGATATCGGGGCGCAGATGTATCTGCTATCCGAAGTTACTTCGGGCGCAGATGTACTGACGGAAAAAAGGCCGGCGAGCAGTAAAGTTTTAGCTGATACATAGCGCTGGACTCCTTGACGAGGACTGGCCGTGCCTATACAATCTTAGGAAAGGAGGTTTTCCTATGCCTGCAAATATTATCCGGCTTACCGGGGCCCTTTTGGCCGATCCTGCCGCCGGTATTTTCGCCCCCTTTGACCTGCAGCTTGAAGATGACCGGATTGAGGGCATCTACCCTGCCGGCAGCCTCAAAGGCAAAGCTCAGGGCCAAGAAATGGATTTATCCGGCTGCATTCTGGCGCCGGGCCTCACCGATCTCCACGTACATCTGCGGGAGCCCGGCGGCGAAGAAAACGAAACCATCCACTGCGGCCTAAAGGCTGCCGCCGCAGGCGGTTTTACCGCCATCTGCACCATGCCCAATTCCCTCCGGACAGCCGACCATCCTGATGTGCTCCGCTATATTAAAGACAAGGCTGCCGCCTTAAATCTGGCAGATATCCTGCCTATCGCAGCCATCACCAAAGGTCTGGCCGGCCAGGAATTCACGGATATGGCAGCCTTAAAAGAGGCGGGGGCCGTGGCTTTCAGTGACGACGGCATGCCGGTCACCCATAGCGGTATTATGGAGGAAGCTCTTATACGGGCCAAGGCTCTGGGTCTTGCTATCATTGATCATTGCGAAGATTTGGCTCTTAAAAAAGACGGTTTGATGCACGAAGGGGAAATCTCCCGCCAACTGGGGCTCCCCGGCATTTCCGCCGTCAGCGAGGCTGTGCCCATTGCCCGCAACATCCTGCTGGCTCAGAAAACCGGCGGCCGCATGCATATCGCCCATTTAAGCACCCGGGAGGGCGTAGCTCTCATGGCCTTTGCCCGCAGCCAGGGTATTGCCGTCACCGCCGAGGCTATGCCCCATCATATCCGGCTTACGGACCGGGAGCTGTTGGGCTTCAACACCATGGCCAAGGTCAGCCCGCCCCTCAGAGGGGAGGAGCATCGTCAAGCCGTGGCCGGCGGGGTCAAAAGCGGCCTGCTGACCTGCCTGGCTACCGATCACGCCCCTTGGTCCTTAGCCGCTAAAGCCAAACCCTTTGCCCAGGCCCCCAACGGCATCAGCGGCCTGGAGACGGCCCTGGCCGTGGCTTGGGATACCCTGGTGGTCAAGGAAGACATGGCGCCTTTGGATCTGCTGGCCCGCTTCATTGTAGGCCCCGCCCAGGTGTTGGGCCGGAAGCCCGCCGCTTTAGCTGCCGGCGAACCTGCCAATTTAGTAGCCATTGATCCTCTATTAAAGAAGACCGTGGAGCCTGACCATTTTTATTCCATGGGTAAAAACACTCCCTTTGCCGGCATGACTCTCCAAGGCTGGCCCGTACTCACTATCTATCGGGGCCGGGTTGTTATGGAAAAGGGGCGGGTCATTGACTGACCGTCGTAAAGCTGAAATGTACAAAATCTGAGGTTTTGTGGCTGTTGTTCCTTTGGAATAGTAGATTCAAACTATGCCTAACGCTAAATATAGGGAGAAATCGGTGTTCAGGGGCGTAAAACTTGAGATTTTGAGTGATGAACCAATGCAAACAGCCCTAAAAACTCAAATTTTGTACACATGGCTGGATGGGAAGCGACTTTCTCAGCACCCTCAGTTCAAAGTATGTCCTTTTCTTGGAGCAGCAGATGATTCCTGTTACAATCAAAATCTTAACGAAAGAGTGTTGAGTTGAATATGAACCACGAAGAACGGTTGATCGTAGCCCTGGATTATCCCCGCTGGCAAGAGGCCCTGGAGTTGGTAGACTCTTTGCCGGAAGTTGTTTTTTATAAAATCGGCCTGGAGATGTTCCTGTCGGCAGGACAGCAGGCCATAAAGGACTTGAAGGACCGGGGCAAGAAAGTTTTCCTGGATTTAAAATTCCACGACATCCCCAATACGGTAGCCCAGGCCTGCTGCCAGGCCTGCCGCTTCGGAGCCGATATCATCAACGTCCACGCCGCCGGCGGCGCCAAAATGATGGAACAGGCCGCCAAGGAAATGGCTGCTTATGCCCAAAAGGAAGGGCTTACGCCGCCGGCGTTGATTGCCGTCACCATCTTGACCAGTATGGCGGCGGAGGATCTGGCATCGGTGGGCTTCAGCGGTTTGCCCGCAGAAAACGTGGTGCGGCTGGCCAAACTCTCCCACGGCTACGGCATGCAGGGAGTGGTAGCCTCCCCCAGGGAAATCAAGCAAATCCGGGAAGCTGTGGGCCAGGACTTTCTCATCGTCTGTCCCGGCGTCCGTCCTGCCGGCGCCGATCTTAACGATCAGCAAAGAACCATGACGCCGGGAGAAGCTATAGCTGCCGGCGCCGATTATCTGGTGGTAGGCCGCCCCATTACCAAGGCTGCCGAGCCCCGGACAAAAGCCTTGGAGATTTTGGCGGAGATCAGGCAAGGCCTGGCTCAGCGTTGAGGCAGCTTGCCTCATTATCCCACTAATAAAATGCGGAGGAATTACTTTGAATCACCACAGCACAACAGGCAATAATTCCGGGAATCCGGCGGAAGCCTCCCTTTTAAAAAAAGCCTTTCTCACCAAAAACCAACAAATTGCCAAAGGCATATACGAAATGGAGCTGGTGGAGCCTGACCTTGCCGCCGCAGCCCAGCCGGGGCAATTCGTTATGCTCGCCATCCGCAAAGGGGTGGAACCTTTTTTGCGGCGGCCCTTCGGCATTGCCGGCATTCAGCCTCAGGCGGGCAGTATCCGCCTGATTTATCAGGCAACAGGCCGGGGCACCGCTGAAATGGCCGGCTGGGAGGCTGGCCGGCTGGTTGAGCTGCTGGGGCCTTTAGGCAATGGCTTCACCTGGGAAGAGAGGCCCGGCCGGGTCATTTTGGCCGGCGGCGGTATGGGCATCGCTCCCCTGCTCCCTTTAGCCAAAGCCTTGCGCTCTCTGGATAAAGATGTCACTGTTTTCCTGGGAGCGAGAAGCCTGGACCTGGTCTTTGGCGTCAAAGAGTTGGGCCAGGCCGGCTGTCAGGTTCAGTTGGCTACCGAGGATGGCTCCGCCGGCGCTGCCGGTTTTGTCACTCTGCCCTTGGAAAGCTATCTGCAAAAAAACATTTCTGCCGCTCCGAACCAGGATCACCACCGGAGCCAAACAGCAAACCAGCCTCAGCCTTCTTCTCTGCCGCTACAGGGCTTATACGCCTGCGGCCCCACCCCCTTTCTCAAAGCTGTAAGCAGCTTATGCAGCCGCTACAGCCTGGCCGCCCAGCTCTCCCTTGAAGAACGCATGGGCTGCGGTCTGGGAGCCTGCATGGGCTGTACCGTCCAAATCAAGGACGGCGCCGGCAAAATCAAGCAGCAGCGTGTCTGCTACGAGGGACCTGTATTCAGAGCGGAGGAGGTGGTTTTCCATGGCTGATCTCAAGGTGAATTTAGCCGGCCTGGCTTTAGACAATCCCGTTATGGCTGCCTCCGGCACCTTCGGCTTCGGCCGGGAATTTCTGAAATTTTACCCCTCCAGCCTGCCCGGGGCTATTATGGCCAAAGGCCTGACGGTGGAGCCCACCGCCGGCAACCCCACACCCCGTATCGCCGAAACCCCTGCCGGCATGCTCAACAGCATCGGCCTGCAAAATCCCGGCGTGGAGGCTTTCATCCAGGAAGAATTACCTTGGCTCAAAGACCAAGGAGCCCGGGTCATTGCCAATATTAACGGTCATTCCTTAAAGGATTTCGAGGAAATCAGCCGCCGCCTGGCGGCAGCAACCGGCCTTGACGCCATTGAAGTCAATATTTCCTGTCCCAATGTGGATAATGGCGGCATGTTTTTCGGCACTGATCCCACGTTGGCTGCCGAAGTCACCAAAGCGGTTAAAAAGCATTGCCGGGTGCCGCTGATCATCAAGCTTTCGCCCAACGTCACCGACATCACCGCTATTGCCAAAGCCGTAGCTGCCGAAGGAGCCGATATGCTCTCTTTGATCAATACCCTTTTGGGCATGGCTATCGACCGCAAAACCCGACGGCCGGTGTTGGCCCGGCAGGTGGGCGGCCTTTCCGGTCCTGCCGTTAAACCGGTGGCTCTGCGAATGGTCTGGCAGGTGGCCCAGGCCGTGGATTTGCCGATTATCGGTATGGGAGGCATTGTCTCCGCCGAAGACGCCATCGAGTTTTTCCTGGCCGGTGCATCAGCCGTCGCAGTAGGCTCCGGCAATTTGACCAACCCTTACTGCATACCGGAGATTATTGCCGGCATCAATCAATGGCTGGATCAAGAGGGCTACGCCTCCATTAATGATATCCGGGGCCTGGCCTTGCCCTGCCGCTGATAAACTATATCTTGACACAAACTTAACGCCAGCCGCTGAGAAAAGCCCTTGCCAAAGCAGGCTAAACCCTGTAAACTGAAGGGAATAAGAAACTAGCACCCGGTAATCAATCCGAAACAGGAGAAAGAGGGTTCTCTATGGCCGAAAAAGAAATTCGCATCGTCACGGACAGCACTGCCGACCTGCCCCCGGAATTCATTAAACAAAACCGAATCACGGTGGTGCCTTTACATATCACCTTTCCCAAAGGAGGCGCCTATCGGGATGGGCTTGATCTGACGGCAAAGGATTTTTATCCCTTGCTTTTAGCTGCCGGCGATGCTATTCCCAAAACCTCTACCCCCACAAAAGACGAATTTGCCCGGACCTATCAGGAGCTGATAGCCGAAAGCCCCGATTGTCAGATCATCTCTATTCATTTGTCGGGAGGCCTCAGCAGCACCATAAGCGTGGCCCAGACCGCCGCCCGGGAAGTCAGTCCGGATATTTTTCCCTTTGACAGCCGCAATATCAGCTTCGGCATGGGCCTGCAGGTTCTGGAAGCTATTCGCCTGATCAAAGAGGGCGCCGCCGTCAAAAAAATCCTGGATCATCTAAGCCTGGTAGCTGCCCATACGGAGACCATGTTTTGTCTGGATACCTTGGAGTATCTTTACAAGGGCGGCCGCATCGGCAGAGTTACCGCTTTTTTCGGCTCCATTCTCAATGTGAAACCCATTATTCATGTTAAAGACGGCGTTTACGAATCCTTTGACAAAGTCCGCAGCCAAAAACAAGCCATCCAAAAGATGGTGGACCGGGGGCTTAGTGTTTTGGATGGCCGCAAGCCTTTGCGGATGGGCGTAATCCACGGGGCCTGCGAGTCCATGGCCGACCTGCTGAAAGAAAAAGTCGAGACGGCTTACGGCAAGGCTGTGGATTGCTTCTCCGAGACGGGAGCCGTTATCGGCACTCATACCGGACCCGGTACTTTGGGTATGACCGTTTGCCATTTATGATTTAAGGCACGGCCCCTTTTGCTGCTGCAACTTTCTGCTGCAATATTCATAATATAAGGTTTACACTTAATAAAAAAGACGCACCGTTCTGCCAATGGTATGCTGCCGCAAAAGAGTAGCATACCATTTTACATAGCAGCCGGTGCGTTTAAAAAATTATTGTAAAACCAGCATGAAACACATCCTTTTGATAGGAGATATCTCATGCTGGTTCTTTTTTATACTATGCCTTGCCCAACCGGCGACCAATGAAGCTATTCCATTTCGAGGCGGTCTATGCAATTTTTTCGATCCGGGGTGCAGCTTCATGGCTCCACTTGCTCAAAACCTGCAAATTGCAGGTTTGTAGAGGCTGCTCACAGCGTTTTGCTCAAAATTTCAAGTTTAAAGTGTCAAATACACCATTTCCTATCTGTATTTAACTGAATTCAGCCGTATCTAGTGTTTCGTTTGAGAGATGAGCGCTGTTCTGGAGGAACAGTCCACTTTAAACTTGAAATTTTGCTCAGTTAGCCCCAGGCAACAGAAACAAACCTGCAAAATTGAACAGCCAGCCACCGGCACTGCCATCTCAAACCGCCCGCTGCATCACGGCCCTACTGCATCACTGTCCTACTGCTCCGCTGCATCACTGCTCCATTGCTCTATTCCCCTACTACCTCATGGGGTCTGTGACACAAACCCCATCAATTTTGCCGGCAAACCAGCATATCCGCCAGCTCCCGCAAAAACCGGGTATCCCCCGGCAGCTTGTCCAGGGCCTTTTTGGCCTCCGTATTTAACCTGTCTACCTCCTGTTGGGCCGCTGGCAAGCCGTACAGCCTGACAAAGGTGGTTTTTCCATTAGCCTCATCGCTGCCGATGGGCTTGCCCAGAAGGTCGGCGTCGCCGGTGATATCCAAAATGTCATCCTTAATCTGAAAGGCAAAGCCCAGATAATCGGCATATTCCACGGCGGCCCGGCAAGCTTCCCGGTCAGCTCCTGCCAAAATACAGCCGGTCTCCGCAGCTACGGCCAGCAGGGCCCCCGTCTTTAATTTGTACATGCGCTCCAACAGCTTTGCCGGCGTACTTTTGCCCTCCTGGGCCAAATCAATAGCTTGTCCGCCGATCATGCCTCCAAGGCCGGTAGCCCGGGCCAGACAATGGACCACCTGCAAAACTCTGGCAGCCGGAAAGAGCCGGCTGTAACGGGGATCCGTCATCACCTCAAAGGCTAAGTCCAGCAAGGCGTCCCCCGCCAATAAAGCCTGGGCCTCCCCGAAAGCTTTGTGACAGGAGGGCTTGCCCCGCCGCAGATCATCATCATCCATACAAGGCAAATCATCATGAATCAAAGAAAAAGCATGGATCATCTCTAAAGCCCCGGCATAGGGCAAGGCGGCTGCAATATCTTCATGGTACAAATGGTAAAAAGCCAGCACCAGCGCACCTCTAATTCGTTTGCCGCCCCCCAGCAGACTATAGCCCATAGCCTCCGCCACTTGGCTTTCCGGCGGGGGGCATTGGGGCAAATAAGAGGCTAGGGCCGTCTCCAGACTGTGGGTATACCGGGACAACTGCTGTTTTGCCGCTTCCCGGATAACCTTGGTTTCCTGAACGCTCTCGGCCTTCCCAGCGCCCTCGCCTATCTCAGCGCCCTCGGCCTTCCCAGTGCTCTCGGCCTTCCCAGTGCTCTCGGCCTTCCCAGCGCCCTCGCCTATCTCAGCACCCCCGGCGCTCCCGGCCCTCCCAGCTATCTCGGCGCCCTTGGCTTCCTTAGCCAGCTCGGCTTTCTCGGCTTTCCCGGCTATCGCCGTCCTCTCAGTTTCCGCTTCTTTTTCATCGTTTTTATCAAGCACTGCCATATTCAATACTGCTGCTTCCATGATAGCTCCCTTACTTAACGCAATACTTCTCCCGGTACTCATCCATCCGCCGCAAATCCTCGGGATTGCCGCCGGTAACCGCCAGCCACTCCCGGATATCCTCCACGGTAACCAAAGCATGAACCTGCAAGCCGAATTCTTCGGCCACCTCCATCACCGCAGTCTTGCCGGGAGTCTGGCCGTATTCCCGGCGGTCTACGGAAATAAACATATCCGTAACCTGCACATCCCCAAAACCCTTGAGCAGCGGCATCACTTCCCGGACGGCAGTGCCGGCGGTAATCACGTCTTCGATGAGGATAATCCTGTCGCCGGCTACCGGCTTATAGCCGATAATATTGCCGCCCTCGCCGTGGTCCTTTACTTCCTTGCGATTAAAAAAGTAGGGCTTGTCAATGTGGTATTTTTCCGCCAACGCTACGGCGCAGGCTGCCGCCAGGGGTATTCCTTTGTAAGCCGGCCCGAACATGGCGGAAAACTTATTGCCCAGCACCCGCTGAACCATAGCGGCATAAAACCGGCCTAAGGCTGCCAACTGGCCGCCGGTGCGGTAATTTCCCGTATTGATAAAATAGGGGCTATTTCTGCCGCTTTTCGTGACAAACTGGCCAAAACGCAAAACGTCTGCCGCCACCATAAAGGTAATAAATTCTTTTTTTTCTTCTGTAAGCATTAACATTCCCCCACATTCTTATTCATCATGAATAGAGCTGCCGCCGATAAATTCCCTTAAAATCGAATTCAAGGGCACATCTTTGTCGTCAATGGACGGAAAATAAGACAGAATGGATAGCAGCCTTTGGGCGTCGGCGTATTCCGGAATCGACTGGCTGACCTGTTTCAGCAAAGGCTCCGCGTATTTTTTGAAGACGCCGGTCTCATAGAGCAGCGCCGTATTGAACATGGAATCCGCATCTTCCTGAAAGGGAAAAATATTTTGTTCCTCCCCCTGACGCACTGCCGGCCATTGGATCAGCGTAGCCTCCGCCGTCTTGCCCCGGTACTGGGAATCCCGGACCAGCCGCCGCAAAAGCCGGGCATCGCTGGTAGACACCCGGTTATAAGAATCGATATCGATCTGCACCATGGAGCTGATATAGATTTTGAACTTCATGCCCCGGCCCACGGCGGGAGTCAAGGCTTCATTGAGGGCATGGATGCCCTCGATGATTACCGGGTGGCCCGGCTCCAGCTTTAAAGGCCGGGTATCGTCCATTCTCAGGCCCTGTTTGAAATCAAAGATCGGGGTCCTCACTTCTTCACCGGCAATCAGCCTGGCCAGATTGTCGTTAAACAAATCGATATTGATGGCCCGCAAAGATTCGAAATCATAAGAGCCGTCGGCGTTTTTGGGCGTCTCCCAGCGGTTCACAAAATAATCGTCGGTGGACAGAGTCACTGGGCGCAGGCCCAGCACCCGCAATTGAATGGCCAGACGATAGCAAAAGGTGGTTTTGCCTGACGAAGAAGGCCCGGCAATCAGGATTACCCGCAGCCGGTCCCTATCTTCATAAATCTGGTCAGCCAGGTTAGCCAGATATTTTTCCTGCAGGGCTTCCGAAACATGAATCAAATCCCGGACAGCCTTGGATCCTTGGGATACAGTCTGATAAAGCCCCGGCACATTGTACACGTCTAATATCTTCGTCCACTCTTTCGTCTCCCGCAGGACACCGGCCACCTTCGGCATCTCCGTCAAGGGGGCCACCCGCTCCGGCACCTCCATAGTGGGATAGCGCAGGAGAAAGCCTTTCTCATAAGGCTCCAGGCTAAAAACCTTCAAACAACCGGCGCTGGGAGCCAGAGAATAGAAGGAATGAAAAATCTGCTGCCCCATGGTATAAATACAGACCCTTTTGTTGCCCACACTTTGCAGCAACTGAGCCGTCTTGGCGTAGCCCGCCTCTTCCAGCACAGGTATGGCCAGGGAATCAGGCAGGTAATTAGGCACAATAGGCTCATCCGCCTCGATCAATTTATTCATATGATCGGTTATTAGCTCCAAAGTTCTGACGGAGGGATTGGTGGTACCGTCAAGCTCACAATAACTGTGCTTACCTAAAGAATGATGGACGTCCAAAGACCAATGGGGAAACAGTTCTCTGACGGCCTGAGCCAAAAGCATCACCAGGCTTTGCTTATAAATCCTCATGCCATGTTCGCTGGCCATATCCAGCCATAATATGGAGCCATCCTCCCGTACCGGTGTATAAAGGTCCACCACTTCATTATTATACAAAGCGCCGATGATAGGCAAGCTTCTGCCGGGACTGTAAGATTTGGACAAATCCAACAAGAGGGCTCCCTCCCGAATCTCCACATCATCCCTCTCTTTTGCTGTCCAATGGCCTATTTTTAGTTTTACCGCCATTCTTCGCTCACCTGCCCTTGCTCTTTTAGTGAAATACTTAATCCCTGATTGTTGGTTATCAATTATATCATATACGGGATTTCATTCCTATGGTTTTGCTGATATACTAAATAAAAGTATGTGAAAGGAGGCTGTCCAATGCTGTTTAAAAATATTCAAATGATCGATCCTGCCTTCCGGGTACTGGAGGATATGACGGTAGCTGTCCGGGGAGATACCATCGCTTACATTGGTTCCTGGAAGGGTCTGCCCGAAGGTGAGGATTGGGGTGAAATCTACGACGGCCGGGGCAAGCTTCTGATCCCCGGTCTGTATAATATCCATGCCCATACACCCATGACCCTGCTGAGAGGTTATGGCGAAAACTTAAGCCTCCATGACTGGCTCAATCAGAAAATTTTCCCTTTTGAAGCTAGATTGACGGCGGAGGATATTTACTACGGCTATCTGCTGGGAGTGGCGGAAATGGTTCGTTTCGGCACCGTATCTTCCACCGATATGTATTTTCAGGGCGACAGCCTGGCCCGGGCCATTCTGGACAGCGGCTTCAAGAGCAATATGAGTATCTCGGTCACCTGCTTTGACGACAGAGATTACAAAGAGCTGCCCATCTACAAGGAAACCCTGACTCTCCTGGACAAGTACCATCTGGCCGGCGGCGGCCGGGTCAAAATCGACCTTTCTCTCCACGGCGAATACACCTCCACTCCTAAGGTGGCGGCAGGGCTGGCCCAGCACTGCAAAAGCCTGGGCCTCAATATGCATGTTCATCTTTCGGAAACCCAGTCTGAGCATGAAGGCAGCAAAATGCGCCATGGCAAAACCCCGGCCCGCTATTTTGCGGATCAGGGCATTTTTGACAGCCCCACCACCGCCGCCCATTGCGTCTGGGTGGATGAAGACGACCTGGATATCCTGGCTGATAAAGGCGTTACTATCGCTACCAACCCCATAAGCAATTTAAAGCTGGCCAGCGGCATCTGCCCCATTCCCCGGGCCAAAGCCAAAGGCATCAACATCGGTTTGGGCACCGACAGCGTGGCCAGCAATAACAGCCTCAACCTTTTTGAAGAGCTGAAGCTTTATGCCCTGCTCCATAAAACCACCGCCAATGATCCCACGTTAATCACCCCGGAAGAGGCCTTTGCTTGCGCTACAATCAACGGCGCCCTTTCCCAAAAAAGGGAAAACTGTGGCAGCATTGCCCTGGGCAACAAAGCCGATCTGGTGGTTTTGGATACTACCGTACCCAACATGCAGCCCTGTCACCATCAATTGTTTAATCTGGTTTATTCGGCAGACGGCGGCGATGTGCGCCTGACCATGGTGGACGGCCAAATCCTTTACCGGGACGGCAAATGGCCTACCCTGGATATGGATAACATCCTCAAGCATGTCAATGCTTCCTGCCGCCGGATTGTCAAGGAATTGAACAAATAAGGGAAAAGGCCGTAGCAGCCACGCTCACTTCTCGTCGCCCAAATTCTGAATGGAAGTCTTCCAAGGATATTTAGACGACTGCGAACGTTCGCCGTGACTGCTACGGTCTTTTCCAGGCAATCATCTGTTGCCGGCACTTGGGCATAGGCCTCTCTTTTTCAATTCAAAAACGGCCGTGCCTCACTCTGCTTGCCGCCACTGGCCTTCCCTGTGGCGGTAGCCGGCTTCTCTGTCCACCAGATTGAGCAGCGGCTCCCCGGCAAAGTAGCGCCTTAGATTGTCACAGCTTATGGCTACTACTTTTTCCAGGATATCTCCGGCATGAAAGCCGCCGGCCACATGGGGGGTAAGCAGGCTATTGGGCGCGTCCCAAAGGGGATGGTCCTGGGGCAAGGGCTCCGGCTCTATCACGTCCACGGCGGCGCCGCCCAAATGGCCGGCGGCCAGCACTTCGGCCAAAGCCACGTTATCCACGGCATTGCCCCGGCCCACATTTAAGAAATATGCCCCCTGCTTCATGGCCAGCAACCGTTGCCGGTCCATCAGCCCTCTGGTCAAAGGCGTATCCGGCAGACACATGGCTACCACATCGGCCTGGGGCAGCAGCTCGTCCAACTGCTCCAGACTATAGACCTGATCCACGCTATCCGGCCGGTCCCCGGCATGGCGGCGGATACCGGTAACCTGGCCGCCCATGGCTTTGATGCGCCGGGCAAAAGACAGGCCGATATCTCCCAGCCCTACCACCAGCACCCGGCTGCCTATAATGGTTTTCACCCGGCCCATGTCTTTCCATATCTTATTCTTTTGGTTATCTCTGTACAAATAGAATTTTTTCATTAAATACAGCAGCATCGCCACCAGATACTCGCCGATGGCTTCACCGTAAGCGCCGGAGCTGTTGGTCAGCAACGTCCCCGCTGGCAGGACCCCCGGATCCGCAAATTTACCGACGCCGGCATAGTTGAGTTGCAGCCATTTTAAATTCTCACTGCCGGAGAAATGCTCCGGCGGCATGTTGCCAATGATGATATGGGCTGCAGCGGCTGCTTCCGGTGTTACCGCCGCCGGCGCCATATAGCTGAACTCCGCTGCCGGCGCCGCGGCCTCCAATTTCTTTTTATGAACGTCCGTAACCGGCAGCACCACTAAAATATTCGTTTTCGCCATTTCCCAAACCGACCTTTCTAATGTTTACTATAGCCTATTTGAAACAGGACGGGCTCTTGCGAGCCCGTCCTCTTACCCTTTTCGCTGTCAACCAGCCTGCCGTTAATATTTGTTCAGTTCCCGTACCGACTGGGCAATAACCATCTTTGTATCGCCATCGATAAATTGCAGCAGTTTAATCATATCCTCCTCGCCTACGCTGACACAGCCGGCGGTGGCGCCGTCAGTGGAGCAATGGAGGAAAATAGCGGAACCGTCGCCTTTGACGATAGGATCCATATTGTAATCGATAACCATAGCATATTTATAAGCAACAGTCTCTTTAGAGAGGTCTTCGGCAGAGTTCCAATCCTTGTCTGCCGCATCGCCGTAAGCCCACATGTTGTAATATTTGGAGTCAGCATCATCCACCCAGAAATCATTGGCTGTCAACTGGGTATAAGGCAACAGGGAACCGGGATCGGCAGCAGTGCCAAAGGGCTTGCTCAAGCTATATACGCCGGCAGGGGTTTCCCCATCTCCCTCTCTCTTGGAAGAGGTGATGCCATTACGGCCCACGAAGCCTTCCATTTTGTATTTTTCAACCCAAGCGCCATCTGTCTTCTCATAGGCATAAATGGTGGCATGAGGACCGGCCTGGCCTACCGTAATGACCAGCTTATCCGCATCTTCAGCCGCTTTCAGTTTGGACACGTCAAAAACCTGGGCTTCGCCGATTTCTACCTGGGACTTCTCCTCATTCCAGAGGTATTTCACTTTCAAAAGATCGCCGATTTTAGCCAGGGGTAAATAAGTCCGCCCCTCATAATTCAATAGAGGATATTCTTGATCGGTATACTCGGCGCCATTGACCAAAACGGGGTATTCCACGGGAGTCAGCATCAAACCCGCCGCCGCCAGTAAGGGAATAGCACTGAAAAGTAACGCTCCTACCAGTAAACCTGCCAAAAACTTCTTCATGATTTCTCCTCCTTTTATTTGGTTTGGACAACTCCATTATCATTATAACCCATTAATGGAAAAATTTCGATAGCGGAAATTTTCTTCTTTGCATATCTTGCACATCCGCCGCCTTACTTATCGCTTTGATCTTTCCCGGCCGGCTCCTCCGTATCCCGGGCTTCTTTGTCCGGTTCAGGAACGGAAGGGCTGGGTAAAAACTTGTTGACCGCTATGGCTACCACAATGCCGGTAAACGTATCAATCAAGCGGTAGAAACCGTAAATAACCGGGGGCTCCGTGCTTTGATCCAGCAGAATCAATAAAAACACCACTGTGCCGATGATGATGGATTCGTTTTTGTTGAGAAGATTGCACAATAGGATCAACAGCATTACGCCAAAGGTAGCCAGGATAATCGTTAAGTCGGCGCTGGGAAAAAACTGGTTAATATACAAAAGAACCGTTCCCAGAACAGCACCTACAGCCGTGCCGTACAGGCGGTTGAAACCGCTGAATACAGACTTCTCCACACTGTCTTGCAGACAGATAATGGCCGAGGTGCTGGCCAAAAAACTGCCGTCTCTGGGCAGAAAACGGTAGAGCAATAAACAAATCAGCACGGAAGCAGCGGTTTTGACGTTGCGCATGCCGATAGGGATAGGGATTTTTTTCTTCTGTTCTGCCAAATTGGCCACTCCTTCCAATATATTACATATCTAAGGAGTATATCATATCATTTTTATTGCTTATGTCAAGGCCAAGCAGAGGCTGCAGGGGCGGGAGCCGGGGGTATCCGGGGCGGCATTCGATAGTGGTTAAAAAGGTTCTGTGCCGATGGTTATTTCCCCCGCTTTTACCAACTCAATAAATACCTTGGCAATCTGCGGGTCAAATTGAGTGCCGGCATTCTTTTCGATTTCTTCAAGGGCGTAGCTTAAACTTTGTTTCTTCCGGTAAGGCCGCTCCGTGGTCATGGCCTCAAAGGAATCGGCGATGGCTAAACAGCGGGCGGCTATGGGTATGTCCTCGCCGGCCTGGCCCGAAGGATAGCCTTTGCCGTCCCAGCGTTCATGGTGGCCTACAGCGGCAGGAATAATGTAATCCATATGAGGCAGATGGCGGATAATATCAATAGAATTATTTACATGGCCTTTCATGATCTCATACTCTTCGTCAGTCAAGGGCTCCACTTTGCTAAGAATAGCTTCGGGTATGCTTATTTTGCCGATATCATGAAGCAGCGCCGCTTCGTAAACCAGCCTGATCTCATCATCATTGAGACCGATGGCGCAAGCCAGAATACTGGCATATTTGGCTACATTCTGACTATGGCTGTATGTATAGTGGTCCTTGGCGTCAATCGCCGCCGTCAGAGCCAGAATGGTGGAGGAATATTCCTCATAAGAGCTGCCGCTGACCATATCGGGACGTTCGATAATCGTCATGACCCGTTCCACAATCTGAGAATTGGCGGCTAGCTGTCCCCGGTATAAAGTGATTTTGCCTTTGCCGGCATTTTTGGCATTATAAAGGGCTACATTAGCGGACTCAATAAGCTCCTTGGCGCTGCCCGCCGTCTGGGGGCTTACGGAGATGCCGCCGCTTAAGGTTAAGGTCTTCAGCTTGCTGCGCTGAGCGGAGATATTGATGGTGTTAACCTGATGCTGGATATCGTTAGCCAGCAAAACAGCCTGGTCGCCGTCCAGTCCCGGCAAAAAAACAGCAAAAACCTTGCCGCTATAGCGAAAGATCAAGCCCTTGTTCCCAATGACTTTAGCAATGATAGCAGCTATTTTTTTAAGTGCATAATCGCCCTCTCCCACACCGTAAAGCTGATTATACAGCTTAAAATCATCCACATCCAAAAAAAGCAACGACAAAAGAGAGCCTTGATATTTTTTATAAATATTATCGGCCTTTTCAATGAAATATTTATAATTATATACGCCGGTAAGGCCATCAACACGGGATTCCCGGTAAACCTGCTCGTAGAGCCAGGCATTTTTCATGGCAATGGAAGTAATGGAGTTAACCGTGTCCAGAAAGCTCAGTTCCTCATAGGTAAAAGAGCCGTCCCTTTTTTTGCCTGTCAAAAGTACTAAGCCCGTAATATTTTCGCCGTCTTGCAGAGCGCCTACACAGCGGACGCCATAGGTCTGAAAAAGCACTTTTTCCCGCTGCCAATAAAAACGGTACTTTGAGGTGCCTCGAAAATCGTCCAACAGGAAATAAGAACCTTCCGTAATCAAATACTGGAGAACAGGACTATCTTTAGCGATAAAAAGGGGCTCCTCTGCCGCCAAATCTTTCTTATACCTTTCGCTGAAGCCCTCTCCCGAATCAACACAGATATAAATGCCTTCCACCGGTATAATCTCGCCGATCACCTGGACCAAAGCAGCCATGATTTCATCACTGTCCAGAGATTGGGCTATTTTGCTGCTAAAATGTTTAACGGTTTTGCTGTGCTTTTCTTCCCGGGTGAAGATGACTTCGATGGTTTTTTTCAGGGCCATATAAACACCGATAAAAAACATGGAAAAGAGCACTACCACAATGGCGTTAACATGGTTTACCGCCATAGGAAAAATGCCGAGAATAAAAGACTCAATGGGTTTAACCCAGTAGACTGCCGCTAAAAAACAAAAAAAGATGGCGATAAAAAGCAGGACACTCCGGGAAATCAGCAGCGTCATGCGGATGCTGCGTTTTTTGTATAGGGCAATAATGAGAAACAGGGCAAAGAGTATGCCGGAAAGGCTATCCCAGGGAAAAACATTGCCGGAAACCATCTGCATCATGTTGCCGGCGGTAATGGAGAGAAAGCCCAAAACCACCAGCAAAAGGCCGGGAGCATAAATGCCTCTGTCCCGGATCATCTTAGCGATAATGATTAAGATCGAGATTACAATACACAGCAAAACGGCAAAGGGAATGGCGATTTTCCAGGTCATCTCATATAAAAAAGCCGCTTCTCTCTCATTTAACAAAAATAAAACAGGGGGTTTTAAAAAAACGCCCCGGGCAGTCAAAAGCAAAAGGATAGCGGTGGTTATTGTCCATATAATTTTTAAGGGTTTGCCTTTGGTGCCGGAAAAATCGCAGATAAAGAAAAAAAGCAATACCGGCAGGGTGAAAAGGGCCATAAGAGAAAGGTAAAACCAGAAAGCCACTCCTGGATATACTTGAAGCCGCATAAGTAAGGAGCCGCCGGACCACAGGGAAAACGCCAGGAGCACCAGGATAAACAATCTGATTTCGGAGGTTCGTTTTACCGCTAAAATGGCGGATAGCATCAAAACGTAACAACAAAGAGCCAGAATATTGACGTATAAAAAAGGAACTGTAACTGTGCTCATAGCGCTTTCACCTCCTTACCTCAAGGCTGCATATTTATAATGAAAACGACCTTAAAATACAGCTTCTTTCTTATGCCGCAACTGATTCCCACTTTACCGTAATTTTCCCTATATTGCAAGAAAATTTAGCATGATCAGGAAAAAATTTATCTAAGGATATCAACAAAAAAGGGTATAGCCAAAAGGCTATACCCTTCTTCAATGCCTGTTTTATTTGCCAAAAGGCGAATCTTCCCGGCGCACAAAAAAACCCTGATTGTGGCTGCAAACCGGGCAAATCTGCGGCGCCCCCGTGGCTTTATGGATATGACCGCAATTGAGGCAGATAAATTCGGTTGCCGTGCCGTTTTCAAAAAGCTTATTTTCTTGCATTAATTGGGCATAATGGGCAAAACGCTGGCTGTGAACCGCCTCGATTTCGGCAATCATATGAAAGGAATTGGCGATATTGGTGAAACCCTCGGCCTGAGCCTGGTCGCCGAAGGATTTGTAAATGGTATCGTGCTCTGCCGCCTCATGCTGGGCGGCCAGCTGCAGCAGCTCCTGGAGATTCTCCGAGTTGTCGATGGGATAGCTGGCGCTGAGGGCAATTTCCTGGCCATTGAATTCCTTCAAATAATTGTAGAATACCTCAGCGTGTTCCTTTTCCTGATTGCCCGTATAATGGAAAAGCCAGTATAAAACTTCAAGGTTTTGGGCTTTAGCCTGACCGGCGGCAAACTCGTAGCGCCGCCAGGCCTGACATTCCCCGGCAAAAGCTCTTAAAAGGTTTTCTTTTGTAACGCTGTCTTTCAGTGCTGCCATTTCTTGATTCCTCCTCGATTCATTTGCCATCATTATTGCCCGATTTTCCATAATTTATAATTAGACTTGCTTCTTGTCCGCAAACAACTGGGCCTGCCATTTGTAATAATTATAAATTAAATGCAAAGTATACCGGTCATTATCGCTGTGCACCGGGTCAAGCTCCAGCAAATTTTTGATTTGTTTTGTTCTGAAGATAAGCGTATTCCGGTGAATATATAAGCTGTTTGCTGCCTCAGCCATATTCATATGGTGCAGCAGCAAAGCTTCCAGGGTCTGAAAGAAAAGGGGATTGGCGGTAATCTCCTGCACATCCTCATGAAAGAAATGCTTCAATAATTCCAGGGGCGTATGTTCAAAAATAATCTCGATTAAGTGATCAATAGCATAAGAAAGACCCTCGGGGCCTCTGCGGCTGCGTTGCAGCGCCAGTTGGGCGCAAGTATAGCTATGGGCATATTCCGGAATGCTTGATACGGTAAAACCAACACCCACAAAAACTTGGCAGCCGAGACCGGATGTAAGATAGCTCTGCAACTGTAAAAAATATTCGTTACATTGAGCTTTTGCCGAAAAAGCTTTTTTCGTCAATCGGCGGCACAGCAGCAATTGGGAGTTTTCACTGATACCTACGATATCGCCGGCATGAGCAAGGCGAAAGCTGCGGACTAATGTTGCCGCGGCAGCTAAAAGCTCTTGCTTCTGATATTCCTTACCGGGGATTTCTTCAAAATCAATAAGGCAAACCACCCGGGGCAGCGTAAGGTCAATACCGGCTTCCGAAGCCAGCATAGAAATGAAGGATGCCTCTTCCGTTGCCGGCCCCCGTAAAAGCTGTTTGACAAACAAAGAATACTTATCTTTAATCATTTTAGGTGTGGCTTGCTTATCCGCAAGAAAGACGGCCTGTTCCAAAGAATAGACCATCGCTAAGGGGCTTTCCTCCGACTCATAGTTTTCTGCCGGCAAAGACAACAACAGATAAAACCCTCCCGGCAGCAAAAGGGAAATTAAGATATATTGCCGGTCCCCTGATTTGAAAAAAGAAGCGGCCTTCTTGACGGAAAAAAGCTCGGCTGTCAGTACCCGCAGAACAAATCTGGAAAATATCACATCCCGTGCTTTAGATAAAATCATGATATCCGATTGAGGAAAGGCCGAGCAAAGAGCCTTAAATAAGCGTTCCAGTTCCTTGTTGGTCATGATATATCTCCTTTTCCTTCAACAGTCCTTTAATCAGAAAATGCTCCTGAATGGAAGCATAAACCCTTTTTGCGGTTTTTTGCCAGAGTTCCTTCTCCTCTGCCGCCGGCTGTATAATCTCCATCCCCTTGGCCGCCAGTTCTGTCCTGGCTTCTAAATTAACTCTTTCCGCCTCCCATAGCATCCAGCGGCAGGTTTCGTCAAAAGCAGATTGGGTTATATCCCGCAAATGGCCGGGTAAACGTTCCCAGGCCGATTTTGAAAATAAAACCGCATTGACGTCATAAATAGAATTCAATTCCGTCACAAACTTTTGCTTTCTATAAAACTCCATAGCCAATATATTGGAATAGGGATTTTCCTGACAATCAATGGCTCCCGTTTCCAAAGCTTCCGGAACGTCATTGTAGTTGGCCATAACAACGGCAGCGCCCATGGAATGAAAAAACTCTTTGATGATTTTCGCAAAAACCACGACACGGATTCGTTTATTTTGCATATCTGCCGGTATATAGATGGGCTCATTGGAAGTTATATATCGCCAGCCCATGCTCCAAAAACCGGCCAATACCGCTCCCATAGCGTGAAGGGCCGGAAACATTTCCTTCCTTACATAGCTGTTGAGCAGATAATTTGCTTCCTCCGCGGAATCAAACAAAAAAGGCAGCTCCAATATATGGGGCCAACCTTTGAGAGAGTTAAACAGCAGGCCGCTATTAACCGAAACACAGTCGATCTTGCCGCTGCAAGCAGACTCAAATAATTGACGGTAATCTCCTGCTTTTGAGATAACTTCAATATTCAATTGCATTCTGCCGTCGCTCATTTGCTGAAGAAGCTGTGAAAATTTTTCCAGGCCTCTTTGTTGGATATTGCCGGAATGAATATTGACGCAGGCATGCCAGGTAATGGTCTGGCTTTTAAAAAGGGAGTAGCAGTACATGGAAGCCCTGTCCACATCATTATGCAGAGGATCTGCGGCCAAGGCTCCTTGAGCCTTGCTAAAACGCTGCAAAATAGTATTGCGGTGGATGCCCAGCTCACCTGCCCCATAGGTCAAATTATTATTGTTGGTGGTCAGGGCTTCAAGAGTCTCTTCCATGGTTTTGGAGTTGGCAAGGGCCAAATCATAATCCCGAAAAATAATCTCCTTAAATTCTTCGGGAAGCAAAGTTGATAGATAAGAAAACAGGTATTTGTTTATTGTCAGACAAGCATAGCCTTTCTTATTCAAAAACTGTGAATTATTACTCAAAAATTGTGCTTCCAGGAAGCTGTTGTGAAGCTGCTCCAGCTTTACGTAAGGGCTGCCTGCAAAAGCATAAGCTGAAATTTGATACACAGCGCCGAGGGTTCCGATAAGGTCCTCGGCATATTTTTTGGCCTCGGCTATCTTCTCTCTTAAACTTTTACCGCCGATGCTTTTAAATACTAAAATTTTATTTTGGCTTATAGGACCAAAGATATCTTCGGCAGAAAAATGAGGAGACGCAGCATGCAAAAGGTTGAAGGCCGTCTGAAAATTTACGGGACCGTCATCATCTTGGGCCGGCGGCAAACAAAACAAAACGGCACAGCGGGGCAATCCGAAAGAATATTGCAAAAGCTTCATAAAGGATAATATTTCCCAATTTGTTTTATCATAAAAGGCCAGTTGATTAGCTAACTGGGTGCGGACGTCTTGACGCCACTGGGAGTTTGTATCTGAAATACTATTCAAAAGCAAATTCAGCATGGAGAAAATAAAAGGGAAGGCAGACGAAGGTACGGCACAGTCAAAGGCCAAAACGTATCCCATCATTCTTCCATTTAGATGATACGGCTGTATTTCAAAGGCATATTCCCTTTGCAGCTGCCGAAAATCCTTCTGGCGGCAACAGCTTTTGATTATCCTTTCCTTATCAAAAGCATCAGGACCAGTAAAGACCAAAATATTGCCGTCCTCATCACATATACAAACTGGAAAAGTCAGAGCATTCCGGATATTAGCCACAAGAAATTCTTGTTGAAGGGGTGTCAGCCACACTGCACAAAGCCTCCTCTCACTCAATGATAAGCGGCGGTCAAGGTAACAACTATTCATCATCATGTCCCAATAAGACCGGACTGTCAATATAGTCACGGCAAAAACATGAGTAAACATTTTGCAAACGAGAAGGAGGCTTTATAAAAAGGCCATACCAGCTCCGCTCACGCTTCGCATGTTCGCTGGAGCTGGCATAGCCTTTTTTCCAAGCTGCCTCCTATGTGCAGTCAGCACAATTTTTTTAGCAAAACATTGGCCTCCGGTTATATTGTTTTACAGACCAGAGAAATGCTACCCTATATACAAATGAGAGGCCTCTTGTTTATCGGACATCTGTTATTTTTTCTGAATCATCTGGTTTTTTACAGGCTAATTAAATAACCAGCCCAAACATCCCATTAATTAGGAGGAAATTCCATGAATTTATATACCCTGCTGCAACAAAAGCAAAGCCAGGACGCTGCTCTGCGGGTAGGCATCATTGGCACAGGCAAATTCGGCACCATGTATCTTTCCCAGGTCAGAAAAGTACCGGGAGTTCATCTTGTAGGTATTGCCGAGCTTAATGTTCCCCGGGCTTTCGACAATTTACAGCGCACACTTTGGCCCAAAGAACAAGTTGACGCTAAGACACTGGAAGAAGCTTATAACACAGGCAAAACCTGCGTCATGGAAAGCGGCGATGATTTAATCGCTTCTCCCTTTACCGAAATCATTATTGACTGTACCGGCGACCCTGAGCTGGGCATCAAAAACACCCTCCGCTGCTGCCAATACGGCAAGCATATTGTCAACGTCAATGTGGAAAGCGACGCTTTGGCCGGTCCCCTTCTGGCTAAGAAAGCGGCCGCCGCCGGCGTCACTTATTCCCTGGCTTACGGCGACCAACCTGCCATGATCTGTGAAATGGTGGATTGGGCAAGGACTGCGGGCTTTGAAGTAGTCTGCGCCGGCAAGGGCACCAGATTTCAGCCCATATATCATCAATCCACACCGGATACCATTTGGGGCTACTACGGCATATCTCCTGAGGATGCGGCAAAGGGCGGCATGAATCCCAAAGTATTCAACTCCTTCCTTGACGGCACAAAATCGGCCATTGAGATGGCTGCCGTTTCCAATGCCACCGGTCTGCTGCCCAATAGTACCGGCCTGCTGTTCCCCCCCTGCGGCGCCGACCACCTGCCCCGGATTTTGAAGCCTAAGTCTGCCGGCGGCATTCTTGAGCAAAGCGGTATGGTTGAAGTGGTGGCCAGCGAGGAACGGGATTACCGTCCGGTCTACCGGGATTTGCGTTTCGGTATTTATGTGACGCTAAAGGGCGACTCGGAATACATGATGAATTGTTATAAAGAATATGGCATGATCACTGACGAAACCGGCGAGTACACTTGCTTGTACCGTCCCCACCACATGATCGGCCTGGAGATGAATCTATCTGTGGCTTCTGTGGGAGTACGCCGGGAACCTACGGGCCGCCCCAGAGCCTTTAATGCCGATGTGGTGTCTATTGCCAAGTGCGACATCCCCAAGGGAACCCTGCTGGATGGCGAAGGCGGTTATTACGTCTACGGCGACATCATGCCGGCAAAGCTGTCCGTGGCCAAAGGCTGCCTGCCCCTGGGCTTTAGCGGCAACAAAAAGGTTTTGCGGGATATTAAAGCCGGCGAAGTTCTTACTTATGACGCCATCGAATATGACAGCAATTGCCTGACCATGGAAATCAGGCGGGAGCTGGAGGCCATGGCCAAAAAATAAAGCATTGGAGGAGTACACCCATGACCAAAAACAAAGCGGTCATTGCCGGCGCCGGCTTAATGGGCGCCTCTCTGGCCCAGGTATATGCTGAGGCCGGCTATGAAGTTGTTTTATACGACCTGGCTGACGAATTCCTGAAACGGGGCCAAAAGCTGATTGCCCTGAACCAGGCCACTATGGTAAAAGAAGAGATGTTGACTCAGGAGGACTCCGATGCTTTAATAGCCCGTATCGCTTATACCTGTGACGACGGCTGCTTCACCGACCCTCAACTGACCATTATTCTCGAAACAATCATTGAAAAATTAGATATCAAACAAGATTTTTGGGCAAAGGTCTCCTCTATGGCCAACCCTGACTGCTTGCTGGCCTCCAATACCTCCGGCCTGCACATCGGCGATATTGCGGCGAAAATGGAGCATAAAGACCGTTTTATGGGCCAGCATTGGCTAAATCCCCCTCATCTCCTGCCTTTATGCGAATTGATCATCGGTGCAGATACTTCCGCGGCAACCGTAGCCAGGATGAAAGAGCTGGTGATTGGCTTAAAGAAAAACCCTGTATGCGTAAAGGATATTAACGGCTTTATCATCAACCGGCTGCAATTTGCTCTTTTACGGGAAGCCATGTACATCGCCGACAGCGGCGCCGCCACCATTGAGGATATCGATGCGGTAATGAAGTACGGCATGGGCCTGCGGCTGGCGGCCTTGGGGCCCTTCCGCATCGCCGATTTCGGAGGCTTAGATACCTTTAACCATATCTCCGGCTACCTCTTTGCCGATCTCGATGCATCAAAAACGGCCAATGCCAAGCTGCAGCAAATGGTGGCGGAAGGCAAGCTGGGTGTCAAAAGCGGCGCCGGCTACTACGATTATTCCGGCGGCAAGGACGTGGAGGCTATTCGGGAACGGGATGAGCTTTTTATTAAACTGGCCAAATGCTTATACAAATAAGAAAAGGAGGTAAATAATGCGCAGCGATTTGATGAAAACCGGCATCGACCGGATTCCCCACCGGGCATTATTCCGGGCTTTGGGTCTGACGGACGAAGAGCTGAACCGCCCCATTATCGGCGTGGTCAACGCCCAAAACGAAATCATTCCCGGCCATCTGGATCTTGATAAGATTGCGGAAGCTGTTAAAGCCGGTATCCGCATGGCCGGCGGTACCCCTGTGGAATTTCCGGCCATCGGCGTTTGTGACGGCATTGCCATGAATCATGAGGGCATGTTTTTCTCCTTGCCAAGCCGGGAGCATATTGCCGACTCCGTAGAAATCATGGCCAACGCCCATCCTTTTGACGGTCTCGTTTTTATTCCCAATTGTGATAAAATCGTTCCGGGTATGATCATGGCGGCACTAAGGCTGAACATTCCCGCTGTCTTTTGCAGCGGCGGCCCCATGCTGCCGGGGCGGGCAGCCGGCAAAATGGTGGCTCTTACCGATGCCTTTGAAGCTCCGGGAGCTGTCCATGCCGGCAAAATGGGCGAAAGGGAAGCAACTGCCATCACCGAGCATTCCTGTCCCGGCTGCGGCTCTTGCGCCGGTATGTTTACAGCCAACTCCATGAACTGTATGACGGAAATCCTGGGTTTAGGTCTGCCGGGCAACGGCACCATTCCTGCCGTGGAAAGCCAGCGGATTCTGCTGGCCAAGCATGCCGGCATGCGTATTATGGACTTAGTCGCCGGGGATATCCGTCCCCGGGATATTGTCACCCAAAAGGCGATCACCAACGGATTGGTGGCCGATATGGCTTTAGGCTGCTCCACCAACACTATGCTTCATTTGCCGGCCATTGCCCATGAAGCCGGCCTGGAGCTTAGTCTGGAAGGAGTCAATGCCATCAGCGGCAAAGTTCCCCATCTTGTCAAGCTGAATCCTGCCGGTCCCCATTTCCTGGTTGATTTAAATAACGCCGGCGGTTTAAGCGCAGTGATGAAGCGCCTGGATAGCCTGGGCTTGATTGAAACCGACGTCAAAACGGTAGACGGAACCTGGGCAGACCGGATTGCCGCCGCCGAAATCAAGGACGGCGACGTAATCCGCAGCCGTGAAACTGCCTACAGCCAAACCGGCGGCCTGGCCGTACTATACGGCAATTTGGCTCCCGACGGCGCCGTGGTCAAAAAAGGAGCCGTCTTGCCGGAAATGATGCAGCATACGGGACCGGCAAAGTGCTTCGACAGTGAAGAGGAGTGCTGCCAAGCCCTATATGCAGGCAAGGTGGCAGCCGGCGATGTGGTTATCCTTCGTTACGAAGGCCCTAAAGGCGGTCCCGGTATGCGGGAAATGCTAAGCCCCACCGCTGCTTTGGCCGGCATGGGATTAGACCGCAGTTGCGCCCTGGTTACCGACGGCCGGTTTTCCGGCGTCAGCCGGGGAGCCTCCATAGGCCATGTCTCCCCTGAAGCGGCAGCCGGCGGACTTTTGGCTTACGTTAAGGATGGAGACTTGATCGAAATCGATATTGCCAATTATTCTATTAATCTAAAGGTAAGCGAGGAGGAGATTGCCGCACGCAAACAGGAAATTGTACCGCAGCCGCCTAAAGAAGTCTCCGGTTATCTTAAACGCTACCGGGCTTTAGTCACCAGTGCCAACCGGGGAGCCATTCTGGACGATAGCAAACTCTAGTATTTAAAGGCAACTTTTAGCGGTTACAGAGTACGAGTATTGCAGCAAAGAAAATACGGGTAAAGGGGAGAGATTATGAAAAAGATAGTTTCTAAAAGTCTGAGTATTGCGTTGATATTGATGATAGCCGTGTCCCTCGCTGCCTGCGGCAAAACCGGGAGCAACCCTCCAACACCGGTCCAGGGTGGCGGCTCCGCCGAAAAACCCGCCGAAAAAGTCATTATTAAGTTTGCCGGCGTCAATAATGCCGAACACGCCACTATTCGGGCCATCAACGAAAAATTCAAGCCACGGGTGGAAGAATTAACGGAGGGCAGAGTTGAGGTTCAGGTTTTTGACAACTCTCAGCTTGGGGGCGAAAGAGACTTGATGGAGCAACTGCAAAGCGGCCTTTTGCAGATGAGCTATATCAGCCCCATCTTTGCCACCGTAGATCCTGCCATCAATGTTATGGACTTGCCCTTCCTCTTTGAGGACGAAGCTCATGTGGACAAAGTGGTGGCCGGCGAGCTGGGCAAGGAGCTGCTGAAGGATCTTCCCGACAAAGGCCTCATTCCCCTGGGCTACTTTGAAAACGGCTTCCGGGTTATTACCAACTCCAAGCATCCCATCAATACTTTAGCCGATATCAAAGGCTTAAAAATCAGAACTCCTCAAGCGCCCATATCCGTAGCCATCTTTGAAGCCCTGGGCGCCAATGTCACCCCCCTGTCCTTCGGCGAGCTGTACAGCGCTTTGCAGCAGAAGGTAGTGGACGGCCAGGAAAACGCTTACAATACTGTGTCCTCCTCCAGATTCTTTGAGGTTCAGAAGTATGTGGCTGAAACGAACCATATGTGGGGCTGCTTCGTGGTCATGGCTTCCGGCAAATGGTGGGACACCCTTGACGGGGACATTAAAGCAGCTATAGAAACTGCCGCCGCCGAGGCTGCCACTTATCAGCGCCAAGTTTTCCGGGAGCAATCGGCAGGCAGCAAGGCTCAATGCGAAGAAGCCGGTATGGAAGTCAGCTATCCCGATGCAGCAGAACTGCGGCAAGCCGTAGCCCCCGTATATGAAAACTTCTACAAAGAATACCCCCAATACAAAGATATCGTAGAGCAAATTCAAGCTATGCAGTAATAAGGCATTTACCATTGTATCCCCGGTAAACAGTGTGCTGTTGAACAAAACCTTGGCGGGCGGCCTCCGCCGCCAAGGTTTTGTTGATCCGGCATACCGAGCATAAGGAGGGTAGTCCCAGTGAAAAATTTTTTGGATAAAACCGGCCGGGTTGCTTTGACCATTCTCAGAGCCCTGGTAGCTATCTTATTTGCTGTCATGGTTGTCGTTGTCTTTGCCCAGGTATATACAAGATTTCTTACGGACAACTCCCTGGTCTGGAGTGAAGAGCTGTCCCGCTTTAGTATGATCTGGATGGTGTTTTTAGCTTCCGTTCTCACCTTCAACAGCAATGACCATATTATTGTAGATGCGCTTATCACATTTTTAAAGGGTACGGCTCGGGCAGTTTTATTGATTATCAGCAAAGTTATGGTTTTGCTCTATTCCGTTTTTATTGTCATCGGAGCCACCCAATTCCTGCCTGTGGTAGCTATTCAAACCTCCACTGTCCTGCGCTGGCAGATGTCCCTGGTTTACAGCATTATTCCCATCAGCATGGCGGCTATCGGTATTTTGTGCCTGCGGGATATCTACGTTCTCGTTGAAGAAAACTTCTTGAAGTCCGGCAGGGAGGGAAGCAAATGATTGCCTTTTTAATTGTCTTATTTTTTCTTTTAGCCATCGGCACCCCTATCTACGTTTCCCTGGGTCTCAGCTCCGTGGTCTTGTGGGTGTCGGAATACGGCTCCATTGATTTTATCATGATCTTTCAAAAAATGTTTACCGGTATGGATGTTTTCACCCTTATGGCCATCCCCTTTTTCATGCTGGCCGGTGAAGTCATGAATACAGGCGGCCTTTCCAGGCGCTTAGTGGGTTTTGCGCAAAAGGCTATCGGCTGGATTAAAGGCGGCCTGGGCATTGCCGCAGTATTGGCTTCCATGTTCATTGCGGCCATCCTCGGTTCGGCCTCCGCCAGCGCCGCCATGATCGGCATGATCATGATTCCCGAAATGGTGGCAAGAGGTTATAAGCCTGATTACGCCTCGGCTCTGGTCGCCTCCGCCGGCTCTGTGGGCCCCATCATCCCTCCCAGCGTTCCTTTGATTATTTACGGTGTAATTGCCCAGCTTTCCATCTCCGATCTGTTTGTTACCGGCTATGTGCCCGGCGTATTGATGAGCCTATTCTTTATGGGCTACAACTACTGGCATGCCAAAAAAATGAATTATCCGGCGGAAGCTAAGCCTACCACCAGAGAATTCTTTTTGGCCTTAAAGGGCGCTATCCTTACCCTTTTTTTGCCTGTTATCATCATGGGCGGTATTCTGGGCGGTATATTTACCGCTACGGAAGCCGGCGTGGTGGCTGTGGTTTATGCCCTGATCATCAGCATGGTGGTCTACCGGGAGATCAAAATCCGGGATCTGCCGGAAATCCTGATCAAGGCCTCCAAATCTACGGCAATGATCCTTATCGTTATGGCGGTGGCCTCTTATTTATCCTGGATATTCACCATGCTGCAGCTACCCCAGACTGTTTCTGCGGCTATACTCTCCGCCACCAATAGCCCTCTGACGTTCTTGTTGATCATCAATCTCATTATGATTGTGGCCGGCATGTTCCTGGACGCCGTCTCCGCCCTCACCATCATGACGCCGGTAATTCTGCCAACTGCCATAGCTCTGGGCGTAAACCCCATTCTCTTTGGCGTCATGCTGACGGTAAACTTAAGCATCGGCGTGCTGACTCCTCCCGTAGGCCTGAATCTTTATGTTACCTCCAGTATCTCAAAAATCGGCCTTTTGCCTATCGCCAAGGCGGTCCTTCCCTTCATGCTTTTAATTTTCCTCGTATTGTTGCTGATGATGTTTGTTCCTCAGATGTTCCTGATTTTCGTTTAGGTTCTGTGTCTCCCTTACTTATTACCACCTTTATTCATCGATAAAAAGCGGCGCCTTTCTTCGGGGTATCTCCGAGGGAAAGCGCCGTTTTTTATCCTGTGTCATTTTGTTAACCCTGAGCCAGCCTGCAAATCACCTACAAAACCTTGCCTTAGGCTCTAGTGCCGGCTGTCCCGGACGGTTTTCAGCCGGGCCATGGCCCGGGCTAAAGCCGCTTTGGAACTGTGGTACTCCTGCAGGCTTTTCTTCTGCCGCAGCCGCTCTTCCGCCCGCTCCCGGGCCGCCTCAGCCCGGCGCATATCGATCTCTTCCGGCAGCTCGGCGGCAGCTACCAGCAGGATTACCCGGTGGGGCATGATTTCGGCAAAGCCGGTACTGACGGCGGCTAAATGCCACTGCCCCTCTGCCTTATAGCGGATTTCTCCTGCCATCACAGCCGTAACCACCGGCTCATGGCCCGGCTCCACGCCGTATAGGCCGTCTTGGATGGGTAGGATTAAGCTCTCTGCCTCACCATAAAAAAACTGGCGGTCCGGGGTAACGATTTCTAAAAGAAAGCTGGCCATCTCATCCTACCCCCAGTTTGCCGGCCTTGGCCCAGATCTCCTCCAGACCGCCTACCATGTTGAAGGCCGCCTCGGGATAGCTGTCCAATTCTCCGGCCAGCAGAGCCTCAAAGCTTCTGACGGTATCCTCCAGCTTGACGTAACGTCCGGCCAGGCCGGTAAAGGTTTCGGCTACATAAAGAGGTTGAGAAAAAAGCTGCTGGGCCCGGCGGGCCCGGCCCACCACCTGCCGGTCCTCAAGGGACAGCTCCTCCATACCCAAAATAGCGATAATATCCTGAAGCTCCCGGTACCGCTCCAGCAAAGCTTGAATGCCCCGGGCCACTTTATAGTGGCGCTCTCCCAGCACATCAGGCTCCAGTAAACGGGAAGTGGATTCCAGAGGGTCCACAGCAGGGTAAATGCCCATTTCCACAATTTTGCGGGAGAGAACGGTGGTGGCGTCCAAGTGGGCAAAGGTGGTGGCGGGAGCCGGGTCCGTAAGATCATCGGCGGGAACGTACACCGCTTGCACCGAGGTAATGGCTCCGTTTTTCGTGGAAGTAATCCTTTCCTGCAAAGCCCCCATTTCATTATCCAAAGTCGGCTGATAACCTACGGCGGAAGGCATCCGGCCCATAAGGGCGGACACCTCGCTGCCGGCCTGGACGTAACGAAAGATATTATCGATGAAAAGCAGGACATCCCGCCTTTCTTTGTCCCGAAAATACTCCGCCATAGTAAGACCCGTCAGGGCTACCCGCATTCTGGCTCCCGGCGGCTCATTCATCTGGCCGAAGACCAGGGCGGTTTTTTCCAGTACGCCGGACTCCGCCATCTCATGCCAAAGATCGCTGCCTTCTCTCGTCCGTTCCCCTACGCCGGTAAATATGGAATAGCCCCCATGTTCGGTAGCTATGTTGTGAATCAGCTCCTGGATGAGCACGGTTTTGCCTACGCCAGCCCCCCCAAAAAGGCCGATTTTGCCGCCCCGGGCATAAGGAGCCAGCAGGTCGATAACTTTTATGCCTGTCTCCAGTATCTCCGTCACCGGTTTTTGCTCCTCAAATTTAGGGGGATTAGCGTGGATGGGCCAGCTCAATTCCGCCGCCACCGGGCCCTTTTCATCCACCGGATTACCCAGGACATTAAACATGCGTCCTAAAGTAGCCTGGCCCACCGGCACGGTAATGGGGCCGCCGGTATTCTGAACCAAAGCTCCCCGGCCCAGCCCTTCGCTGGGGGACAGCATGATGCAGCGGACGGCGCCGTTGCCCACAAACTGCACTACCTCCATGACCCGTTTTTCCCCTTTTACCTCTACGGTAAGAGCATCGCGCAAATCGGGCAAATGCTCCCCGGAGAATTCAACATCCACCACGGGGCCCATCACCTGTATGACTGTACCTTCCATCGTTATTTCTCCTCACCTGACTGCCATAATCCATGCTTTCATAATATCAACGAGACAGTACACTACGAACCGTCCCCGGCTGCAGCGCTGCCGGTAACCTCCGTAATTTCCTGAGTAATAGCGGCCTGCCGGGCCCGGTTGTAAGTCAAGTTCAGCTCTTGCAGCATTTTTCGGGCATTATCGGAAGAGGCGCTCATGGCCATCATCCGGCAATTCTGCTCGCTGCAGAAAGATTCCACCAAGGCTCCGAAAAGCATGCCTTTCAGATAACTGGGCACCAGCCGCTCCATCACCGCTTGCTCCGACGGTATGTAACGAACCCTCTCGGTATAGCGCTCATCCTCCGGCCGCTGCCAGGGGAAAAGATCCCGGTGCAGAGGCAGCAGCTTGGTAGCCGTAGGCTCCATTAGCAAAGGATTGACCATCCGGGTATAGATGATCCAGACTTCATCCAGCTTGCCTTGGCGAAAGAGCTCGAGAAACAGCTCGCCGATTTCCCGGGCCCGGGTCATGTTGGGATTTTGGGCAGTATAGTCAAACTCCCCGTCCATGGGCAGGCCTTGGCTTTCAAACCAGGCCCGTCCCGTCTGGCCGATGACATAGAGTATGGGATCGGACTTTTGGGCCAGATACTTTTCCGCCAGTTTAAGCACATTGTGGTTATAAGCGCCGGCCAGTCCTTTATCGCCGGTAACGACGATGTAGCCGATTGTCCGTTCTTCCGGTTTCAGTTCCTGGCGCTGATCGAAATATTCATGATGCACCCTGGAGGAATGGTGCAATATATCGGAGATCGTAAATTTAATCCGCTCAAAATAGGGTCGGGACTGATCCAGCCGTTTTTTAGCCTGGCGTAAGCTGGAGGAAGAAATCAAATACATGGCGTTAGTGATTTTCAAGGTTTCGCCTACGCTTTTGATATGTTCCCGGATCTCTTTTATTTCTGTCATGAGGACGCCACCTGTTTTTTATAGTCTGCCAGCTCTTCCCGTAAAACTTCTACGTCGGGGCCGGCAAGCTCGCCGCTTTTTTCGATGTTTTCCAAAAGAACGGCCTGTTTCGCCTCCAGATAATCGGCAAAGCCCCGGGTGAAGGCTGCCACCTGTTCTAAAGGCACATCCGCCAGCAGCCCGCCGGTGGCAATATAAAGAATTGCCGCCTGCCGGGCCACGCTCATGGGCTGGCCCAGGGGCTGTTTCAGTACTTCCAGCAGCCGCTTGCCGTGGTCTAAGGCTTGCTTGGTAGCCTTATCCAGATCGGAGGAAAACTGATTAAAGACTTCCAGTTCCCGAAAACGGGCTAAGTCAATGCGCAGGGTTCCCGCCGTCTTTTTTATGGCTCTGGTTTGGGCGGCACCCCCTACCCGGGATACGGATAAGCCTACATTGACGGCAGGCCGCTGACCGGCATTAAAAAGGTCTGTACCTAAATAGATCTGGCCGTCGGTAATGGAAATAACGTTAGTAGGAATATAAGCGGACACATCCCCCGCCAAAGTCTCAATAATCGGCAGGGCAGTAATAGAACCGCCGCCGAACTCTTCCGTCACACGGCAAGCCCGCTCCAGCAGCCGGGAGTGCAGATAAAAGACGTCCCCAGGATAGGCCTCCCTGCCGGGAGACCGCTTCAGCAGAAGGGAAAGGGTGCGGTAAGCCACCGCATGCTTGGAAAGATCATCGTAGACGATAAGCACGTCCTTGCCCTGGGCCATAAAATATTCGGCCAAGGCTGCTCCCGCATAGGGGGCTACATATTTGAGGGATGCGGGCTCACTGGCGGCAGCTGATAGAATTATCGTATATTCCATAGCTCCCCGCCGTTCCAGGGTATCCCGTACAGCGGCTACCGCTGCGGCCTTCTGGCCGATGGCCACATAGATGGCAATGACGCCCCGGCCTTTCTGGTTTAAGATAGCATCTAAGGCAATAGCTGTCTTGCCCGTCTGCCGGTCGCCGATGATCAGCTCCCGCTGGCCCCGGCCAATGGGCACCATGGCGTCGATAGCCAGAATCCCCGTTTGCAAGGGTACATTTACCGGCTTTCTCGCCACTACCCCCGGCGCCTCCCGCTCAATGGGCCGTGTTTCCTTGACAGCAATGGGGCCTTTACCGTCGATGGGCAGGCCGATAGCGTTGATTACCCGCCCCAGCATAGCCTCTCCTACCGGCATATCCGCCGGCCGGCCGGTACGGCGGACCACCGTTCCTTCCCGGATACCGCTATCCGGCCCCAGCAGAATACAGCCAACGGTATCCCGCTTCAAATCCAGAGCCATCCCCCGGACACCGGTATCAAATTCCACCAGCTCACCGTACACCACATTGCGCAAGCCGTAGACAGTGGCTATACCGTCCCCTACTTCCAGCACGGTGCCGGTCTCGGCCCGGTCCAGCTTAGTATCATATCCCGATATTTCCTCCCGTAAAACGGTGAGAATCTCCCCGGGACCAGCATTTTTGTTCATGGCAAATCCCCCCTTCTTCCAAATGGCGGGCCAACCTGGCCAGCCTGCCCCGGATACTCTGATCATAAGTCACACCCTCAATCTCCAGCGTGAAGCCGCCCAGCAAGGCAGGGTCCAGCCGCAGATTAAAATCAATCCGGGATTTTTGGAACTTCTGGCAAAGCCAGTCCTGGAGCTTCTCCAACTCCCCGGCCTCAGGCTGCCGGGCCCAGGTCAGCGTAGCCGCAGCGGCATTTTGTCCTTTAAGGCTCAAGCCGTGAAACTGATCCACAATCTCCGGCAGCAAAGCCATCCGCCCCCGCCGGGCCAGCACTTGCAAAAAGCGCAGCAAATGGGGCTCTCCGGCTAAAGCGGGGAGGGGCAAACGGCTTAATACGGCCTCTTTCTCCGCGCTGCGCACCACCGGACTTATTAAGGCTTCCCAAAGCTCAGGACAATCCCGCAGACTGGCGGCGGCCCGGGCCAGCTTCTCTTCCTCCGGAAAAGTCTCATATAAAGCCTCAGCATAACGGCGGGCTAATTCTTTCATAAACCGCCACCTGTCTCAGCCAAGGTCTCCTCAGCTAAAAACTCTTCCAGCAACGCCCGGTCGTCGCCGCTGCCCAGCTGGCGTCCCGCCACTTGAGAAGCTGCCAGCATCGCCAAGCCGGCCACTTCTTTTCTCACTGCCGCCAGCATGGCGGAACGTTCCCCTTCCAATTGGCGCTGAGTTTCACCGGCCAAAGCCTCGGCAGCAGTCCGTGCTCTGGCCAAAATAGCTTGATATTCCCGGCGCCCCCGGTCCTCAGCCTGCCGCAGCAGCTCCTGGCTCTCCCTTTCTGCCTGGGCCAGCCGGGCGTCATAATCCGCCTTAACCTTGGCGGCCTGGATTCTTTGTTCCTCAGCAACGGCCAAATTCTGCCTGATTTCTTTTTGCCGGCTCTCGATCTTGTCGGTCACCGGCTGCCATAAAAATTTTTTTAGCAGAAGGTAGAGAACCAACAGATTAATTACTGTCCATAAGAGCCCGCTCCAGCCGATATCCAGCATGGCTTGCGCTCCCCCTTTATTTAAGAATAATAATGGCCAAAGCTGTGATAAAGCCGTAGATGGCAGTGGCTTCCGCCAAAGCTGCTCCCAGAATGAAAGTGCCCCGGATTTTGTCGGCGGCTTCCGGCTGCCTGGCGATGGATTCGGCAGCCTTACCGGTGGCAATACCAATACCAACGCCGGCCCCAATGCCGGTAAATACTGCGAGAGCTGCTCCGATTGCCAATGTCATGTTCAATTCCTCCTCAACAATTTTCATAAATAATGGACTTTTCGCCTTCAACAATGGGCTACTCTTCCTCTTCAATGCTCTCCCCCAAAAATAAGGCAGTAAGAAAGACGAAGACTAAAGTCTGAATTAAACCGTCAAAAATATCGAAATAGAGGCTAAAAGCCACCGGGACCACCGCAGGCGCCAGGGTCTTGATCATTTCCATAATGACGTAGGCCGCAAGCACATTGCCGAAGAGCCGCATGCACAAGGAGAGGGGCCGGATAAATACCTCCATCAGGTTGATGGGCAAAAGCACCGGCGTTGGCTGGGCAAATTTTTTCAGCCCGCCGCCCAAACCCCGAAAACGAAACTGGGCTCCATAGATCAGCAGCATGCTCATCAAAGCTAAAGCGGCGGTAACGGCCAGGTCCCTGGTGGGAGGAGCCAGCCCGATGAGTCCTGAAAGGTTGGCGGCAGCAATATAAACGGCTACCGTAAAGAGCCAGGGGGCAAAGCTCCGCCAATGACGTCCCAGATTCTCCTCACAGAAACGGTTGAAGGTTCCTACCGCCAGCTCCAGCAATGTCTGCCGGCCATTGGGAATCCTTTGCATTCCCCGGGTGAGAATAAAGGAAGCGCCTGTCAGCAAAGCCATCAAAATCCAGGTCGCCACCACTGACTGGGGTACGTTAAAAAGTCCAAAGACCGATACCGCCGGCGTTCCCGCCATGCTTTCGGCCAGCACTTCTTTCAGCTTATCCAAAATTCCACCCCCTTTCCTGCGGCTTTCATCATAGACCTAAGCCGCGGCTTCCGAAAGACTTTTGTAACTAAACAAAATAGAATTTCCCCGTCGAAAAATTTTCACTGATGAGTTATAATTGCGTCATTACCCTTTGGCATTTTGCAGCAAGGAGGGAAACCCCTATGGCCAAAAAATCCGGAGAATCGGCGCCTATCCGGACTCAGATATATCTGGTTAATCTTTTGGTAGCGGCAGTGGCTTTGGCTCTGGCTGCCGGGCTTTCTCTCTTCCTCACCATTTTTCAGGAAGAAAAAACCCAGGACCGCAGCCTGATGAATTCCGCCCAGCTTGTCGCCCAAATACCTCCGTTAATCCGGGACCTGCAGGCCGGCTATGCCAGCCAGGAATTAAAAACCTTCCTGGACAATTCCACTTCGCAGATTGGCGATATTGACGTTATCGTAATAGCTGATCTTAATGATACTCAGCTCTATGCTCCCGATCCGGCTTTCATCGGCCGACCCTATGGAGGCACCGCCCAGGAAAAAATCCGCCAAGGCAAGGCTGCATTTAATTCCTTGGATGACGGCGGCACCGGTGCAGCCCGCTGCGCCTATGCCCCTGTTCACGGGCCGGAGGGCTCTCTGCTAGGGTTTGTCATGGTGGGTATTTATATGCGCAGCCTCTCTTCCGCCCTCTGGCAAATCGTGTTCTACTTTGCCGTTATCGCAGCGGCGGCGGCAGTTCTTGGAGGCTTGATCTCCTCCCGCCTTTCTGACCGGATCAAGGGTTTTCTTGGCGGTTATGAGCCGGCGGCTTTTTTGGGTCTTTTTCACCAGCGGGAAGATATCCTGGAAACTTTGGAGGAAGGGATTTTGGCCATTGATGCCGAGGCCCGCATCATGTATCTCAACCGGGCTGCCGAGGAAATGCTGCACCTGGACCGGTCTTCTGCCGAAGGCCGTCCCCTGCGCCAGGTTCTTGCCGACTCCTCCCTGGACCGGGTACTCCGCACCAGGCAACCGGAGTATAACGTTTCTTTCACTTCCCCAAAAAGAGGCCCCATTCTCTCCAATCAAATACCCATCCGGGAAGATGGCCTGACGGTGGGAGCGGTAGCTATTTTCCGCAACCGTACGGAGGTAACCCGGCTGGCCGATGACCTCACCGGCTTTCGCCATATGGTGGAGGCTATGCGGGCCTATACCCACGAATTCATGAATAAGCTCCATGTGATTCTGGGCCTGCTGCAGTTGGGCGAAACCCGGGAGGCGGAAGCCTATATTATGGACGTAACCAGCATCCATCAGCGGGCTATCGGCACTATTGCCGACTCCATCAAAAGCCCCTCGGTAGCCGCTTTGCTGGTAGGCAAGACCAGCCGCTGCGCCGAGCTGGGAATTCAGCTCTCCCTGGCGGCAGGAAGCCGCCTCGCCGAGGATCAAGCCATTCTCCCTCCTGCCGCCTGTGTAACTATTTTGGGCAATCTCATTGAAAATGCGGCAGAAGCACTGAATCAGGCCGGGCACAGCCGCAAGGAAATCATGGTCAGCATCCGGGAAGAAAGGGATTCTCTCCTTCTTTGTGTGGAGGATACCGGCCCCGGCATCCAACCGGAAATATCCCGGAAAATTTTCCGTCAAGGCTATACGACTAAAGGCCAGGGCCGGGGCACCGGTCTGGCCTTGGTACAAGAAACCACAGAGGCTTATCAGGGACAGATACGGGTGGAATCAGAGCCCGGGGTGGGCACCACCTTCTTTCTTACTTTTCACCGGGAGCCCAAGGAGGAAAACACCAATGTTTAACGTGGTCATCGTAGAAGACGAAGCTATGGTAGCCAAACTCAACCGCCGTTTCGTAGAAGCCGACAGCCGTTTTCGGGTAGCGGCAGAATTCAACAACGGCAAAGCCGCTTTGGAATGGTTCCGCAGCCACAGCGCCGATCTGTTGATTCTGGACGTATATATGCCGGCCTTTACCGGCACGGAGCTTTTGCGGGAGCTGCGAGCCCGGGGCTCCGCCATCGACGTTATCATGGTCACTGCCGCTCACGACACCCATACGCTGGATGACCTTTTAAAGCTGGGAGTGGACGATTACCTGGTCAAGCCTTTTACCGCGCAGCGCTTTCAACAGGCCTTAAATACCTTCTGCCGCAACCGCAGCGCTCTGGACAACCAGGATCAGGTCAGCCAAAAAGATATTGACCGTCTTATTCATATGCCCCTGGCCGCCGAGGGCTTGGCCGAAAATGGCCTGGACCTGGCTGAAGGCCACCTGCCCAAAGGCCTCCAGAAAAAAACTGCCCAATTGGTCTGGGATTGCCTGCGGCAGCCCCAGGCCGGCTCAGGCCTTTCCTGTGAGGAGCTGTCCTTGGCTACCGGCCTTTCTGCCGTTACGATCCGGCGCTACCTCAATTACTTCATGGAATTGGGCGAAGTGGCCAGCCGCATGAATTATGATACCGGCGGCCGGCCCTCCTTAGCTTACCAGCTGAACCCGGCAAAACCCCAGGAATAGAAAAAGAGCCCTGACTGCCACAGATTCCGGCAGTTGGGGCTCTTGCTTTCTATTCAAACGATAATATTAAGAACCCCACAGGTTGCCGCCGCTGCAGCCCTGCACACAACCTAACAAAGCCGGATACTCTCAGCCACGCCCTCTTCTATGCCGTCTCAAAAATCTTTTTAATCCTATGCTTCCGGTCCATCGTCAAATCGCGACCACCAAGTACTGATCTTCTGTTTAATCGCCTTCAAAAAATAGGTTGAATTTATCCTAACTTCAACGTATACTATAAGCAGAAGGAGGTGTATGTCATGCAGATCAACACGAACAATCTCATATCCATCACCGAGGCCAATCAGAACTTTTCACGCGTCGCGCGGCTTGTGGATGAAAACGGCGCCGCTGTTATTTTGAAAAACAACGTACCGCGTTATATTCTTATGGAGTTCAGTCAGTTTCAGAAAGAGGAACTGGCAAATGAGGAAGAAGTAGATATCGTCGCCAGACGTATCCTCGCCAAAAACTATCATGCTTTTGAGGAGCTTGCTAAATGAAGCGACTGTCTGTAGGGCATATTAAACAGATTCACAGCCTGTTGATTGCAGAAACCGGCGGCTTAGACGGTATCCGCGACGAAGGCCTCTTGGAATCCGCTGCCAATGCCCCTTTCCAAACCTTCGACAACGTACCATTATATAAGACCATCGAGGCAAAGGCCGCGAGGCTTGGCTATTCGCTAATCAGCAACCATGCCTTTCTGGATGGCAACAAGCGGACCGGCATGATGGCAATGCTACTGTTTCTGGATCTGAATGGTGCAGGACGAGACTATACAGATGAGGAAATTATCCGTGTCGGCTTTGCACTAGCGGACGGTAGTATGGATGATAAAGAGCTCCTCAATTGGATATTAGGCTAAATGCTAAATTGCTCCCTCCTAAGTGACAAGTTTTTATTATTTCGCTTGTCCGCTTAGAAGGGAGTATGCCATTTTTACTAAACCGCTTTGAAACAGCTCTTTGCTTTCTATTCTACTTTGAACTAACTCACCACATTGACCGGCTTTCCCTTGGTGTAGCAGCGGATGTTTTCCGCCAGCATATCCATAAGCCTTTGCCTGGATTCCGAGCATTTCCAGCCTATATGGGGCGTCAATATCACATTATCCATGGAAAACAGGGGATTATCCGCCTTGGGCGGCTCGGGATCCTGCACATCCAGGGCTGCTCCGGCAATTGTCTTGTTTTCCAGAGCCTCAATCAAATCCCCTTCATTTATGATAGCACCCCTTGCGGTATTGATAATAAACGCCGTGCTTTTCATCAACTGCAATTTTTCTTTATTAATCAAGTGCCTGGTGTCCGGGGTCAGGGGGCAATGGATGGCAACGAAATCGCTTGCCTTCAATAATTCGTCAAGAGATACCTGTTGAATCTGCGGGTCATCCCAGGTCCTGGGACTGCGGCTATTGACCAATACATTCATGCCCAAAGCCCTGGCTACTTTGATTACTTGGCGGGCAATGTTGCCGGCGCCGATCACACCCAGGGTTTTCTTATTTATTTCAACATGGTTTACCATAAGGTGCTTATTGAAATTATCATAATTGCCCTGGCTCAACATAACCTGCTGCCTGCTTAATGAAGAACTTAAGTCCAAGAGAAAGGCTATGGTAAGCTGGGCTACCGCTTCCGAGCTATATGCTGGAATATTGCATACTGAAATATTTTTCTCTTTGGCGGCGGCAAGGTCAATGTTGTTGTATCCTGTGCCGGCTTCACAAATCAACTCCACAGAAGGCGGAAACTTTTCAATTAAATCTCTGCTCAAAGGGATCTCTTTTGAGATAATAATATTTTGACCTGTTATTCTTTCTAAGATTTCCTCTTGACTACTCTCCTTATAGGTTGTGATATTTGTCACATGCCTTAAGGAGGCATAATCAAGCTGATTATCAAAGTCAACTTTGCCCGAATTGAGAAATACCGTATTTTTCATGCCGACGACTCCTCTCTCCATTTTTATTTATTATACCCAAGCCAACGCCATATAACAACCGGGACTAGCAGCCTCGCCTTTTTGGCAGTTCCAACCCGAATGTACAAAAAATGAAGTTTTGTGTAGGGCACTGAAAAGTCGCCTTAGTCTCAGCCGGATGTACAAATTTTGCTACTATATAGACAGGTCGAGAGGCACGGCTGATCACCGTGCCTCCCAATTACTTGCGGCCTAGGTTACAATAAGAGGGTGATTGGCCTGACCTTACAAATTTTGGAC
>JBCFAO010000036.1:0-44413 GCA_038562165.1 Clostridiales bacterium | reverse complement strand
CTCCAGACGTATGGTTTAATTATACCATACATTAAAGGCATTTGTACACACTAATTATTATTATTTTCCGGTTTTATTGACTTTTTTCGCTGTATGGTTTAATTTTGCGGGAAGTTAGGCTATATGGAACTGTTTACGTTCTGTCTGGTCGTCATCGGCATCATTGGTTTGTTGCAAAACAAGTCAAAAAAGTAAAACCGCCTATCCTTAGATAAGCGGCCGAAACACATTTAGGATCTGGCCGCCCCACAAAAAGCAGCAGTTCCTATTTCTATTTATATCCTAACATATCTTGTTTTATTCTTCAAGAGGGACTTTAAACCTAACTTCCAGTAACCCTTAGTGTTTTTTGTTGACTTTTAGGGATTCTACGGATTATTTGGCAGACGGTACAGAGAGGACGGGCAGAGTGAAATTCTCCACGGCAACGACCTCCAGTTTCAGCAGCTTGATTTTATTGGCGATGCCGCCGGCATAGCCGGTCAGGCTGCCGTTTGCGCCAACCACCCGGTGGCAGGGAATCAGGATAGAAATGGGGTTGTGACCCACGGCGCCGCCGACGGGCCGGGCGGACAGGTTACCTCGATTTCCTTCCACTGCCAGCCGCTTGGCGATATCGCCATAAGTGATAACCTGTCCATAAGGGATCTCCAAAAGGATCTTCCACACGGCCTGGCGGAACTCACTGCCGGCAGGGGCAAGGGGCAGATGAAAATCCGGCTCCCGGCCGCTGAAATACTGATCCAGCCATTTTCTGGCGTCGTCAAAAAGAGGCAGCTCCTGCTCCACAGTATTCCCGGCATCTTTGTCTAAAGTGGAGGCAAAATATTTTTGACCGTCAAGCCAAAGGCCGGTCAGGTTTTGGCCGTCGCTGGCCAAAGTAAGGATTCCCAGGGGGGAAGGTATTTTACATAAATAATTCATCAGTTTTCCTCCCGTTTCTCAGCAGAAATTTGATTGGCGGAGCTTTGGTTAGCCGGACCTTGGTTGGCGGAATTCTGGCCGGTCGGAGGCTGACAGGTTTGGCGGTAGGCGGAGGGCGTCATGCCTGTTTGTTTGCGAAAAAAGCGGTAAAAAGCAGAAAGGCTTTCAAAGCCTACGTCAAAAGCAATGTTTGCAATAGGCTCCCGGGTGGCTGCAAGCATTACCCGGGCTTTTTCCAGGCGAACCCTTTGACTGTATTCGCTGATCGTTAAACCGTAATGATCCCGAAACAGCTCCGCCAGCCGGTGCTGGGTCAGGCCCAGATTGCGTAACTCGTTTGCCAGGGCCAGCTTGTTTTCTATGCTGCTGTCGATCAAGTCTTTGGCTTTTTCCGCCAGCTCTTTTAGGGGCTGGTAGCTCAGCAGATCGGGACGGCATCTTTTGCAGGGGCGAAAGCCCTCTTGCCGGGCCTGGCCGGCGCTGTCAAAAAAGCGAACGTTTTCCCGGCGGGGAACTTTTGATTTGCAGGAGGGGCGGCAGAAAATCCCGGTGGTTTTTACTCCGTAGAAAAAAACACCGTCGAAGGAGCTGTCATTTTCGGAAACCGCCGCCCACTTTGCGTCCTCGCTCATCTTCAAACCTCTTTTTCCAACGTTTTTTTCTCCCCTTGCTTTTTAACCGCCAAGCCTTTATTCGGCGCTTTTTTCTTTGGGGCGTAATCCCGCATTTCCGGGATGGCGCCGCCGGCAATGGCCCAAAGATAGAGGCTGGCCACGGTGCAGTAAGGGCTATAGCGGCGCCGGTATTTTTCAAAGAGCTTGCGGTCGATGCTGCGATGGTGGTACAGCATTCGCAGCCCCCGGTGGATGGCCAGGTCGCCGTAACTCAAAATATTGGGCCGCTGCATACAGAAGGTCATGAGCATTTCCGCCGTCCAGATCCCAATGCCATTAAGGCCGGAAAGCTCGGCAATAACCTCTTCATCGCTTTTGGCAGAAAGGCTATGAATATCAAACTCACCCTGGTGAACCTTACGGGCAAAATCCTTGATATAGTAAGCCTTTTTAAATGTGATGCCATGGACCTGCAATTCCTCGGCGCTGGCTGAGCAAATGGCCTCCGGTGTGATTGCCCCGAAGGCGGCATTCATCCGCCTCCAAATAGTGGCCTGAGCCGCCGTGGAAATCTGTTGGCCCACGATATGATGAATGACGGAGGAAAACAAATCCCCATCGGTTTTGCGCTGAATGATGCCAATGGCGTCAATGGCCGCCCCCAACCGTTTATCCTTATGCTTTAAATAGTTTAGCTCTTTTTCGCCATACTCCAAGAACAAAAAAACACCGCCTTACTGCCTCATTACATCTCATTACGCCTCATTATAGCAAATAATGAGGCGAATTTCTTTGCCGATTCGTATATTCAATTTTTGGTATTGCCGGCGGGCTGGAGGCTTTCCAGGCTTTCCAGGTTTTCTGAGTTTTTCGGACTTTCCGGGCAGGCAAAAGCATGACGGTCGTTTTCCTTTAGCATAGTAGCCCGCCATTCATGCATCCATTGCAGCAAATCCTCAATGGGAGGCCTTTCTTCCAGCCGCAGCCAATAGCTGAAGACCCCGATCATAGCCGACAAGGTGTATTCCAGGATAAAGTCCGCCTGCTGTTCGTCCATAGCTTTGCAGGATACCAGCTTCTGCTTCAAGGTGGCTTTCATACTGTCTTTCATCTTGTTCTGGAAAGCAGGATCACCGTTGTCGCCCAGCAAAACCGCATAGTATTTGCCGTATTCTTCCAGGGTTTTGGCCAGCTCCTTAGCAAAGGGCGGTTTTGAAGGGTCGGACAAATCCGGCCGGGAAAATTTGCGCATCCTTGGCAGCAGAGAATTTTCAATCTGCTCCAGCACATCATAAACGTCGGTAAAATATTCGTAAAAAGTGCTGCGGTTATAGCCGGCTTTGGCAGTGATTTCCTTCACCGTAATTTTGTCGATGCGTTTTGTGCAGTAGAGCTGCCAAAAGGCGTCGATTAGATTTTGCCGGGTTTGGACAGTAATCTCCGGTTGCTTTCTCATAGCCAGGTCACCCCTTTATTTTTATCCGACACATCTTCCAAGGTTGTTGGTTGATTGGTAACAAGTAAATCACTATAATAAGCTATTGTACAACATGTTGTCGGATAATCAAAGGGGTATTCCATGATTAAAATTTTAGCTTATGCCAGAAAATATATGCTTTATATACTTTGCGCCGTTGTGCTTTTGTTTGTCCAGGCTCAATGTGATTTAGCCCTGCCGGAATATATGTCCGATATTGTCAATAACGGCGTCATCTCCAGCAATACCGGCTATATTCTGAAAACCGGCGGCACTATGCTTTTGGTTACCTTATTGGGTACTGTCTGCTCCATTAGCGTAGGCTATTTTGCCGCCGTTACCGCTGCCGGCGTGTCCCATGACCTGCGCCGGGATGTATTTAATAAAGTGGTGGATTTCTCCAGCGCCGAGCTTGATCAATTTTCCACCTCCTCGCTGATCACCAGGACCACCAACGATATTACCCAAATCCAAACCCTGCTGGTGCTGCTGATCCGCATGGTATTCTACGCGCCTATTTTGGGAGGCGGCGGTATTATCAAGGCTTTGGAAAACAGCAAAACCATGTCCTGGATCATCGCCGTGGCTGTTCTTTGCCTGGTGGGCCTGGTAATGATTCTTTTTGCCGTGGCCTTGCCTAAGTTTAAACTGGTACAAAAGCTGGTGGACCGCCTTAATCTGGTGAGCCGGGAAAACCTGGAGGGGATGCTGGTGACCAGGGCTTTCAACAGCCAGGCCTTCGAGCTGGAGCGTTTTGACAGGGCTAACCGTGACCTGACGGAGACCAGCCTTTTTGTCAACCGGGCCATGAGCGTGATGATGCCTACCATGATGCTGATTATGAACCTGACTACGGTGATCATTGTCTGGGTAGGGGCCAAACAGGTATCGGCTTTGCGCATCGGCGTAGGGGATATGATGGCCTATATGCAATACGCTATGCAAATTATCATGTCTTTTCTGATGCTGGCGATGATGTTCATTCTGATCCCCCGGGCGGCAGTTTCCGCCGGCCGGATTGCCGAGGTATTGGAAGCGGAATTCAGTATTTTGGACCCGGAAGAGCCTGCCGCCATGCCGGCGGATTTCTCCGGCGAAGTGGTTTTTGACCGGGTGAATTTCCGCTTTCCCGGCAGCGAAGAGGACGTTTTGCATCAGGTCAGCTTTACTGCCAAGCCGGGGCAAACCACGGCCATCATCGGCGCCACAGGCAGCGGCAAATCCACGCTGATGAACTTGATTTTGCGGTTTTACGACGTCACCGGCGGCCGGATTCTTATCGGCGGCCGGGATATTCGGGAGCTTGACCGCCGGACGCTGCGGCAACTCATCGGCTATGTTCCCCAAAAGAACGTGCTGTTTTCCGGCACCATTGAATCCAACCTGCGCTACGGCAGCCCCCAGGCTGAGGACGAAGTGCTGGACAAGGCGGCGGAGGTGGCCCAGGCTGCCGATTTTATTGCCGGCAAGGAAGAGGGGCTGGCCTCTGCCGTAGCCCAAGGGGGCGGCAACTTTTCCGGCGGTCAGAAGCAGCGCCTGGCCATAGCCAGGGCCTTGGTTAAACAGGCGCCTGTCTATATTTTTGACGACAGCTTCTCCGCTCTGGATCTCAAAACCGACAGCAAGCTGCGGCAAGCCCTGAAGCGGGAAACCGGCGGCAGCACCATTCTTTTGATCGCCCAACGGGTAGGCACCATCATGGAGGCGGAGCAGATTATTGTTTTCGATAACGGTACTATTGCCGGTATGGGCACTCACCGGCAGCTCTTGGAAAGCTGCGAAGTGTACCGGCAGATTGCCCGTTCCCAGCTCAGTGAGAAGGAGTTGATGGGATGAGCGTTCAAAACCAAGAAAACCGGCAGTCCCGGGGTCCTTTTAGAGGTCCCGGGGGACCGGGAGGCGGCGGGCCCATGGGTATGGCTATGGGCGGGGGACAAAAAGCCAAGAATTTCAACAAAACTATCGCTGCTTTATGGCGGTATTTGCAGCCTTATCAAGCTACCATTATTTTTGTGCTGCTATTGGCTCTTTTGTCTACGGTGTTTTCTATTGTGGGACCTAAGCTTTTGGGTAAGGTTACCACCAAGCTGGTGGAGGGACTTCTGGCCTATATGGCCGGCTCTGAATTATTGACGGATTTTGCCTATATGGGCAGAATCATCAGCCTGCTGATCGCTTTATATGTAGTATCTTCCCTTTGCTCCTACGCCCAAAGCTTCATTATGTCCCAGGTGTCGATGAAGGTTACCTATAACCTGCGGAAAAATACCAGTGAAAAAATGCACCGTTTGCCCCTGCGGTATTATGATACCCGCACCAGAGGGGAGATTTTATCCCGCATTACCAATGATGTGGACTTAGTGAGCCAGACCCTGAACCAGAGTTTGACCCAGTTGCTGACCTCCCTCACTACTATCCTGGGTGTGTTGTGCATGATGCTCTCCATTAGCTGGCTGATGACGCTGGCTGCTTTATTGATCATTCCCGCCACCATGGGACTTCTGGGTATTTTGCTGAAACGCTCTCAGGGCTTTTTCCGGGAACAGCAGAAATCGTTGGGGGAAATCAATGGCCATATAGAGGAAATCTACGGCGGCCACGTGGTGGTTCAGGCATACAACGGCCAGCAGGCAGCCAGGGAACGGTTTGAGGAAATCAACAGCCGGCTGCTGTCTTCCGCTTGGCGGTCCCAATTTATTTCTTCCCTTATGCAGCCGGTAATGACCATGATCGGCAACTTCGGCTATGTGATGGTCAGTATTCTGGGCGGCTATCTGGCAGTAAAACGGGCGGTGGATATAGGCGATATTCAGGCCTTCATTCAATACATGAGAAGCTTCACCCAGCCCATGGGCCAGCTGGCTACTATTTCCAATACGCTGCAATCCACCGTTGCCGCGGCGGAACGGGTTTTTGAATTCCTGGAGGAAGAGGAGGAAGCTGCCGATAATGACGAACATGTTGATTTCGACGTAAAAGGCAATGTGGAATTCAGCCATGTCCGCTTTGGCTACCGGCCAGAGCAAATCATTATCCAGGATTTCTCCGCCCAGGTAAAGGCGGGCCAAAAGGTGGCTATCGTAGGACCCACCGGCGCCGGCAAAACCACCATCGTTAAGCTGTTGATGCGCTTTTATGAATTAAACAGCGGCAGCATCACCATCGACGGCGTCAATATCGCCCATATGTCCCGCCAGCAGTTGCGCTCCTGCTTCGGCATGGTGCTGCAGGATACCTGGCTATATAATGCCACCATCATGGAAAATATCCGCTACGGCAGTTTTGAGGCTACGGACCAGCAGGTGATTGCCGCCGCTAAGGCTGCCCATTGCGACGAGTTTATCCGTTCGCTGCCCGGGGGTTATCAAATGGTGCTGAATGAAGAGGCCAGCAACATTTCCCAGGGCCAGAAGCAATTGTTCACTATCGCCCGGGTGATTCTGGCAAATCCCAAGATTTTGATTCTGGACGAGGCCACCAGCTCCGTGGATACCCGGACGGAAATCCTCATTCAAAACGCCATGGACGCCATGATCAAAAACCGCACCAGTTTTGTGATTGCCCACCGCCTGTCTACCGTAAAAAATGCCGACGTTATTCTGGTACTGAAAGATGGCGATATTGCGGAACAGGGCAGTCATGAGGAATTGCTGGAGCGGGGCGGATTTTATGCTGATTTATATAACAGCCAATTTGAACAGGAGGAAGAGGAACCCGCATATGAACAACAGTATTAAAAACGGGCTGCCAGAAAATCCGGCGGCCGCCAAGGAAAAGAAAAAGCGGGGGGTAAAAAGGCTGGTTTTCCCGGTATTGCTGGTTCTGGTTTTAGCCGCTGCCGCCCTGGGCTATCGCTTTTATTATGATGCCAGCCGCTTTTTCACTACGGATAACGCCAAGGTTACGGCAAAAATGTATTCCGTTTTACCCGTAACCTCCGGCAAACTTTTAGCCTGGAATGTGGAACTGGGGGATTTAGTGACTCAGGATCAGATTCTGGGCCGCCAGGAGGTGCTGCCTTACATTTTTGCACCCATAGACGGCACCGTAGTGAAAAATGACGCCACCGTCAATCAAACCGTTGCTGCCGGTCCGCCTTTAGCGGTCATTGCCGACACGGAGAATCTTTATATCGGCGTAAATATTGAGGAAACGGATATTGCCAAAATCCGGCTGGGGCAAAAGGCGGATGTGCATATTGACGCTTATCCCGGCCGGGTATTTGGCGGCCAGGTTACGGAAATCAATCAGGCTACCCAGACTTATTTTGCCGGCGCTTCAAGCTTTACCACCAGCGGCACTTATACCAAGGTAACTCAGCTAATTCCCGTCAAGATTACCATTGAAAATGAAGAGGGGCTGCCCTTAACCTTCGGCCTGAATGCCACGGTAAAAATTCATCTGCAGTAAGCGGTAGATACAGTAACCAACAGGAGGTATTCCCATGAAAAAAGCAGTAATATGTGCCCTGGCTTTTTTGCTTTTGGCCGGGCTTTTCGCCGGCTGCGGCGCCGGGGCGCCGTCGCCGGATATAGAGGTAATTACGGCCCTGGCTAAGCCCGCCGGCAGTCTGTCCTCCTTGGTTTGGCACGGCTCCGTGGAGGCTTTGCAGACGGTGGAGGTGTCCCCCAATAGCCCGGGCAAGGTGCAGTCCATTCAGGTGCAGGAGGGGCAGCAGGTAAAGGCAGGGGAGCTTCTCTTTTCCCTGGATGACGGGGATTTGCGCCTCCAGGTTAATCAGGGAACAGCGGCTCTTCGTTCGGCAGAAGCGGCCTTCGCTGCCGCCGCCGCTTCCCAGGTCGCCGATTCTTTGGTAAGGCCGGCCCAAATCGCCTATGACGATGCCAAAGCAAGCTACCAGCGGTTAAAGGTGCTTTATGAAGCCCAGGCCATTCCGGAAAATGATTTAAACACGGCCAAATCCCGCTGGGAGACGGCAGAGGCCCAGCTAAGGGCGGCGGAAATCAATCAGAAAAGCGCTTATGACAATGCTAAAGCTCAGGTGGATAACGCCGGGGCCGCCCTGGCCATCATGGAAAAGAAGCTGGCGGATTGCGCCGTGGTTTCTCCCATCGACGGCCTGGTAACGAAGGTCCACACGGAGGTAGGAGCTTATGCTACGGCTCAGGCGCCTGCCGTTACCGTCATTGACGGCAGCGGTTTGGAGGTAGTCTTGCAGGTGCCGGAAGGGGATATAGGCCAATTAGCGCCCGGTCTGGCTCTGCAAGTGCAGATTCAGGCTGTGGGAGAGACGTATACGGGCGCCGTCAAGAAAATCGGGCCGGTAAGCGATAGGAAAACCGGTATGTTTGAGGTGAAGGTGGCCTTGCCTCAAGAGGTGGATTGGTCCAGGCTGGGTTTCACCACAGATGTGCGTATTGCCGAAGGGGGGGCTGCCGGCTCTGTCTATGTGCCGGCAAAAAGCGTGACAATGGAAGGGAATGAATCCTGGGTATATCTGGTCAAGGACGGCAGCGTCAGCCGCCGGCAGGTAACCCTTGGTGAAAAACGGAACGCTTACCTTCAGATCACCTCGGGCTTGAGTTACGGCGATGAGGTGGTCGTGCAAAGCAGCGGCGGGCTGCAGGACGGGAACAAAGTAAGAGTGATTAAAGCTGATTAAGGAACAGCCCCGATTTAAATGGAGTGGTGGTATACTGCCTGCCATGAGCCATGGAAATCGGGGCTGTTCTGTGTTTGTTTATCCCTTCACCGCAATAGAGTTTAATAGTTCCTTTGCCGATTGCCAGCTCCCGGGCCGCCAGACTGCGGGCCGGCCGGCGGTGAGCCCTCAGGCCTCATCATGGCGCCTCTGCCCCGGTCCCCCATCTGACCGCCCATTTGGCTGCCGCCTATGCCCGCCGTCACCTCCGCCAGCAGGGTTTCGCCGCTATACACTTCATAGCTTTGGTCCTTCGCTATATCCGGTGAAGAAAGGGCCAGGGTCTGGCAGTTTACCGGCAGGGTAAAGGATATCAGGGTTTTACCTTCTTTTTTCACGGTGATCTCGCTGCCGGCAGCTATGCCTGTTACGTAAACATAGCTTTGGGTAGAGTCTGCGCCGGGCAGATTGCCGGTTTCCGTACCGCCATAGATCAGGGTGCCGCCGGTCAGTGTAAAGGCGCCGTCGCAATCCATAGCGCCATTGGCCCGGGAGTCGATGATGGATATGATTTTGCCGCCGCTGATGGCAATGGAGCCGTTGGAATCAAAGCCGTCGCCGCCGGCAAAAATGGTAAGCTCACCGCCGCTGACGGTAATGCTGTGAACGCCGCCGCCGAAAAAGCTGTCCCGGCCGAAGGGGCCGCCCTCCCCGTTACCGTCGCTGCCCCCTGCCGCATTAAGTCCGTCGTCGGAGGACACAATGCTGATGCTGCCGGCGCTGATATTGATATTATTGGCTTCCAAACCCTCATAGGACTGCTCTACACCGATTTTGCCGCCGCTGATGGTGAGATCACCGTCGGCATGTATTCCGTCGTCGCCGGTGCGCAGGATAAAGTCGCCGCCGCTGATAGCAATGCTGCCGTTGGCATGTATGCTGTCGTCTTTGCTGTCGATAGCAAAGCTGCCGCCGCTGATTTCCATGTCGCCGCCGGTTTTTATTCCTTTGAAGCTGTCGGAGGAGGTTGCCGAAGCATCTGCGGCCGTTGTGGCCGTTGTGGCTGTAGCTGCCGTGGTTGTGGCCGTGGCTGCCGGTTTGGCTGAGCCGCCGCCGGCGGTAATATCAAATTCACCGCCTCTTATTATCAACAGTTGCTCGGCCTGTATGCCGTCGTAAGCTGAAGCTATAGCAACCTTGCCCCCCTCGATTAAAATATAACCCTTGCCGGCCTCTTCGGTATTGTTCGTCTGCATGCCGTCTTTCCCTGCGGTAATCCGGAGGTCGCCCGCCAGCAGCGTTAAAGAATCATTGCCCCGCAGGCCGTGATTGGCGGCAGTCACCGTGATATTGCCGCTGACGATCAAAAGGTGGTCTTTTGTGCCGATACCGTTGTTGAAGCCGGCGTTTACCGTCAGGGAGCCCCTGCCGTTGACGGTCAGGTCGTCTTTACTGAATAAAGCTGCATTAGGCTCTTCATTGGCAGCGTCTTCGTATAGGTAGTTGGCCCCGCCGTCGGTAAGGCTGTTGCTGGTGGCCTCCGCCAGGGTTACGATCAGCTTACGGCATTGAGCGGCGTAAATGGCCGCTCCTGTTTGGTTGGCGATATGGGCATCCTTTAATATCAGCCGTACGGTATCCGTATTGGCGGCGGCAATTTTGATCTGGCCATTTGTCAGTGTGCCGCTGACAACATAGGCGCCGGCTTTTGTGATCGTAAGGACAGAATCCTTGGCTGCGGCTCCCTCGCCATTGACGGTGATGCTTTCTCCCTCCAAAGAGATCATTGTTGCCGCAGCTTCATCCCAGGCGGTCTCCAAGTCTTCACTTTCTGTCCGGGCCGTCAGTTCAGGGGCAATGGTCCCTTCCTCTGCCTGCGGCGCAGCCGCTGCCGGACCCGGCCCCTGGCCTGCGGAGCAGCCGGCAAAGACGGATATAGCTATAATACAGGCGGCTAATAATAGAGAAAATACAATAGGCTTTTTATTCATATTTCTAGTCCTTTCCTAAAGATAGTGCCATTAAAACTCATTGGCCGGAGCGTTCATTACCAAGGTGATATTCAGGTTGCCGTTGCGGCAGCGCAGTTCGTCGATGAAAGCTTTTTCATTGATATCCGCCTTTGTCGTAACGGTATAGACAAGCTCATAAAGGCTGCCCAGATCCGTTGTTTTAAGCTTTTGCAGCTTGGCGGCCGAGGTATATTTACTCATTACGCTTTCAAAAGCATTGGCGTAATCCAGATTTTCGGGAATGGTAATCTTCAAGATCTTGAGGTTTTCCTTTGGACTGCCATAGTTTAAGAATTCCAGGAGGGCTATTGCTGCGCACAGCGCAATGCCTACCACCAGTGCATAAAGAACAAAGCCCATTCCCGCAGCCAACCCCACGGCCATGGAAAACAGCACATAAGTTATATCTTTGGCATCCCCCGGCGCGCTGCGGAAGCGGATAATGGCAAAAGCTCCGGATAAGGAAAAGGCTCTTGCAATATTGCTGCCCACCAGCAGAATAATGATGGTAACCACTGCCGGCAGCATTACCAAAGTTATGGCAAAGGTTTGGGAGGGAGTATTTTTATTTGTTTTCATGTATACAAAACTGATCAAAAGGCCCAGGCAAAGAGCTGCCGTCAGGGCCGTCAGAAGGCCGGCTAGGGTGAGGGCCGTATCTGCCGCCGTATTGGGAAAGATAGAATTAAACATAGGGGAAACCTCCTTAAATTAGTCAGATGTTAACTGCCTGCGGATATACCACGCTGCCCCTTGCGGCGGCAGTGAAATGAAACATGGCAGCCGGCGGATAAGCTTTTTGCAGACTTTGCCTATATTCCCTGCCGTATTTTGAAAAGCTGACGGGATAAAGCTTATATTCCGATAAAAGGCGGCATAACCATAGAGGAATACTTTGGGCAGTTTTAATTTCCATCAGCCAGAGGCCCTGATCCAAAAGGGGCTGTCCATAATCTCCGGCTTCCAGGGTCAGATCGAAGCGCCGGCAGCGGATATTGCAGTCGAAGGATATACGCAGATCATGGTGGCCGGCTCCGAAGTAGGCCCTGCGGTCATAGGCCAGATAGAGGGCAGGTATAAGCTCTTGCCGGCTTCGGATATAGGCAATCTCCTGCAAAACCTGAACATTTTGATAAGGTTTTTCTTCCGGCATTATCCCTGTGGCCAAAAAGCTGTAGGCGTCAGCCAGGGCTAGCTGGCTGCGGCGCTTATTGGTAAGGCCGGCAACCTTTTTTTTGATTTCTGCGTATATCCGGTCATTTTCCCCGGGCACTCCGTAAGACCTAAGCCGCAATTTTTCTTTGTATTTCGGTTTTTGCAGGGATGTACGGATCAGATAGCTGTCCGCCGTATCATAATATAAGTTGGTTACGGTATAGGCAGCATGGTGCCGGTTATGGGGGTCAAGCTCAAGACAAGGGGAGAGCCTTTGGCCCAGCTTGTCAAAAGTGCTTTCATCCAGCAGATACTTATTTTCATAACGGTTAAAAACCTCGATAGCCATTTGTCTCATCTCCTTTACTGATGAGCCTAGTTTACTGCCGGAACAAGACGGCCTGATGAAAGTGAAGGGTAAGTTCCGTGAAAAAATCATGGCCGGCCATGGGGACAGGAAAGAGCAAAGAAAATTGGTATTTAAACCAAAGACGGCGCCTTTCCCGGACCTTTTTCAGATCCGGTTCAAGACGCCGCCTCATTTATTCGCTATACATTATTTGTTTAGTTCAAACCAAAATGTACTTCCCTGGCCTTTGTAGCTGATGGCGCCGAAATTGGCCTTATGAAGCTCCAGAATACCCTTTACAATTGACAGGCCAAGACCTGTGCCTTTGCTGCTCTTATGCTCCTTGGATTTGTAGTAGCGCTCCCAAACATAGGGCAGTTCCTCTTCGGCAATGCCGTCGCCATAATCGGTGACTTCAATGCGTACCCGGCCGCCGCAATCCCAAAGCTTTACCGATACCCTCAGATCCTGGCCTATGTAGGTCATGGCATTGGCTATTAAATTATATAGTACCTGAGTCAGCTTTTGCTGGTCACCCCAAGCATACTGATCAGGTTCCACGGTTTTTTGCAATATATAGCCTTCATGCTCAAAAACCGGTTGGAAATGGGAGAGGATTTTATCCACTAAGCCGCTGAGATTAATGTTTGTCATCTCTAAGGACTCATTGCCGGACTGGATTACCGATAAATCCAGAATATCGTTTACCAGCAGGGTTAGCCTTTGAGCCTCCGCTGCGATTACCGCTAAATGGGCCTCCCGTTTTTCTTTATTATCGCCGGAAATGTCCCGGATCATCTCGGTATAAGCTATAACCATCGTAAGGGGGGTGCGCAGGTCGTGAGATATGTTGGCTATCAATTCCCGGCGGAGGTTTTCTACCTTAGAAAGCTCCAGAGCAGCATGATCAAGGGTAGCGGCCAACTCGTCAAGCTCGGCGCAGAAGCCTTTATCAAAACCGACGGTAAAATTTCCTTTGGCCAAGTTTCCCGCCTGCTGGGAAATAGCGGCCACAGGCTTGGCAAACTTTCTGGCGATAAAGAAAGCGATGATCAGGCTTAAAACCAAGGCGGCGATAGTTACATAGATTAATTGAGTGCGCAGGATGTCCGTGGTGGTATTTACCGGATCCAAAGGCGTGCTGATGTAAAGCAGGGCATCGGACATTCTTGCCCCATAGATTAAAGAGTTGCCCGGGAAACGGGGGTTTTCTACGGTGTAACGGATATGGTCGCTTTCACTTTCATTTATCCGCTGAAGAAATTCGTTAAAACCAATGGGCAGCGGCCGGGAATAGGGCCAATTATCTATTGGGCGGCCAGGCCTTTTGCCAGCTCCCGGCCCGCCGGCCCCATGCTCATCGGAAGCGTAGATCACGCTGCCTTGAGTATCGGTAATGAACACTAAAATTGAGTTCTGAAAGGTGATCCGGTCAACTGTTGCCTCAAAGTCATCGCTGCCGTAAAGGGCGATGATCCGGTTGGCGATACCGGCAATGGCGTTGGTTTTCATGCCTTCGTAGAAGCTTTGCATAAATACGATCTGCATAAGCCATAAGGCCGTTAATATGATGGAGGCAAAGAGAATAAAGTAGAGCCACAGTTTAACGCCTATAGAATTGCGGTCAAATCTCAAACTTATATCCCACCCCTCGCAGGGTTACAATATAGTCCCGGTATGGACCAAGATTTCCCCGCAGCAATTTTATCTGGGCGTCCACCGTCCGGTCGTCGCCAAAAAAATTATAGCCCCAAACGGCGTTAAGGAGCTTATCCCGGGTTAGGGCAATACCTTTATTGGCAGCCAGATATAGCAAAAGCTCATATTCCTTTGGCGTCAGATCCACTTTTTGGCCGTCTACAAAAACATTACGGCCCAGTGTATCTATAGTTAGGCCGCCAAATATCAGCATGCCTTCTTCGTGAGTTTCCTGGATTTTTCGCTGTTGATTACGTTTGGCGATAATATTGATGCGGGCCATTAGTTCCTTTGGAGAAAAGGGTTTGACAACGTAATCCTCCGCCCCCATTTCAAAGCCAAAAAGCTTGTCATACTCTTCACCCCGGGCAGATAACATCAACATAGGAATATCTTTGATTTTTTTGATTTCCTTGCAGGCCGAGAAACCGTCCAGCTTAGGCATCATCGCATCCATGACAATGATGTCAAAATCCTCTTCCCGGCATAATTTCACCGCATCCATCCCATTTTCCGCCTCGAAGGCTGCGTTGCCTTCAAATTCCACGTATTCCCGTATTACGGTTCGTATACCAGGCTCGTCATCCACAATTAACACTTTTATCATAAAACCACCGTTCCTTGCATCGCGATTACCATTATATTATACTTTACGAATATGAAAATGGCATGATGGTGGAATGAAAAATAACGAAAAGCCTTTGAAGTCTGTTGCGCCGGCTCAACGGCAAGACGTTCATCCTTGTATCTGTGATTTTTTTAATTTATACTGTTCTTACAACTTAGCCAGTTTTGCCCTGGGATTGGAGGCGGCAGGAAGAAGACGGCAGAAAGAGGCATCAAGGCACTGCTATAAAGGAGATAAAATGATGAATAAACAAAGGCTGGACTACAGCGAATATATCGAAATTGCCGATGGCGTCTACTGGGTGGGTTTTGCTGATGAACAGATAGGCCTTCACTGCAATCCTTATCTGATTGTAGACGGCGATGAAGCGGTGCTGTTGGACAGCGGCAGCCGGGATGATTTCAGTACGGTTATGTTAAAGGTCATACGTACAGGCGTTAGCCCCAACATGATCCGGCGCCTGATTTATCATCACTATGATCCGGATCTCTGCGGCAACATTCCCCATATGGAAGCTATGATCAATAGTAAAGAATTAAAAATCATCTCCCATTACGAGAATAATATTTTTATTAATTATTACTCAGTAAGATCCCCTAAGCAGTGCATTGAAAATCTTGATTTTACTTTTGAGTTTGCCAGCGGCAGGCGTTTGTTGTTTATCCGTACGCCCTATTCCCATTCGCCGGGCAGTTTTGTTACGTATGATACAAAGACCAAGGTATTGTTCAGCAGCGACCTTTTTGGCAGCTATGACTATAACTGGGATTTATATACGCAAATTGACGAAAATTGCAAAACCTGTATTCCTCAGGAAACTTGCCCCATTACGAAACAAAGCTGTCAGATTGTAGGCATGCTCAATTTTCACCAGCGGATCATGACGTCGGCTAAGGCTCTCCGCTACGCTCTTGCCGGGATCGAGAAGCTGGATATTTCGCTGATTGCTCCTCAGCACGGCAGTATCCTCAATACCCCGGCTGCCAGGGAAGCGGCCATTAGGCATTTGAAGTCCTTGACCAACGTAGGCATAGACTATTTCTTGGAGGAGGCGGGCCATTGAAGCAAAGGGGAGTAACGGCATCAGGCTGGGAGCCGGGCTTGTCGGCAGCCTGGACTGATGAGCATATTAAAACAATCTTTGACCATTTTGCTAATCAGATCGATAATCAGATTCAAAACCAATTAGTTTCCGAACTGATGGTTCGCTATGCAGCTGTATCGAAGCAGCTGGAAATTAAAAACCGTCAATTGGCCCGCAGCGACGCCAGCCGCCGGGAAGCCCAGGTAATTGCTTTGTTGGGCAACTGGGAGCTGGACTTGCAGACGAAAAAATTCTGGTGGTCCGACACCATGCAGGAAATATTGGAGATAGAAGAAAATCCTGAGGAATCCGATTTGCAGGCCTATTTCCGCAAGGTTCATCCCGATGATCTGACGGCAAATATCCGGATTGCCGAGGATCTCTTTAAGGGCATTGTCCCTGCCGAATCCCAGCACCGGTTGATTATGGCCGGCGGCAAAATTAAATGGGTGCACATACGCTATGTGTTGTCTTATGACGCCCAAGACAAGCCTTTGCTGGCCCGGGGCACCATCCAGGATGTTACCACCGCCAAAGAAGCCGAGGAAAAAATGCGGATATACAATGACCACCTGGAAGAATTAGTGCGGCAAAAGGTGGCGGAGATATCAGCCTCCCAAATGGCTACGTTGTACGCTCTGGTGAAACTGGCGGAATCACGGGATGACGAGACCGGTGAGCATATCGGCAGAACCTCCGAATATTGCAGGCTGGTGGCCACAAAGCTTTGGCAGCGGGAGGCCCATCCCGAAAAAATCAACAGGTCCTTCATCGAAAATATTGCCAAAGCCAGCCCTCTCCACGATATTGGCAAGGTGGGCATTCCCGACAGAATTTTGCTTAAGCCGGGCAAATTGACCCCGGAAGAATTTGAAATCATGAAAACCCACACTCTTATCGGCTATGAAACCCTGGCTAGTGTAGAGAAAGAGTATAAAATGAATGCCTTTATCAGAACCGGCATGGAAATCGCCCTTTGCCATCATGAAAAATGGGACGGCAGCGGTTATCCCAACAGTTTAAAAGGTGAGGGAATTCCCCTAGCCGCCCGGATCATGGCTTTGGCAGACGTTTATGACGCTTTGCGGTCAAAGCGGGTATATAAGGAAAGCTATAGCCACGAAAAAAGCGTCGGCATCGTCAAACAAGGCCGAGGCAGCCACTTTGACCCTCTTTTGGTGGATATTTTTCTGGAAAATGAACAGGCCTTCCGCAGGATTTTCGACAACAGCCTGAGATAATAATAAAGCTAATCAATCGATAAAAAAGTGAGGCTGTCGCACTCAAAAGTTGCTTTTCGCCGGACTTGACCCTGTTTTCTTGGAAAATGTGCAAAATTGCAAGTTTGTTACCCTCAAATTACTGCTTTGTAGGAGAGTTGGCCTGAAAATGGGGTGAGAACCCTATTTTCAGGCCAAAATACGTTCTACAAACTTGCAATTTTGCACAGACCGGGCAAACGCAAATCAGCTCCTAAAAAACTACAATAATTTTCTATTTACAATATTGTGTGATACACAGTATAATAAGGAAGAGGTGATGGTATGGCGGATAATGAATTTCAAAGCTTCCTTACGGAACTGCGCCGGGGCAGTTTAACTTTAGCCGTTTTGGGCTGTTTGCAGGAAAGCTATTACGGTTATGGGCTGCTGCAAGCTATGCAGGAAAAACTTATCGACATTGAAGCCAATACGCTTTATCCCCTTTTGCGGCGGCTGGAAAGCCAGGGGCTGCTCCTCAGCCAATGGGATACCAGTGAGAGCAGACCCAGAAAATATTATGAAATAAGCGAAAAGGGCAGACTGGTATATAAGGAATTGCTGGCGGAATGGCGGAAGATGCAAAGCAGCATTGATTCAATTTGCGGAAAGGGTGAAGAGGATGAGCGGTTTAATTGAGCGCTATATTTATGATGTGACCCGCCGGCTGCCGGAAAAAGAGCGGGGGGAAGTAAGCAAGGAGCTGCAAGCCAATATCTATGATATGCTGGCCGATGGGGCCGGCGACACCGCTGATGGCGGCGATACCGCCGCCGGCGCTGCTGACGACGGGGCGGTCCGGGCGGTTTTGCAGCAATTGGGGCCCCCGGCGGCTCTGGCCGAAAAATACCGGCAAAATCCCCAATACCTGATATCGCCGGCCATTTATGATGAATACCTGCGCACATTAAAGCTGGTTCTGCCTCTGGTGGGAGTGGCGGTTTTGGTGGCGGGCATGGTTATGGGAGCATTGGATAACCTGGAGTATGGTTTGGCCGGCATATCTTACATAATCGCCAAGAGCCTGGCCAAAGGCCTGGCTTTAGCGATTTCCGCAGTTATTCAGGCCCTGATGTGGACCACCATAGGCTTTGTGATTGCGGAACGGACGGGAGCGAAACCGGAGAAAAACAAAAAATGGAAGATAGAGGATTTACCGCCGCTTCCTGCCGAAGATAAGGCCAGAATACCCTTATCCGACAGCATTGCCGAGCTGGTGATGACCCTTATTTTTGGGATAATCGTAATACTATTATGCTCCGGCATCTTGCCCTTTTCTTTTGTGATCATCAATGGTGAAAACCGGCTGTACAGCTTGTTTAGTCCGGGGTTTTTAGCAAGCTGTGTTCCTGCTATTGCCATTGTGGTTTCTTTGAGTATTATTGATTGCCTTGTCAAAATTAAATCAGGCCGCTGGACGCCCTTTGTCTGCGGTACAACCGTCGCCAGCAGCCTGATCAGCACCCTTATTGTAGTTTATTTGATCAACCGGCCCGGTTTATTCAGCGATGAATTCCTTGCTTTTATCCGGGGCCTTGACGGTGAGAACCCTGCCCTAATGAGTTTTTTAGAGGCCGGCGGCGGCCGGATTATTACCTTGCTTATTACCGCAATTATCGTGATCGTCACCATAGGGGAATGCTGTTATGCTCTTTACCGCACCCTTAGAAGCAGGCGGCAGCAGGTTTAAACCTGCCGCCGCCGTTCTATTATTTTGGTATTCATTTCGGCGTTTACTTGGACATTTCCGGGAACATAGCATCCACCGCTGCCCGGAAGCCTTCGGAGAAGCTGTAGCCGGCCACGTCCCCTCCCGAGTCTTCAATATCCTTGCCTTTGACGGCGTCCTTCATAAAGGGCATCAGCGGCACGTCGGCAAACTTGAGGGCGCTTTTGGCCACCTCTTCTACATGGGCCTTGGCTTTTTCCTTTAATTGCTCTATGACGATTTCCGTCAATTCTTTATCGGCGTTTTCCACGATGAATTCTTCAATCTTCTGGCCTTTGCTTGCCATATCTGCGGGAATATCCTTGACCGATTCAATAGTTTCCAGCTTTTCGGCAATGGCGTCCATCAGGGCATAGGCCCGGGCCCGGATCAGCACCGGATCATCCAATTCCAGAGAGTAGGCGGCAATGCCCCAGTTGGAGCAGGTAATGCCGTAGAGGAAACCGGCGATGCCCTCTGCGCTCAGAGGCTTCATGCCCACTGAGGCGGCGTTGAGCAGTACGTATTGGGCCATGGCCGAGCGTTCCCCTGTTTCGCTGATGGAAATAGCCCGGGTGCCGTCGGAATCCTCCCTAACCTCCAACCAGGCCCAGCGCTCTTTGCCGTCGATGAGGGCAGGCTGTGAAGGCAAGAAAAACATTTTCCGAGAGGGGGAGCTTTCCGCCTCTTTTTTCAGCCGTTCAATAAGCTTAGGGGGACCTCCGGCTTTTTCCAGGGCCTCGGCGGTAGACAGCATCTTTTCTTTAGGGACTAAGTAGATTTGGGCATCTTGGGGCAGAGCGCTCCAAACCTCCATAAAGCCTACGGCTTTGTCGCCGCCTAAGGCTTCCCCCTCCAGCATGCTGGCATAGATACCGTGAGCAATGGAGAAGCCGTCGATTTGTTCCCTGCTGGGCCGGGTCAGCAGCGGGTTTTGGATGTCCATAAGGTCTGTGGTAGCCGTTGCCTTTTCCCCATCGGATTTCATGGTGACCATGAAGGCCATGGGATGATCGTGGGTGCGGGCGGCCACCAGGCCAAAACGAGGCTCTTGCTCCGCTTCAAAAGCCGTCAGCCCCCGGATGAACCGGCCGGCGGCGCTATGGCCTATCCAGCGGACGGTACCGTAATCGCCGGCAGTTTTGGCCTCTTCCAGTTTGCCCGCCACTGCCGCCGTCAGTGCCGCCGCCGCCTCAGCCGTCATCTCCGGCGTCCCGAAGGCGAAGGTATGGACAACGTCGCTGAGTTTTTGGCCCGGTTCCAAATAAGTGGTATGACTGGCCCTGCCGGCCTCGATAGTAACGGATTGGATTTCGTAAAATGAGGTGTCGATAAACCGGGTTTCGTCATAAAGCAGGCCGTGGCCCGAATCAAAAACGGCGATAAGAATATCGCTTTGGCCGTCCTTGCTTTTGCCGGCGGCCACATAACTGATGTCCATGACGTCCCGGCTCAAAGCTGGCATCGACAGCTCCCGGTGGAACAGCAGAACATCCTCAAAAGCAGGCTGATCAGCAGTGGCGCTTCCTTCCTCGGCGAACATGGCGTTAAGGGAGTTGAAGGCTGCCACCTGGGCAGAATTGGCGTCTTCCTTCGGTTTGATCAACTGGGCCCGGGCAGTGACGGTGATGGTGCCGCGAGCCGGACTGAGGCCGTTGCTGTATTCATTTCTGGAGCCCAGATAGGCCAGGCCGGGAAGCTCCGTCAGAGTGCGCATAAAGGGGAGGACAAATACCTGCTGCACCCCTTCTTCATCGGTATAAAGGATACCGGCAGTATAATCGCTGTCGTAATCCAGGCCCATGATGCGGCCGGCGTTTTCCTTGCCCGTTGCCGTCAAGTCTACGGATCTGACCTGGGGCTGGTAGCCCAGGCGGGAAAGCATATGGCAGGCCAGGCTGGCCAGGTCCAATTGGGTGCCCCAGCCCTGGGTAAGCACCGCCTCAGGTGCATACCAGTAAGAGTGGTAGATGCCCGGCAGCATGCCCAGGCCGTACATGACTTGTAAAAAGTCCTCGTAGCTGTTTACGCTCTCCAGGATACGGCTGCCATATAGGGTAAGAGCGGGAGCCAGGCCGGAGCTATGGACGTTTTCTCCGCTGGTTAGCCCCAAAGTGGTGTAGTCCTTGGCCCGGGAGCGGCTGGACTGGTAGGCGGCAACGGCGGCACTGACTTTTTCCTCCAGAGCCCGCTGAAAATCCAGGGAGCGGGGAACTTCTTGCTTTTCGGCCAGCAAAGGCAGGTAGCCGTATACGGCGTCTTCTACCGGCAGCCAAAGCTCTTCCAGAAGACCGGAGCAAAGGCCCCATTGGGTAACGTCTTCGCCATGGGGCAGGCTAAAGATCATTATGCCCCGCCGGCTGTTATTATCCAGCACTGCCCAGTGGCCGTCGGCGCCGAAAAGCAGCTTATCCGTTTCGCTGCCGGGGCTGACCAGGCCCTTGCCATTATCGCTGTCGCCGAAGCTGCCCAGACCCTTGCGGCCGGCGGCAATATCGGCGCCGGCTTTACCAGAAGCGGCGGCGGAAAGCTTGTGGCTGCCGTCGGCTGCCACTGTTTCTTCCTTTGACAGCAAAAACAGGGATTGCACGCCGCTGAGGCCGGTACCGTCAGGCTTATCCCGGAGGGTGAAATCCAGCACGATCTTATTGCTGCCTTCCGCCAGCCGCCCCAAGGCGTTGATGGTCAGATCAAAATAAGGATGGCTGAAGCTTTTGCCCAGGCCCGCCGTTTGATAGGGCTGGCCCTCCGTAACGGGAATCTCCAGGGAATCCCCCCGCAGGTCTGCAAAGAGATAAGATTTGCTTTGCCCCAGAGCAAGAGGTATCTGAAAGGGCAGACGGACATTGGCGGCTGAGACAGGAGCCAGCAGGGGGCCGCCCCCAAAGCCCAGCGGCATATTGTAGACGGCGTCGCTCATTTTAACGGCCAGGGGCCCTTGGTTTGTTTCGATAGCGTAGAAGAAGCGCTCCTGGGGCTGAATGTTGAGATGGGCCTGAACCTTGCTGGCAAATTGGGCCTCCAGCACCCGGAAGGTAGTGTTTTTGGCAGCGGCGGCAGGATCGGTGTTTTGGTAGATGCTGACGCCGGCCAGTTCTGCCGTTTCCCTTTTGCCTTTCAGGGTCAGGCTGAAAGTCTCGGAAATGTTGGCTGGGGCGGCGGCAGGCAACTGGTCTATCTCCAGCAGCTTTTCGTTGAGGATCCCCACAATGGGTATCTGGACGTGACCATTATTGACGTCATAGAAATGCAGGGAGAGCTGGGTTACCGGCTCCGTCCCTTGACGAGGCACCAAAAAGATGAGAATGCCGCTTTTTTTGCCGCCTTTTTTTAAATCAACGCCGGGATTGCCGGGCTGGGCCAAAGGGTTCTCCGCCAGCCAGGTAGCCTGGCTGGCCGGTGATAAGGTACCGTTGACCCCCGCATAGAAATGGCTGAATATATCGGGGATCAGGTATTCCTCAGGACCGGCCGCAGTCTTGGGGAATTCGATATCTACGTTAAGAGCAAGAAATTGGCTGTAAATGTTTTTGGCCTCCAGGCCTTTAAAGAGAGGCATGAAATAGGCTTCCCGGACAGCCAGGCTGATCAAGTTGTTTTGGCCGGCGGCCCCCTTTTTGATTTCTACGCCCTCGGCATCGGTAAAGGAGAGGCGGGTCTGGATAACGCTGTCCTGGCCCGGTTTATCTGTGCCGTAAAGGAGCCGGGAGCCGGCGCTGTCGTAGCGGATGTAGGGTTCGCCGCTGCTGATCCTGATGATCTCCGGATTCACGGTCTTCCCTGCCGCTTCCCGCCGGGAGAAGTCTTGCAGCACCTTGGCGGCAGAGTAGTTCATGCGGCTGCCGTCCTCGGTGCGTGCATCCATTTCAATGGCGAAGCTGACTCCGGTTACGGCGGCGGCAGGCAGGTCCAGTTTTTGCATCAGGGTATCAAGAGCCTTTTGAATATCTTCGATTTTGTCCGACAATACGTATTCGCCGCCGGAAAGACGGGCTGCCGTCTGGAAGCCGCTTTGATAAGCTTCGGCAAACTTTTCGTTGCCCAGCCCCGCAAATAGTATGCGAATACCGGCCTCCTTGTATTGGGTAAGGATTTTCTCCAGTTGCACCTTTTCCAGCTCATCTACGGCCAGGGCCGCATCGGTGAAATAGACTAAGGTGCGTTTGCTGGAAGGCACCGGCAGCAGATTGTAATAGGCCACCGTCAGAGCCTCCAGAATGGGGGTGCCGCCGTCGGCAAAGAAGCTGCCCAGGCCGCTGAGTATCCGGGCTTTGCTGTCGGTGGTGACCTGATTATAATTGATTTCCTCCGGAGCGCCGCCGGGAGGCAGCCGGAAGGAGCCTAGCTGCATCAAGGTGCCTGCCGGCAAAGCCAGAACATAATCATGAAATAGCTTTTTGATTTTATCGATGCGGTAATCCACGTCGTTTTCCGATTCCGCGGGATCCATATCCATGGAGCCGGAGCGGTCGATCATAAAAGAAATTACCGGTACATCGCCGCTTTTATCCTTGAGGGCTGTAGGGCGGTCGTAAGTGATGGTAAACTGGTTGCCGAAACGGCCGGAAACGGCGGCGAAGGCGCTATCCAAGGCCTGGGGCTGAATGGCGGCAAAATATGCACCGCCCGGGCTGGCCTCGCTCATCTCCACCAGGACCCGGGGATCATGGCCTTCGCCGAAGCCGATACTCAGCACCGTGGCTCCGCTGGCCTTGATTTTTTCAAGGATGGCGGCTTTATTGAGCGTGCTGCCCTTGCCTGCGCCGGTAAGCTCCCGGGAATCGGCGCCGTCGGAGAAGATGACCACATAGGCTTTGTCCATATCCTTGAGCATCCCCAGGGCCGTATCGGCGGCGTCATAAAGGGCGGTGCCGCCGCCTTCCTTGACGGTATCCAGAGCCGCTATGACTTCTTCTTTGCCCAGAGCCTTATGGGGGGTGATCTTTTGGGCAAACTGGACCAGCCGGATGCCGGCATTGTCCGGCAGGCTGGCCACAAACTTTTTGGCGGCTTCTACGGCAGGCTTCATATTTGCGCCCATGGAGCCGGAGGAGTCCAGCACCAGCACTACATTGGCTGCTGCCGGCTCCCGCTGGATTTTTGTGACCTTGGCCGCCAGGCCGTTTTCCGTGATCTTAATGTCCTGGTTTTCCGGAAAGACGTCCCGCTCCCCGGGATCGTTGACGACGATGGAAACGGTGGCGGTATCACCGTTATCCTTGTTGGATTGGATCTCGATGCCGCCGGCAGAGCTCTCAAAGGTGCCGTAACGCTTGCCCAGCTCCTCGATGGTGCTGCGCAGCTCCGGGGGCACCGTCACCGTAGTGATTTCGCCGGCGCTGACGGGAACAAGCTGAACCTGGGAAGCCAGGTTTATGGCGTAGCCCTCCCTGGCAAAGCGCAGGTTATAGTAGCCCGGGGGCAGGGTGAAAATCTGGTTGCCCTCGGCGTCCAGGGAGCTGGCCCCATAGGAATCCTGGGAGCCGGTGACCTCGTCGTGCCGGGGATCCACTCCCGGCTGGGGGATCACATCGGCTGCCCCCGCCGGCAGGCCTGCGATGCGGATAGCTCCCAAAGCCTCGCCCCATTTTACCTGGGGAATATCGGCTGCGTTATCGATACGGAAGGTGATTTCCTCCGGCTTCATCAGGCCGGTCCAGTTGAAGGCGTTATCCTCGGGGGGCCATTCAAAGGTCCAGACCAGCTTGCCTTCGCAAACCGGAATATTGTCAATCACATAAGTATCGGTACGCTTGTTGTTGAATCTGCCGTGGTGGGCTTCATAGCCATTGGGCAGGCCCACATAACGGTCGTATTCGCCGTAGCTTCTTCTTTGGTATAGATCGATATGGACTTCACTGTTGGTTTTGCCTTTGATGGTCACAGTGGCGGACTGCAGCTTGCCCTGTACACAGTCGGTATAAAGATGAAAGACGTTTTCCGTCAGCTCCGAGGTCTTTATGGTGATGGTCTGGCCGGCGGGAGCCATGTTAAGGCGGTAAATATCCAAGCGACAGCCGCCGGAGGATTTGGTGGCAACGGCCCACCAGCAGGTTTCAGGGTTTTCCTGAACCTCAAAAACGGCGCTGTCCGCCGGCGCCGGATGTTCTACCGCTCCCAGGCTTTTGGCGTAGGCCCGCAGCCAGTTGAGGGTAAAATCCTCATGGCTGATATCCAAAACCCACTGCCGCTCCAGGCTAAGCAGGGCCAGATTGCCCAGGGTATAATCATCCAGGGTGGTAAAGCCCGGTGTGGCATGATCAGCCTGGCGGGCGCCCTGGTAGAGCTTGAAAGAGCCTAAAGGATTGAAGTAGGGAACAGGCAGGTCTCCCCAGTCGTCAGCAGGGCCGGTGGGCAGCTCCTGGTAATCAACGCCGGCTACACCGATGCCATCGGCCGGTTCCGGGACAAGACCGGTAATGGGTGGCGGGCTTTTGCCGCCGGCAATAGCCAGGGAAGCCAGCCCCGCTCCGGCATCTTCTTGCCGGGGCTGGTTTTCTCCTGGGCCTGCCGTATCTTTTTCCGCCTTGGTACAGCTTGCGAGGTTGAATATAAGGGCAAATAACAAAAACATGGCTGTCAGCTTTTTCATGGGATGTCCTCCTTTTGATGCAATACCCTGGGGGAAAATGATAGGAGGAAAAGCAGGCTTATTCCCTGTTTACGATAAGCTCCCCGTCGATGATGCCGCCGCTGCTTTCGATAGCATAACCGGCCTCGATAAACAGCTCCTTGGCCTCCTGAACAGTCATGCTTTCTTTTAGCGCTGCTTCCGGAAAGGCCGTACCCGACTGGCCTTTGGCTATCACAAAATTGTACTCCTTTTCACTCATGGCCAGAAAAACCGCAGTATTTTTGGTGTTCTCGTTTCCTTTAATATCAATGGCGTTGGCTTCTTGATAAATGGCCAGGAAGGTATCTTGGGGGCTGATCAGATAGGCTCCCATCACTTTTTCAATGACGCTGCCGCCCCGTTCTGTCCGGGTTTCAATTTTGAGAAAGCCTTTATCACCTTCCAGGCTGCCTTCTTGCAGCAACCGGTCCCCTGCCTTCATACCGGGAGCAAAGCCATCCTGATCCCGGATGGCGTCATAGCCAAAGCGGAAGCTATTGCCTTTCTGCTCTAAAAAGGCGGGATAGCCGGATAGCAGCAGGGAGCCCTCATGACGGCCCTCTTTATTGTCTATATTCAATGTTTCATAAACCGGCGCCAGGGTTAAAGGAATGAGCCAGGTATACAGCTCCATAATTACGCCTTCATAGTCATTGATGGCTTGCTCGTGGAGGTCGCTGATTCTGTCCCATTCGTCTGCATAAGCCTGCAGGGAGTCTGCTTTGCCGGAGCCCTTACCGCTTCCGGAGTTGCTGCCTCCGGCGTCACTGCTGCTGCCGGTATTGCCGCTGTCCGCCGGCGGGCTTGAGGACTCTTGGGGCGTTGTGTTTTCCGTATTGCCGCTGTCAGGCGGATTATTTGCGGTGGCGTTGCCCGTATTGGCTGTATTACCCGCAGGCTTGCCGCCGCCTCCGCAGCCTGCAGTTATGCCGAAAAGCAGCAGAAGAATCATGTAAATAGCCAGTAGCTGTTTCATTGGATAGTCACTCCTCTTATAATAGAGCCCATTTAATAGAGCCCGCTGAATTGCATCCAACCGAGAAGCCCGCAAGCCTTTCGCTGCCTGGGGCCTGCCTTCAGCGGTCGTTGCCGAAAAGGTTGCCGATGGCGATATTGCCCAGGACGCTGCCTTCTTCTTTACCTTTACCGCCTTTTCGGCTGGCGGAAACGATACGGTCAGCCATGCGGGAAAAGGGCAGGGATTGCAGCCAAACGGTGCCGGGGCCGGCCAAGGTGGCCAAAACCAAGCCCTCGCCGCCAAATAAGGCGGTTTTTACATCGCCGGCAAATTGCACGTCGTAATTGACGCTGCTGGTCAAAGCCACAAGACAGCCGGTATCCAGCTTTAAGGTTTCGCCGGGGCTCAAGTCTTTTTTAATGATGGTGCCGCCGGCATGCATAAAAGCTAAGCCGTCGCCCTCCAGCTTCTGCATAATGAAGCCTTCGCCGCCAAACAGTCCCACGCCGATTTTTTTCTGGAAAGCGATGCCTACGGTAATGCCTTTTGCCGCACAGAGAAATGCATCCTTTTGACAAATCAAGGTTCCGCCTACATCCGTTAGGTCAAAGGGGATAACGCGGCCAGGATAAGGAGCGGCAAAAGAGACGCATCTTTTTTCCCGTCCCGCGTTGGTGAAAGCAGTCATAAAGAGGCTTTCACCGGTGACGGCCCGCTTGCCCGCCGAAACCAGCTTGCCCATCAGGCCGCTGCCGGCATCCCGGCCGGAGCCGTCGCCGAAAATGGTATCCATCTGGATAGCGCTGTCCATGTACATCATGGCTCCCGCCTCGGCAATAATGGTTTCTCCGGGATCCAACATGATCTCCACAAATTGCAGGTCTTCACCGTGAATTTTGAACTCCACCTCATGAGCCCTCTGCATGGACCGAGGCCGGGCCGGCCCTCCGGTTTGGATAGGGGCGCCGCAGGTAGGACAAAACTTTGTCCCCGCCTCAAAAGGATTGCCGCAATTATTACAAAATGCCATGATAGATCCCTCCTTTTTTACTATTCAAACCATACCTTATTCTTTTGACAACGTAATCATCCCGGGGGTGATTGGAAACCTGGACTAAGGATGATTTTAGGGGTGATTTGGATGGCAGGTCAAAATCACGCCTAAAATCATCCCTGTCTTTGCCGGAAATCATACCTGAGGTGATTTCTTCATCAAAGGATATAGACTATAGTGTAATCAGCAATATTCACTCAAATAACCGTTAAGGAGGAACCGGCTATGTCAGATATGATTTGCAGCGCCTGTGGGTCTCCGCTGCGGTCCGGCGCTAATTTTTGCGCTGATTGCGGCGCCGCTGTACCGGAGGTGCAGGAGCAAAGCCAATTTTCTGGTGCGCTGCCTGGTATGTCTTCGCCTCAACAAGCAACCTATACAGCAGCCCCTTCTCCAGCCCCGGTCTATGCAGCAGCTCCCGCCGCGGCTCCGGCTTATGCGGCAGCTTCCGCTGCAGCCCCGTCTTATGGCCGGCCGGCTAACCCGCCGCCCATGGGCGTTATAGGCTACTTTCTGACTATGCTGGTCTTTTACATCCCCATTGTGGGGCTTGTGCTGGCTTGCGTGTGGGCCTTTGGTCAAAATCCCAACCAAAGCCGCAAAAACTTTGCCCGGGCCCAGATTCTTGTTTGGGCGCTGCTTATTCTGATCCTGGTGGTGAGCATAATCCTTGGCGGCGATGGCTTCAACTTTGAATTTAGTTTTGGTTGAGAGGTGTGAAGAATATGGCATTATTTGATAAAATCGGCAGCGTAACAAAAGGAATGGCGGACAAAGCCGGCGATATGCTGGAGATTACCAAGCGCAATTCTAAAATCAATGAGGAGAAAGGCAAAATTGCCGCCCTGAAAATGAAAATCGGCGACTACTATTGGGAGCAGTTTCAAGCCGGCGCTCAAATCGATGAGCAAGCTGCGGCCTTATGCGCCAATATCAAGGAAGCCTTGGCAGCTATCGAGAGTTTAGAACTGGAGATACAGCAAATCAAGGGATCGCCTCAGCAACCTGTTGCCGCCCCGGTGGAGCTGGCCTGTGCAAATTGCGGTACAGCCATTCCTCCAGGCAAAAAATTCTGCCCGGAATGCGGCAAGCCGGTGTCCGATTCGTAAAGGACCGAATGGGGTTCCGCCTCTAAATAGCTCCATAAGGCAGGCTGAATAAGAAAAATACCTCATCTCCAAACGATTTGGAAATGAGGTATTTTATTTTAAAATGGTTGACATCGAATTTTGCCCATAATACGATAAAGAAAATTCAAAATTTTATAAAGCATAGCATTGAAATGATTAAATGAGGTGTTTATCTTGTCAAACCAGAACAAATGCCTGTCCTGCACAGACTGCGGCGTTGTTAGCTGCAGTTCGGGGCAGAATGCCTATCCCGAATTCTGCCTGACTGCCAATCTCGATCAGCAGGAGCTTAAGGAGGCGTTGCGGCTATACGACGACCCAATCAACCGGAAGATTGCCGTTGCCGCTGCCGAGGTGGAGGCGGCCTTTTATTGCAAATACACCCGGGTGCAGGAGATTATCGAGTTCGCCCACCGTATTGGCGCAAAAAAAATCGGTATCGCCACCTGCGTAGGGCTGATCGAGGAGAGCCGTATCTTCGCCAAAATCCTGCGGGTTAACGGCCTTGAACCCTACGGGATAGCCTGTAAGGTGGGGGCTACGGAAAAAAAGACCGGCCTTAACCTGGATGAGCAGTACATCATGAAGCCTGGCGAACGAATGTGCAACCCTATCCTTCAGGCGAAACTGCTCAATAAAACCGACCTCAATGTGGTGGTGGGGCTATGCGTGGGGCACGACAGCCTGTTTTATAAATATTCCAAGGCAATCTGCACTACGCTGCTGGTCAAGGATCGCGTATTGGGCCATAATCCCGTTGCCGCACTTTACACTAGCAAAACTTACTACAAAAAACTTCTGAACCAACCTCAAAACAAGTAAAATAATTGATAATATAAGCAGTTGCAAAGCCGGGTTTTTATGATTGTTTTCCGCCCGGCTTATTTATCTTCTTCAAATTGGGGCTTGCCGCAAGTTGTGCAAAATTGATTTCCCTTAGGCACAAAGGCGCCGCAGCCGCCGCAAATCCGGGGCAGACAATCGGTGCACATCATCCGGTTTTCATTGAAGTGTTCGTCACAAACCCAGCGGTGGCAGCATTGGCAGCGGTTAAAATGCAGCCGTCCATCCCGCTCCCCTAAAAGCAGCGCCGTTTTATAATCCTCTGCGGCAATAACAGGCGTGGTGTAGCTGTTATTGCAGAGGTCGCAAAAGAAAGTAAAGCAAAAGCCTTTTTCTTCTTGCTGCCCTCGGTGTTTTGCGGTGAATAAAGGGAGCTGGCTATCCGTCATGATTTGCTTCCTCCCTTTCTTCCGGGCTTTCCTTCCCTTCCGCTCTTGCTGTTTCCAGGCCGGCAATAAAGGCGCCCAGCTTTTGCAGATTGAAAAAATCCAGCCTGCCGATGGCCCGTATAATTTCGTTTTGCAAAGCCTCTCGCTGGTTCTTTTGCATCTCTTTGCTCCTTCCGGCGTACTGATGAACGACTGAGGAAATAGCACGGCGCCATAATTGACTTAGTTAGAGTAGAATGGTAGTATATTGGTAAATAGATTCAGATAGTTCTTATTTTAATTATACGAAACCTTTATTTGAATGTAATCATCCCCAGTGTGATTCTTGCGGGAAAACAGGGTGATTTTTAGGGTGATTCTAAGATGATTCTAAGGTGATTCAAACAGATGAACTGGCGAAGAATAAGGGAGGATACCGATGAAAAAGAGAACTATAGCCTGGATAGCGCTATTGCTTTTACCGGTTTTTCTATCTGCCTGCGGCCAAAAAAGCGGGCTCAATCCCCAAAATCCGGTTACCCTCAACCTGTGGCATAATTTTGGCGGCCAGATGCAAGCCACCATGGATAGCTTAATCGAAGAGTTTAATGCTACCTTGGGCAAAGAAAAGGGTATCATGATCAGCGTTACCTCTATTTCCGGTTCCTCTTCCCTGCAGGAAAAATTGACGATGATCGCTGCGGGTGACCCCGGTGCGCCGGAAATGCCCAATATTACTACCTGCTACCCGGCTACGGCCGCTCTCCTTGCGGATAAGGGGCTCTTGGCTGCAATGGACAGCTATTTTGCAGGAGAGGAGCTTGAGGAGTATTTGCCTGCTTTTGTGGAGGAAGGCCGGCTGGCTGATGGGAAGCTCTATGTATTCCCTTTTGCCAAATCTACAGAAGTGCTTTTTCTTAATCAGACCTTGTTTGACCGGTTTTCGGCAGCTACGGGGGTTCAGGCAGACAGCCTGGCTACCTTTGAAGGCATTGCTGAGTCGGCCCGGCAATATTACGACTGGACTGACGGTCTGACGCCGGAAATTCCTGATGACGGCAAGGCGTTTTACACGGCGGATTCGGTATTTAATTTATTTCAGGTTGGTATGGAGCAGCTAGGCACCTCTCTCTTTGAGGGAGAAGCCCTCCGCCTCAATAAGCCGGAGCTGGAGCGGGTCTGGCAGGTGATTTTTTCGCCGGCAGTGCGGGGAGGCTATGCCGTTTATGACGGCTATTCTTCGGATCTTTCCAAAACCGGAGAAATTCTCTGCTCTACGGGCTCCACGGCAGGCATACTTTTTTATGGAGAGACCATTACCTATTCCGACAACACCAAAGAGCAGGTAAGCTATTCGATTTTGCCTTACCCTGTTTTTGCCGGCGGCAAAAAAATTGCTATTCAAAGAGGGGGCGGTTTTGCCGTAGCTAAATCCACTGCCGAAAAAGAGCAGGCTGCCGCTATATTTCTTAAATGGTTTACGGCTCCTGAGCAGAACATGCGTTTCGTAGCTTCCACCGGCTACTTGCCGGTTACCAGCCAGGCTTTTGTCAATCATATGGAGCGGGAAATTGCGGAAAACAGCAATCCCAATATACGGGGCTTGTTGCGTACGGCTATTTCTGTTCACCAAGAGTACGATTTTTATATCCCTCCGGTTTTCGATAGCTTTAATAGCATCAGCAGCAAATGGGAGAAGACTTTTCTCAGCATGGCTGCGGAAAGACGGCAACGGTATTTGACAAACCTGAAAACCATGGAGCCGGAAGCTGCTTATGAAGAAGCGGTAATGGACACCTTTGATGAATTTATTACAGGGCAGTCATAGAAAGGGGAGGACCTCAATGCCAAAGGGAAGGTTGGCGGCAACCTTCAACCTTTACCGGGAGGCCTTAAGGCGCTGCGGACGGGATGGCCTGCCGCTGCGGCTCAGGCTCTTTGTTTTTCTGCTGCTTTTTCTTAATACCATTATGGCAGGGGTTTTGCTGATCCTCTTTTCCACCGGTGTTTTTCAGGCGGGACTGTCGGAGCACAAAGCGGTTTTAGACCGGGAGCTGGATCATATTGCCCAAAACATTTATAAAGATTTTGGGACTATTTCCATACAGGCTGTAGACTTGGCCAAAGCCCTCGCCAATATCGAACGGAATCTTCAAGACCAGGGGTCTTCCGTCTTGCGGTTGCAGGAGGATAGCCGGTTGCTGGAATATCTTTTGGAAGAGGAAATTGGCAGGCTTACCGGCGCTTTAGAGAAATCCACCGGCAGCGGCGTATTTCTGCTGCTGGATGCCACGGTAAATCCGGCGTTGCCTGAGGCGCAAAACTCCCGCTCCTGCATTTATCTTAAAAATATGGAGCCGAATATCGTCAACGGCATGGCAGCCAACCTGCGCTACAGGTTTGGGCCTATGTCTATTGCCCGCAAAAACAAAATTACTTTGTTGCCCCAATGGGAGATGGAGATGAATACCGGCGCTATGACCTGCTTTACCGAGGTAATGGCCATGGGCAGAGAGCGAAGCCTGCCGGTTTCCCGGCTTTACCGTTGGAACGAGGCCCAGACCCTGCCGGACAGCAGCGAAAGAGCCATGCTTTGTATGGCTCCCCTTATCGCATCGGATGGCACGGTCTTTGGTGTTTGCGGTTTTGAGATAAGTGAGATGTTGTTTAAGCTTTCTTATACGCCCAAGGGGGAAGATTATGATCATTTGCTTTGCCTGCTTTCCCCCTTTGAAGAGGATAGGCTTTTGCTTTCCGGGGCGTTGTTTGCGGGGGGCTTTGCGGCAGGGCCCACAGCGCCGGAGCATACCAAAATAAACATATCCTTTCGTGAAGGGGACTTTCACCTCTACCGGCAGCCGGAAAAGGAAAGCTATGCCGGTTTGCAGCAGCAGGTAGCCCTTTATCCCTCAAATTCTGCTTACGAGCAGGAGCAGTGGCTGGCGGTGCTTTTGATGCCGGAGAAAGCTCTTAGCGATCGTATTTCCCTTAAAAACCGCAATCTGATTTTAGGGCTTTTAGCGCTGATGCTTGCCAATATCGGCCTGGCGGCATTGATTAGCCGCAAATATATTCGTCCGGTGACGGAGGCGTTAGAAAAGCTTAAAAACCCCGGCCCCGTTGTTAAAACAAAAATTCCTGAAATCGATGATTTAATTGAGTTCTTGGCAGCCCAGGATGAGTTGGCGGCATCAGGCGAAAAAAAAGAACTCCCTGTACCGGCCCCTTCGGCCCTGTACCTGGAGTTTGAGAAAAATATTAAATCGCTGTCGGCTGCGGAAAAAGCGGTTTTTGACTTATATGTGCAAGGCTATACGGCCCAGGAAATTGCAGGCATACTCTGCCTGTCCATCAATACTATTAAAACCCACAACCGGCGTATTTATATGAAGCTGAACGTCACATCCCGCAAGGAGCTGATGGTATATATTCAGATGATGGGAGAGGGGGGCTGTGTTTATGCGGAAAATTAGCGAACCGGCAAACCTGGCTACGCTGGAGCTGCGGATTCGCTGGATTATCGAAGAACAACAGCTAAAGCAAGTGGAGTTTGCCAAAGCCCTGGGCATAAGTGCAAACTACGTTTATCTTTTGACCAGCGGCAGAAAAAAAGGAGTTTCCGAGCCCCTGGCCAGACTTATTGAGAGCACTTACGGCTATTCCGCCCAATGGGTGCTGACAGGTAAAGGCTCCCCGGCAAGCCAGGCGCCTTTGCGGAGTTTACAAAGCGAAACCATCCGTAAAGTCAAAAGAATGAATGCTGAGGAGCTGCGGGCAGTGGCAGCTTTCATCAAGACTTTGGACAAGACCGGAACCGAAAAGTGAGCTTGCCTGCCGGCAGGTTAAGGCTGTTAATGCTTTTTTATTCCTGATCCACTGCGTCAATCTTGAAAATTACCGGACGCAATCCGTCATTGCAGCTGTATCGCCCACCAGGATTATTCTGCTGCGGGTTTCTCATTGGGTGGCATTTTGGTAATCTCCAAAATGTCATCAAATTTGCCGATAATGTAGCCGTAATTCTCCCGCTTATGAGGGACCATACAATTGCTGCAATCCTTTAAACCTTCGGGAGTGTAGACAAAATTGCCGCCGCATTTATCCTTTAGTGCATATAAAGGGCAATAGCAAAAAAGGCAATTGAAGTTTTCCGGGTCCGTAGTGGCATGGCAGGGGAAGCTTTCGCACTTTTCATGGCGAAAAAAGGAATACTCTTTTCCCTCCCAATGGGCTTTTCTTTTTTTTACAGTCATTGTTTTTGCCTCCATGTATTTTTTGTTTTTATGGCAGGCTCTTTAATAAAGCAAATGAAGAAGCCTGCGGCACCGGTAACGCAGGCTATTTTGCTTAACCCGCTGTCTGTTGTACTGGCAACAGCGACTCCTCTGAAAGGTTTCCTTTCAGATCAATCGTTTTGGCGTGTGTCTGACTTATCCTGCTTCCGCCAAGGTATAGCTTGGCAGTTCAGGCTTCACAGTGACCAGTTCGCAGGGACTTGCACCCCATTCCACTTATTGCATCCCGGGCAGCCTGCCGCCCCCAGAAGGCAACCAAAAGACAAGACAATATTTTTTTATATGTTTATTATACGTCCCTTGAAAAGAACCTGTCAATCGGTGATGCTTTGTATCTCCCTATCAACGTATGGTCTTGTCCAGGAGAATTTCGCCGGTAGGCGCATAGCCCATTCTTCTGTACAGAGTTTGGGCAGCAATGTTAACCTGATGCGTATTTATGTGGAAATGATAGATGCCGGCAGCGGCGGCTGTCCTTTCCAAACAGTGGATCAATGCCTGGCCGATACCTTGATTCCGATACTCGTTTCTGACATAAAGGGTTTCAATATCAATGCGCTGCTGACGATAACACATTGATTTTACGATTAATCCTGTGCAATAGCCGGCAGCTATGCCCTTAACATAAGCAATGCAAATGATTTCACGGTCATTCTCTTGTATAGTGTTTTGCATGGCTTCTTTCGTTGTCGTGTTCTCGAAAAGCTCATTCAAAACAAATAATGCATCGATATCCTTTATTGTGGCAAGCCTTACTTCCATAGGGAGCCTCCTTAGCCACGATTTTATTTGCCGTAAATACATGGTATACTTAACCAATATACTATAAAAAAACAGGATGAGGAAGATAGTTATGTCTGCGAAAAAAACCTTTGAACAAAGAGAAATAGAGGTATTAAAGCTGTTCAAAAACAGTACTGTGCCTCTGGGCTCTTGGCAAATCGCCAATATCCTGGCAGATCAAGGTTTCCAATCCAGCACCGCTACCGTTGGCCGGATATTAAATAAACTGGAGAATGCCGGTTATTTGCAGCAGGACGGTACCCACAGGGGCCGGCTGATTACGGAAGAAGGCATAAAAGCTTTAGCTATGGACCAACATCTGCGGGAAATAACGGCTCAAACCATCAATCTGGAGAAATATATTGCTCCGGCAATGCTGGATGATTTTCTGACGGTCTTGGAAGTGCGGCGTATCATCGAAGGAGGCACGGCCCGTCTGGCCGCTCTTCGAGCCACTCAGGAAGAAATTTTGAAAATGGAGGAGCTTTTGGAGCGGGAAGAAAAAAATTACCGGACCTCCTGGATTAACCAATTAGATGTGGAGTTTCATAAATCTATTGCCAAAGCCGCAAAAAACCAAGTCCTGGAGCACCTATACATGCAAATTATCGGTATGGGACAGCAAACGGCGGCCTTTGAATATCTGCGTAAAAAAATCAATGCCGGCTTCGTCTCCAAGCATAGAGAGATTTTGGGCGCCATCAAAGCAAAGGATGAGGAAAAGGCGGAAAAAGCTATGCTGCAGCATATTGATTCCTTAGTCGGCGACATACAAACCTATTATGATTACTACATTAGATAATGAGTTCAAAGCAGTAGCGCCAGTAAACGGAAATCTAAAGATATTGACATATTATGAATAAGGCGTAATATTATATTCATAGCTGATCATCATTTGATTAGCTGTTAGGCTGATGGTAATTAGGAGGGATTAAGATGAAAGCCTACGATTTACAGGAGGAGATTATCATTTGCCGGTGTCAGGAAGTGACGGAAGCAGAAGTGCAGCAGGCCATCGATCAGGGCTGCCGCAGCCTTAAAGGGATCAAGAACCGTACGGAAGCGATGATGGGCTTGTGCCAGGGCCGCACTTGCCGGCGGTTAATCGAAAGAATGCTGGTTCCCTATCAGCAGCAGGCTCCTGTGACCCCCAGCTACCGGCCGCCGGTGCGTACCCTATCCCTTCATACCTTGGCCGAAGCAAAGGAGGATGGAGAAGATGCATGCTGATGTTGTGGTGGTGGGCGGCGGCGTAATCGGCAATTCGGTGGCTTTTTACTGCGCCCGGGCCGGTATGTCCGTTATCTTAGTGGAGCAGCAGGATATTCTTAACGGCACCTCCTCCGCTTGCGATACGGCTATTCATTTGCAGTCAAAGAGCCCCGGCGTACATCTGGCAATGGCGATGAACAGCATCAAAAAATACCCTGCGCTGCAAAAGGAATTCGACGTGGATATCCATTTTAAGATCGCGGGAACAATGCTGGCTATTCAAAGGGAAGAGCAATTGGAAGTGATGAAAAGCTTTGCCGCCCGGCAACAGGCGGCAGGGCTAAATGTTTCTCTCTTAGATACGGCCCGGACCATTGCCAAACAGCCGGCCATGAAAGGGGCGGAGCTGGTAGGGTCCACTTATTGTGACCAGGACGCCACTATTCACCCTCAGAATCTGACGAAGGCTTACTGCTTTGGGGCGATGAAATACGGCGCCAAATATCTTTTGCATACGGCAATCCGCAGTTTTCGGATCGAAGATAATTGTCTTACCGGCGTCGATACGGATCAAGGCATGATCAGTTGCCGTTGGGTGGTTAATGCCGGCGGCGTTTTTGCCCCGTTTATCGGCAAGATGATGGGCCTGGATATTCCGATTGTACCCCGCCGGGGACAGATTTTGGTGACGGAACCGGTGCCGAAGCTGACCAATACCATTGTCAACTGTGCCAAATATATTGCGGCAAAATTCCGGCCGGACTTATTGGGCAACAGCGTGGAAGATCAATTGGGCATCGGCCTTTCCCTGACCCAAACGGAAAGAGGAAATCTGCTTCTGGGGGGAACCCGGGAGTTTGTGGGCTACAATACCAGAACCACAAGGCAGGCAATGGTCTTAATTGCCAGGCACGGTACGGCAATTATTCCTGCCCTAAAGCAGATAAATATTATCCGCAGCTTTGCCGGCTTGCGCCCCTATACGCCGGACAGCCTGCCCATCATCAGCACCGTGCCGGAACTCAAAGGATTGGTGGTGGCGGCAGGCCACGAAGGGGACGGTCTGGCTTTATCGGCCGTTACCGGCGAGATGGTCAGTGAAATCATTGCCGGCCGGCCCGTGTCCAGCGGTATTGACTTGTCACAGCTATCCTTGGCCCGGTTTAGCCGGGAGGACATTGACCGTTTTTACCGTAAATATGCCGTCGCTTAGAAGAACTCAAAAACCGATTAAGGATAAAATTAAGAATTAAGGAGGAATTATTGATGAATATCTTATCTCACGGCTGTATGGGAAAAATGAGTTCGGCTACGGCTCAGGCCATAAACAATATGCCGGGCCTGCAAGTCGTTGTCGGTGTGGATATTTATCCCGGCAGCAAGGATTATCCTGTGTATCAAAGGCTGGAGGAGGTCAAAGAGGATTTCGGCATGATTGTGGATTTCTCTTTGCCCCAATCTGTTAAGCCTTTGTGCGAGTATGCCGTGAAGCATAAAAAAACCCTGGTCATCGGCACCACCGGCCTGCAGCAGGAGCATAACGAGATGCTGCGGGAGGCGGCACAGCACATTCCGGTGTTTGCCAGCTACAACATGCATTTAGGCCTCTATTACCTGCAAGAGGTGATTCGGGAAAGCTTGAAATATTTCAAAGAATGGGATATTGAGCTGGTTGAGCAGCACCATAATAAAAAAATTGACGCCCCCAGCGGTACGGCGGAGATTATCATGGCCATGATCAAAGAGGCCAAGCCGGAAACCACCTTTGTTTTTGACCGCACAGTCAGAGAGCAGGCCAGGCAAAAGCATGAGGTGGGCGTATCCTGCATCCGCTCCGGCGATATTGTGGGCATCCATCATTTGATGTTTGGCGGCGAAAACGAATATTTTGAGCTGAAGCATACGGTGGTAGACAGGAAGGCTTTAAGCAACGGCGCCGCTAGGGTTGCCGCCTGGATGGCGGGGAAGGCTGCCGGTTTTTATGAGATGAAAGATATTATTGCGGATATCAAGGCCGGCAAGATGTGAGGCGGGGTGAAGAGGGGGGCAGACGTAGACGTTTTCATTTGACCTAAAGCAAGTAATATGGTAGGCTTAAATGAACGAAAAGATGTATATGTTCATTTGAGGGAGGCTGTTACTATGCCCCAAATTTTTGATGAGGCCGGCCGGGAAAAGTTGAGAATACAAATGCTTGAAAACGGGTTTCAGTTAATTAAGCGTTTTGGCCTGAAGAAAACCTCGGTCAGCGATGTGACAAAAGCGTCGGGAATTGCAACGGGCACCTTCTATAATTTTTTCAAGACGAAAGAGGAATTTGTCTATCAGATTATTTTGCATAAGCGGGAACAATCAAAAGCTGAACTTGCGGCGCTGCTTGGTGCCGGCGGTATGCTGGATAGGCAGGGCTTCCGTGTCTTCCTGCGGACTATTTTCTTTGGGGACAACAATATTTTTGAGTATTTAAGCCAGGATGAAGTGGCCATGCTCTATGCCCGCTGGCCTGAAAATTATATGAAGGACAGCGGCAGCGGCGAAGAAAACACGCTCCGGATATTGAACTGTGTGGCTAACAAAAAGCCTGACTGTGATTGGAAGGTCTTTGCGAATTTCTGTAAAGCGGTCTCCATCATTCGCTACGGAAAAGAAAATCTGTACAGCGAAGCCTACGACGCAATGATCGAGGAGATCATTGAAACTATTTTGAATTATGTGCTGGAAGAGGGCAAGTAAGCAGAAAAGAAGAAGTGAATAAAAGAGGAAAAGTTCCGGCCCTGGAGCGGCGTTGTCAAAGATAAAGATAGGCATTTGGCAGGATAAAAACGTACCCACAGATTTTGGTCTGTGGGTACGTTCTGTTGCAGCATTTTTAGGCTTATGCCTTAGCGGATGGCAGCGATTGAGACGGCTTGGGCTGCATCTGTCGCACCTACTTGATTGGTTGTGCCGGTTACATTGCCGGTACAGGAAACCACCGCAGAGTTGCGGAAAGCGTAGCCCAGGATGGAGCCGGCAATGGCGCCGCTGTCGGCGCCCAGGATCTTGCCGGCGGCTTTACAATTGATGATGTGAATGGCGGAGGAGGCGGGGTAGTAGCTATTGTAGTTGGGGCCGCAGAAGCCGCTGCCTATAAGGCCGCCGATGCGGTTGGCGCCGGTGGCTGCGTTGATGGTAACACCGGTAACCTGGCAGTCCTTGATGACGGTAAAGCCATCTTCGTCGCTTGTGTAATCGCCCTCATTGACTACGCCGGAGTAGCCCAGCAGACCGCCCACCATAATGCTGTTCTTTCCTACGCTGATGGTTGCATTGGTTACGGTGCAGCCGGTGACCTCCGTGCTGTCGAAAGCACAACCGGCCAAACCGCCTACGCCAACGGAGCCAAAAGTCGTGCCTGCATAATCCATGGTTGCCGTGGCAGTGACAGTACCGGCAGCGGTACAGTTGACGATGCTGCCGCCTTCCAAGCCGCCGCCCAGGATGCCGGCGCCGTTACCGGCAGTGGTCATGATAACGTTGGCTGCAGCGGAACAGCCGGCGATATCGATATCCTGGGCGCTGCCCACCAGACCGGCCACAGAGCCGATACCGGAGATGCTGTTGTTTCCGGTTAGAGAGATGTTTTCAATAAGTACCGGCCTTTGACCGGGGGTAGACATGGCCATGCCTACCAGCGCGGCGGTACAGTTGCCATTGGAAGAAACATTGGCATTCTCGATGATCAGATCATGGATATAGGCGCTTCCCGCAACACCTCCAAACAGGCCGGTGCCGGTCATATCTTCGGCAGCAGCACTGTCGTCGATTGTACGGCTAATCTTTAGATTAGAAATAGTATGGCCGTTTCCGTCGAAGCTGCCGGTGAAAGCCAGACCCAGCCTGGGGGATACATCTCCTGAATCGGCATCGGTTGGGACGTAGCGGCCAATGGGGACCCAGTTGTCTCTGTAGGCTTCGGAGCTGGCCAGGTCAATATCTGCCGCTAGCTGATAATGGGCAGCCAGATCATTGCGGACTTGGTAGAGTTGGTCTGTGGTAGAAATCCGGTAAGGATTTGCCGCTGTGCCGTCGCCGCCGTCAAAGGTGTTGCCGGCGTCAAAGGCGCTGCCAGCATTTAAGCTTTGGACGCCATAGAAGTACTGCTGGCTGGAGAGCGCCTCCCCATTTTCGCTCTGACCGAAAACGGAGGCCGCCTTCATCATCCGTCCGGATACTGAGACGGGAGCTTCCAGTTGATCAATGGCCGCCGCCTGGGCCGCATCTGCTGCCCCTACCTGATTGCCGGCGCCGGTTATATTGCCGGTGCAGGAAACCACTGCGGAGTTGCGGAAAGCGTAACCAAGAATGGAGCCGACAACGGCATCGGCATCAGCCCCCATAATTGTGCCGCCGGCTTTGCAGTTTACAAGGTGAATAGCGGAGGAGGCGGGGTAATAGCTGTTGTACATGGGGCCGCAGAAGCCGCTGCCTACAATACCGCCGATGCGGTTGACACCGGGGGCTGCGTTGATGGTAATGCCGGTAACTTCACAGTCTTTGATAACGGTAAAGCCCTCCTCGTCGCTTGTGTAGTTTCCTTCATTAACCACACCGGAGTAGCCCAGCAGACCGCCTATCATAATGCTGTTTTGGCCTACGCTGATGGTGGCGTTAGTGACGGTACAGCCGCTGACCTCCGTGCTGTCGAAGGCACAGCCGGCCAGGCCGCCCACGCCCACGGAACCGTAAATTGTGCCTGCATAATCCATAGTGGCCGTGGCAGTGACGGTGCCGGTAGCGGTACAGTTGACGATGCTGCCCCCTTCCAAGCCGCCGCCCAGGATACCGGCGCCGTTGCTGGCGGCAATCATGGTGACGTTTGCCGCAGCGGAACAGTTGGCGATATCGATGTCCTGAGAGCTGCCCACCAACCCGCCTACGGCGCTGACGCCGGAGATGGTGTTATTGCCTGTCAGGCCAATATTGGCAATGCGCACCGGGCTCTGGCCGAGAGTGGACATAGCCATACCTACCAATGAGGCGGTGCAGTTGCTGTTGGAAGAAACGGTGGCATTTTTAATGATCAAATCGTGGATGTGGGCTGTGCCTGCAAGGCCTCCAAAGAGGCCGGTGCCGGTCATATCCTCGGCGGCGGCGCTTTCATCCACTATGCGGTTGATGTTCAGATTAGAAATAGTATGACCGTTGCCATCAAAGCTGCCGGTGAAGGCCAGGCCCAGCCGGGCAGAAACATCCCCAGTCGCCGCATCAGTGGGAACATACTGGCCGATGGGCATCCAGTTGGCGTATCCGGATAAGTCAATATTAGCCGTCAGTTCGTAGTGGGCGGCCAAATTTTCCCGCACCCGGTTCAGTTGAGCAGCGGTGTTGATCTGCCAAGGCGAAGATACAGTACCCCGGCCTCCGGCAAAGCCGTTTTTATAATCAGGACCATTATCAGAGGAGCCGCTATCGGAAGAACTGCCGGAGGAGGAGCCGGAAGCTGCGGGGGAATGGCCGTCGCCGGTGCTGTTGGTAATGACCGATGTACCGCCTTCCACTGCCATGCCTCCGGCAGTGGTGCCGGTGACGCCGGGGGCTGTGACGACTATCGTGCCGGCCGTAGAAATCGTCACGTTGTTGGCGGAGGCATTAACCGTGCCTACCTTGCCGGCCCCGGAGATGGCGGTTTTTGCACCTTTAACCGTAGCCGAAGTAACTGCAGCGCCGGCGGCAACGGTAACGCTGGAGACCGCACCGCTATTTTCAATATGGAGATTGCTGATGGTGCCGGATTGAATATTTAACACAACCCTATTGTGCAGAGCCAAATTTGTAACGTTGCCCTCCAGTGTGAGGTCGCTGAAAACAGACATGCTGCCGCTGATGACAGAGTCGGACAGAATAAGGCGTGTGGCGCCGCTGGGGTTGTTCAATGCGACGCCGGAGTTGACCTGGCTATCCCTGATGTGGATGGAGTTGCTGCCGCCGCCCCGCACCACCAGGCGGCCATTCACCGTTACATTGGATAGGGTGGCGTCGCCGCTGCCTACGCCGTCGGCTAAGATAACATCGCCGCTGACGGTCATATCCTGTAAAGTCACGCCAGGTACGCTGATAATCACACTGCCGTCCACATCGGTACTGTACACTTGGGCAGAAGTCAGGTAAGTTTTCGTAATATTCGCCATGATTTGAGCAAATTGGGCCCGGGTGACGGCATCCTTGGGATTGATATAGCCGTTATTGCCGCTGACGTAACCCGCCGCAATCATTGCGCCCACAGGGCCTTTAGCCCAATTGCTGACCGTTGCCCCATCGGTAAAGCTATTTAAGGCTGCAGCTTTGTCTTCCAGATTGAGAGTGCGGGCCAGGATTACCATTGCTTCCTGCTGGGTTACCGGCCGGTCGGGATACATCTTTCCCTCATCCCCTGCCAGGAAACCGGCGGCCACTGCCTGGGACAAGGCGCCGTAAGACCAGTGGGTGGACGGAACATCGGTAAAGCCGGCGATGGAGGCCTTGCGTTCTGCTCCAAAGGCCCTGGTTAGGATAGCGGCTAACTGTGCCCTGGTCAGTGTTCCGCCGGGGTTGAGCTTGCCGTCAGAGCCTTGCAGCAGGCCGTTTTCCACGGCCACCACCAGGGCCGGTGTTGACCAGTCATTGGGGAAGTCGGGAAAATCCGACGGAGATACGGCCAGGGCCGCCGTGGAAAAGCTGTCCAGGATAAGGAGCGTTGCCAGCAAGAGTGCCAGCAGTTTCTTTTGTTTCATATAAGTCCTCCCTTAATCATTCTAGAGATAAATGAATATATTTATTATTTTATTCATACACTCAAAAATAGGTTAGCATTAGCTAACCAAAAAGTCAATGATTTTCTGAAGGAGAACCTAAATATAATGTCGGCGGATATTACCTAAAATAGAGATGGAAGAATCCCCCATATTCGGTTATGATCATATTAAAGAGTTGAGGAGGAGGGCGTTTATGAAAAAAATGGTTTTTCTGGCTTTGGTAATGATGCTTTTAATGGTTTCTTTTTCACTTCCCGTTTTTGCCTATTCCATATTCCCGGTTATTGAAGAATCCCCTGTTATTGCGGGTAGTCAAATATCCATATATGTAAACGATAAATTATTAGAGTCAGATACCAGCCCTATCATACAAGATGGCAGAACACTTGTACCCCTCAGGGCTATTGCCGAGGCTCTGGATATCGGAATAATCTGGAATCCGGAGGTGCAAAGTATATTTTATTACAATAGTGATGATGTGGGCTATTATTTGGAAATCGGCAACAAAGAGGTTCAAATTGGGCAAGGCGCCGGACTGGAACTCCAATATCAAACCATTGATGTTCCGCCCACTATTATTAATGGCCGTACCTTTGTCCCCTTAAGATTTATTGCAGAAAGCTTGGGAGCTAATGTAAATTATGACTCTGCAGCCAAAAGTGTTTATGTCAGTGAATAGCTGACAGAAAAAGCGGATAAAGCAACAGAGTTATCAATGTCAAATTAAAAAAGAGGCGTCTCAAATTGATTTCTCAAATTTGAGGCAGCCTCTTTTTTTGCGGATTTGATTCTGAATTTGACTCTGAACTTGGCTCCCCTGAATTTGGCTTGCGCTGCTCAGTTTTCCAAGTAATGCGACGGCAGACTGTGCTTTTTGGCTGAAAATAGGGGTGGGATGCTCAAAAACCGGCAGGTTTGCGACAGTATTCAGGGCGAAGTTGGCGATTTAGGGGCAAAATGACCGCATACCTGGTGCTTTTGAGCATTTGACCTGTCAAAAGAGGAATGGAGCAGTCAAAATGACAGCGCACCTGCCTTTTATTGAGCAGCGGAGTTGGCTAAACCCTACAATGGCACCCCCTAGACCTGTTCTTCCTTATTGCACGACTAACAGTTTCTCGATTGTTTTATTGCCGCCGGTGATAGATATGCGGTATTCGCCGGGCTTAGTATTAGTTCCAACTTTCCATGTCCAGGATACATCGCCGGAAGCATTGGATGTTTTGGCCACCAATCCTGCAGCCTTGCTGGCGCCGGATGAGTAGTAAACCGATATCTTGTACTCAGTATTTGGTTCGCCGGTATAGGAGAGAGTGGCCATTCCCCCTGCCTTAACGGTAAGCTTGTCTGGGCCCGAGGCTGGAGCAGTGGCTTGACCGGCAGTTTGACTGTCGGGTTGTACAGTTCCAGAGACAGCTCCCTTAGTATTTGCCGGGACCTGCTCTTGGGCGGCGGAGCTTATAGTCATTGTACTGGTGGCAGCATCCCAACTAACGGAAGCTCCTAAGGATTCGGCCACATATTTTGCGGGAACCATGATTCTGCCGCTAATGTTCTGAGGTTTAATATCCATCGTGTCCGTGATGTCCTGGCCGTTAATTACCAGACGGATGTCTGTAGCGGCGTAAGCAGTAAAAGCGAGAGTAAGCATGAAGCCAATAAGTAAGCCAGATAAAAATTTTTTCACAGTCCGACACCTCCTAAGGCCAATTTATCAGCAATGCAGAACTATGTCAATAAAAGGGTAGGATTTGGTCCGTGTCAAGTTGTTGTAGGAGAAGAAATAAAAATGGGCGACAAAATGGAGGTAGAGATAGAATGGTGCCTTCAACAAAGAGCATTCAGCGGGAAAAGGAGTAGACGGCAGAAAAAAC
>JBCFAO010000035.1:0-44548 GCA_038562165.1 Clostridiales bacterium | reverse complement strand
AATCATCATTCTCAAAAGCCAAGGTTGCATGATGGGTCTGTAAGTAATTATGGACAAAAAGCTGTATCCAATGTCACACTACGTTTTTTAAATTTGTGTCTTGACAAGGGGGACACTATATACATCTATTTATTTGCTAAATGAGATTGCAGTGTGTAACTGTAGCAATAATAATTAACGCAACGCCTGAACCAAACCATAACCCAACGAAATGGGACAACATCTGCTAAAGGCCCAAAAATCGCCATACCAATAGGCAAAAAACCGGAGTAGATTATTTTTGTATTCCATTGTTTTTATCCATATTTGCATTATACTTTGCGATGAACTTAATGGCAACCATAGCTCCATATATCTTGCCTCTGGAGTCGTATCATAGTACATCTCGGCAGCGAAATTACCGTAAATGCTTACAGTTTCACCATCATCACCGCACACAGACAGACATAATGACCACGTATTCACGCCGAAGTATCAGCGAAAGATAATCTATTATCAATTGAGGGACGACATACGGCAAATCATAAGAGATTTATGCAAAAGGAAGGGAATTGCGATCATAGAAGGACATATAATGCCCGACCATATTCATTTGCTTCTCTCAATTCCACCAAAATACAGTATATCGCAAATCATGGGATATCTCAAAGGAAAAAGTGCGATAATGATTTTCGATAGACATGCAAATTTAAAATACAAATTTGGTAATCGGAATTTTGGGGCGGAAGGATATTAAAAGCAAACCACAATTTTTGTGCCATTTTTGGGGCTTACGCTAACCCGCAAGCAGGGCAAGTGTATTGACACTTGCACATTTTTAAGATTTTTCCCTGCGGTCAAATCTTAAAAATTGCTTGTTGGGGCAAGCCGCCCCAAACCCTGCCACTTCGGGCCAAGTTGGCCCGAAGTCGGCGCTTCGCACCTTATGTTGCGTCATGTCGCTATCGCTCCCTTTCCTTATTTTTCTGCGCGTCCATCAGGCCAAGCAGATGGTCAATATTGCTTTTCACCGTTACAATTTCCTGCATATCTTTTTTGGTTTCCCGATACTCCCGGTAAGCCTTTTTCTTGTCTGCCGACAACCGCTGAAACTCTGCTTTCAGCGTATCCATTTTAGGTAACTTTGCCCCGGACAGCAAACGCCGGAAGGTGTCCTGCGCCGCCCGGTAGGTGGCAATATCCGCTTCATGCTCCACAAGATATTTCTTGTTGTACTTCGCCGCCTTATACCCCTCAAACACAGACCGGGTTTTAGCGTAATCCACCACTGCCGCCTTTAGCTCCGCATTGACACGCATAGCGGCTTCGGTGGATTTTATGCTATCCGAAAGCACATGAAAGTGGTCGGTAAGCTCTGCGGCCTTTTGCTCTAAATCCGCATATTCTATCAAGCCGTTTTCCTGTAAATACTGTAAGGCTGCCGCCATTTGCTTTAGGTTGAATACCTTTGCCCACCGTTCATAGGCAGGGCCTTTTCCAGCTTTCATACGGGATTGAATATCCACAATCAGATTGACCTTGCGCCGTTGCTGCGGGGCGGTTCTGCCCTCAATCGCCGCTTGTATATCCTCCTGCCCGTAGCCCTTGCCAAGAGTAGAAGCACGGAGCCGGGTAAAGCGTTCCTGCCCCTCTGCCCGAAAGCTAATTGCGCCGCCGCGCCCCTGCTTGATTTCATAGCCAGCCGCCACCATTGCTTGTAAAAAGGTATCCATATCCGGCGGCTTCGTTGCAAGGCAAATATCAATCTGCGCCTTTAATTTCTCTTGAAAGGTGGGCGGCTTATGACCGCCGAGCCATTCCCCGTAATGCTTGAATTTTCCCTTGCTGTGGCGTTTCGGATTGGTAATAACAGATAGCCTATTTTCAAAACATATACGGTCGGAGAGCCGCCGCACCGCACGGGCCGAACCGATAAAATCCCGGAATTTCCGGGTGCAGTCCAGCGAGGTTGAATTGTAGTAGATATGGCAATGAGGGTGGGGGCGGTCAGCATGGGAAACCACGAAAAAGGCGTGTCGGCCTTTCGTCCAGCGCATGGCAAGGTCATAACTGATTTTGAGGGCGGTTTCCGGATCTGTTTCGCCGGGCGGGAATGCCTGCCGGATTTGATAATACAGCACATCATTATCCCGTTTTTGTTCCCGCCCTGTGATAGCTTTGTACTTTGCTTTTGAGAGTAAAAATTCTGCGTCAGCCGTGTCGGGGTCACATTCATAGGCAAGAATTAAATCGCCGTTGCGGGTCTTGTCTGGATTTTTCCCGTAATCAAAACCGTCCTTTAAGGTTTCCATAATGGTCATGCCGCTTCCTGCATGACGGGTCATAAGGCGGGTGGTTGCTATGTGCATTTCCTCCTTTCCTCGAAAAAACAACTTCGGGCCAAGTTGGCCCGAAGTAGCCCGGCAGCTCTGTTATTCTGATGTTAGTTTACAATGAAAAAGCGAAGCGAGTTGTTCAGGCTGTGCAGTCCGTCAATCAGGTGTTCCGCAATGGCGGGAATCCCAAGAGGAGAAATCAAAAACGACAGGAACAGGAACACGCCGAAGCCCAGCTTTTCGCCGCTTATCAGCAGGGCAATACTGATAAGAACACCTATCCCGGAAACCACTTGCAAGAGAGCGGCTGCATAGCAGAACACAAATTCAATCATGGGTGTTACTATCGTCAGCAGAACCACAAACGGCGCGGCGATAATCTTAAATATCAGTTTGATAAACTTCATAAAAATTCTCCTTTCATTAAGCAACCTTATTGTTGTATCCTACCTATATTTTACCATTTCGTGCAGAGAGTAACAATGTTGTCGAGGCCACACCGATCTTGTCCCGGAACTTCGGGACAAGTTGGCCCGAAGTAGACATATACCGCTTGTGATGCCACGGGAATTATGTATAATAATTATAAAAAACACGTCTACAAGACAATACATACCTATATGTAAATCAAACTTAGCACACAGGAGTTTTACTAATATGGATAATACAATTTCTATACAGAAAGCAATTTCGCTTTCACGTCAAATTCAAGACCATCTTAATAAAGATATTCTTAAAGAAGGACAGCCATTTATAATTTTAGAAAAATATGAATGGCTTCGCGAAGTATTATCATTGCTTGCAAAACAATCAAATCTATTTGAAAGTTGCATTGTATTACTGGAAAATAATATGGAACAAGAAGCATATATTCTTGCTCGAAGTCAGTTTAACAACATGCTTTGGATTTCTTATATATGCAACGATAATGATAATTCCAGAGTAAAAGAATATTTTTATGAGCCTCATATAACTCAGTTACAACAACTTTACAACATAAAAAAATATTTACGAAGTTTGCCAGAGGACACTCCACAATTTGAAGAATTTTCCACACTGGATTTCAAGGTCATTAACTCAACAATTAATAAAATCAAGGGTATTCTTAGAACCGAGGGTTACACTGTAGACAACGCTCAAAAACCTTTAAAGAATAAGAGCATTTTTGAATTAACCGAAAAAGATCCATTGTTACTTGGAATGTATCTATAATGTACCCATAAAATACGACAGAGATTTGAAAAATGGAGTGTGAATCTGATAAACTAAAGACAAGAAAGGCAGGTTCACCAGATGGGAAAAAGAAGGCAATTTAGCAGTGAGTTCAAAGTGAAGGTAGTCTTGGAAATGCTGCGGGAGGAGCGTACGCTGAGCGAAGTGGCGTCGGCTTACGAAATCAATCCGAATCAGCTTGCCACCTGGCGCAGGGAGTTCTTAGAAAAGGCCCCAGGCCTCTTCGACGAGCCGAAAACAATCAAGGCACAGCAGAAAGCCGAACAAGCATCGGCTGCCGAAAAAGATAGGCTGCTCAAAACCATAGGGCAGCTAACGATGGAGCGAGACTTTCTGCAGGCCGTTCAGGCTAAGCGTGAAGAAAACAGGAGGCTGCTTTAGCCAGGTTCCCTCCTTTGGCTTAACGGTAAAGCGGCGCTGTGCACTGTTAGGGGTAGGCCGGTGGATGGCTTATCAAAAGCCGCAGGAAGAGACTGCGGAGGTTTTGGCACGGAAAGAACAGCTCAAAAAGCGTATCGACTATTGGCATACGCTGCTGCCTTGCGCCGGTGTGCGTAAGTTGCGTAAGCTACTGCAAGATAAAGATGGACTTGCCGTAGGACGCAAGCTGATCCGAAAGCTCATGAACGAAATGGGCATTCATGCCATCTATCCAAAACCGAATCTATCTGCCCCCGGCAAGGAACATAAGAAGTTTCCCTATCTGCTCAGGAATAAGACCATCCAGTTTTCGAATCAAGTGTGGGCCATTGACATAACCTACATTCCGATGAAACAAGGGCATATGTATTTGACCGCCATTATCGACTGGCACAGTCGGTTTATTGTGGGCTGGGCTTTATCGGACACCTTAGATGCGGCGCCAGTGGTTGAGGCCCTAAAACAAGCGATCCAACAATACGGTACTCCAGGCATTATTAATACAGACCAGGGAGCTCAGTTCACCAGTGATATTTACACCAATCTGCTCAAGGCCGGCCATATCCGCCAAAGCATGGATGGAAAGGCCCGGTGGGTGGACAACGTGATCATTGAACGTTGGTTCCGGAGCCTAAAGACAGAGAATATCTACATCAATGAATATGCTTCTCCCCGGGAACTACGAGTGGGAATTCGTGAATATATCCAGGAATACAATACCCTCCGGCCCCACCAGAGTTGGAATTACGAAACACCAGAAAAGATATATCAGTCATCCTTCTCAGCAAACAATGCTGCTTAAGGGGTTCGTAACATCCCAGCCAAACATAGACAAGATCATACACTACGTTTTCAAAAAATATGTCTTGACTTGGGGGACACTATAATCTGTCATTCTACAATGATGCAAGTAAATTTGAACATGCAGATATATCAACTGTGAAAAATTATAGAAATGCTGTTGTAGATGACATTTCTGATAGTATTGCTTTCACATTTGAATTAAATCAATCAAACATAGCTTTATGGAAGTCGGTCTTTAAGCATACACTTACCATACTTTTTCAGTCAATTAATACACTATATACTCGCATTAAAAGTCAAGATAAACACTTATTTGATTTCAAGCAGTATGAGGAAGCTGATTTTTGTTCTATCATTGTTAATATAAAAATGGCATCTGATATAGTTGATTCTATATCAGAATGATTCACTCTCATGAATGTGTTTTGTGTAGCAAAAGCGGGGAGCGGCGGCATTGTGCCAACGCTCCCCGCTTTCCTTATAGCTCCACTACCGCCGTAAGCTGTTTGAGTACCTCTGAAACCCGGCCCCATAACTCGGTATAATCTTTTTGCAGGGCGGCAATTTCGGACGGATAAACGCCGTAGGTATTGGCATGAATGGCAACCTGATTCAGATTGTTGGCACATCTGCGTTGCAGGGAAACCAGCTCCCGGACGGGGGCAAGGTCAACATTCAGCACATAGCCATTGAGCGCCATTTTGCGGATATAGGCGCTTAAATTCTGTGTTCCGGCTTGTGCCATACGTTCCTGAATGGCGGCGTATTCATCATTACTCACCCAAACATAAAGGGGAACGCCCCGCCTGCGTTTGGGGCGGCTCACCGTTCCTCCCGTTCCCGGCTCCTGCGCTTTGCCGGCGGCTCCTTTACCCTGTCTTTCGGCCTTTCCTCCAGCATGGCCTGCGGAACAGGCAGAGGGGCATTATTCGGAATCCCATCAATCATGTTGTAATTCTGCTCGGTCGAAAGCTCTGCATTTTTCAAGTAGTTATCCTTTTCCATTCTCAAAAAATCTCCTTTTTTGTAACTTCGGGCCAAGTTGGCCCGAAGTGATTACCTGTCTTTCTCTGTGCCTTTTTCGGGAGCAGGACGGGCGGCGTTGTCCCGTGCCGCTTGTTTTGCCCCCTCTGCTAGCCGGGCGGCAATGGATTTACTTTCTCCCGGTTCCCGCATGGGGCTTTTCTGTCGGGATTGCCGGGAGCCGCCCGAAGCTCATAGTCCGCCATCTGCTTTTCCGTCAGGGGCGCGTCATATACAAGATAGCCCCATGCCAGAAAGCGGCCTTGTTCCACACTTTCCCGCTTATCAAAATTCACAAGATATAATGGGCCGTTCTCCGTTTTAGGGAACGTGCCAATATCCACGGGCCGTTGAGTAGAATAATATCGGTAAGCCGATTTTTCGGATACGCCGTAATCATGCCGATATTCCGAAACACGGTTCTCATAGTCCCTTGTAGCGGCGGCTTTACTGGTGGTATAGTGTCCCCAATAATAGTCGCGCCTGCCGCTTGCGTCCTCGGTAAACTGCCATGTGGCAAAGGGCTGTACCGCCTGCGGATTTTCCCCAAGAGCAAAACCTCTTTCATTCTCAAAGGCAATGGCCCGTTTGATTTCATATCCTTTTACGTTATCGCTCATTTTTCCCTCCGTTCTCATACATAGAAATGTCACGCTGTTACCCTCAAAAAGCGGGGGTATGAAGCATAGATACCTTTTCCTTGAAACCGGGGCCGGAAAGCCCCGGAAATCAAGTTTTTTTCAAGCAAACTTCGTGACACCTTACCCCTTGTTTTTGCGCCTGTGCCGCTGTTGGCGGCGGCGGTCTGCTTCGCGTTTTCCTTTCCGGCGGCAGGCTTCGGAACAATAGGTCTGACTGGTGACAGGAAGATAGGCCGCACCGCAGACCGGGCAGGTCTTACGGGAAAGCACGGCGGGGGTTCCTGCTAAATTGGCTTCCAGTACCGGATCAAGCGGAAGCACGGCCTTTTGAAAATACTTGCAGTATGCGCCCGTCCAGCATTTATCCAGCATGTAACAGCCGCCGTAATCAAGGGGCAGACAGCCGTATTCCGGGTCATAGTTGGCGCACATACCTGTTACCAGCTTGCGGATTGCGGCACGTTCCCGGCGGGTCAGTTCGCGGGAATCGGCACTCATAGGTCTGACTTCGGGCCAAGTTGGCCCGAAGTTCCCTCCCTTTGCGGCAAAATCAAATTCCGGTAGCAAACGCCCACACAAACAGAGCCGTTCCAATAACTGCAATCCCGGCAGGGGGAGCCTTTCGGCGGCTTGCGCGCCGGAGCCGGGCGGCAGGGGCGGGGCCTTTCTTTCATCATTTTTTCATAGGGGCTGTTTGTGAAATTCATGCGTCCTCGTCCTCCCCGGTATCAGACTCCTCCCCGTCTACTTCCCACGGCGGGGTATCGTCCTCCTGTTCGTCATAGGGGTCGGCTTCGTATTCGTCAAATTCGTCCTCTGCCAAAGCGGCCTGTTCCTGCTTCGGGCGATAAATCTTGAAGTAATATCCGGCCCCGCCGCCAATAACTACAACCGCCAGCACCAGTAAGAGCATTTGGGTATCGCTTTTTTGCTCCGGCTCCGTAGAGGTTTCGGAAGAAGTTTCAGAGCTTATATCCGTTTCAGAATTGCTTTCCGGTTCGGGAGTGGACACAACGGCGGTTTCATTTTCCTCTGTATCCTCGGACTTCTCCGCAAGAGCCAGCAGGTCTTTTTCCGTCACCGCGTTCAGGAAATATACGTTATCCTGTTCGCGCTGAAGGTCAATCACAAGATAAAATACATTTTCGTCCGGGGTGGTAATGGTATAAAATTGCTTGCCGTCCTCGTCCGTGGCGGTATTGACTACCGTTCCCGTTCCGGCAGGGGTAAAGGGATTGGGGGCACTGGTTGTTTCAGAAGTAGCAGGGGCTTCCGTTACTTCCGGGGTTTCCTCACCGCCGCTGGCGTAGGCCATGGTGCTAAAGGAAAAGGTCATTAAAAAAACGGCGCACAGCGCCGCCATCATGCGAAATTTTCTCATTCTTCGATTTCCTCCTTTTTCGATTCGTCATGTACTGTGGACTTCGGGCCAAGTTGGCCCGAAGTGGCGCCGCCTGCCTTTGCCGCTTTCAGCAGGTCGGCAAGGTCGGTCAGGGAAATATCCATACCACGCACCGCGTCCACGATTTCCAGATTTTCAAGCTCGGTTTTCTGCTTTTCCAGCTCCCGCAGCTTCGTTTGAAACTCATTGATTTTTTCCTTTGTTTTCTGTATGTCCTTGCTTACACGCTCAATTTTCGCGTTCAAAAAACCACTCCTTTCAAAACGGGCCTATAACCGGCCCATTGCATAAAAATGTTCCGTCCAGTAATTGGTGTCCATACGGGCGTACTGAACGCCGCCGCTGGCACAATGTAGCATCATATTCCCGCCTACATAGATTCCAACGTGCGACACAGGCCCGGAACTGTCGTAGGTTCCCGTAAAAAAGATAATGTCGCCGGGTTTTGCTTCGGAGCGCGGGATCTTCGCACACTGGTTAAAAATGCCCTGCGCGGTTGTCCGGCTCATGGGATATACGCCGGACTGATCCAGCACATAGCACACAAAGCCCGAACAGTCAAAGGAAGTGGAGGGAGAAGCACCGCCCCAAACATAGGGATAGCCTAAATATTTTTCCGCTTCGGCAATCAGGGCGGCAAATTCCGGGTCGGCCAGAGCTTCCGGCGGTATGTCGTAATCGGTGTATTCGCCAGGGTGAACGTAGATATTGCCCTCAAAGAGATAAGGGCGGTTGCCTTTGGTCTTTTGGTAGATAAGGTAGCGTTCCGTCTGCTCCGGGTCGAGATTGGCAAGGGCCACGGCTCCCAATGACTTATTTTTCAAAGACACATTGAGGATATAGTAATCGTAGGGAACCTCGTAGGTGTCGGTATGGGTTTCGCCGTTTTCGTCCGTCCATGTGTCGGTTTCCGTGCGGTAGCGTACCTCCACCGTTTCCGTGATGGTCAGAATATACTGTTGCCCGAACAGGGCTTTCAGTTCTACCTGTACCTGTGCCGGGGTGTAGCCGCCGTATTTGGCGGTAAGATAGGAAGCCAGTTCAAAGGGGTCGTGCCCGATTTCGTCAACGGAATAACGGTACTCGTCATAGTTCGGATAATCCCGTTCTATTCGGGAGAGCCGTTCCCGCAAATCCTTTTCCAGCTCGGTATAATTTTCTTCCACGGCTTCAATATCGTTGTCCGACGAACCGTAGGAAGTGCCGCCCACAACGCTAATCAGTCCGTTTCCAATGGTGGTGATTCCCGCTATGCAGGATTGCAGAATCACAATCAGCAGGAACAGCACCAGACCAAGCAATATAACTTTGGGATTGCTTTTTACAAAGGCCGCAACCGTCCGGGCTACTTTTTCCGTGAATCTCACCGCTTTTTTGCCCTGCTTTGCCGCTTCCTTTGCCTGCTTTCGATACTGCTTTTTCAGCCTTTGCTTCTGCCAGAACCGGGAAACCGGATTGCTTTGCAGGCCCGGATTCTCTTTAACAAGCTGGCGGTAGGTGTAATCGGCCCTTGTACTGATATGTTTGTTTTCCCACTTGCGAACCTGCCGGGCGGGTCGGGTGCGGATACGGTGCTTGATGAAGCGTGTACCGCCCCGAACAAGGTGTTCCCCGGCAAGCTCGGTTTTGTGGACGGCTTCCGTGCCCGCATTTTCATGCTCCACCTGATGAATTTTCCCATGCACATACCACCACGATTGGTAACGGGCGGCGCGGCTAATGGTTTTTACCGGGCCGGGCTTTTTCGGGGGCTTCTGTGCCGCCAATTTCTCACGGGCGGTATTCAGCTTTTCACCGCTCTTTTCCATACGGAGCTTTGATTTCTCCATACGCTTACCGTCTTGCGCCGCCTTTTTGTTGGTAGAGCCATCACGGGAAGCGGATTCGTCGCCGGGCGGCGGCTCACCGTCACACCGCAGGCGTTCAGAGGGTCGGGGCTTCTTGCTGTCCTGCCGGAGCTTTCCCGACTTCGGGCCAAGTTGGCCCGAAGTGGCAGAAGTGCTTTCCACAGATGAAAAAGTGTCGGGGGAGGCTTCATCTTCAAACCGTAGCTTCTTATTTGCCGTGTCAGGCGGAACCGGGCCAGTGCTGTTTTTAACAGTCGAAGGTGCGTCCGGCGGTGTCATATTGTGGGAGCCGCCCTTTTTCGGTGCAGTCCGCTTTTTGGACTTCGGGCCAAGTTGGCCCGAAGTTGCCGCCTGTCCCTCAGGCTCAAACCGCAAACGGCCCGACCTGCCCGTATCACGCATTTTGGGCCTCCCTGATGTCCTCCGGGCGGGTGGTAAGCAGATTGTAGATTTCACCACGGGGGAAACGGTCTACAAAGGGAATGGTGGTATTGCCGAAGAACAAAAGCCCCTCCCCGGAATTGCTGTGGGCGATATAGGATAGCTGATGTTCTGATATGCCAAGCTGTTTGGCGAGGATTGCCCGGTCGCCCTGCGCCTGTGACAGCAGTATCATAAAGTCGCTGTTTTCCAAGATGTTTTCGATTTCCCGGCTGGCTAAAAGGTCTTTCACATTCTGTGTAAGCGCGCTCGGCACACAGCCCTTTTTACGAAGCATTTTCCACTCACGCACAAAATAGCTGGCGCTCAATGCGTCCTGCAACAAAATATGAAATTCGTCATAGTAGCACCAGGTCGCAAGACTTCTGGAAAAATTCTCGTCTACCGCCTGTGTCACCAGCTCGTTTGTGATGTGCATGGCGATTTTGCGTAAGTTTTCGCCCATGCTTTTCAGCACGATACAGGTAATGCGGTTGTCGGTCTGCACATTGGTAGGGTGGTTGAACATATTGAGGGAGCCGGTGCAGTAAAGCTCCAATGCGGTTGCAATCCGTCTGGCTTCCGGTTCAGGTTGCTGGCACAAGCTTTCATACAGGTCTTGCAGAAGCGGCATTTTCCCGTCCCCGATTCCAAGGGCAAGCTCCCGGTACACCAGCCGCACACAACGGTCAATCACCGTTTTTTCAATAGGCTGTAAGCCCTCCTTGCCGCCGATAATCAGTTCGCATAAGGACAATAAAAAATCCGCTTTCATAGAAAGCGGGCTGTCCTCTCCGGCTAAGTTCAGTTTTAAGTCCATTGGGTTGATGTTATGGGGGCTGTCCGGCGATATTTCTATGACCTCCCCGCCAAGCCGCCTGACCAGCGGGGCGTATTCGCCCATTGGGTCTACCACGATAATGCGGTCTTTGGTGGCAAGAAACACGTTGATTAGCTCACGTTTTGCGGCAAAGCTCTTGCCGGAGCCTGTACTGCCAAGATACAGGCCGTTGGCAGATTTCAGCTTTTTGCGGTCTGCCATAATGACGTTATGGGAAAGGGCGTTCATGCCGTAATACAATGCCTGCCCGTCCATGCGAAGCTCCTGCGTCATAAAGGGAACGAAAATAGCGGTGCTTGAGGTTGTCATGCCCCGCTGTATCTCGATTCCGTTGTACCCAAGAGGGAGCGAGGACATAAAGCCCTGTTCCTGCTGAAAATCCAGCCGTTTGAGAAAGCAGTTATATTTCTGCGTAATGCCCGATACCGTGAAAATGTCATTTTCCAACTGCTGGCGGGTGGGGGCTGTATTCACCACAAGGAACGTAAGCAGAAACATTCGCTCGTTCCGGCTCTGTAAATCTGCCAAGAGTGCCGCCGCGTCCTTGCTGTATGTCAGTAAATCCGGGGGAAGTATGTCAATATCATATCCGGCCCGTGCGGCTTTTTTCTGCTCGTCCATTTTCATACGGTCTATGTCGGTCAGCTTTGCCTTGACCGTTTTCACCGCTTTGGTCTGGTCTACTGTCTGGATATGCAGGGTGATGGTCATTTCCGCGTCCACTTCCAAAAGCTCCGCTAACAGCTTATCGGAAAGCTCAGAAGCCATAATCTGCATATACAGAGCCGCGCCCCATGTGGTTCCCACACGAAAGGCGCGGCTTTGGCGAAAGTCAAAGGAAGTGGGAGCAATAAAGTCCTTTGTCCCCATGCCTGTTTTGGGTATCATATCCCATGAAAAGCGGAACGGCTCCCGCCCTCCGGGGTGAAGCTGGCTGTGCAGCACTTCCAAGCGTTCCCGCCCGGAAAGGGTTGCCGACTGTACGCCAAGTTTCTTGAAGTTCCCCACAATATCCGCTTCGATACGCTCCAAGCGGGGTCGTGCCGCCGCGATCCCGTTCGCATTGATACCGAACGTAATGTATTTGGAACGGACAATGCCGTTGTTGCTTTTGGCAATCTGGTTTTCCAGCATGGCGGTAAATTCGCCTCGAATACTGTTGAAATCGTCGTCCTGCGGGGATATATTCACGCTGTAACGATTCTCCGGGCGGGAACGGTGATTGATAAAGGATAGCTGAAAGGGCAAGGCACTGTCAAAGTAATTGAGAAAGCCGCAATAGCCGTCAAAAATAGTGCTTTGGTCATCACTGGAAGCCACGGCGTAGTTAATATCCTCATAGGAAAGGGTCTTTGTATAGTAGCCCTCCCGCACCTTGCAGATACCGTCTTTCAGCATTTCCTTGTAGGGAATGGTCTGCTGTGCCGACTGCGGCCCGCGCTTTTTAGGCTTTCCACTTTTTACGGGAACGGGTGGGCGTTTTGTTTTTTGTGCCATTGGGTGAAACCTCCTTTCCGGGGTTACTTAGATAGGAATAGAAATTCTGTGTCTGATAGGGGCGTGTGCGGGGCCATAGGAATTTGGAGCGGACAATATTACGCACCACCTTTTCCAGCGGCTGTCCGTCACGCTCATACATGGCAATGAGAAAACAAGGGAGCATAAAGGTAATCATTAAGAGCATGGCCCCGGTATTGCCAATGGCGGTACGGGTAAAAAGATAAGGCGGAATCCCGACTACCGCCGCCGCTCCGAAGCATAGTAGCTGGCGTTTGGTGAGATTGAACGCCACTTTGGTTTTTATTTTTGATAAATCATTTGGTACGCTTACATAGGCCAATGAAAAATCCTCCTTTCTGACTTCGGGCCAAGTTGACCCGAAGTTGATTATCGTTCTGCATTGTGGATAGGAACCGTCTGCCGTGCCGGGGTCTTTTCCAGTCCAGCCTGCCGTACCCGCCAATAGTCCGGGTTATGTTCCCGGAGCGACTTATTGATGTTTTCCTCAAAAGCGGCCTTGTCTTTTATACGGTCTGGAACCGCCCACAGCTTTTTATCCAAAAGCTCCCGCAGGGCAACATCTTCCTGCGTATCTTCCTCAAAACAGAGAAAACCACTGTGACGAAAGCCGCACTTGATAGCGGCAGGAGAAAGCACCGCCGCCATATCCTTTGCAACCATTGTGCCGCCATGACTGGCGGTACTCACAAGAAACACGCCGGGGCAAAGAATATCACAGGTCTGCACCTTGCCCCACGGCGATTGTTCCGGTTGTTGATACATAAAAACTCCTTTCCACTTCGGGCCAAGTTGGCCCGAAGTTACCTTTCTGCATTTTTGGCTTTACCTGTCTTTACCGGAGCAGGCCGGGCGGCGTTCTCCTGTGCCGCCTGTTTGGATCCCTCCGCAAGCTGTTTCGGGATAGACTGCTTTTCGGGGGAAGCAATGGCAGCGGCGCGGGTCTGCAACTTTTCAAGCTCTGCATGGTAGGCCGCTGTCACGGCTTCGGTCAGCTCGGCGCGAAATTCCTTTGTGATGGGGCGGGATGTATCCCGGTAGCCGGTCTTGCTGGTCTTATCCGGCTTGCTCGGCATACCTACAAAAATGCCCTTGTCGTTCTGCAAAATCTTGAAATCGTCAATCACAAAGCAGTCGTTCAGTTTCAGACTGGCAAAGCCTACAAGGTTGCCCTTTGGCTCAATGAGCCGGGCGGTAACGTCCAGTTTCAGCGGCAAAGCCGCCTGTTCTGTTTCCTGCGGAGCTGTTGTTTTTTCGTTGCTCATAGTAAAAATTTCTCCTTTCTCACTTCGGGACAAGCTCTCACCCCAACAAATCTACGATTTGCCGGGGACCCCGAATGGCCCGAAGTCGTCAGTGCGCTCCAAAGATGGATTTTGCAAGGCTTCCCGTCTTGAACATGGTGAAGCACAAGAGAACCGTATAGCCGATTACCGTCCATATGGCTCCAATGGGGTCGCCGCCTACAGCGATACTCTGCACCAGCTTTGCGTAAATCCCCACGCATACCAAAATCAACAAGCCTTGAAAACCCACAGCACACAAAGATTTTAAATAGTTCTGGCCCATGCCGCCGATTTCCCTGTTGACCAAGGTTGCCATTGGCACCGGGGCTAAACTGGTGAGTAGGTAAATTTCAATCATTCTGCCGTACACAATGACAAACACAACAATATTGATTGCTACGACAATAATCTTTATCAGAAAGGATTGCATCCACAGGCCAAGCAGAGGGCCGATTTCCATTGTCATGAGCTGGGTTTCCAAGCTGTCCATCATATCGGGGCTTACCGCCGTGTTTCCTGCAATCACGCCCCCTGCACTGTTTATGACGCTTTGGGAAACATCAAATACCGCCATCACGATATTGAATGTGTTGGAAAGAAGCAGTACTGCGATAAAGGTTTTGAATATCCACTTGAAAAAAATCCATGTGTCAATATCGTGCAGGTTATTCCGGTCAATGAGCATTTGAATCAGCTCATAGCACATGACAAAGGTAAGCACCAGTCCGGCAATCGGCAAGACAACCGTTTCGGAAAGCTGCCGTATGAGAGAGAACACACCGGGGTTCCAATTCCCCGGCGTGGTTCCCACCTGTGTTGCAATCTCTCCGATCTGGTCGTTCACGTTCTCGAAAAGGCCGCTTAAATTGCCCATGATACCGTCCACCAGCAGGCCCTTTATCCATTCGTTAATCCAGTCGGTGAGAAAATCCATACCGGCCTACCTTAAAACAGGCTGGAAAGCATAGGCACAAGCGTTGTTCCCAGCAGGATAACGCCGCCCCCGGCCATGAGCTGTTTAATGCCTTGCGATTTCGCGCCCGGATTGTCCGACCCGTAACCTTCCAAAAGGTTGATAACGCCCCACACGGCAAGACCCGCGCCAAGAGCTACAACAAGGGTTTGCAAGGTACTAACTGCACTCGTAAAAAATCCCATAATCTGATTACCTCCATATTTTCATATTGTTTTCGGGTACAAAAAAACCGCCATTTTCGGCGGCTGTCACTTCGGGACAAGTTGGCCCGAAGTTATGCAAATGCTTCCGGGTCGTCCACATCATCATAGTTGAGAATGTCCTCGTTCTCGTCTATGGCGGCGGTTTCCTCGTCGGCACTTACTTCATAAACGGTATACTGCTCATTGGGATTGAGCTTTTTCATGCGGCGGTTTACCAGCTTTGAAGCGTCAAAAGCGTTGCGCTTATCAGCTTCGGCGGTATACCTGTAATTGGGGTGCTGTTTTAAATCGTATTTGGGGGAAAGGAATGGACGCAGGCCGCGAAGCTGTAAAATACACTTGTTGCCCGGCATAGTGGTCAATTCGTCCATTGTCATAAGCTCCTTGCCGAGCCGTTGCAAGTTCTGTCCATAGCTTTCCGACTGGCCCCGCGTCCGGCTTTCCGTCTGCATGGAAATGGTTTCTTTCCCCAAAACCTCCGAAAGTTCCTTGATGGTGGAATGTTCCCGGCCACCAAGAAAAATCACGCTGTCCATATTTCCCATAATGGTTTCAGCGTGGTCTTTATATAAGGCTTTGAGCTGGCTTTGCGCCTGTAAAAACAGGCATAAGGATATTTCGCGGGAGCGGATAACGGCAACCAATTTTTCCAATTGCGGAACCTGTCCCGTGTTGGCGGCTTCGTCCCATAATACCCTTACATGATGGGGGAGCCTGCCGCCGTATTTGCTGTCAGAGGATTGTTGTCAAGGGGCAGGCTGAAAACTTAAAAAGGGATCGGTGTTAAAACTTATGGCAGTATGGTAAGATACAGATAATAAAGGGCCTCGCTCCAAAAGGAAGTCACAAGGATAGATTGTGGACCCTACCGGAACTGGATACGGAAGAAAAGCAAATCTGGACTTTTCCCCAAGGAAAAGTCCAGGTTTGCTTTTTGTAAGTTATTATGATTGTTTTATTCCGGGGCGTTCTGCTTCCGATTTATCTGGACAATTAAGAAAACGCCTGCCGCCGCCAAAATCAGTGGTTTTGGTGAAAGGATTGTGGTTTCTTCTGGCGCGTTCAGATAGGGCAGCACCTTAAAGTACCTGATAGCAATCTTGCCCGTGCCATTGGCCTTCTGGTAGGCCGCACCTCCAATCTTCTTTGTAAATCCATCCATTTTCTTTCCGTTGGGCAGGGTGAAGGTATAGCTGATGTTGTAGGTGTAACGGCCAGGCACTGCGTCCGTCCGTTCGCCGCCCTCCTGCCGGATATGGGTCACGACTGCAGTAACTCGCTCCCCAAAAAGACCGAGCGCAAGGTCTTCGGCGGCCCACAGAATCAGAGCTATGCCCAGCAGCGTGATGAAAATTCTCGGTAAGAGCTTTCTTTTCATCTGCCGCCTCCCTTCTTGGGCAGCGTTGTATTCCGACGCACAAAGACTTCAACCTGTTCATAATTCTCATCCGCACAAAACAAAGCAATATTTTCCGTCCAGCCGCCCCGCAAAAGGATGGTGCGGCTTTTCGGCTTATACTTCACCTTTGTGAGGCGGCTCCATCGGATAAAAACCTCCTGCCGCGACTGCGCCATCATCCCTGCGCCGGCAACAGCCGGCTTGCCGGATAAAAGACCCAGCATAACTGTCAGGGCATTTACGATCCGGTCTTTTTTCGCCTGTTTCGCCTGCGTCCGGCAGAGGGCACCTTTTTGGTCAAGCACAAACTCGGCCCCATACTTTCCACGATAGACCGCCATGATAAAGAGCCAGGTGAGAAACAGCAGCGCGGCGATGAGCCCCAGTCCGTAGAGCGTATAGACACTTTTGCCCGATGTGAACCCGATCACCAACGCCGCAAGGCCGAAGGGGATGCCGATGGCAAGCCCTAGCTGCTTCAAAATGGCCGTATTTCTAAATATGGGCACGCTGATCTGCCACTGGATGTTTTCCATTGTCATCCCCCTTTCCACAACCGGATTAATAATAGCCGCCCATGCCGCCGAGCAGTTCCCCGATGATACTGGAGAGAGCGGCTCCAAATACAATGGAGAGTATAAGTCCTATCGCCCCGAGGATAAGCGAAGCTCTGGCGAAGTTTTTCTTATTGAGATTGACCGAGCCGCCGAAGCTCCACATAAACAGCAGGATGATATTTAAGATGGGAACACACATCAGTAGAAACATCCCTATGTACTGCCCGACGCGCAGCGGATCGCTGCCTCCTCGCCCAGAACAGGCCGAGGGCTGTTGCGGTGTATATGCCTGCTGATAAGAAGGCTCTGCCCGTACCGAAGACGCGTAGGCCGGGGGCGGGATTGGGCGCGCCGGAGCAGGCTCCTCCGCCGCTGTATAGGCAGGCTGCACGGGTTCGGTTTTTGCACCGCAGCCTCCGCAGAACTTTGCCCCATCGGGAAGCTTGTTGCCGCAGTTTTCACAAAACACACTGTTTCCTCCTATCCGTAAAATGCGTTATTCCGTCTTTGCGCCGCATTCGGTACAGAATCTGGAATCGTCCTGCAAGGGGGCAGAGCAGGCGGGGCACAGCCTGACAGCGGGCGCGGGAGCGGCTTGAACCGTAACAGGGGCCGTCTGAATTGGAGCCAAAGGCTGTTCCGGGGGCGCGTATTGTGCCCCCACCGGCGCGGCCTGCGCAGGGGGAACCGTCTGTGCGGATGCCGCCGCCCTAGTTTTGGATTTAACCGCCGCCGCAAAATCCCCGCGCGCCATTTTTGCGATAAAAGGCAGTCCCGCATCCTTGCCGCGAAGCACCCGTAGAACGGCAAGCACGGAGAACACAATCAGAGCGAGATAGAGGGCATCACTCACAAACGAGCCCACTTTGCCCATCGCGCCTGCCATACCATGCAAATTTACCCATCCGAGAAATCGGGCCAGGCCCCCGAACATCCAGCCCGTCACCAGCTCGGCCAGATAATATGTAATGGTCAGCAAAAGCGCCTGCATCGCCTGACGGTTCAGCCACTCGTCGCGCTCCGCCAGCAGCGCAAAGCCAACCATCAGCAGCACCGATTGGGGCTGCCTGAGAGCCGCAAAGCCAAAGGCGATCACCGCGACAGCTGCGAGGCTTAAACCGAATTTCCCTTTCGCCATATTACACACACCCTTTCCATCTTTATGAATTAGCGTTACTATTTTGGATCAAGCCGTCTATCGGCGTTTGTTTCGGGACCGAGATTTTCTCTTGGCTGTAACCACAAGCAACAAAACGCCCAATCCCATCATGATAGGACTGATAGATCCTGCCGTTTCACCGTCCCCCGCATTGACATGGGGCCAGAAAGGGAAATAGCACCCAGGCATGGTCTGCCGTATATGGCTTCCGTCCGGGAATCCCCTTGTCACCAAGCTGGCATAACACTCACCGTTTACGAAAAACGCATACTACAGCTTATACCGGCTGGGATTTCTTGTGGATTCGTCATTGTTAATGATATACTGCTGCTCATATCCGGTCACCTGGGCGGCGGTTGTACTGCCCACTAACGGAAAAGCCATTTGGCCGAATCCTAACAAAATGAGGATAACTGCAACGGTAATCATCAGCAGGCCCATCCGTTTGTTTTTAGGCGGTTACCGTGCAAACGGGGTGTATAGATGCTGGTATTGGTTGCATAGCATCCGTTTGAATATCTATTTTCGCCCCAAAGGAGGCGCAAAATTTTGCCCCATTCGATTTCCTTGCCCCGCAATTTTCGCAAAACATAGGAATCAACTCAATTTCGCGCCGCAGTTAGCGCAAAACGCAGCGCCGGCGGGGAGCTTGGCGCCGCAGTTGCGGCAGAATTTCGGGGCGGGCGGTGTGGCCGCGGCTTTTGCCTGTATAGGGAAGCTCCCGGATTTTTCAGAGTCCTTCGGCGCGGAAAAGATTGCAGCGGCCTGAGCAGTTTTTAAAGCAGGCGAGGCGGCGGATACATCTATGGCGAAAGCCTTCCCGAACAGTTCGTCAAGCTTTGACAGGAGCTGCTCCGCGGTATAGGCCTGATGGTTGACAGTGGCTTTGCCGTCCGGCGCACCCTGAAGCCGCACAAAATGGTTTGTCAGCACCGTGGGCGCGATAAAAAGTCTTTCCACAGCCTTGAAGCCCTCCGGCCCGGCCGCATTGATTTCCAAGCCGCAGGACAAAAGCCAGGAATGCAAAAACTCCACCCCCATGACCTGCCCGGCCTCACCGAATACCAGCGCGCCCTCGCCCGAGGCCAGCTTGCCCTGCTCAAAAAAGTCGTGAGTCAGCAGAACTTCGAGATTTTTTGCGTTCAGGTCGGTTTGATATCCCTCCACGCCGGGCGTCACCGCCATAAAGGCCGGCAGTAGCCAGCGGATGTCGAGACTTTTGAGCGAATCGGCCATGCTCCGGGTAAACTCCGGGATTTTGATATGCGCCCTGTCGGTAAAAACATGGTCCAACATATTCTGATAAGATACCCGCCGGAAAGAATCGACGGCGTGGAGGACAAACAAAAACTCCTCGAGGCTGACCGTGGGCGGGATGTAGTTTGCGGCGGGCGCGTCAGCCGGGGTCGCGAGATCCTCTGCCCATACTTCAAGATACGCACGGTAATCCTCAAACGCCGAAATGAGGATGCCGCCGTCCTCGGCCGTTTCGGTCAGCACCGCCCAGTCCCCCTCGGCTTTTTTCCGGTGGAGGCGGGTTTCCGACAGTCCCCGGACTCCGGCTGTCCGTACCGTCACATACAGATCGGGCTGGGCAATAATACGGCATGCCTGCAGAAAATCCCGATCTGCCAGAAGCGCGCCGTATACGGCCCTGATGTCCGTGTCCGGCACGGGGCCTGCTTGGGCCCTGTAAAAGTCGGAGCCTTCGTTGCAGGTAAGCCCCATCTCGCTAAAGAGCGCCGAAATATCCGCCTGCTTTACGATAAAGGCAACGGGTTCACTCATCGTATTCATCTATATCTCTCCCTCCTCGATTTCCTTAAGCAGCTTTCTCAGATCTTCCTCGTCCATGTCCTCGGCCTCCGGCGCCTGCTCATCGGGGTCATATTCCCATGTCTCGCCGTTCTGAATAAACTTGGGGTTGCGGCTGCCCGGCAGATCAAGATAGGGGCAGCCGGAGGCATGGCCGTGGAGGGTCAGGCTTTCATCCCCGGGCGCGATCCAAAAGAGCTTTCCCGCTTTTATCCATGGCTCAAGGTCGAAATCCATTTCCCCGGGCTCCGCCGGAACATCGATATAGAGGCCCGGCGTAAAAAGCTCGGAGTCCGGGGTGCCGGGCTCCCAGTAGCGCTCGGTTCCCCAGTCGTTGACCCGGTATGCGCCATCGGGCGCCGGATCGGCGTAGTAGACAATAGGATAAGCGGTATGGGGGCCGATATGAATACGGGAGATCACAGCCTTGATTTCGCCATAGCGAAGCAGCCGGGGCAGCACATAGGGCGCGTCCGGCCCGGGGCAGCACAGAAGCGGAGACTTTTCTGGCGCCCCTTCCAGCTTCAGTGCGCCGTCCAGGGCGAAATAGGTTTCGGGGAACTCCTGCTGTGGACGTTTGGGGGCGCTGTTGTTCCAGAAGAAACCGTCCAGACCGAAGTCGTCGATCTTGATGGAGAGGATTTCCCCCGTAAAGGGGCAGCGGGACAGACGTCGCCGCGGCAGCCCTTCGAGATATCGCGAAAGCAGAGCGGACGCCTTTGCGGCCAGCGCCTCAAGCTGTGCGCGCACAGCCGCATTGTCGCCGTCCGTTTCTTCGCCGCCCCCCTCCGGGACGGATAGCGCCAATGCAAGGCGCGACTGGCGCTCGGATATGCCGAGCAGTTCCTCAGTGATGCGCCGCCGCTCGGCGGCGGTTGTTATATCGTTCATACTTGATTCCCCCTTCTGCTATGCGCCGGTCAGAAATTCGTGGGTGGGGTTGCCGTAGGGGTTAAAGGACACAACACCCTTTCCGCCCTCCATGGTGTCCTTGACCATTTTTGCCTTGGCCTCGGGGTTATAGGCATAGTCACCCGGCTTCCAGGCGGCCAGGTCCTGATGCTTGACGTTTGCCTCCGGGACACCCTGCAGCTTGTTCATGATTTGCTGCTTCCTCGCCTCGGAAATGGGATTGCCCATCACGTCGGTAATCTCAGCGATGTCGTTGTCGCCCGTGACCATCTTGAGAACCTGCTTTTTGGTGGTTTTGCCGCCCTCCTGGACCGTAGTTGTAACCTTCTGATAAACCTTTTTATCGATAACCTGGTATTTATCCGACATGGAGTCTATCTCCTTGCCGTATTTCTGGTATTCTTTGAGCCTGTCGGTGTAGCGCTCAAGCACCTCGGTCTGCTGCTTGGGGGAAAGGCCCTGTAAAGTCGTTGCGGAGGGCTTGGCGGGCCTGAAAAATCCCACTGCGCCCTCGGCGTCCTTCGGCCCGCCGATGAACCCGTCGGCCCAGTTGCAGGTTTTGGGCTTTAAATCCATTTCCTTGGCCACGGCTTTTCCGGAGTCTATGAGTTCCGACGCTTTGGGGGTGGTGGGGCGTATCTTGATATGGACCAGCTCTTCCTGGGCAACCTTCTGAATCTGCCTCTGCGAAGTCTTGGTCATGCCCTTGATTTCGGGAATCTTGCCGCTGACAACGTATTTAGGCGCGGCCTGAGCGGTCTTTGCGCCGGTGGCGGCCTTGCCTACGGTGGTTGCGGTCTTTGCGCCGGTGGTCGCTGCCTTGACGCCGGTGGTCGCTGCCTTGACGCCGGTGGTCGCTGCCTTGACGCCGGTGGTCGCTGCTTTGGTGCCGGTGGTCGTAACTCTGCCTACTGTGGTCGCGGCCTTGCCCGCCGTAGCTGCTGTTTTAACCCCGGTCGCTGCGGTTTTAGCCGCCCCGCCCATGCCGCCCGTGCCAATGGTGGTCCCCAGCTTGAAGGTGCCCGACAGCACTTTTTCGACACGTTCCGTGATGGGCAGGTTGGGATCGAGCGAGGCGCCAAAATCACTAATGCCAAGCATTTCCTTGGCGACTCCCCACTGCTTTTTGGGGTTGGTTGCAAACTCCAGCGCGGCTTTTCCCGTCTCCATCACACCTTCCACCGCAATCCACGGCTTGTTCCAGATCTCTTCGGCCTTGCCAACCACCTTGTCTTTGGCGGAGCCGAGGGATTTTTTTGCGGAATTATAGGCGTCCTTTATGCCCTTTGAAACGCTTTCCGGGTCGTAAACGAGGGTGCCCGCCGCCGTGCCCAGCCCCTCACCGGTGCGGACCACGGCGTTCTTTCCGGCTTTGGCCAAATCCCTCACGTCGTTGCCCATGCCCACGACCCAGTCGCCCGCAATCCTGCCCCAGCCGGAAAGCTTTTGTGCCTGTTCCTGCTCCCACTCGAGGGATTGCTGGTTCTGCCGAAGCTGCTCCATCCTGCGCTTGTCGATTTCCTTTTGAATGGCGCTGAGTTCCTGTTGGTGCTTCTTCTCGATTTCATCGAGCGCTTGCTGCATGGCAGTCTGGCCGGTTTTTTCCAATTCTTCATTGCGCTTGATAAAATCCTCGAACTCTTTCGCTTGCTGCGGGAAGTTCCTTTGATGAGCTTCCAGATCAAAGGGGTTGCCTGTTTCGGCATTGACCCAGCCCCCGGTGGTGGGGTCCCGAACAATTAGGGTTTCAGCCCCCCTAGCTGTGGTTTGCACCACCATGGATTCTGGTTCAACAGGCATTGCTGCAGCGGTTTGCGCCTGTTCCTGCTGTTCGGAGGGAGTCTGATGCACAGGCTCTTGCGGCACATCGGGCTTGCCAAAGGATAAATCCTCCTCTGGATACGCATGCTCGGTTTCAAAGCTCTCGCCGCTCTGCTGCGGCGCCTTATAATCCGCTCCGCCGGGCCGCTCGTTATCGCCGATGGAAATGGAATCCTCCGGATCGCCGCCGCTAGCCCCCAAGGCATCAGCCAGCGTCGCCCAAGCCTTTGCTTCCTCCTCGGAGTAGAGGCCCTTGCCGAGAGATTGGTTTGCATCCTTCATGGCCTGCTCGCCCACCGAGAGCTTGGATGTAAGCTCCTTTGGCTTTAAAAGACCTTGGAGAACGCTCACCACAAGGCCCACCAGCGGCGGGAACAGCATACCCACCGCAGCCTCCAGGGGGGTGTCTGGGCCAGGGATGTTACCGGCGCCGTAGGCCTTGGCAATAGCCGCCATGACAAAAGGAGGCAAATCCTTTTTGACCCGATTCCCTCGCACGGTTAATTCATATGTGTTTTCATCGGCGCCTTTCTCCTTTGTGGCCGCCCGGGAGTAAAATCCTTGACCACTCATACCGATTGTTATTCTGTCGTTGATTTCTTTGGTCAGCGTGATTTTCGCGTTGGCTGCAATCTTGGCCTTATAGGGGAGCTTCGTCAAATCCGCCGCAAAGTTAAATGTTGCTACAACTTTATTTTCCTCCCGATGCGTAACCTCACAGTTTTGCGAGAAGGGCATGCCTTCGTACTGGCCCATCAGTTCGATGTAGCTGCCCTTATCAAGGATTGAGAGCTCATAATCCTCCAGAGAAAAGCTGCTTTTCTTTTCGTTCACCGGGCCCATTAAGGTATGCGTTTTATACGTATCCAGCCAGATTTTATATGTCCCTGTAAAATTGGTCGGGGGTGCGGCTGGTATAGACAGGCCTACATAAAAGGCAGGGGATCCCGAATCGTCATAATCCAATGCTTCCGGCGCATCCACATCAAGGTAATAGACACCTGCGGGAAGGGTGATGCCGGGCGTCGCCACCCACAGCGCATTGGGGACTCCCCCTTGACTGCCCCCTTGAGCTCGATAGGAGGCGATCTCTTGGCCGGTTTCGTCCAGTATGTAAATGATGCCGGGGTGCACGCCCTGACCGCCGTTCCAGGTGCTTAAAATAATTTCATCAACCATATACGCATCATCAAGGGAAAGCATGGGCGCGAGAAGCTCCGAGGGCATAACACCCCATTCAGGTGCCTGCCACAATTCGCTCTCTTCACCCCCTATAAACTGCTCATAGAGTCCCGACAGTTCCTCATTGCCAAATGCAGTATAAGGCTGGTCGTATTTTTCCCCTTCGTCCTCTGCTGCCCTTTCGGTCAGTTCTTGCTCATACTTCAGATATGCCGCATAATTGTAGCCCTTTATTAAAAAGGCGTCCACCGGCAGTGCATCGCCAACCGGATACAAGATATAGCTGCCCTTGGGCAGGACCATTCTTCCGGATTCCGGGGCAAAGGTATATAAGGAGTTGGGTTCCTCCGTCATTCGCAGGAGCTCGCCACCTTCACCTATTCCCCCCGATAGTAATTGTTCTGTCAAAAACCCATGGTACATGTTTCCTTCGCTTGCTTCGATGATAAGCTCAATATCGCCCACAGTGGCACCCTCATAGGGGATATAGACGCCGGTCAGCAGAGTCTTTTCGGACAGTGAAAACTCAAGCGCCGAATCCTCGGCCAAAACCTCATAATTGCCGGTATAGCCGACCACCAAGTCGGATTTACCATCGTAATTCATTCGATTTTCATACCAGCTTCCGCTCTTTGCGACCACTTTTTCATATGGCTTACTCGGGGTGGCGCCCTGCCCGGCAGCCATGGCCGTCAGCGGCAGACAATATACGGCACAGATACATAGCAGTGCTATTCTTGCCAGAATCTTTCTCATAATCCGCCACCTCCTATCAGTGAAAGCACCAGAGAAACCCCGCCCTCTATCAAAGAGGGAGCTCTGTACAAGATTGGGAAAGACAGCGTCCAGACAAAGGAAGCAGCGAAGGACACCACCGAGGTCGCTATGGTGTTTTTGATAGCTTGCTTGCCCTGCAGCCTTCCCATTTCGATGGCCGACGCCGTGCCCGCAGCCATAATGCCCGCCGAGATGAAGGGCACGGTCATGGACCAGTTCAGATAAAACGTGGCAAGCAGCAGCATCAGGGCAAAAGGAGAGAGAAACAGCATGCCGCTGTCCACGGCATAGCGGATGGCCTCTTTCCCCTTTTCTTTTTGGAATGAGCCGTTCACCATGCTAAGAAAGCCCTTGAGAAAGATTCGAAAAAGCCCTCCGAACAAAAGCCCTATGAATGCGCCGGCACCGATGTTGTACAGGTTTAAGATATCCAGGGGATTGGCCATGGCGCCGACACCGAAGGCGATAAAGCACAACCTTCGAATCAGGGCTTTGAATGCTCTCCCTTTTCTAAAATCCAGTTCCACACGCATCACCTCCTACAAGTTGCCGAAAACTGACCAGGAGACGAGTACCAAAGCGCCTACCAGCGTGGCCAGTGGCACACTTAAGGCGTTTTTTCCGCCCGTCAGTTCCCGTATAGTGAACATCATGGGCCCGATGGCCCATAAAACCCCGGTGACCCCAAAGGCAACGGAGGTTTTCCAGCCCAGCGCCAGGGAAAAAATCAGCCCTAAAACGCCATAAATGAGCGCGCCGCTGTAGCTTAAGCAGAAAGCTGAAATGGCTTGTAACAGGCCCTTATCTGTTTTGGCTGCTTTGAGTATCACCCACATGACTGAGGCGATCAGGGGGATGGCCACAAGGCCGTAGGCAACGCCAGCTCCGATTGACAAAAGGACGAAAACCATATCTTTTTGTCCCGTTTTATACAGATCAAGCCCTGTTTGGACAAAGAACAGTCCGAAGGCCAGAGCCGAGACTGCCACGGATAGATACCATCTGCTGGATAAAGCGCCTTTTAGTGCTGAAGCGGGACTTACCATCATGCCGAAAACGGTTCGGAGCAATGGGGGTCTTGTGTGTTCCATTGTCGCACCTGCCTTTCAAAAGGATTTAGTTTGTCTTAGTCAGATTAAGGGTGAATTCGTTCACGCCGTCGGACGGCTCGGGGTTTTCAAAGTGGTCTCTTTCAAAGGTCTGGGTAAAAACGAACGTCGCATGGATTCCGTCCGCGTCCTTTGTAAAGGTGACGGCGGTGCTTACCGTACCTAATGAATAATCCGCATTGTACTCCCATTCCCCTGTGGCGGAGTTGTACTCTAACTCGCCATTTGCGAGTCCTTTTTTGTTCTGGTACCAAATCGTATCCTTAGCCTCATCGTCTTTCTCAAAGGTAAAGACAAGGCCGTCAAACTCTCCTTGTGTTTCCCGCTCATCCCCCGTTATAAACAGATACCTCTGGTTTTTTATATCGGTCTCGCTCCGTGGGACCTCGTATTTGGTAGCGCTTCCCGAGCCTTCATAGGTTCCGTAAATATCTTTCGTTTTCAACATTCCATCGGCACTCTCACTTTCCGAGCAGCCTGTGAACAATATGCAAAGAGTGACCAAAAGCGCTATTGGTGCGAATGATTTTTTCATGGGCTTCCTCCTTACAGGCAACATCTGCCGGGGTTGGAACAGAGTCGCATATTTTAGTATTTGGGCGGGGAATATTCAGTCAATTCTCCGTTGTAATACCTCAGATAATAGGTTTCCAAAGCAGCAGGGGTTAAATCATCATCCACGATATAGGAGCCCTTCACGGGGATGGTGATGGATGTTTTGTTTTCATCTGTTATATAGACTGTAACAGAGCCGTCCATCTCCAATTTTTCTCCCTCTCTGGTGTATGCCGGGACTGCCAGGAAATCAAGGTCATCAAAGGTGACAGCTTCCCTCTCGTCCATTTTTTTACGGTCCTCTTCCCGCATGCAGTCGGCATAAGCCTTCACAGGTTCCGAGGAGGTGACAGCTACGGAGATCCATACGTAAAAAGTCTGTTCCTTTTTTGTCGGCTCACTTTGCGATCCAACCTTTTCATTACAGCCTCCCAGTAATAGGGAAGCCACAAGCAACAGTGCCAGCATAATTTTTGTTCTCATGATCACATTTCCTTTCGTAGCTATATTTTCCGGCACAAATCTCCGCTTAGGTGTCGGCGGACAGTGCTGGCCTTATTCCGGGACAAAGAAGAATATGGCGCTGCCGGGCTCTTCCCTCTCATAGGCGCTTTCACTAATATCACCGCTATAGGACGACATTTCTTTGCCGCTCCTTTTCAGGTTGAACGCAATGTCCCGGGGCGACAAACTGATCTCCTTTGAATCGGAGGAATACGTAATTTGAAGCTCGCACTCAGCGGTTTCAGTGTAGCTTATCGATTCATAGTCGCCCCTTGCAAATGTAGACTTTTTGGTGACGCTCACCGTATGTGTATATCGCCCCTGGCCGATTACCGCTGACCCCGATCCCTTGGCTATCATCTCGTCCAACGCCTTCGTGTCGATTTTCCCCGTAATCTCGATGCGCATGGGCCCTTCTTCCATCTCGTCGGCAGTATCTCCGGAAAATTGCGTCCTATAACCGGGACCGCTGCTCGAAAAGGAGAATTCCCCCGATTCGCCAAGGGAAATACTGCCCGCCTCATGGAGGGCATAAGCACGCTGGTCGATGCTTTGGTCACCTTTTTCCAAAGCCTCCTTTAAGTAGTCGAAGGATTGCATTTCGTTTTTATAGATGAGCTTTGTAATGCGGGCTGATGTGGAAGCGCTGCTGCCTTTTTCGGCAGGCTGACCGCTGTCTCCGCATGCGGCGAGTATCGTCATCATGAACATCACAATCATGAAAACAGAGGCAATATTTCTATTTTTTCGGCGCACCACAAACTGGTTTCCATTCATATATACCGATCCTTTCTACGATAAATGAGTAAAAGCTTACTTTGCTTCTTTCTCAAACACTGCTTCAAAATCTCCTCCCGGATAGAGGACTATTCTGCTTTCTTCTACTTTACACGGCAAGGTATCAAAATATTTCCCATCCTTTATGCTCAGCAAAACCAGTTTTTCTGCCTGGCCATAGGACACAACCTCTTTCCCCTCTGTGATAAATTGATATTTGTGCGATTTATTGTAGGAGGGGGGATACAGATCCCAAACATGGTCATCAGAGAAGTTAATCTGCACCTCTCCGTTTGCAGTAAACTCCATAAATCCCGCCGGGCCGGAAAACCTTCCGACAAATTCTTCGTTACTGCTTGTGTTTTCGCTTTTAGAGTCATCTTTACAACCTGCCATCAACCCCACGGTTATAATAGGCATTATTAGCAGCGCTAACATCCATTTCTTCATATCAATCTCATCCTTTCCCAATAGAGATTTACCAGAGCCTTTTGCCTAAGATTATTTCTTCATTTCAAAAGTGGACATTTGCAGCGCCAGCAGACATCATCGCTGATCCGGCACAGTGTGGCGCATGCGTTGCAGAAGATAATGCTGTCCCCGGACTTATCATACTTCTCATAGGAATTTAAGCCTGCGTGGTGGCGCACCCGATCATCTACCTGAAAATAATTAAAAACAGTCATGTCGTCCTCGGCGGTTATCCGGTGCTTTTTCCCCCGCTCATCCCGCACAATGACAGCATACTCAGTGTAATAATCAATGGTTGAATCATTCTTTCCGGTGTCATAGCGCCGGGTTTTCTTCTTAATGGTTTTATCAACCACCACACCGTCCCAGGTCTTACTTGTTTTTCTAGCGATGATAGTATAAAGTGCAATCAACAAAAACATTCCGCCGATACCAAGACCGATAAACAGTGCCTGAGGGTTCTCCATCTCACGGCTGGTTTCGCCATAGATATAAAAACCGATGACCGCCGCGATGGCCAGTATCACAGAGAAAAGAGCAGACCAGCGGTTGGTGTGTTTCAGATACCGGGCGAAGGCCGGGTCATGGATGCGGTTGGAGTAGCCGATGCGCCCACCCTGCTGCGGGGGTTGGGTGTTTAGCGCAGGTTCTATTTGGACTCCGCAGTTTGTGCAAAAGTGGGTATTGTCCGGTAAAGCGCTTCCGCAATGTGTGCAGTACATGGTCATTCCTCCATTTGAGTTCAGTTTGCAATCGTAGGCGTAATCCCGGTTTCGTAACGAAACTTCTCAATGACGCCCCCCAGAACAGCGCTGTCGGGCCTTGAATAGATCAGCCTGATGCTACGAATATCCGTATCCCTGCCGTAGTCCAGCGAGAGATAATCCCGCCCGATTTCCACGGCTGTGAGCCGGATACCCTCCTGATTAAACTTGATGACCTTGGAGCCCAGCAGAATGCCAAAGCAGGACACGAACATCTCGACGGTTTCGCAGGACTCTATTTCGCTTTCTTTCATGCTGTCCCACTCACGAAGGACGGCGGGCTGAATATGGAGAATCTGATTCTCGACAATCAGTCGTGCGGCTGTGAGCTTTTTGCGTACGGTGAAAAAAAGGAAGGCGACAATGAGTCCTGCGGTCAAGGCCAGGGCCGCATACGGCTTCCAATTCGGAGGTTGCAAGATAAGAGCCAACGCAAAAGCGGCCGCGCAGAAAATGGAGACTGCCATAAAGCACCGCGCGTACCACACAATTTTTTTCAAATCAATCCCCCCTTGGTATGCAGCGTTTTCTTTATTTTACAGGAATCAAAGCTGTCTCTGCATCACCAGATAGGGTGATTTTACATAAAAAGGCCCCTCACCCTTTCGGGTGAGGGGCCTCAAAAGTCGCTGTTTATCAGGGGTTATCGAGTTTTGTGTGTGGCGTGTGTGTCTAGAAGGAGATTCATCAGCTCCATCCTGCTTTGGACTCCGGCTTTGGAGTAAATGTTTTTCACGTGGGTTTTTACGGTATTTTCGCTCACATGAAGCTCGCCGGCAATCATCCGGTAGGTGTTGCCCTTGATGAGAAGAGCTGCGATTTCACCCTCGCGCTCGGTGAGCTTTTCTGTGATACTGAACGTACAGATCAGGCGGGTTTGCTCCTGAGCTGGCATTTCGGTAATTGTGTTCAAGTAAGCATGGTTTTTGAGCAAGGTAGTAAGTCGTGCATGTAAGGGTGGAAGCAGGATAAGGGTAACGCACACCACACCCAGCGCCAGCAGGGTAGGGTTATGGCTTTGCCCGCTTGTGCTGGCAATCGCATTTCCGATCAGCCCGCCCAGCAGAACTCCCAGGACATTGGCAGAGAGGCCGACGCCCATGATTCTGGCGGGGTTTTTGTCCAGCTCCAGCATTTCCCCCAGGATGCTCCACCAAAACAGATCGTACACGCCGCAGGCTCCCAGCATCAGGGTGTTGACCACAAGATAATCCGTCCAGGAGCGGCCAAGCGCCAAAAAAGCGATGAAGGAAAGGCCGATCATGGCGATAGCCACATAGAGGATATAGGCCCGGTTTGTTTTTCGGGGCAGATTCCGCATGATAAACAGAGCTGCGATATAGGGCACGGCCCAATACCAGCTTGTCAGCCACTCCAGATGTGCGAAGGCGGGACCCTGCACCTGATACATAAGGCCGGAATTGATGGTGATAATCACAACGAATAGGCTCAGAAAGGCGAGAGGACCGGCTTTGCCGACATATACCTCACCCTGTTCAGAAGACGGAAGTTCTTCCGTCACTTTCTCTTTGGGCAGCCTAAACGCGAACAGGAGGGCCGAACCCAGCATCAACATAGAAAAACCAAGCCCAGCGTGCGGTGAAATATGAATGGCCGTCATGTTGAGCAGGATCATCAGGAGGTTTGAAAAAATAAGGCAATCTGCCATTGTTTTGATGCGTTCATCCTTTGGCGTGCAATGCTTAAAATAAAAACCCCATGCCGCCACACAGCAGCCGACCAAAAACGCCGCTGAGTACAGTGCCACCACCCACAGGAAGGATGGAGGGCCAAAAAAAACGCCGGAAGCCGCAATGCAAAACGCAATGGAAAAAAGCATGAGCTTTTTAGCTGTTCGCATATTCCTGACAAAAAAACCGCAGGCGAGAAGCCCCGAAAAATGCGCGGTCATTGTTCCAAAGACAAAGGACCCGGCCGAGATGCTATAATAGTCCGCGAGGGCGTACAGTATCCTGCCTTCAAAGGGGAAGGCCAGCAGCCATGAGAAAAACAGCGAAAAGACGATGATAGACAACCGGCGGTTATCTATCTCAAATGTCTTATGCGATGCTTCTGGCATAAGCTGCACCTCCCTCTTCCGAGCATCGTTTGCCTCACACCTGATAGAGACTGTGATTGGATTATACTATTATTATATCCATTCTACCAGGCGCTGGCAAGGAAATGAATGAAGAAGCCTGCTGAAAATCAAGCGGCCTTCCAAAAACGGATGGGGCAACATCTAATGCCAGTTCTTTGTCTTTCTCTCTCCATTGGTACCCCCGTCAGCATCTCATCGCCGGAGAATCTGCCATCCACATAATCCCGCCGGATCTGACTGGAAACGGCAGATCTAAGCAAGGATAGGGACGATTCCGTTCATTGAGTTTGATGGGGAAACTTACTTGTAATCATTACGTGCTGATTAAGCTTGCAAGCAAGGCAGACCGGCGCGCACACGCGCTTTCGGCCTGCATCTGCTTGCTGGGGAAACCCCAGACCCCTATGGATCGCCCCGCATTGCGGGTCGGCTGCGCAGCCGGAAACCGGCCGCTAATGAAATGACTGTACATGAGATTTTACCACCACGAGAAGCAGGATGGGCGACTAGATCATTTGCCGATGGGGTCCCGTTTCGGGACTCCGTCAAAACAAGACAAGAGGCACGGATAGTCCGAACCTCCTGTCATCATATAGCTTGGATTCTTTGTCATGTCAAGTTTTTGGAAACTATCTTTGGATCACAGCCCCTCAGATGCCGCAACGATTCGTGACGGCATCATTTAAAGCGAAGATAATGATTTGGCGTCTCGGAACTACCGAAACGGTAGTGCAGAAAAGGTGAGGCATGCCGATGGGTATGGTGCGTTTCAAGATTTGCATATTCTCCTTCCAGACGCAAAAGGGCAGCTCACCATTTTGACAGTGAGCCGCTCTTTGCGGTATACTCATTTTGTTGTTAGGCGGCGGGTTTAGGAGCAGAAGCAACCGCAATCTCCTCCGTAGCAACCCCCTCTGCGGCCTTGGCAGCGGCATTTTTTCGCTCCTGCCATAGCCGGGTTTTCTCCCGGTGGTACGCACGCCTTGCCGCCAGTTTTTCCTCCGCGATGCGGTCAGCCTCCATCTGCTCCGGCGTTCGCATATCCGGTACATCGAAGCTGCCAATGTATTTGAGATATACATCCACCCGCTGGGTACGGGCTCCGCGTGGCCGGCCACCCTCGCCGGTGTTTCCCTCCGACCACTGGCACTCATGGATCATCACCTTGTCAACGAGTTCATTGAGCATGGGCGTGGTCAATTCTTCAAAGCTGGTGTAGCGGCGCACGACCTCGGCGAATTTGTCAGCGCGAACGCTGTCGGCATCGAACGCATCAAGCTCCGCTTGGAGGGCATCGGTTTTGGCACGGAGGTCAAGCCGCTCCTGCCCATAGCCCTCGGTCATTGAGGTGAACATCGCCTCATCAATTTTCCCGAGTGCCTTGTCTTCATAAAGGCTTTTGTAGATACGGTCGATTTCCGAGAGCCGACGCTCATTCTTGGCGATCAGCTTTTGATGAGCCTTGGCGGTTTCGCCTTGCTGAATCGCAGAATTTTCACGCACCCGCCGGAGAAAATCCTCCTCATGGGCGCGGACATAACCGGTGGTCTTGCGGAGCACATCGAGGATAATCCCCCGCACCGCCTCCGTGCTGATGTGATGCGGGGAGCATTGGGTGTTGAACTTGGAATTACTGAGCTTGTAGGTCGAGCAGCAGTACACATCGGTTAGCTTTTTGTGCGTTGGCTTCGCCGTGTGCGCCTTGCGGTGGTTGTAGAGCTTTGCGCCGCAGTCGGCGCAGTAGAGCAGTCCTGTCAGCGGATTTGCTTCACCGAGGGTGTCAATCCGGCGCGGGGTTTCGCGGAGTTTCTGCACCAAATCGAAAGTAGCCTGATCAACGATGGCCTCGTGGGTATTCTCGAAGATCAGCCAATCCTCCGGCGCATTGTTGACCTTTTTCTTACTTTTGAAGCTGGCGGAGGATGTGCGAAAATTCACCGTATGCCCGGCATACTCCGCTTTGCGTAAGATGTGCGCAATGGTGGCGCTGCCCCACGCATACCGATTGTCACGGTCGTAATCATTTTTGTGTCGCCCCCGCCCACGGGAGCCAAGGTAGTAGGACGGGCGCTCAACCTTATCCTGCGCAAGTGCTCCCGCGATATGATGAACCCCCATACCATCGACCGCCATCTGAAAAATGCGTTTCACCACAGCGGCGGCCTCGGGGTCAACCAGCCAATGGTTTTTGTCGTTCGGGTCTTTGATGAAACCGTAGGGTGGGGTGCAGGAGGTGGGCTTGCCGCTCTTGCCCTTGGCGGCGATGACCGATTTAATTTTCTTGGATGTGTCCCTCGCGTACCATTCCGCCATGATTTCTCTAAAGGGAGTAAAATCGTCCTCCCCGACCGAACTGTCAAGGCCGTCATTAATGGCGATCAGCCGTACGCCCTTTTCGCGGAACATCTCACGGTACAGGCCCACTCGGAGGTAGTCGCGCCCCATGCGGCTGGAATCCTTGACGACCAGGCAACCTACCTCGTCTGCTTCAATCCTTGCGATCAGCTCCTGCCAGCCGGGGCGATCCCAGTTCGTGCCGGAGTAACCGTCATCGTGAATGTGCAAGTAGGGTGTCAGATTGTTGCGCTCAGCATATTCCTCCAAAAGCTGGCGCTGGTTTAGGATCGAGTTGGAAGGCCCTTGCAATTCGTCGTCTCGCGAAAGGCGCTCATACAGAATGGTCAGCTTTGTGTTCATGGATTCCTCTTTCCGGCGGGCAGAACTCGTTGCGGCACTTGTGATATCAGGCGGCATTTTCCACCTCCCGCTGGATCAGCCGATGGATTTTATCCTCCAGCGGTTCGGTGCTGGTGTTGCTAAAATGGACGTTCACGATGAAGGTCGTGGAGCCAATCCGCTTTAGCAACTTTATCGGCTCGGCTTCAACCTTATGGTCGAGCGTCCCTGCCGCGCTTGTGCCCATATCGGGAGCAGTAGCGGTTGTTTTCATAAGATGCGGCTCCTTTTTCTGTAATAAATGATGTCTGTTACTATTTCGGTTTCCTTAGACCTTCCCTCTTTACCACGAATGGCGGGCGGGGTTCATCGCTTCGTGCATGGGTGAAGTTCGAGAGATGCCCTTCCGCTGTCTACCCGAATACATTCCTGCACTGAGCCTGCCCGGGCTATGGTGCGTTTTCCTTTGGCTGCCCTCGCCGCCGTTCCCATGAAACGGCTGAATGCAAGGTTGCGGCCTCGGTATCCTAACGGCAGCGTGATTCTGTTTTCAATGTGCGCCGCCTGTCATACAGGCCGAAGGCCAAAGCCTCTCATTAAGGGTCGCACTGAAAACAGGTTTTGAGCGGAATTTTTTCATTTTCCGAGATAACTGCGAACGAAATATTTTCCAAAGAGCATGCCCCTCACTCCATGGGCGGTGTGCGGCGCACAGCAGGGGACTTCCCCTCCACAGGGGTAAACCCGCAGATGCTCACATCAGCCCAACGTGGCCGCACAGGGCGGGGCTGTGGGAGCATTGGTTGCCGTTCCATTCCCGGCTCAAAGCCGAAGCCGTGTCCGTCCGTTCGTGCCGCAAACGGTCTGACTGCCTATGTGTATTCGGGGTTTTTAACTTCCCCCTTTACAATATAAAGCATCAGCCCGTTCACACAAAAGATTGAACATCTGCGAAAAAGCAAGGGCAACAATAAAGTTGTAGGTCGTATTGGTGTCGCTGATGATGAAGAAGGTGGCGGTTTTCTTATCGCCCATGCGGTCAAGTTCCATTTCATCATAGCTCATAATCTCCCGGAGCTGTCCAATATCAAATGGGGCAAGTCTGGCTCCGCAGGAAATCAGGATACTTTTCGAGGTTTTCCCGCTGGCGAGCTTGAATTTTTTATACTGGCGCACCGCAAAATGGTTGGGATTGCGCTTTTCCAAGCCAAGGAACATATAGTCCACGGCGTTCTTGAAATTTTCATCATCTTCCCTTGTTTCCATGCTGTTCAGCATATCCACTAGGGTATTGATATGGCGTTCTTCCTCCGGCCCCTCAAGGACGATATAGCCGATTAAAGCACAATAAAGCAAGGTTTCTGCTTTCGTCCAGAATGGATCACCCTCTTTACCGTCGCCCTTTGTGTTCTCAATCAGAGCGTTTACAAACTTCAAAATATCGCTTTCCGTCTTTAAGTAGGCCAGCGGGTTATAGTGCATTGACCGGGCAAAATCAATGGAATTGAATACCTTGATTTTGTAGCCCTGCTTTTTCAGAAAAGAGCCGACCTGCTCTAAAATGCCGCCCTTTGGGTCAACCACCACATAGGACGAATGAGCCTGTAAAAGCTGTGGGGTCAGCCAAAAGCGAGTTTTCCCGCTTCCGCTGGAGCCTATGATACAGCAGTTAAGGTTTCGGGCGTTGGCGGGATTGGCGGGTCGGGTATTCATGGTAAGAAGCTCTGTCCCGGTTAGTATCACGTTGTTGCTGAATTTTGGGTCGATAAAGGGCTTGATGTCCTTTGCCGTTCCCCACCGGGCCGAGCCATATTCCACATCCCTCCGAAACTTTTTTGCGTTTTTTACCTTATACCATACCACCAGCCGGAGTATGACCGCCCCGGCAAGGCCAATGAGCCAATCGGACAGCACAAAGCCCGGCGCAAATGAAGCAAACGCCGGGCTTATAGTCTTTATCATGCCAACCAGTTTATTTCCGAAGTCTGCACCTGCCGCAAGGCGGTAGGCTGTGCCGAGCTTCAGACAGAACCACAGCACCAACAGATAGGGAACATTGGGAATCACATATCTACGGATTTTATCGTTCATTCCGCACCACCTCCCGTTTTCGTTCCTTTTGTCGCGGTTTGGTGCGCTCCCTGTCGGCAAAGGCTTTTAACTGTTTCAGAATAGAGGGGTGGCGGCTCTTGCCCCGGTTCAGCACCAGCTTTGTATATTCGCCAAAACAGGCGGTAATAGCGTCAGCCTGCCCGGCCTTGAAGAATAACAAATATTTATCCGGCCCGGTTTTGTGAAAAGCATAATCTACATTGTACTTTCGGGCCACACGGTCAAAGAGCTTCGTATCCCCGGACAGGTCAAGACTGTTTGTAGAAACGCCGTGGTTCATCAACTTTTTTACGCTCTGTCTGCCCTGCGGGGTCTGCCGCTTCTGATGGCCCTTTTGTATCTGCCGGAGTGCTGCCGCCAGCACCTTTGCCAGCGTCCGGCCCGTCAGTTTTGTAGCATTGACAGATAGGGCAACCGTCCGGCGTTCAATATCTTCCTGCATGAAATTCCTCCTTTCCTGCCAGATATGGCAATCGTATAGGCGGGAGGACTTCGGGCCAAGTTGGCCCGAAGTGTGTTACCTCTCTGCATTGACAGGGCGGGGGCGTTCTGTGGTGGGAGCGTCCTTTTGTGCCTGCGCGATTTTTTCATTGTGAGTAGCAAGAGCTTCCCGGATAGAGGGCTTTTTCTCTGCCGCCCGTTCTTCCAACCGTGCCAGCGTATTCAAAGATTTTTCTATATGGCTTTTTATACTGGAAAAATGGGAACGCTCCGCACGGAATGGAGCGGATATGACCGCCGCCAGCTTGCCGGGCTGTTTTACTTCCTGTGCCGCTTCTCTGCCAAGCATGACCCGACCCATGTTTTTCAAATGCCGCCCGGCTTGATGGTATTCGGTGCTGATGGCTTCGATTTTGGCAATAGCCTTATCGTCGTACTGAATATCCTTTGTGAGCATATCCCGCATGGCTTCTAAAGTGGGGCGCACCTTGAAGAACCGGGCTACGTTATCCAGCGCGGAAATGCCGGTTTCCTTAAAAGCGGTAACGGCGTTCTTACAACCGTCTATGACGCTTTGCTTTAGCTCCGCCAATTTATCCCGCAAGTCCAATACCTGCCCCTGCATAACAATGACCGCCTTTTGCAAAGCGGTCTTAACCGGGTGGTTCTGTTCCTGTGCTGTTCGGAGTTCCTGCCGCATGGCGGCAAGCTCCTTTACAGCGGCGTCAAGCTGTTTTTCCATTGCTCCGACATGATGCAGAACCGCAAGAAAATCCTTTGTGGACGGGGAATTGTTTTCCCGCAATATCGCCAAAAGCTCCTTAACGTGTTCATTTTCCAAAATCGGCTCGGCGGTAGTTTTCGTTTTTGCCATAGGCTTTAACCTCCTTTCACACTTCGGGCCAAGTTGGCCCGAAGTTGGTTATCGTTCCGCATTGGCGGGGTGGGGGCGCTCACGGGCGGCGGTGACGGTTTCGTTTATCATCTTCCCGTAGCTTTCCAGCGTTTTCTTGATGGATTTTTCCGGTTCGGGATAAGCAAAAATTCGGTATTCCTCCGGTAAATCGTCCCTGCCGCTGTAATACTCAGTGAAGCTGTCGCCTGTCCGTACCACATAGCCGCCATCGGTAAAACGCCCGTCGTCGTCCAAGTTCATATCCCGCCCATAGGCTTCATAATCAATATTGTTTTCCAAATGCTCCGGGATTTCCAGCGTACACATTTCCTCAACATAGTAGCGGCCTAAATCTTCCTCATTCTCAACCCCGGCGTAAAACTCAAAACAATCCAGATTTTGCGTAAGGTTAATTAGGGCGGGTACACTGTTGTACTCCCCGAAGTCCACGGCGGCAGAAAACTTTTCTAACTCCCATTCCTCCATATCGTCCAGCAGGGAAGCCAAGAAGTTCAACTCATCAATGCTTTCATATTCTCCTAAGCAGTCACGCAGACCGGGAATGTCGGTTTCATAATTAGTAATGAAAATTTCCTCATACCGCACACCGTCCACATGGATACGCTTCAAAAGAGCCTGCACTTCCTCGGTGGTGGCAGGGAGCTTTAAAGGCTCCCCGTCCAAATATCCCTCGTTATACCGTCCAAGATTGGTAACAAAGGCTTCAAGCATGGTCTTTTTCCTGCCCCTGTGTTTTCACGGTCAGAATCCCGTCCAGCGTGGTTGCCGTGATGTTCAGCCGCCCGGCAACGGCAATGTCGTTTTTCACGTCCTCGTCAATATCGCTTCCGCATACGACAAGTACATGGGCGCGGCGCAGGAGATCCCGGCTCATATCAATGCCGCTTTTATGTTCCTCCGGGATTGCGTCATTGAGAAAAAGCGGAAGATACAGGGTCGGGCAAACCGGGGAAAACCCGGCTTCATAGACTGCCCGGCAATACTGCGCCGCCTGTTTGGTATCCGTATCGTGATTGCCGCATCACGCGGCAGTAATGTATGCTAAAGGTCGTTTCATGATTTAAGCACCTCCGTTCTTGTTGCGCTGAATGTGTCAACCTATCCCCCCGCCCTTTCCACGCTTGGAAAGGGAGCAGCTCAAAGGAATATATATCCCCGTCGCTTGACTGCCTTAAAGCATAACCGGGAGAAATCCGTCAAGAGTGCGAAGCACCGCCTACGGCGGCAAGCTCTTGACCGATTTTCCCGGCTATGCTACCCAATAAGCGGCGACGGGGAATATATTTATCCTTAGAGCTTTGGGGCACGGGGCAAAGCCCCGCATATACCGACTTCGGGCCAACTTGACCCGAAGTGCTTATTTTTCCTGTTCGGCTTTCTTTTGAGGAGCCGAAACCTCTTTCAGCTTCGCCTTGTTTTCCTCCAGCAGTTTCATAATGGTATCCTTCATTTCGCGAGGTGTTTTCTCCTTGCCGAAATACTGGCTTAATTCCTGACTTGAAATAATCACTTTGTCTGCCTCCTTTTTTTCTTCTAACATGATTCCGTCAATCACATCGGGGTTTAACAACTTCTTTTGGTCAAGGTCACGCATACGCTGTGCCTGTGAGAGTGAGGGAGCCGACTGCTGGCCCTCAATGGCGATAGCGATATACCGCTGATTTTTGGGCTTGATGAACGCAAGCTCCACGGCGGGAGTGAACGCGATTTTCTTTTCGTCCACCATTTTTATAAGGTCGGGAACCAACTCATTGAGCTTAATATACCGCTGAACCTGCTTGACCGTCATTTTGTTGCGCTCTGCTACAACCTCATTGGAGCGTTGCCCGTTGCCGGTTCGCGCGCCCTGCCGCTTGATGGCTTCCAACTGCATTTGCAGGGCTTTGGCCCGTTCACTGGGCAGGATATTTTCACGCTGGTTGGTGTTGTCCTCTACCATCTACGTGATGGCCTGTTCGTCCGTCATGTTGCGGATAATACAAGGCATATCCGCAAATCCGGCTAATTCGCTGGCCTTCTGGCGGCGGTGGCCTGATACGATTTCATAGCCGCCATCTTCACGGGGGCGCACAATGGCAGGCTGGGTAACGCCCTTGTCCTTAACGCTTTCCACCATAGCCGCCATTTCTTCATCATTACGAACCTGAAACGGGTGATCTTTGAAAGCGAAAAGCTCGGAAAGATTGAGATAAACAATCTGTTCCTGTTCGCCGGGGCGGGGTGCTTCCCTCGGTTCGGACGGCAGTTCCGGGGCAGGGGACGGCGTTTCCTGCTGTGCCTGTTCCGTAGCTTGCGGGGAATCAGAAGCCCCGCCGCCAATTTCTGCGGCTTGTTTCGGTTTATCCGGCTTTTCCGGTTTTACAGCCTTTGGGGCTTTTTCCTGTTTGGCAGGGCGAGTAGGCTTTTTGTCCGCTTTTTCAGTGGTTTTTTGTGAGCGAGATTTGGGCTTGCTGTTAGCCGTTTTCGGCTCGTTTTCCTTTCCCTTATCCATACCGGGTTTCTCTGGCTCTGCCTTTTTTTCGGTGTGTGCTGATTTTTCCATGTCCTTTTTTTCGGGGGCGGTCTGCTCCGCTTCCTTTACCGCCGCCTGTTTCCCGGAAACAATCTCATTGATTTTGTCAAAGGAAACCACCACATCACCGGGGGCGGGAATGTCAATGGGGGTAGGTACTTTCGGCCTGTCCTTATCAGATTCATGCAGGGCGGCTCCGTCCTCATGGGGAAGTGCCGCTGTTTCTTCGGCAGTCTTTTCCGGGGCAGGAGCTTTGCCGCCAATCTCCGGCATGGGTTTGGGAGTGCTTTTTTCTTCTGCTGCGGCTTCCTGTGCCGGGGCGGTTTTTACTTCGTCCGGTTTGTTTGGCTCATTTTTTGCCATGCGTTTTTCCTCCTTGTCTGTTTTATGGCATGAAAAAGGGGCTTGATTTTTTAGGTCAAGCCCCACAGGGATTTGTAATCCCCCCTTTCCACTTCGGGCCAAGTTGACCCGAAGTTCCGCTATCCAGATACAAAAATACCGCCTATCTTGTCCAATTAGGCGGTATCCTGTGTAATGTGATAGCTCATATTTTATTTTGGTATTCCCTTATCCCGCATAGAATAAGGGTTTTTGCAGTTTTCCTAATACGTTTGGCTCATAGTTTCATGGACGATAAGCCCATTTATAAATTCAACTTCAATGCGTCCATCTTCGTAAATGACCAGCTGTTTGATTATCTGTAAAAATAATTCTTCATTAAACTCTGTTTGCTGTTTTCTGTCCGCAAGAGCTTGCTTTATCTTTTCCGTTTGATGTTCGTAATCATAAATCTGTGCCGACTGGTAAAGAAGTGTTGCTCTTTGAAAAATCAAAGTTGACAGCTCCTTAGATGAGAATTGTTCATTTGCTTCCATGTCCTTTATTTTTTGATCCAGCTTTAAATATTCGGGAGAATATCTCTTTGGGAGTTCCTTTTGTTTTTTCTGCAGTAGATAGGGATTCTTTATTACCTTGTTTACTGCAAGGATAAAAACATCTTTTATCTGTTCATCTGTCATTACACCACAGTTACAATGAACTCTATTTTTATAAATATAATGCTTACATTTCCATTTGCTTTTTTCTGAGGCTTTCCCACAGTTCTCTATATATTTTCTAAATGGCTCCCCACATTCCCCGCACCAAAGTCTGCCGCTGAAAGAGCTTTGATTATTCATACTATTTGGCTGCACAACCCTACCGAGCTTTTTACGCTGTTCCTGCCTTCGGTTCTGCACCTGTTCAAAGATTTCTGTATCTATCAACTGGGGGTACATTTCATCTCCCAGATACTTGACATTTTCTAAGATTTTGCCTACAGAGCCATGATTCCAGGATGGCTTATTATTTGCGTTTAGAATCCCACTTGCTGTAAGCTCTCTTGCAATTGCATATGTGGATATTCCAGAAAGATAATCAGTAAAAACCTTTCTTACGACATTTGCTTTTTCTTCTTCAAAAAACACTTTACCATTTCGCATCCGAAATCCCATCGGCGTATGTCTTTGCATTGCCATTATCATTGCCCTCCTTTCCATAGTTCTCCGTAAGCTCCAAGCTGTTCTTCAAGCGAAAGCTTACAATTTCACCCTCCTTGATTACGATTTGCTCCACGGTTTCTAAGAACAAATCTTCACGGTATGTATCCTGTATTCCAGGATGGCTCTCCAGCAGCCCTATGAGCTGTTCGGTATAATAGATTTCATTTTCAAATCCGCTGTCATCCAGCAAGGCCTTCCTCTTTTTTCGCATGGCATCCAGCTCTATTTGTAGTGCAGTTTGTTTTTCTATAAAAATAGCAGAGTCAAGATATCCTTTTGCGGCTACACCGCTTAAGATATGACTCTGCTTTGACAATTCTATAATCTTATCATTACACTCTCTGATTTCTTTTTCCTGCTGTTCATCAGCACGCAGTCTCTTTAATGATTCCAGCAGTGGGGAAAGAATTTCCGTATAGTTACTGGAGAGTTTATTCCACATTGAGGTAAATGCGTTTTGTATAATATCCTCTCGGATTGCAACCATACTGCACTTTTCCCTATCCTCAATGTGCTGAATACAGCACCATTGCACTTTTTCATACGGCTTTCCGATATAGATTTTCTGTCTCCTGAATACCCTGCCACATTCTCCGCATATGATTTTGCTGCTGTATGCATACCTGTTTTGCGATTTTGTGCCATCGACTTTCATCTGCCTACGGCGATATTCATAAATTTCTTTGACCGCTTCTGCTTCCTCCATACTAATGATGGGTTCGTGATTCTCAGAAATAAAATACTGAGGCAGCTCTTCCTTATTTCTCTTTCGCTTAAAGGGGACTCCCTCAGTAGTAAATGTCTTTTGCAATATTAAGTTTCCTGTATATATTGGATTTAGAAGAATTTCCTTTACTACCCCATCCGACCATTTTTCAGCATTTCGAATGGTTTGTATACCTTTCCCAGTCAATTCCTTTGCAATTACATAAGAGCCCTTTCCGTTTAAATATTGTTTGAAAATATAGCGTACAGTTTCTACCTCCTGCTCATCAATGACCAGTTCGCCATTCTCGTCCTTAACATATCCGTGGGCAGGTGTTCCTATTTTAAAGCTACCTTCTTGAAACCGTTTAACTGCTGCCCATTTGTTGTTGGTTGAAATACTTTCGGCCTCTCCTTGTGCCAGTGAGCTTAGGATGGTTAAGAGCATTTCACTACTCTCAAACAAGGTGTTGATATTCTCTTTTTCGAAAAACACTGCAACACCAAGTAATTTTAGCTTACGTATTGCTTTAATGCTATCAACTGTATTTCTTGCAAAGCGGGTGACTGATTTTGTAATGATCATATCAATTTTTCCGGCTTCACAATCTTTTATCATGCGCAGGAAGTCATCTCTTTTCTGGAGCTTCGTTCCACTTCGAGCCTCATCTGCATAGATTCCAGCATATTCCCAATCGCTTCTTTTGCCGATCAATTCTTCATAATAAGCTGTCTGTGCAATAAAGGAATTTTGTTGCTCCCTGGAATCTGTGCTGACACGACAGTAGGCACAAACCCGTTTCTGTGGCTGAAGCTGCATCATTACATGAGATTTTACAGGATTTATTTTTGTTATCTTTTTTATTTTTTTCTGTTCGCCTGCCACTATAGTTTCCTCCTTTCTAACAGAATTTACCTTCTGTTAGCAACACACATTACCACACAAGTTTTAGAATAGCTACTGTTATTACACATATACTTTTGCAAGCTGAGGAAGAAATGTTTGGCGATTCAAAGCATCAATTTCTTCATATTCTTCGCTGGTAATCAGGCCGTTACGAAGCAGGATTGCTAAGAACTTCAATGTGATTTTATATTTGACTTCATTGGCTGTTTGCTCTTTTGACATAGAAATAGCCTCCTTATATCCAATTTGATTTTTCTTATATCTGAATCATTTTGCTTGTTCAGTTTTCTCCATTGATAGCCCTATACTAAGCAATAATGCCTGATCAATTAAAAGCATTCGTAACCTACTTACGCTTCCTATGTATTCTAAAAGCCGGGTGCGATCTATGGTTCTTATCTGCTCAAGCAAGACAACCGAATTTTTCTGCAGTGCTTCCATACAACCAAGTTCCACATGGGTAGGCAACTCTTTTTTAGATTTACTGGTTATAGCTACAACGATGACCGTAGGGCTGTACCGGTTTCCAATATCATTCTGTATAACAAGTACAGGGCGGATGCCCCCCTGCTCACAGCCCACCACTGGGCTTAAATCAGCATAGAAAATATCTCCGTGCCTTATAATTCTTTTTTGTTCTCCCAAAATGTGCACCTCCTTTTGTTTTCTTAATGGCACAAAAATACAAACCGCTCTGTTGTAATTACTCTGTTTGCTATGACAGAGCGGTTTGCATGGCTTCTGACATTAAGTCTTTTTCTCTGTGCTTAATTCGACACTACTTCCCAAGCACAAATGGCAACAACCTAAACTGCGGTTAGCTATACCGCATCATGGGAATTTCACCCTCGCCGGGATCTCCGCCGACTGCCCTCATTGCCTGCGGTGGATTGGTTACCACTCGGACTGTGACTGGACAGAAGTATCATTATGGGCTGACGGGATTATTGCGAAACAGGCTGCCACAGCCTGTTTTACGGTCGGATGGGTACCGCTTAGCACCTTGTTTGGCCGTCTTTGATAGGTTAGTAGATGAGAAAGAATGAACAGAAAAGAAAAATATAGATAGGCAGTTTCATTTTCTCACTAAAATCCTACAGGTGGTCTTGGCGCATCCCTCGAAGTCGCTTTGCCTTTTAAAGCACCGTCAGCTAAAGTATTTAGGTTATCGGATATGAAATTTTCAAAGAACAATCGGGGTATAAAAAACCCCTTCACTACTAATCCGGTTTCGTGAGGGGGTCTACAAAAAATATTTTTATTTCTTCCATCCTTTTTTGAGTTTCAACCGGATCTAATGGCTGCGATAGCTAGTGGTTTGCTGCTTGATTCCGGTTTTTATCTTCAGTTTCACCTGCATTTCCCCTTGAAAATACAGGGCAAAAACCAAAGCTTGTTCCTCTTTGGAAAGTTGTGCTACGCGCTGGTGGAGCCCCTTTGCCATAACTTCATTTACCGCCACATTCACACACGAGAATGAAAATAGGTTCCGGAATTGCATCCTCGCCGTTAATTTCCTCCGTGTCCAGAGCGCTGCAGTAAAACACGCCGTTTACCACACCTCTTTCTTCAAGATAAGTTTCACGGCGCTTCATCCGGTAGTAGGTCAAATATACTTCTTCGGTATTCTTTCTTTTCTGCCATATGGCTTGTCCTTCGTTTCTAAATTTTGATGGTGAATCAAAATTTCAGAAGCGGAGGATAGCGACAGTGCGGTTTGATCCTCTGCATGCTGTCAAGCACAGAGCAGGGGATAAGTGGAAATGATACGGTTTTTTGTCGAATCGAGTAGGAGGCTGCCCATTAGTCGGGCAGCCGACCTCTCACACCACCGTACGTGCCGTTCGGCATACGGCGGTTCAGTAACTTGAGTGCAGCGCCTCATATCTCTTGGCTATGTCGT
>JBCFAO010000034.1:0-45564 GCA_038562165.1 Clostridiales bacterium | reverse complement strand
CCATTCGCAAGAAGTAAGGCCCCTGAAAGAAGACCAGGTAGATAGGCCGGAGGTGTAAGTGCAGCAATGTATTGAGCTGACCGGTACTAATAGGCCGAGGACTTGACCATACTATCCTTATTGAACCGAATTGTGCAGGAAATGTCTATGCAGTTTTCAGGGATCAAGACAATTGCATCCTTGAAAGAAAACTAGCGCCGGATTTTTTCGACTAGTCAAGGGAAACGACGAAAGGGGCGAGGGAGTGTACTCTGGTACATGACTGAGCAACTTGAGGAAGTGCCCGCAGGTTCTTACAGAACACAATCTGCTATCCGATGATATTGGAACGCAGATGTCTAGGCGGAAAAAGACAAGCTAGAAGTCCTGGCGGCTATGGCGAAGGGGTCCCACCTGTTCCCATCTCGAACACAGCAGTTAAGCCCTTCAGCGCAGATAATACTTGGTCTTAAGATCTGGGAAGGTATGTCGCTGCCAGGAAATGCTCCTCGATAGCTCAACGGTAGAGCAACCGGCTGTTAACCGGTAGGTTGTAGGTTCGAATCCTACTCGGGGAGCCATTCTTTATTTAAACAACTTAATGGCCACAGAACTTTAACGGACATGGCTAGCGAGAGAGTTTAACAAGCTAGCGGGTGTAGCTCAATGGTAGAGCTCCAGCCTTCCAAGCTGGCTACGTGGGTTCGATTCCCATCACCCGCTCTAAAAAAAACCAAGACCACTCATCGAGTGGTTTTTTTGTTTAGAGAATTTGATCGGGGGAATCGAACAGGCGGATCAGCAAAGCCGACCTATGGGGAGGGTTTGCCCGCCCCAGGGTGATAGCGAGCCGCCAGGCCTTGTGCCTGTGCGCCGGTGAGTGGAGCGATTCCCATCACCCGCTTTAAAAAAACAGGGTGAAAAGTATCCTAATTATCTAAACAATATTTTCTCCTAAAATAATTTTGGGCATAGTAGTCAAACAACGATTCCAGCGTTTGTAAAAATGCTCCAGACCAAGCTTAGAAACACGAGCATGAGTTTCCTCATCTCTAACTGTCCAGTGTAAGACATAGGTTATTTTACCTACATGACGAGTTAGACGAACAGGCAAATCGCCTTCTTTCACGGCATTAAAATCTTTTTGTCGATGAGTACGTTTAATATATCGCACCTCCATCACACCATCCTGTTCCATATAAAAGTCGGCGACCTCTTTCATAAGTCGCTCGATTTCATTTTGTTTTTCAATTTTTGCTTCATATATACAAATTTCATTAAACATTTATTTTGCCTCCATCATAATCATAGATAGCTTTTGGCTCAAAATTGCTCGACAAATTTCTTGTTTATCGTTACCTCACATCAGTAGTTCATGTATTGTACTTGTATGATACCACAAAATATTCCAAACCGAAAGGAGCTCCTCATGTCATCTCAAACGTATATCCTAATTGCAGCGGCCGCCGTTCCGAAAATCCTTTTGGATACATTAAGTATATGATGCCCCAATTATACCAACTCATCTTTCTTGCAATAGCCAAGCGTAACAACGGGAACTACCTGGAAGCGCAGCCGGCCCGGTGGGAGCCCAGGGCCCTATGGGGCCCCAAGGTTCTGCCGGACCGACGGGAGCCCAGGGGCCTGTAGGACCGCAAGGCCTTACCGGTGTAACCGGAGCCACCGGCCCCGAGATCAGTTCCACCCTTATTGATACCATATGGGTTGGCGGCGCTTTATCCTCCCTGGCTAACGGTGCCGCTGTGCCCTTTGACAATATCCGGACAGACCGGGGCAATATTTCTTATAATCAGGGGACAAGAGAATTCATCATCAATGAAACCGGCTATTACCTGGTCAATTGGTGGATAGCCACCGGCGGCATCCCCGCCCCTTCAACTATTAATTTTGCTCTCCGCTTAAACGGCGTCACCCAATCTCAGTCAGCCTCGCCTTTAGGAACAGGCCAGGTTTCCGGCACAGCCGTAGTCCGGGTTGCCCAGGCGCCTTCCACATTAACGCTGGTCAATGATTCGGGAGCTGCTATTTCCATACCGGCCACGGCGGCCCAGGGTGATATCACCATTGTAAAAGTTGCCTCGCTTCCGTAATAGAAAGTATTGCTGTAGAAGGAACACTCTCCGTTTCATAAAAAAATAAGGGCAATAATAAAAGCGAGCTCCCCGGAGCTCGTTTTTTTGAGCTAAAAATAGCGATATTAATAATTTTTACTATTTAATTTAAAAATATCAAAAAAATAAATAAAATATAAATTATGCAAAATGAAGATGCCGTTAAGAACTTCTTTAATGCAATGGAGCTAACTAAAACCTTTTATTTCCTGGTTTCTCCCTCGCTGAGCAAAAGTGTTTAAGTTATTGATAAGTCTAGATTTTATAGTAATCATTCTCTTTCTTGCCATAATTTCCTCAATGACAATTTATAATTTTATTAGTACAATTAAAAAAGTCAAATAATTTATTTTTCCTAAAGGAGAAGATAAATGTCGATAGCCGAAAAGCTGCTGAGCGGGAAAGAGAAGCTTGCTGTTTTGGGTTTAGGGTATGTAGGGCTGCCCCTTGCCGTCACCTTTGCCAAAAAGATTCCGGTAATCGGATTTGATCTTAATGCTGAAAAAATTCAACGCTATCGGGAGGGGCTGGATCCCACCAACGAGGTAGGTAATGAGGTACTGCGAAATACGGCCATGAGATTTACGGTAGATGAAGGGGCGTTGCGGGAAGCGCTTTTTTTTATTGTGGCTGTGCCTACTCCCATAGATAAAAATAATCTTCCCGATTTGTCCGCCATGGAAAGGGCTTGCGGCAGCATTGGCAGGAACCTGCGCAAAGGCGCAATTGTTATGTTTGAGTCTACAGTATATCCGGGTACTACGGAAGATATTTGCATTCCTCTTCTTGAGAAGATTTCCGGATATACCTGCGGCGTTGATTTTTTTGTAGGTTATTCTCCCGAAAGAGTAAATCCCGGTGATAAAATTCACCGGTTGGACAACATCATCAAACTGGTTGCCGGTATGGACCGGGCGACGGCCTTGGAGGCTGCCGCTGTCTATGAGATTATCATGAAGGCGGGTGTGAAGGTAGTCAGCAGCATCAAGGTGGCGGAGGCCGCTAAGCTGGCGGAAAATACCCAGCGGGACGTAAATATTGCTTTTATGAATGAGCTGTCCATGACTCTTTGCCGGATGGGTATTTCCACGAAGGATGTCATCGACGCTATGAATACTAAGTGGAACGCTCTGGGCTTTCATCCCGGCCTGGTAGGAGGCCATTGTATCAGCGTGGACCCCTATTATTTGATTTATAAAGCCGAAGAAGTACAGGGTGCTTCCCAGTTAGTGCAAAGCAGCAGAAAAATCAATAATAGCATGGGCCATTATGCAGCCGATATGGTGATCCGCCAGCTAATCAACGGAGGCAGGCTGGTCAAAGGCGCTAAGGTTTATATTATGGGGATAACGTATAAAGCCAACTGCCCCGACACCCGCAATACTATGGTTCCCGGTATTGCGGCCAGGCTGCGGGAATACGGCGTTGAAGTAAGGCTGTTCGATCCCGTTGCCGATAAGGAAGGAGTGGCTAAGGAATTAGGCATAGACCTCGTTGAAGCTGAGGAGATAGGCGATGGTGATTGTCTGGTATTTGCCGTAGCTCATCAGGAATTTGCCAGCCTTTCCACTGCGGCTCTGCAAGCAATGTACCGTAACCCTGGCCAGAGTCCCTATATCCTCATTGATATTCCCGGTATGTTTGATAAAGAAGAAATGGAAGAGCAGGGGTTCCTTTATTGGAGCATGTAGTAAAGGCCAAAGCGGGAAAAGGAGGCAAGTGCGGGATAAAATGCAGGATAAAATAAAGATCAAAAGCTTCTTAAAAAAAAGTTCCGCTTTACTATTAAGTTTGGCGATGATGACGGCAGGCCTGTCAGGTTGCGGCCAAAAGGGTTCAGGAGAGGGCCTGGCTTTGGATGGCATTAGCCATGACCGGGATGGGGCTATCGCTCAGGCCACGGCGCTGTTTTCTGCGGAACCTTTGGCTAAAGCCTCTTTATTGTCCGGCATAGCGGCTAAAGAGAAGGTTCTTGCCTTGACCTTTGAGGGCCTCCCCCATGGCAGCACCATGGATAAGCTCCTGGCTCTTTTAGAGAAATATCAGGTTAGCTCTACCTTTTTTGTTACGGGTATTGAGGCTGCCGAAGATGATGCAGCGGTCAAAAGTATAGTAGAGTCAAAGCAGGCCTTAGGCAGCGCTGCCTTAAAAGGGCAGCCTCAAATGGAAGCCATGGCGGCTGAAGAGCTGATCGGGGACTTCGCCTATGCTGCCGCAATCCTTAAAGCGGTTACCGGCCAATCTCCTGAAATGATCAAATGCCGCAGCACCGTATATACCGATGATTTGCTGGCAGCGGCTGCAGCCTCCGGTTTTCGCTATGCCGTACAGAGCAGCGCTTTTATCAACTACCAAAGCTTTAGCAATTACGACGGTGCCCTGGGGTTTGTTTCCCGGCTGGAAAAGGGCAGTATTTTGTCGGTAAAGACGAAAGGCGTTTTAGAAAGCCAGGAATATGAGGGGCGCTTAGACAGCAAAAACGGTTATATGCCCGGGGAACGCCCGGCAGGAATCAAAGGTACTGCAGAAGAAACGGAAGTTAGGGAAGGCACAGAAGAAGAAAGGCTATTGCAAGGCGTGGAATGGTTGCTCCAAGCGGTACAGGAATCAGGCTGGCGCATCGTTGCACTTGACGCCTTAGCGGCCCAGGAGGCTTTTGCGTTGGATAAAGCAGCCAGGCAGGAGCTTTATTTGCAAAAGCGGGAAGCAAACAATCAACAGCTTGCCCATGAGGTAAATTTGATCCATACCACGGAGCGGGCGGCGGCTCTCTCCTTTTATGGCATCAGCAACCAGCCTTTGTTGGAGGCTGTTTTAGACCGGTTGGCAACCTTAGGTATGCAAGCCACTTTCTATGTATCGGCAAACGATATTAACGATTATCCGGAAAGGATAAAGCAGATTATCGCCGGAGGCCATGAGATAGGCGCCGTGCTGCTGCCGAAAGAGGGTTCTGATTACCTGTCGGTCTGTGGGCAAATTTATCAGGTTCAAAGCCTGATGCGCTCCAACTACCAAACAGAGGTTCAACTGGCCAGCCAAATATTCAATTCCATAACTGATGATGTACGGGAAGCAGTCTCTGCCATGGATATGGTTCTGGTAGGTCATTCCCGGATTTTCAATACCAGCGCCGATGGGGGAGCGGCCGGCGCCAACTCTTTGATTGACGCCATGTTCCGCAGCACTAATTATACAGTCCGGCGGGGTGAGATCCTTATCTTCCGGCTGGATTACCGTCAGCAAAAGGAGGAGCTTGTACCCGAAGTGCTGCAGGCTGTTTCCCGTCGGCTATTAAGCAATACCGGCAGCGCCTATGGGAGGCCCTATACCCTTAAGTCTGCAGGCGCTTTGCTAAAGGGCAAAGGGGTTTACCAATACCCTTCGCCTGTGATCAAGGGATTAAGTGCTCAAGGCCAATTGGAGGAACTGTCTGAAGAGGAACGGTTTGCTCTCCTTAGTTCCCGGTATATTGGCAATCCCAGTAAGACCAGTGTTAACGAATTGCCCGGTTTTACCGAAGAGGAAGTAAACCGGCTGGATACCACAGGCAAGCTGGATGTGGACGGCAACACTATTTTTCTAACCTTCGACGACTGGGGCACTGACCGGGGACTTAACAGGCTTCTAAATGTATTAAATAAACATAAAGTTAAGGCTAGTTTCTTTATTTGCACAGAACACGTGCCGGCAAACCCCAATTTGTTGCGGTCTATAGGCCTGGCAGGCCACGATATTGCCAGCCATACGGACCGCCATTTGCCAATGACGGAGTACAGTGAGGCCGAGAAAAAACATTATTCTCTAACCCCCCAGCATATAGAGGAGTTTAGGAGCGACGTAATCCGTTCTTATCAGACCTTGGAGCGGGCAGTAGGGGATTTATACAATGAAAAGGGCCGGCCGGTGCTGACCCAGCATTTCCGCCCGCCCACCCTGGCAGTGAGCCGGGAGGGTATGGAGGCTGTGCTGGACGCCGGTTATCAGTACATTATCAATGGAGATTTCAGCACCGGAGATTACGAAAGCAACAGCGCTGACGAGCTCTTTAATTTATTGGTGCAGGGCATACAGGTTCCCGGGCAGGCAAGACCCAGAACCATTGGGCCGGGCAGCATCGTTGTTATGCATATGACGGACAGCGCTCAGTTCACGCCGGAAGCCCTGGACCGGTTCCTAACCTGGAATGCCTCCCGGCCGGAAGGCGAAAGATTCCGATTTGCCAGGATCAGCGATTATCTTCAATGAAAAGTGAGCTTGCATGAGCAGATTGAATAAAGTCTTTAAAAGAAAAGAGCACACCAATGTTTTGCCGGTTGCCAAAGAGGACCGGCGGCTTTTGGCCAATGTGCCCGACAGCCAGGGGCAAAGGAGCAATGTTGACCGCCGGGGCCAAGAGGCGGCAGCAATGGCGGAAGCGACAACGGAATCGACAGCGGAAGCGGCAGAGGCGCCAAAAGACGATTTTAGGGGGCGCATTCTGAAAAACCGGGCCGGTATTCGCTACCGGGCCGGCGGTCAGGTCCGTATTTTTTGCCGGTTGGCCGACGGTAGGAAAAAAGAGATCAGAGCGGAAAGCGTAGATATTTCGGCCACCGGTTTGCTGGTGAGTTTACCTGATCAAGCTACGGGAGAGCTGCTGCAAAATGCCGGCCAACTGCTGCTGAAATTTCGGATTGCTGCCGGCGCCATGCCTGAGGGTTATGAGATGCGGGTCAAGCTGGCCGCCAAGGTGGTGCGGCTTTTTCAGGATAGTGAGGGGGGCTTTTATTGCGGCCTGATTTTTGCCCAGGATTTGAACAAATACGCGGACAATCACAAAAACCGCAATGCTCTGGCTGTTTCCAGCCTGCTGCTGTTTTTTGTGGTAGGTTTTATCCTTTTGATGCGGGCAGAAAGCGTTATCTATTTTAAATTTAATAAGTACCTTTATCTTTATAGTATTGTTACCGCCCTGTTTTTGCTGAGCCGCTATCTTTTCGGCGCTTTTTACCGGCCCACGCCCATTAATCCCGATTTTACCCCGGGAGTAAGCATTATTATACCTTGTTTCAATGAAGAGCAGTGGATTCAGCGTACCATTGTCAGTTGCGTCAATCAGGATTATCCTATGGACAAGCTGGAGGTTATTGTGGTGGATGATTGCTCCAATGACCAGTCGGTGGCAAAGATCAAAGACATTATTGGGCAGCTCCACCGGGAGGGAGCTCATTATAATACGGCGCAACGGGTACGCTATTTTGTGCAGCCTCAAAATTTAGGCAAACGCCATGCTTTGTCCAGAGGGACTTTGGCAGCCAGGCATGAGCTGGTGGTTTTTGTGGATTCCGACAGCTTTTTAGACCCCTATGCTATCCGCAATTTAGTTATGCCTTTTCAGGATCCCAAGATGGCCGGCGTAGCGGGACGGACGGATGTGGCCAACACCTATACCAATATACTCACAAAAATGCAGTCGGTCCGCTATTATATTTCTTTTCGCATCATGAAAGCGGCAGAGTCGGTGTTTGACGTGGTAACCTGCCTTTCCGGGCCTTTGGCCTGCTACCGCAAGGAGATTGTCATTGAGCATATGGACCAATGGCTTAATCAGAAATTTTTGGGCAGAAAAGCTACTTTTGGCGATGACCGCAGCATGACCAACTTTGTGCTGAACAAGCACCGGACCGGCTATCAGGATACGGCTATCTGCTCAACGATAGCTCCTAACCGTTATAAGGTTTTTTTGCGGCAGCAGATGCGCTGGAAGCGCTCTTGGCTGCGGGAATCCATTATAGCCGGCCGCTTTATGTGGAGGAAGGAACCCTTTGCCGCTCTGGTGTTCTACCTGGGTCTGCTGGTTCCCGTGGCGGCGCCGGTGGTGGTGTTCTACAATATGCTATATGTACCCCTTGTTTACCGGGTTTTTCCCATCACCTTTTTGGTGGGCATGTTGATGATGGCTTTGCTGATGAGCATTGTCCAGCTATTCTTGAAGAAAAGCTCCACCTGGCTTTTTGGTATGGCCTTTTGTATTTTTTATGAAGCTGTTTTGCTGTGGCAGATGCCGGTGGCCTGGTTTACCTTTTGGAAATCCACCTGGGGTACCCGTCTGACGCCGGAGGATATCGCTGAGCAGCAGCAAAAGAAGCAGCGGTTAGGCTGGAGAAAGAAGGCGGTCCCGACGCAGCAAGGAAAGGAGGCTGGCAAGGATCAAGAAGAACAAACAATATCTGCCTGAAAAAGAAAGCAGAAAGCGGCAGCGCAGCGTATTGCAAGTTATTGTGCTGCTGGGTCTGGCCTTTTTTCTGCTGAAGGGATTGTTTTCCGCCGCCGCTTACCAGCCCTATGCTCCCTTGCCGCAGTCTGCCCCGGATCATGGCTTTTTGGCTATTTCCTATTTTGGGGTGGATAGAAAGGGGACGGAAAGCCTTATCGGCGCCAGGCAGTTGGAGAGCCATATTAAGGCATTGCGGGATTCCGGCTATGTTACCATACGGCAACAAGATGTGCTGGCTTACTACCGGGAGGGCAAGCCTCTGCCGGAAAAGGCTTTGCTGCTGCTCTTTGAAGACGGCCGCCGGGATACGGCGATTTTTGCCCAAAAAATCATGGAGGAGTATAATGCTGTTGCCACCATGTTTTCCTATGCCGACAAATTTGAAAAAAAGGACCCTAAATTTCTCAGCCCCCGGGATATTAAGAGTATGTTGGACAGTTCTTACTGGGAAACGGGAACCAATGGCTACCGCCTGGCTTTTATAAATGTATTTGACCGCTACGGCTACTATTTAGGAGAGCTTAACTCCCAGGAATTTTCGATGATGGCTCCTTATCTTGAGCGGAAATATGACCATTACCTGATGGATTACCTGCGGGACGAATACGGTGTGCCCAAAGAAAGCTTCGAAGAAATGAAGGCGCGCATCCATAAGGATTATCAGCTTATGGCAAATATATATCAGAAGGAACTGGGGGAGTTGCCGGCCTTCTATGCTTTAATGCATTCCAATACAGGTCAATTTGGCAGCAACGAAAAGGTTAGCCGGGTAAACGCTGAGCATATTCATGACTTGTTTGCCATAAACATCAATCGGGAGGGCCACTCCCATAACGACAGGGGCAATTCCCTTTATGACCTTACCCGGATACAGCCCCAAGCCCATTGGTCTGCCAACCATTTGCTGATGCGTATTTGGGATGATACCCGCCAGGATATGGCCTTTGTGCTGGGCAATGAGCAGCAGGCTGCTCTATGGAGTACTTTGGAGGGAGTGGCGGAATTCAGCAGTGATTCGATTATTTTGACATCGCTGCCCGCTGAAGCCGGCCGTCTGCGTCTGAAGAGCAGTGAAGAATTTGGCGATATCTCCTTGTCTTGCCAGCTGGAAGGCAATGCTCTAGGTTCTCAGGCAGTGCTGCTGCGGGCCGATAAAGGGCTGAACAACTATCTGCGTGTTGCTTTGGAGGATAAGCATCTCGTCATTACGCAGGTAGAGAAGGGCAAGGAGCAGGAGTTATTCTCCCAGGCTCTGGATAGCATTGCCGGTATATCCCCGGTTTCCGTGGCCGAGGATAAAAAACAAATAGAAATCGGCAGGCTGCGAATGACGCTGAAATATGCAAAACAGGCGGGAGCCGCCATGGATACGTTCCGCGAATTATCGGCGGCGAAAAAAAGGCAGGTCCCTTCTGTGGCTGAGGGGGCGGAAGAATATATCCCCAACCTTGATTTAAATGAAAGCCAAGAAAAGCAGCTATCTATAACTCTGGAAGGGGAGAGGCTTACTGTGGCGGTAGACGGCATTGTGGCGGCGGAACTCCCTGTCCAGGGTGCTGCCTCAGGGGCTCTGGCGCTGGAGGCCCGCTCCAGTTTTCAGAAATATAGTCAAAGAAACCTAACGGACGACGTGTATGACGGTGTGTTTCGCAATATAATGATCACAGGACAGGGGGGTGAAGTGCTTTTTGACGGACGTCCCCAAAAGGCTGAGCGTATACTGGCGGCTATTGCGGGCCGCTGGCATGATTTGATCGATTGGTTTGTTAAAGTTCTATGATGCGGGGGTTATTATGCCGAAGAAGCCGTTGACAATTTTAAGCCTCTTCTTTCTGGTTGCCCTCTGCCTGAGCAGCGGTTGCCGGGGACCTAAAGAAACGCCGCCTCCTCCGCTGAGCCAACCTCGGCAGCCTTTAGAGCTTTCGGCCTGGGCCGTTTATTGGGATACGGAGGGAGCCCTCCGGGGCCTTGCGGAATTGGAAGGGAAGCTGGCGGGGAGGTTAGTAAGCTTGCAGTACTTTGCCGCCTACTTTGATGCCGAAAACCGGTTGTTTATTCCCCGGGCAATTGGACAATTGCGAGATAAAGCGGCGGCGGGCGCGGGCGCAGTTGCCGAAGGGGCGGCGGCAGCCCCAGCCGGTGCGGCAGCCCCAGCCGGTGCAGATACCCCGGCCGGTGCGGATACCCCGGCCCGGATTACTTATCTCACCGTGGTAAACGACCGGCTGCTCCCGGGTGGCGGCTCTTCCCTGAAGGATAGCCAATTGCTCTGGGAATTGTTGGATACGGAAGAAAAGCGGCAAGCCCATATTGCGGAAATTCTGTCCTTGGCGGCAGCCGGCGGCTTTGACGGCATTGAAATTGATTATGAGGCCATCCGCAAGGACACGGTTTTATGGCAGCATTTTCTAAGCTTCATTGACCGGCTTTTTCTGGCGGCGGCTGAGCAGGGCTTTGCTCTCCGGGTTGTGCTGGAGCCGGGGGTTCCTTTTGAGAACCTGACCTTTCCCGAGGGGCCGGAGTATGTCATTATGTGCTATAATCTCCACGGCCCCGGCAGCCCGCCGGGCCCGAAAGCCGATGATGACTTTTTGCTGAGGTTGGTGCAGAAAACGGCAGGTTTACCGGGAAGAAGGACCTTTGCCTTAGCTAGCGGCGGTTTTGACTGGTCCGTCCACCAGGTTGTTGCTTTGACGGAACAGCAAGCTCTGGCGCTGGGAACCGGCCAAGGGGCGGAAATTTGCCGGGATTCGGCCAGTCAGGCCCTTAGTTTTTCTTATCGGCAGGAAAACATTGACCATCAGGTATGGTATGCTGACGGCGTTACACTGGAGCACTGGATTAACTTGTTGAGAAACCAGGGAAATTGCGGTATTGCTCTTTGGCGCTTGGAATGATGTTTTAGGATAACTTTTAGAATAACCTTGGAAGAAAAACGGCAGGGATGCATAAAAATCCCTGCTTTTTTCATACTAAAAAGAATACTGCTCATCAAAGGAGAAGCTATGCTGCGGTTTTTGAAAAAATTGTGCGCCGGAAAAGCTACGGATCTTGATGAAAAAATTGCCCGCTTGAACTATCCTCTTGAAGAGCATAAATTCAGCCGGTCATTGGACGAGAATGTTGCAGTGATTAAAAAGCTGTTTAACAATGTGGATATTGTCCAATATAAGATGATTCAAAGTCCCGGGAAAGACCCTATCCGTTATTTCCTGATTTTTATTGACGGCGTAGTCCATTCGGAAATTGTCAACAACAATATTGTGGAGCCCCTGATGACCAAAAGGCCGGAGGGGGGCGGGACGCTGCTGGAAAGCCTGCTGGCCACTGTAGTGCAGGTGGGGGAATCAAAAAAAATCAACACCTTTAAGGCGCTGATTGAAAACGTAACCCACGGCGATACTGTGCTTTTCACAGATGGCTGTGATCAGGCCGCAGTTTTTAATACGAAGCAGTTTGCCCTCCGCTCCATAACGGAGCCGGAGAATGAAAAGGTTCTCAGCGGTCCCCGGGAGGGCTTCACGGAATCCCTGATTCAGAATCTTTCCCTAATCCTGCGGCGGGCCCGTACTAATGAATTAAAAACGAAAACCATGACTTTGGGTAAACGCACCCAAACTACGGTTTGCATATGCTATCTCGATAGCTTAGCGAATAAGGACGTTTTAGAGGAGCTTTTGCGGCGGCTGAACAAAATCGATATTGACGGGATACTGGATTCCAACTATATCACCGAGCAGATCCACGATTTTCCTAATTCGCCTTTTCGTACCGTAGGCGGCACCGAACGGCCCGATGTTGTGCTGGGCAAGCTTTTGGAAGGCCGCATTGCTATTTTGGTGGACAACACCCCCGTAGCTCTGACTGTGCCCTATCTTTTTATCGAGAATTTTCAAGTCAATGAGGACTATTACTTTAACTTCTATTATTCTTCCTTTTCCAGGCTGCTGCGTATTATGGGTTTCTTTTTGACCTTGGCGGTGCCGGGGCTGTATATCGCCGTAGTGGCCTTTCATCAGGAGATATTGCCTTTACAGCTATTGATAAGAATCGCCCTGGAACGCCAAAAAGTGCCTTTGCCTGCTAATGTGGAGGCTGTGATTATGCTGATCGTTTTTGACGTTTTACGGGAAACAGGTGTTCGCATGCCCTCCAATATCGGCCAGGCTCTAAGCATTGTAGGAGCTCTGGTTATCGGCCAGGCCGCCGTTGAGGCCAGCCTGGTGGCGGCGCCGATGATCATCGTGGTGGCGGCTACAGGCATTACCAGCCTTTTGATGCCGAAGCTTAATGCGCCAATTATTTTCTGGCGGATGCTGTTGCTGCTGCTGGCTTCCAGCTTCGGCTTCTTTGGCCTGACCATAGGCCTTTCCCTGCTGTTCATTCACCTCAACAACTTAAAATCTTTTGGTGTAGACCACCTATCCTTGGAGGGCAACTTCAGCTTCCAAAAAAACAAGGATATTTTCATCCGCTCGCCTTGGCCTGATATGATTGAACGCCCCGAAAAACTGAGTGAGAACGAAGTCAGGCAGCAGGGAGGTGGCAATAATGGCTAAACGCTTGCTGCTTTGCCTGCTGTATATATTGGCGGCTTTGGTTCTCGGCGGCTGCTGGAATTACCGGGGCCTGGACCAAGTGAATATAGTGGTGGGCATCGCCGTGGATTTCGATAAGGAAAATAACGAATATAAGATGAGCTATGAGGTTGCCGATCTGCTGACGGCAGAAAAACGAAGCAATATTGGCGGCAGGATTATCACTTCCCAAGGCAAGAACCTGTTTGATGCAGCTAGGAACGCCAAAAAGAAAGAACAGAACCGGTTGTATTTCGGCAGTAGTTATATCTTGGTGATCAGCCAGCAATTTGCGAAGGAAGAGGGGATATTCGACGCCATCGAATGGTTTTTACGGGACGGCGAATGCCGGGAAACTATGTGCGTAGCTTTATCTCAGGAAGATACTGCCGGCGTGATACTGGAAAAAGACGAAAAGATGAGCGGCATCATGTCGTCGATCATTCATGGAATTATCACAAAGGATAATAGCAGTACGGCCAGTACCATACATATAAAGCTTTACGATGTATACAGCATGCTTAAATCCAAAGGTAATGCGGCAATTTTACCGGTTTTGCGCAAAACAAAAAACGGTGACCGGGAAGTCACCGAGGTCAACGGCAGCGCTGTTTTTAAAGGGGACAAGCTGGCCGGCTTTCTGACGCCGGAGGAATCCCGGTATGTTTTGTTTGCGGGGGATAAGCTTGAGGGCGGCATCCTGACACTGGATATGGCCGGCCGCGAAACCGATGATATTGCTTTGGAAATCTTCCACAGCGACACCAAAAAGTCCTTCAGTTACCAGCAGGAACGGTTAAAGGTGAAAATTGAAAGCAGTATCGATGTGGCTGTTACGGAAAATCATGAAGAGCTGGACGTAACCAATGAAGAGGTCATCAAACAAATTGAGGAAGCCGCAGAAGGGATGATTGAGGAGAAGATTAAGGCTGTGGTGGAAAAAGTGCAGCAGGAATACCAAGCCGATATCTTCGGCTTCAGCGATATGGTTTATAAGCGGGATTTAAAGCTGTGGGAGGAGCTAGAACCCCATTGGGATGAAGTTTTCTCCGACATTGAGATAGAAGTATCATCAAAGGTGCATATCGTTAATTCCGGCTTTATTAAATGACCAGGAGGGCAAAATGCTGACGGCCATAATCTTGTTCTTATTCCTGACGGTGATAATTTATGATTACAAGACAGCTTTAAAGCAGGCGGAGAAAGGGATAAAAAGGATTTACACGGTGATTATGCTTATCAGCTTCCTCATCTTGATCCTCCACAACTTAAAAATCCCAATTCCCTCTCCCAACATCTTAATTATAAAGGCGATTGACGCTCTTTTCAACGTAAAGGGTTAGGAGAGGATAGGCGATGAAAAAGGGGAAAGTTACCTTTAACCAGGTAATGATCAGTATAGTACTGTTCAACTTTGGCAGCAGCGTAGTAATGGGGGTTAGCACCAGTGTAGGCCAGGAGGCCTGGATACCTATATTATTGGCGACCTTGGTTACCATACCCTTGTTTTTGATTTACGGACGAATCCTAACGATGTTTCCTGAAAAAGATATATTTGACATTATGGATATCTTGTTCGGAAAGATCTGCGGTAAAATAGGTATTGCTTTGTTTGCTTGGTATGCTATTTATCTTTGCGCTTTGGTACTGCGGAATTTCTCGGAATTTACCCAGATATCCGCCATGCCGGAAACACCCCAGCTGCCGATTATGATATTGATGATTCTTACCACCATCTATATGGCCAGAAGCGGTGTGCGAACCCTAGGCAAATGGGGGATAGCCGTATTTTTCTTTGTCGTGTTCGTGGTGTTGTTTACGTTCATCACCTCCATACCCCAGGCCAAGGTTGACGACCTGCTGCCTATCGGAGAACATACCAGGGCCCAGTTTGCCGAAAGCACCTTCCAAATTTTTTCCTTCCCCTATGCGGAAACTGTGATTTTCTTAGGCATGGCCGGCTCTTTCAAGAAAAATGATAACCCGTATAAACTGCTTTTCTATGCTCTTGCCATCACATTAGTTGTTTTCCTTTTGGTGTTTTTAAGAAATTTAACTTTGCTGGGTCCCACCATGATGCGGGCCAGCTACTTCCCCTCTTATGTAACGGCCCGGATCATAGGGATCAGTGACTTTTTAGCCAGAATCGAGAGTACTATTTCCTCAAATTTTCTGTTTGCCGGCATTGTTAAAATTACCGTCTGCCTTTTGGCTGCCAGCAAGGGGTTAGCCAGCCTTTTCGGGTTGAAGGACTACCGGATCCTTGTTTTGCCCCTGGGGATGTTCGCGATGGCCCTTTGCAGCATCTTATATAAAAATACGATGGAAATGTTTGCTTTCCTGGAATATTATCCTTACTTTGCTTTCCCCTTTCAGGTGATTTTGCCGCTGCTTGTCTGGATCGGTGGTGAGCTTTATGTGAGAAAGCATAAGCAGGAAAGGAATATCTGATAACAGGAAAGGGCATGAGTAAACGGTGGGTAAAATAATACAAGGTATAATTTAGCCGGCGAAAAGTGAGCGCAAGCCCTGCAATTTACCCACAAACGAAAAAACTGCACATATGGCCGCAAGAATCTGCATATAACCGAAAAAAATGAACAGAAATGCCCTCTCAGGAGGGCACTGACCCAGACAGCGCCGCTGAAAATACAGCGTTTACTCATGCTCCTGTATCTGATAAAAAATTGCTTTCCTTGCTTAGCGTTCTACTATATAATGATGGACAAGTATTTAGAGGAAGCGAGGAAAGTAATGGAGAATCAAGTGAAAAACCGCTACGGCCTATTGATCGCCGGCATGCTGATTCAGCTATGCGCCGGTATCATCTATATGTGGAGCGTATTTAGGGGCCCTGTAGCTCAGCATCTGGAATGGGAGGCCTCTAAGGCCGGCTATACTTCATCGATTATGCTGGCCGTATTCGTTTTGGGTATTATCTTGGGCGGCAAGGCTCAGGATAAAATCGGCCCCAAGCCGGTGACAGCCTTTGGCAGCGTCCTGATCAGTCTGGGTATGATTTTGACGTCTTTCGTCACCAAGGCTGCCCCTTGGCTTGTTTATATTACCTACGGTATTATCGGCGGCCTGGGTACCGGTATCGTTTATACAGCCACAGTGTCCGTAGTTCAAAAATGGTTCCCCGATAAGCGGGGCTTTGCCACAGGTTTTATGGTGGCGGCTTTCGGCTTTTCTTTGGTGATCTTTGCACCGATTACCAATACTCTTCTCACCGGCATCGGCGTTCCCAAAACCCTGCTGGCCTTCGGGGCTATTTTTCTGGCTGTTTGCGTGGCCTGTTCTTTACGTATCGATAATCCTCCCCCAGATTATGCGCCTCCCGGTTTTGTGGCATCCAGGATGAATGTGACCAAAAAGCAGTATACCACTGGAGAGATGCTGAAAACCCGCCAGTTTTACTTAATCAGCTTATCCTTGCTCTGCATTTTGCCGGCCTATTTTATCCTCAATCCTCTTTTTATGACCCTGGGGGCTGAAAGAGGTTTATCGAAGGATCTGGCGGTTTTGGGGGTAATGATCACCGGTGTGGCCAGTGCCGCCGGCAGATTGCTGACCTCCTGGATTTCCGATTTGATTGGCCGCAAACAGGCGGTATATATGATTATTTTGATTACCATGCTGGCGATTCTGACCATGATTGTGGCCCGGGGCCCTTTGTTTCTCATTTGCATTGCGGCCATCGCCTTCGGCTTTGGCGGCGCTGCCGGCGTTTATCCGGCCATTACGGCGGACAATTTCGGCACGAAGCATATGGGGCTTAACTACGGCTGCGTCATGGTGGGCTTTGGTATTTCCGCCTTATTGTTTCCGATTATTTCAAATCATCTTGTCAAAAGCGGTTCCTACACCACTTCCTTTATCCTGGCGGCGGCTACCTGTCTTATTGCTTTTATTTTAGTGCTGCTGCAGAAGCGGCCGTAAGAAGCTGAAATGTACAAAATTTGCAGGTTTGTTGGGTCAATTCACTGTAAAAAATCCGGTTTTTAGCCCTAACCTAGGCTGAAAATCGGATTTTGATCGCTAAAAGCCCTTACAAACCTGCAATTTTGCTTAAAAGGCTAGGACTTCAGGAGAGTTTTCAGTGCCCTCCGGCGCTGACCCTTAAGTGTGCAGTGATTGTCCCATTTTTAAGGAAAATCTCATGAATATTTTAAATTTTCCTTTGCATATTAATAAGTTTGGATGTATAATTAGTTAAATTTGAGAGGAGGAATATCATCGTGGTGTACAAAAAGATTAATGGATTCAGTCGCGTTTTTCTTGCATCTTTTCTTTGTTTGGCCTTAATTCTGTCTGCAATGACCGCTGCCGGACCGGTTTTGGCTGCAGCGGTAATACAGCAGGCAGTGTTTGAAAATACAGGTCAGGGGGCTCAGGCCATAGCGCTGATGGAGGGGCGTTCTTTCCAGGTCCAGGTAAAGATCACGGACATGGAAAAAGCAGCCCTGGAGGAAGCCGTCAGCAGCAGCCAGGTTTCCTGGAGTTTAAGCCGCCAAAAGGGCCAGCAGGATGAACAAATGTTCCCTTATCAGTTCCTGGGCGGCCCTTTGGAGGCTTGGCAGACAGTGGAGACGGCAGCCCAGCCAAAGCAGCCCTTGTTTACCAACATTAAAAACAGCGTTGTTCAAAAGGACGGCCTTTATCTGCAGCTTACTTTTGACGCCGCCCCTATGTTTGGCTATAACGGCGTTGACAACCGGGACCGCCGGCTGATCAGAAACAGTATCCTGGACTATACCGGCGAATATGTTTTAAGCTGCACCATTAACGGCCAGGTGAAAGGGGAGGCTGTGATCCAGGTCCGGCCTTACGATTCCTTCAAAACCCAGAGTCAGATCGATGCAGAGCTGGAAGCTTTAGGGACCAGGGCTAACCAGGCCGGCCTCTATGCCAAGGTGGAGGTCATTGGCCAAACCGCCGAGGGTCAAGATATCAAAGCTATTTTTCTGGCCGCCGCGGAAAAGGACTTGACCAATCATCTGGCCTTGACGGAGCGGGCAGAAACCCAGCCGGCAGCCCTGCAGGCTGAGATTGAGAAAAAAGCTCTGTCTTATAAAGTGCCTATTATGTACAGCAACATCCATGCCGATGAAATCCCCGGCTCCGACGCTTGCATGGACTTCCTGGAAGCCATCATTGCGGCGGCGGAGCAAAAGCAAAAGATTTCCTATGATATGATCGCCGGCTTGACGGCAGAAGGCCAGGCCCAGTTAGAAAAAGAAATGGCCGCTGACGGCAAGGTTTGGTCGGAGCTTATTAAAGATAAAGTCACCGGTGTAGGCTATATACAGGGCAATGGGACTTTTGAGCCTACCGACCTAAAGCCCGGCTCTGATGCATCGGTGGCCATGACCGCCGAAGAGATGAATCAATATTATAATATTGAGGCAAAAGAGCTGGATGTGGCCAAGGTGCTGGAGGATGTTTTCTTCATCCTGGTGCCTTCCCAAAATGCCGACGGCAAAAGGGCTCTCACCCGTACCAACGGCAATTATTTTGACCTAAACCGGGATAATACTTTCCAAACTCAGCCGGAGACTCAAGCCATGACCCGGTTGATTGCCAAATGGAACCCCGTTGCCTTCTATGAAATTCACGGTTTTTATACCCAATTCCAGATTGAGCCTTGCTCTCCCACCCATGAGCCGAATGCGGAGTACGACCTGTTTATGGATACGGCTTTAGCCCAGGGTGAGTATTTTGGCAGCGCAGCCATTGCCAACAACAGCAAATTAAACAGTTTCCAAATGCCAATGCGGGATTACTTATCCGTTGATGAAAATGGCAATAAAAGCTGGGTGCCCTTTGACGATATGTCCACCAGCTATACGCCCCAATACTCTTTCCTCCACGGCACCAGCGCCTATACCGTCGAGGTGCCCTATGGCAGTCAGGAGGCGGTGGATGCAATTAAATACGGGTTCATCGGCAATGCGGATTTCGTAGCTGCCAATAAAGACAGAATCTTTATGAACCAGTTGGAGTTTTTCCGCCGGGGCCTGAATAATATTGACGCCGACACCATTCGCCCCTATTACGTCAGCCAAAGTGACGAAATTGGCGCCGAAGCCGGTGTGTTCCGGCAGAAATATGAAGAGAACCAGAATTTCTTCCCCGAATATTATGCCATTCCCATTGATTCCGGCAGCCAGCGCAACCGCCAGGCCGCCAAGGAGATGATTGAATATCTGCTGCGCAATGATGTACGGCTGCAGCAGTTGAATAAGGATGTTGCGGTCAATGGTGCAGAGTATAAAGCGGGCACCGTCATTGTGGCTATGCATCAGGCCAAAAGAAATATGGCCAATGCGGCCTTGTATTCCAATATCGTTATTACGGACTGGACGGACCTCTACTCCGAGCCTTTGACAGCTTTCCCTCAGCTGAGGGGTTTTGATGCTGAGGTTATTACGAAGACAGGAGCCTTCAAGGCTGCCGATCTGGAAGCCCTGGATAAGGTCCCTGCTATTAAGACCGTTGTGACAGGCCAGGGCAATGCCGTAATTATTGCCAACAACAGCCTGGATGTGGTAAAAGCCGTCAATAGCTTGCTGCAAGCCGGCAAAACCGTAGGCTATATCACGGCAGGTGAGCATAAAGGTGACTTTGTGACCGCAGCCGCCGATTTTGCTTTAGTCAAGGATCAGTACATCCTGGAAGCTACAGCTACCGACGCTTTGCCTGAGGCCCAGAAAATCGTCAAGGCTCCGAAGCTGTACGTGCCCGGCAAAACCGCCAATGCCTTTGAGTTGCTGGATGGCCAGGCTTACGGTGTGGCTAATTACAGCGACCGGCTGAATACCAACCTGGGCTGGGATCTCTTTGCTTACAGCCGGCAGTTGGGCTTTGAGCTGACGGACAATCTGGAGGCCGCCGATGTCATCGTAGGCAGCAGGGCTCTTAACGCTGGCGAAAAAGCCTATGTGGAGATGGGCAAGCCGTATATCGGTTATACCGCCACAGCTTTAGAGCTGGTGAAGGAACTGGGTATCGGCCTGGATTACCAAAAAGGCGGCAACTTTGACGCCCTTACCACGGTATCCTATGTGGATGACAGCCTGATCACCGCCGGCTACGCGGCGGCAGGGGACGACATCATGTACGGCTACGGCGGCAATTTCATTACCCGGGTGCCGGAAGGAGCCAAGGTTCTGATTAAGACCGGCAATGATTATCCCATCGAGGGCTTCATGGCTGCCGATTACATCCCCCAATACCAAAACCAGGTTACGGCCATTGAATATGTGCAGGACGACTACAACATCACCTTATTTGCCAACACCATGACGAATAAGGCCCACCAGCAGGACGATTACCGCTACGTCACCAATGCCATCTATTCCAAGCTCTTGGGAGAGGATTTCACCATTGCTCCTTCGGCAGGGGAGGGTCTGGGCCGGCTGACGCTAATGGTCAACGGTCAGATGCTGGAGGCGCCCATGTATAATGTGGACGGCAGCAATTATATCAAGCTGCGGTTTTTAGGGGAGCAGCTTGGCTTCAATGTGGATTATGATGCAAAGGCCAATCTGCCCGTAGTCGCCTCGAGCCATTGACAAGGTGAAAAGAATTGCAGTATAATGACGAAGCGCCATAACCGGATAGCGGATTAGGGCGTAAAAAAGAATCAGGGGAGCTCGTGAGACGGGCTGAGAGGAAGTGAAAAGCTTCGACCCTTAAACCTGATGTGGGTAATGCCAACGTAGGGAGCAGATATTGATTTGCTTTATGCGGAGAACGCCACACCGGCGTTCTCCGTTTTTGCATCCCCCCGAAGGGGGATTCCCCTGGAAGGGGGATTCGATCTGCAAAAGAGGGAACCCTGGAGAAAGAAGGAAACAATGATCACAGAAAAGAAAACCACTGCTTTTGCCAACAGCCTGATTTGGTTTGGCGCCGCCGTATCCATCGCCGAAATCCTGACGGGCACCTTACTGGCCCCTCTTGGCTTTGCCAAGGGTGTGGCTGCCATTCTTGCAGGACACCTGATCGGCGGCTTTTTGTTTTTTCTGGCAGGATTGATCGGCGGCCAAACGGGCCGCAGCGCCATGGAAACGGTGAAAATATCCTTTGGCGAAAAAGGCTCCCGGCTTTTTTCCTCCCTGAACGTATTGCAGTTGGTAGGCTGGACGGCAGTGATGATTGTCAGCGGCGGGGCGGCAGCCGGAGCTATCATCGATATGGGCGGCAACTGGCTATGGAGCCTGATCATTGGCGGGCTGATCATTGTCTGGCTGCTCATCGGTATTAAGGAGCTGACGACAGTTAATATTATTACAATGAGCGGTTTGTTTCTGCTGACCTTGGTTTTAAGCGGAGTGATTTTCAAAGGCGGCAGCCAGAATCTTCTGGGTCAGGGCAGTATAGGCCAGGGGCAGGATTTGACAGGCCCGGCTCTCAGCTTTGGCGCCGCCGTTGAGTTGGCGGTGGCTATGCCCCTTTCCTGGCTGCCGCTGATTTCCGATTACACCAGTCAGGCTCAAAAGCCTTTTGCCGCTACTGTGGCCAGCACCTTGACCTATAGCTTTGCCAGCTGCTGGATGTATATTATCGGACTGGGAGCGGCGCTTTTCACGGGAGAAAGCGATGTGGCCCCTATCATGGTAAAGGCCGGACTGGGTGTGATTGGTTTAATCATCGTCTTGTTTTCCACAGTTACCACCACTTACCTGGATGCTTACTCCGCCGGCGTAAGCTCAAAAGCTTTATCCGGGAAAATTAAAGAGAAGCCGGTGGCTATTGCCGTCTGCATTTTGGGTACGGCTCTTGCCATACTAACGCCAATCACCGAAATGACGGGTTTTCTCTATTTGATTGGCTCTGTGTTTGCCCCTATGGCCGCTATTCTAATTACCGATTACTTTATTTTGAAAAAGGATAACTCCGGGAAAAGAGTGGATTGGCTGAATATCGTAATATGGCTGGCAGGCTTTATCATCTATAGGGGATTTATCAGCATCGATACGCCGGTGGGTAATACCTTGCCGGTGATGATAATTACAGGTCTGCTTTGCATTTCAGGCAATCTGCTGATCAAAGGGAAACCTGCAAATAAGAGCTATAATAAAAGCCAAATAAAAAAGTTATAAAGGGAAAGGAGCCTGGGCAAACATGTTTAATGAGTTTCTGGAAAAGGTGAGGCGGACGGGGCCTCTGGTCCATAATATTACGAATTACGTTACCGTTAATGACTGCGCCAATGTTCTGCTGGCCTGCGGCGCTTCGCCCATCATGGCTGAGGACATAGGCGAGGTGGAGGAGATTACTGCTATTTGCAATAGCCTTAATATCAATATCGGCACCTTGACTGCCGCTACAATACCGGCTATGCTGGTGGCTGGGAAAGAAGCTAATCAGCTGGGCCATCCCGTGGTTCTTGATCCCGTGGGAGCAGGTGCCTCAAAGCTGCGCACGGAAACGGCGCTGCAGCTGCTGAAAGCTTTGCGCTTTACCGCTATTCGTGGCAATGCCTCGGAGATCAAAACCCTGGCAATTGCCTTCTTGACAAACAGTACCATGGCAGGCATTGCAGGGGGGACGAAAGGGGTGGATGCCAATGTTGCCGACAGCTCAACGGAAGAAAATCTGGACTCAGTCGTTGTTTTTGCCAAAAAGTTTGCTGAGGCCACCGGCGCCGTTATCGTTATCACCGGGGCCATCGATATCATTGCCGACAGCGGAAAAGCTTTCTGCATTCGCAACGGTCATCCAATGATGAGCAGAATCACAGGCACCGGCTGTATGCTGTCGGCTATGACGGCGGCTTATCTGGCTGCTAATCCCCAGCATCCCCTGGAGGCAGCAGCGGCTGCCGTCTGCGCCATGGGCCTTTGCGGTGAGCGTGCTTTTGCCAGGCTGGCCGCCAGAGAAGGCAATGCCTCTTACCGTAACCATATCATTGATGAAATCTATCACCTTAGCGGTGAAGAGTTGGAGGCCGGCGCTAAATATGAGATACGATGAGTTGAAGTGGAATAAAGGCGCCCTGCTGCTTTATGGCGTTACCGACAGGGCCTGGACGGGGCAGCAAAGCCTTTATGAGCAGGTGGAGGCGGCCTTGAAGGGTGGTACAACTTGCATTCAGCTGCGGGAAAAGGAGCTGGACGAGGGGGCTTTTCTGGCAGAGGCTGTGGCGATAAAGGACCTCTGTCACCAATACGGCGTACCCTTCATCGTCAACGACAATGTGGAGGTAGCTTTGAGATCCGGAGCCGACGGCATTCATGTGGGTCAGGAAGATCTGGAAGCCGGCCGGGTGCGGCAGCTGATGGGTGAAGAGGTGATCCTGGGGGTTTCGGTCCGGACCGTAGAGCAGGCTCTGCTGGCCCAGGCAATGGGGGCCGATTACCTGGGGGTAGGTGCAGTCTTTCCCACGGACACGAAGACCGATGCAGAGGTCGTGAGCCGGGAGGTCCTGAAAGCCATCTGCCAAGCCGTTTCCATACCGGTAGTGGCTATTGGCGGTATAGATAAAGAGAATATGGGGGTGCTGGCCGGTACGGGTATTGCCGGTGTAGCCTTAGTCTCAGCGATTTTTAAAGGCGAGGACATTGAAGGGAGATGCCGCGGTTTAAAGCTGTCGGCAGAAAAAACGGTAGAGGAGGGCATGGTGCTGTGAAGAATGGCTCGATGAAGAAGGTGCTTACCATCGCCGGCTCTGATTGCAGCGGCGGTGCAGGGATACAGGCCGATATCAAGACTATTGCCGTGCATAAAATGTATGCGATGAGCGTGATTACCGCTCTGACAGCCCAGAATACCACCGGTGTTTACGGCATTATGGAGGCAACGCCGGAATTTGTGGCCCAGCAGTTGGACTGTATTTTCACTGATATTTATCCTGACGCCGTAAAAATTGGTATGGTGTCAAACAGCAAGATTATTGAGGTGATTGTGGCAAAGCTGCGGCAGTATGATGCCAAAAATATAGTGGTGGATCCGGTTATGGTATCCACCAGCGGCGGCAAGCTCCTTAATGATGAGGCTAGGTCGGCTTTGCTTACTCAACTATTGCCCCTGGGGACTGTCATAACGCCCAATATTCCGGAGGCCCAGGTTTTATGCGGCTTTGAAATCAAAGATGAAGGAGGAATGGTTAAGGCCGCTGAAAAAATAGCCCGGACTTATGCCGGCGCCATCCTGATTAAAGGCGGCCATCTGGGCAATAGCTCCACGGACCTGCTTTATGAAAAGGGCAGTCTGCACTGGTATAAAGGGGAGTACATCGATAACCCCAATGCCCATGGCACCGGCTGCACCCTTTCTTCAGCTATTGCTTGCAACTTAGCTGCGGGTAAGAGTTTGCGGGAGAGCATCGGCCAGGCCAAGGTCTATCTGACCGGCGCCCTGGAAGCAATGCTTGATCTTGGCCACGGGGCCGGCCCGATAGAACATACCTATTGTATTTCCAATACCATTTAGTTAGGAAAAGTAGTGAATAATCGAACTTTCCTGGAAACGTAGTTTCTGTTCAGGCCCAGCTTTGGATCTCGACTGGACCTGATAAGATATTCAACCCTGTAACGGGGTCATTGCTGACGTTAAGCCCTTCCTATTTCGATGGCCAGCCCAATGGCACCTTTGCCAGCGGCTCTCTTGTTATCAACCAACCGGTTGCGATGAACGGCCGCCTCATGTTGCTCTATAAAATAATATCCGCCAATCCGACGGAAGTTACCCTGAATGGATTTGTCAGCGCAGGTGTTATCATTGAGTAACAACTTGGGAATATGAAACAACAAAAGGCAGATGTACATAAAAGTGCATCTGCCTATATCTGCCTTGGCAAGTCTAATTAGAGGAATTTCCCACCGGCTATATTTTTAACGCTATGGCAAGACCTTCCTCTGTGGCTTTATTTGCCTTGCCCGCTTCTTTGGCGTCGCCGATGACGTAAAGCTCCTTCACCTGGGAGCGAAGGGCTTCTTCCAAAGGATTATGAGATTTAACGCCTAAAGACAATACAACGGTGTCAAAGCCTCGCAGCTCTTTTTCTGCTCCATCCTGGCTGACCAGCACGCCGTCGGCATAGAAGCGTTTCACTTTGGCATTGGTAATCATCCGGGTGCGGTATTTTTCCAAGCGTTCCATTAAAAATACCCTGACGCCGCTTTCCACATCCTGAGCAATTTCAGGCAGCATATCGACAATGGTTACCGCATGGTTATGCTCGCCCAGAAAATCCGCCGTTTCCGCACCGGACATACCGCCGCCCACAATCAGCACGTTCTTGCCGGGAGAAACAAGACCGTCCAGGATTTCCATGACAGAAACAAAGGATTTTTCGTGTATGCCCGGAATATCCGGAAGTTGGGGAACGCTGCCCGTAGCCAGAATAACAACATCGGGCTTTTCTTTGATGACGTCATCCTCTGTAGCTTCCGTATCGAACTTATATTCCACGCCGTATTTTTCTCCCATGGTCATGTAATACTTGAGCATATACAGGATTTCCTGCTTTGTAGGCGGTATGGCTGCCAGCCTAAACTGGCCGCCGGCGGCCTTTTCTTTTTCGTAAACCGTAACTTGATGACCCCGTTTAGCCGCTACCCAGGCTGCTTCCAGCCCGGCGGGACCGGCTCCTATGATCAGCACCCTCTTTTTGTTTGCTGTTTTACTAAGATCATAACGGCCTTCATGGCCCGTTATAGGATTTACCAGGCAGGAAACTTTGTTGACTTTGGGATCAAAGAGATAGCCTACACAGGATTGCAGGCAGGCTATGCAAGGGCTGATTTCCTCAAGCCGGCCTTCTTTTATTTTATTGGGGATTTCAGGGTCAGCCAGGGATTCCCGGCCAAAACAAATAGCATCGGCCCTTTGATTTTTCAGCACGTCTTCAGCCATAGGGAAATTGTTAAATCGTCCTACGCAGAACACCGGAATATTTACAGCTTTTTTAATGATTTCCGTAGCATATTGGTTATAGCCGGGAGGTACGGCGGCAGGAGCAATCAGCCATTGCATATTTGCGTAAGTTACCAGCGAGATGCTTAAAGCGTCAACACCGGCCTTTTCTGCCAGCCTTGCGATGACGGTGGAATCCTCCCTGGTTAATCCGCCGTTGACTTTTTCCTCATAGGAAAACCGGAAGGTCATGGGGAAGTTGCAGCCGCATTTTTTCCTGACATCCTTGAATATCTCCAAAGGAAATTTCATTCTGCCTGCAAAATCGCCGCCAAACTCATCCAGCCGTTTGTTGGCATGGGGAGACATAAATTGGGCAATCAGATAACCGTGAGCGCCATGGATTTCCACGCCGTCAAAGCCGGCTTTTTGGGCTCTGAAGGCCGCGTCGCCAAACTGGCCAATGATCCGCCATGCTTCATCATTGGTCAGCTCATGAGGCATGGAACCCAAAAGGGGGCAAGCTATAGGGGAAGGGGCAACGGGCTGCTTGCCGCCAATATAAGGCGGGGATGTTTGGCGGCCGGCATGGTGCAGCTGCACAAAAATTTTGGCCCCCCCGTCGTGAACGGCTTTTACTAATCTTGACCAGCCTTCTATCTGGCCGTCTTCCCATAGGCCCGCTTCATAAATAATCGCCTTGCCTAAAGGATCAACTGCCGTAACCTCCACAATAATCAGGCCAAAGCCGCCTGTTGCCCGGGCTGCATAATAATCGATAAGCTGTTGTGACACCGTACCGTCGGTATTGGCGTAATTCGTTCCCATAGGAGGTACGATAAAACGGTTCTTTATTGGCAATTGGCCAATGTTAAAAGGGGAACAGAGCATAGAGAATTCCATAGCGGCACTTCCTTTTTATAAGATTAGGGAAACCAAATGTTTATTTCTCTATACTTTTTACAATTTATTGGATCAATATGCCTATCACAACAAATAAGTTTATGGCAAAGAATTCATTGAACGGCTGCTGGATTATTATGCCTTTAAAATCGGCGGCTACTGCGGCTTAACGGGATGCCGAGGATGTGCTGAAATATAAGAAGCTTTTGCTGCAGAGCAAGGATGACAAAAGAAAGCTGCCATCCGGTGATTTGTGTAAATCAAGGGATGGCAGCTCTTGAATATTAAGGTTTATTGATTGATGGCTGCCCAACTTGAGGCTGCCCAACTTGAGGCTGCTCAGCCTGAGGCTGCTGCTCAGCTTGGGACTGCCCGCCTTGGCAGGCCGGACAGCGCCCTTCAAAGAAGGTGTGATGGCCGGCGATTTCGTAACCGGTCTGCTCTGCCAGTATCTGGTCCAGCCGGTCCTCGTAGGGAAGCGGTACGTCAGACAAAGCGCCACATTCGGTGCAAACCAGGTGGCCGTGGGCTGCCAGCCGCCAATCGAAATGTTCGACACCCGCTACATTGAGATGATGAATCTTGCCGGAGTTTGCCAGGATCTTCAAATTGCGGTAAACAGTACCGCGGCTGATCTTGGGATTAAAGGCCCGAATATCCTGATAAAGCTGATTGGCGGTAGGATGATCCCGGCGAGCCAGCACGGCATTCAGCACCATTTGCCGCTGTCTGGTATTTCGCTTTTGCATGGCCTACATATCGTGAGAAAGGGTGGCTTCAATCAGGCCATTATTGTCCAGCTTAGCCAGCTCCTTGACCTTGTCCGGGCAAAGGCCCAGGGCTTCGATCATGCGGCGGCCGTATTCCTCATCGGCCAGATAGCAATGGACTGCATGACGGTATTTAATGTTTTTGGTGACGGGAGCGATATCGGCAGCGGTGTTTTCGATGAGTAACTGCTTTTTATCCTCGGTCAAAATCCGCCAGAGATCGCCGCCGGCCCGGAAGTTGTCATCGGAGGGATCGTCCTTGGGATCGTAGCGCCACATGGCTCCTTCTATCTCCATAGGAGGCTCCGCTACTTCCGGCTGAGCAGTCCAATAGCCGTAGCTGTTGGGAGTATAGGCCGGTGCAGCGCCGTAATTGCCGTCGGTGCGCATGGCGCCGTCGCGATGGTATTCGTTGACCTCCACTTTGGCCCGGTTGACGGGGATATGGTTGTGGTTGACGCCTAAGCGGTAGCGCTGGGCATCGCCGTAGGAAAAGAGCCGGCCCTGGAGGAAACGATCGGGGGAAAAGCCGATGCCGGGTACCACATGGGCGGGGGTGAAGGCAGACTGTTCGACTTCTGCAAAATAGTTTTCCGGATTGCGGTTCAGTTCAAGTACGCCCACTTCGATCAGGGGGAATTCTTTATGGCGCCAAATCTTCGTGATATCAAAGGGATTTTCGTAATGATTCTTTGCCTGTTCCTCGGTCATGATCTGCACGGACATGGTCCAGCGGGGATAATCTTTGCGCTCGATGGCATCGAAGAGATCCTTGCCGTGGTATTCCCGATCCATGCCGTTGATCTTGGCAGCCTCTTCGTTGGTCAGGTTTTTGATGCCCTGCTGGGTGTGCAGATGAAATTTGCACCATACCCGTTCATTTTTTTCGTTATAAAAGCTGAAGGTATGTTCGCCAAAGACATGCATATGGCGGAAGGAGGCAGGAATTCCCCGGTCGGACATGACGATGGTGCGCTGATGGAAGGTTTCCGGCAAGAGGGTCCAGAAATCCCAGTTGTTTTGGGCGGAGCGGCGTCCGGTACGGGGGTCCCGTTTGACAGCCCTGTTTAAATCGGAGAAATTATGAACGTCCCGAATAAAGAAGGTGGGGGTGTTGTTGCCAACCAGATCCCAGTTGCCTTCTTCGGTGTAAAATTTGCAGGCAAAGCCGCGAATATCCCGCTCGCAGTCGGCGGCGCCCCGTTCGCCGGCCACGGTGGAAAAGCGGACGAAGACGTCGGTCTTGGCGCCGGGCTGCAGTACTTTAGCTTTGGTAAATTGGGAGATATCGCCGGTGACGGTGAAATTACCGTAGGCGCCCCAGCCTTTGGCATGCATACGGCGCTCGGGAATAACCTCCCGGTTAAAATGAGCCATTTTCTCTAAGAGCCAGACATCCTGCATCACCACAGGACCACGGGGGCCGGCAGTGATTGCGTTTTCATTATCAGGAATCGGTGCGCCAACTTCGTTTGTTAATTTTTTGTAATTTTCCATAAGTTCGCTCCTTTCTGTTTTTTGCTATGATCAACGGCGCAACTTGACACCTTTGATTTATTAAAGGGATAGAAACATAAACAGCATCCAGAGGTAAGCACAGGTCTTGGGCAGCATCAACATGCCCAGCTTTGGTTTTTTATCGGCCCAGAGCACGACGGGAAGATAGAAGGCGAAGCTCAGGAGGATGGCCGGTCCCATGCCGTCTGCGGCCGGTACCGAGCCCCTGTGGGCGGTAAATAGAGCCGCTACCCCCAGGCCTATAAGAAGAAAAGGAATATTGCGGTAAATGCCCCAGCGCAGGGGAGGGTGGCGGTCCAGCCAGCGGTTTTGGGGGAAAAGGCAGAGCAGGATACGCAGAGCCCCCAGGCCGTAAACCAAAAGGGACCAGCCGGGCTGCAGGTTTGGGGAAAATAGCTCCAAGCCCAGCTGCCACAAAAGCAAATAGAAAAAGGTCATGGTAATGGAAGTAACCAGTTTGCCAAAGCCCATAGCTTTGGCCAGAGCCTGCTCCCGCCGGGTCAGGATGGCCGAGATCCGGGGCAACAGGTGAAAGGCGTCACCGGTTGCCAGCAGCAGGGCTGCGGCGCCGGCTGAAGTTTGTATGGCAGAACCTTTAGCCTGCAAGAGCCAAAGGCCGATAAAAGCGGCGGTCAACAGATAAAGGATGTCAAAGATTGCCTCGGCCCAGCCGAAGACTCTTTTTTGTGTTTTCATTTTGCAGAGCCCTCTTTGGGCTTGGCGATCCATAAGATATGTGCCGTCACGCAAATTCCGATCAAAGTGAGAAGGCAGGTTAAAGGTAAACGGCTGATCTTAATCATTGATAGAATCAGCATTACCCAAAGGAAGGTCAGGCTTTTGATTACTGTCTTGCGGGAGAGGCCTTGGCGGCTTTCGTAGTTTTCGATATACTCCCGAAAAAAGGAAATACGCAGGACCTTGGCCCGCAGCTTTGGGGTGCCTGTCAGACAGGCGGCTCCTGCCAGCACAAAGGGGGTGGTGGGCCAGACCGGTAAAAATACACCGATAAATCCCAAGGCTAAAAGGAGTAAGCCGGCGGCAGTCAGGAAGATTACACGTATATGCATAAAAAACTATCCACCTCATTGTTTTTTGCGATTGGGATTGGCAGGGAACCAGCCTTTCTTCACCCGCTGGTCCTGCTCTTTCAGCTCATGAATCGACCATAGCATGGTAAAGCCTAGTACGGCCAGGGCGCCGGATAAAACGGTATGGGCAACAAACAGGGAGGCAATACAAAAGATCAGGCCGCCGATAAGAAAAACCGGCCAGATACGCCAGGTAAAGTAATATTCGCACTTGATAACGATGGGATGAAATATACCGATAATGAGGAAAGACAGCAGACCAATCAGGAGACCGGACCAATACATAAATGTACCTCTTGTTCGTTATTAGGATTCAGTGCTAATAAACCAACTATAACCTATAGTTAGTTATTTGTCAATAATTTCGGGGGCCAGGCCGATAACACTGCATAAGGGGGCCACCAAAATGATGCCTTTTCCCGTTCCCTCAGAGCCCAATCCTAAATCATCGCTGACTCTCTGACAGATAGCCTGGGTTTTCTCATCTTCGGCGATAATGAAGATAATTTCCCGCTCCTCCTCGACACCGTGGGAGAGGAAGTTTTTCCCGTAATAGGGGCAGATACTGCGGGCATGGATGATAGTGCCGCCGGTGGAGCCGGCCCTCTCCGCGCTTTGGATAACGGCCTCGTCTTTGTCATTTTCGATAATGACAAAAATGGCGGAGTAGCCGCCGCAGCCTTTGATGGGGCCGGGAGCAAAGCCGCTTTCTTGAGAGGGCAAGGTGATGCCGGCAGCCTGGTGCAGATTAAATAGAGCAAGGATGCCGCTGTTAGGTTGGTTTAAGTTAAGATGGTCCGTAAGAAGATCAGCCAGAGGAGAAGCTTGCTCCCGGGGGGTAACCATCAGCAGCAGGTCTTTTTCCGATTCAAACATTAAATTGAAGAACTTATTGGATTTATCGGCGGAGCCATGGGCGTCGATGACGGTGCCCCGGGGAAAACCGTGGTCGTCAACATAATCCAGGACTTTATCGGTATTGCCTTTATCTACAACAGTCATTACAGCCTGCCAGGGAGTGCCCTCCCTGGGGCAAAAGGCCGGTCCCTGGTAATGATGGCCGCGGCCATAAACGGCGGAAAGGGGCAGAGTAAAAATGATGCCTTTGTTGGGACGGTCCAGGGAAAATTTAGCGATAAGAGTGTCTAAGATTTTTTGCTCATCCCTGGCCGGCATAGCTACCATTACCACTTCTTTGCGGATGTCTGCCAACTCAAAAAACTTTAAAATATGATTGGGGACTGTGCCCCGGCCGTAAAAAGCAGCGGCCCCGCAGATGCCCATTTCGGAGATGCAATGGAGGATTTTGCTGCCCTTGCCTTGATTAACAATTACAAACATTAAGCTGTAGCCTTGCAGATTATCATTATCTTTCATCATCATGCTTTGTCTCCTTCCGCTTTTTCAAGCTGCGTCATACGCTCGGCTTTTTTAATCTTAAGCTTATAGATCAGGCCCAGAATCTGCAAAGCGATTAAAGGCGTCATGGCAACAAGAGAAATTACGCCGAAGCCGTCGGTAACCACATTGGCTAAAGGAATGCGTTCAGCGGCTCCCTGGGCAAAGGGTAAAATAAAGGTGGCCGTCATTGTGCCGGAAGCAACGCCGCCGGAATCAAAAGCAATGCCTACGAATATGGAAGGGATATAAAAGGAAAGCAGCAAGGCAAGAGCCATGCCGGGCAGCAGAATATGCCACAATTGCAGGCCGGGTATGATGATGCGCAATATGGAAAGGCCTACGGCCACGCCTACGCCGATGCAAAGGGTCAGCATCACTGTGTTGCCTTTAATGGAGCCTGCCGTCTCTTCTTCGATTTGCTGGGTCAGCACGTGAACGGAAGGTTCCGCCGGAATAGTAACGATGCCAAAAACCGCCCCCACTAAAATCAGGAGCCAGTATTTATCCAGGCCGGCAATCTGATAGCCAAGCTGCCGGGCGGCATCCATAAAACCGGCATTGACTCCGGCAAGAAAGAAGGTAAGGCCCAGCCAGGTGTACAGCAAACCTACCGCCAGTTTCTTTATTTGCCGGGCCTTCAGCTTAATGGTGATCATATTCATAATAAAAAACAGTACAACCACAGGCAAAATAACAATGATGGATTCCCGGGCCATGTTTGCCGTTTCGGAAAGGAAGCTGCCCACCACACCGCCGGCTGCTATCTCGGCCACAGGCAAGCTGCCTTCTAATTGAGGATTGCCGGAAAGAATGCCCAAGAGCAGCACGGCTACGATGGCGCCGGCGGAAGCGATGCCCAGCAGGCCAAAGCTGTCGATATCCTCGCTGCTGTCTGTGCGGGTAATTACCGTGATGCCGCTTGATAAAGCCAGCAAAAAGGGTACGGTAATGGAGCCGGTTGTAGAGCCGCTGGCATCAAAAGCCAGAGCTAAGTAGTCGCCGTTGACGAAAAAGGCTAAGACGAAAATAACGATATAAATACAGGTAAAGGCTAAAGGCAAAGACATGGCTTTCAACATACGCAAAATGCCGAAGGATACCATCAAACCCACGCCGGCGGAAACAACGATCAGCAGCAGGGTTTTACTGGCTTGGCCCATAGTCACAGCACTAATCTGATTCACTAAAATATGCATATCGGGTTCGGCTATGGTAACGATAAACCCGAAAATATAGCTGCCCATCAAAAGCAACTGCAGGCTGCCTTTTTTAATTAGGGCCTGGCTCATCATCTCCCCCATGGGGCTGATGCTCAAATCAATTCCTTGCAAGAAGATAGGCATGCCGATCATGATAAATAATGAGCCCAGCAAAAATTTGACCAGGGTTTCCCGGTCAAGAGGGATTACAAACAAGCTCAGCAGCACCACGATGACAATGAAGGGCAAAACTGAGGCAATAATTTCTTTAAACTTTTCCGTAATTGAATTCATATAACCTCCCCGGAGTTTTTTTAGCCCTATTGTAGTATCGACAATAGGATTTAATACTATTTATAATATCATTATAGAGGAGGTTGAATTCTTAGTCAATTTTCGAGTTAAAGGGGCGGCTGATTTTTGCATATCGGGCACAAGCAATGGGGGGACTATCGGAGGGGGCGGACAAGGAAGGATCCATCGGAGTGAGAGGCGGACGAATTGAAAAACCCTGCACGGTGAATGTGCAGAGTTAAAAGTAATGCAAAAGATAGGTGAGGCAGAGGGCTTAGGAGAGATTTAGCGGCGGCAAGTCCAGATTGGTGGCCGTTGATTCTGCCGGAGTCAGGTTTGATTCTGTAAAAGCTGACTCTGCAAAGTCTGTCTGGTCCGCCGGAACAAAGCCTGCTTCGGCCTTATGGTCTGCTTCTGTCCCGGCCGGCAAATCCGGCTCGGCTTCGTAACCTGCATTAGTATTCATCTGATACCGGATATTAGCCTGATGTTGAGCAGTGGCTTGATGTTGAGTATTGACCTGATACCGGTGATCAAGCTGGAACTTGGCTACTTCTCCCCGCAGTGTGGCGGCCTGGCCGGACATTTCCTCACTGATTGCGGAGTTTTCTTCGGCAGTAGCCGCATTTTTCTGCACTACGGCAGAAACCTGAGTAAGGCCGTCTTTGATCTGCTCGATGGCATCGGCTTGCATGCTGGAGGATTCATTGATCTTGATGATGCTTTCGTTGACCATTTTTGCTTTGATGCCAACATCCTTGAGAATCTCCGCCGTTTGTGCCGTTGTCTGGGTGCCCTTGCCTACGGTAGCCACGGAGGCCTGGATAAGGGCTGCAGTCTGTTTGGCCGCTTCCCCGGATTTTGCCGCCAAATTGCGCACCTCGTCGGCCACCACGGCAAAACCTTTGCCGGCATTGCCGGCCCGGGCGGCCTCAATAGCGGCGTTTAAGGCGAGGATATTTGTCTGGAAAGCGATATCTTCGATGACCTTCGTAATATTGTTTATCTGGGCGGAGGCGGTGCGGATATCTTCCATTGCCGCTGTTAGCTGGGCCATGTGCTCATTGCCGGCGCCTACGCCTGCCACAGCCTGCTCTACATAGCTGGCCGCCGTTTTGACGTTGGCGGAGTTTTCCTCGGCCTGCCCCGCAATCATGGTAATGGAGGCGCTAAGCTCCTCCACAGAGGAAGCCTGCTCGCTGGAGCCCGAGGCCAAAGCCTGAGCGCCGCCGGAAACTTGGTCGGCGCCAAGACTGACTTGCTGGGCGGCGGAATTGATAGTCAGCAGGGTGTGATTGAGGGCGGCGGCAGTATTGATCATAGCCTCTTTAATGGCGGCAAAATCGCCGATATAATTGATATCCACGCTGAGGCGCATATCACCCTGGGACATCAGCTCCAGTTTATGAGAGATATCCTGAATATAGCGGCCGATTAAGCTGATGGCGGCATTAAGGGCGGCGGCCATTCTGGCCATTTCATTGTGGCCTTTAATGTGAATTTCAGCATCCAAATCGCCTTTGGCCAGCTTTTCTGCTGCGCCGGTGATCATGATGGCCGGCTTGACGGTTATGCTGATAATGAAAAAGGCGATGACAACGGATATCAGCAAAACCAGAACGATAATAGCGAGCTGCACAATGGAATTGAATTGGAGGGTTGCAGCGGAGATACTCATGCTTTCAACAGCTAAAGTGTTGCATCGGTCGGCAATGTGATTAAGCCCCTGGATGATGGTCAGGACGTTGGGCAGAATTGAGCTTTGAAAAACATCCATGGCCGCTTTGGAACTGCTTTTCTTGAGATCCATAACTTCCTGGGCCCGGGAGTGGATTAACCGGTGGGGCTCCATTATGCTTTCTATGGCTTCGGCGATAATGGGATCCTTGGCTAAATCTTCGTCTAAGGTGCTGACCCATTGGCCGAAGGAACAGGTGTCGGGATTAAGGCTGCCGGTAAAGTCCTGATCCTTCTGCAAATGGAGTCTCAAATTATCCACCCAGTCCGTATGGGCTGTGGTGATGGCGGATATCTGCCGGCTTTGATCAAGCTTATGCTCCAGGTCGGCGGCGCACTCCCTGTTGTGGGACCAGCCGCTAAGTAAAACGGCTACAGCTATGGCGTTAAAAATAAAAATAATGGCGAAAAGAAGTATGACCTGAACCTTGATGGATTTTCTGATGAGCTGCAGCATCCGGATCCCTCCGTAATTTTATTCTTGAAAATATACTTTCGATTTTTATAATATAATAAATAGCATAAATAGTAAAGTAATAGTATCAATTTATGACAATTATCTTCAACATTTCTGTTTAATTTCTTAGGAGAAGAGTTGAATGTGACCGCCTACTTGGGCAGTGAGCACCATTTGGGTAGGACGGTAGTGACCCTCCAATGGGGCAGGTTCTCCCTAGCGGCATTTTTGTGCAAAATTGCAGCTTTGTAGGGACGACTGTATTTTTATCCGGGATATGCAGGTTAAGCTGTGTTTGTTGCATGAAAACTCACTTCTTAGTCATTTTCAGAAGAAAAATGGGCCAAAAACACTGTTTGCATGCTACAAACTTGCAATTTTGCACATTTAGGGGCCAATAGGATGACAAACTTGCAATTTTGCATATTTCCCGCAAAGGGTCACTAAGCCTGGGCTCTCGCATGTATTTCTCCTGCGGAAGTTTTATGAGGCGATACTTTGTTTGATTTTCTGCTTATACCCTGATATTAATTGGCAAAATAATGCACGATCTGATATAATACCCGTGATAAAGACAGAATAAAATATCTATAGAATAAAGAAGGTTTGAGAATGAAGGTAGTCATACTTGCGGGAGGCTATGGTACCCGCATCTCGGAAGAATCCCACCTGCGTCCCAAGCCGATGATTGAAATCGGCGGCTCGCCTATTCTTTGGCATATTATGAAGTATTACTCCCACTTCGGGTTCAAAGAATTTATTATTTGCTGCGGCTATAAGGGATACATGATCAAGGAGTATTTTGCCGACTACTATCTCCATCGGTCCGACGTTACTTTTGATTTTGCCGACGGCGGCAAGATGATCGTCCATGCCAATGTGTCGGAGCCTTGGAAGGTGACCCTTGTGGACACCGGCACCGATGTACAGACAGGCGGACGTATCAAGCGGATCCAGCCCTATGTGGGCAATGAGCCTTTTCTGCTCACTTACGGCGACGGCGTAAGCGATGTTGATTTAAATGCCTTGCTTCGCCAGCATGAAAGCACAGGCAGCACAGTGACCCTCACGGCTATCCAGCCGGGAGGACGTTTTGGCGTGCTTGATATAGAGGGAAATACGGTCACCGCCTTCAAGGAGAAAGCCATAGAAGATGGCGGCTGGATCAACGGCGGGTTTATGGTGGCCCAGCCGGCGCTTTTCGGCTACATCGATAACGATAAGACGATATTGGAACGTACGCCCCTTGAGCGCCTTAGTGCAGAGAGGAAGCTTAGCGTGTACAAGCATTACGGCTATTGGCAGTGTATGGATACCCAGAGAGATAAAGGGGCGTTGGAGCATTATTGGAGCAGCGGCAAAGCACCCTGGAAAGTGTGGGATTGATGGCAATACCTAAAATCAGCGTAATCATGTTGACCTACAATCGGGAAAAGCTTGTAGGCAATATGATTGAATGCATCCTGGGACAGACCTTAAAGGACTTTGAGTTTATTATTGTGAACAATGGTTCCACTGACCGCAGCGGCGCCATTGCCGATGAGTATGCTGCCCGGGATTCCCGGATTCGTGTGATCCACCGGCAGCGGGGCAACATCGGCTCTGGCCGCAATGCCGGCCTGGATGCTGCGAAAGGCCAGTGGATCGCTTTTGTTGACGATGACGACTGGGCGGAGCCGGATTTTTTGGAGTTCTTGTACAGCTTGGCAACGGAAAATGCCGCAGAAGTAGCTATCTGCGGCGCTGCCGATAAGGTGTTTGACGAAAAACGTATAATGGCTCCTGAGGAAGCTTTGATTGAGCTGATGTGGCGGAAAAAATATAACATGGCCTTTCCCACCAAGATGTTCCGGCGTGATATTGCAGAAAAACTACGTTTCCCCGAGGAAGGGGCTTATGATGATATTGCTCTGATGTATCGCCTGCTGGCTTTGCCTCAGCGGGTGGCTTATCACGGCCTGCCCAAATATACGTTTAATAGGCACGAGGGGAATAACTCAGCCTGGACAACCAATCATAGCCTGTTGACGCCGGAGACGCTGGAAGAATATCTGCGGGCTTACCGTGAGCGTACGGAATGGCTGTGCGGGCTATTCCCTGCCAAGGCGGAAGCTTGGCGGTATTTTGAGTGGTCTTTCATGATCAGCATGGTGGAGAAGGTGGAGCGGCTTGGGATAGGCGATTGCGAAAGTCAAGCTGCGGCGATGAAGTGGGAGCTGGCTAAAAATCATGAAAAGTTTGTAAGTGGCAAGCTTATTCAAGATTTCGAGTATAAATGGATGCAACAGTATATTTTAAATAGTTGTTGAAGGAGAATAAAAATGACGAGCCGAGTCTTAGAAAAGATGCAAACAGTATGTGCCAAGCTAGAAGATGAAAAGTCAAGGGAAACATTTATTAATCGATTATTATTCCAGATTACCGGTGATATAGAATATATAAATAAGATACCTGGAGTGGAAAGCTTAGGCTGTGAAAAAAATAATCAAGGATTCCCGGAGCTTAATAAACTGTTGGATAAAATAAGAAAAGATGAACGTTTAGTAATATATGGGGCAGGCGTTCATGGTGCATACATAGACTCCTTTTTACGCAAAAACAATATAAGTGTGTCCTGCTTTTGGGACAGGAATCCGGTAAAACAGGCAAAAGGCTTTATGGGGAAAAAGGTTATCCCGCCCACCCCGGGTGAAGAAAGAATCATCATAGCATCAAAAGCCTTTTTACAGGAGATGACGGAATATTTGCTTTCACTGGGCATTCAAAAGAAAAATATTATTTCGCTTGAATATGCAGCGTTTCGCAGTGATACAAATAAACAATATTTCGACCCGGAAATCATCAGATTTTCGAAAAATGAGGTTTTTGTGGATGCCGGAGCTTATAACTTGGAAACAAGCCTTAAATTACTTGAAGAATGTGATTCTGTTCGCAAAATATATGCATTTGAACCTGATAATGCCAATTCCTCTATTATCGCCTCAATGATAGAGGAAAGCGGGCAAAAAAACATTGAGCTTATCAAGGCGGGACTTTGGAGTAAAAGCGATGTCCTCAGGTTGTTGCCAGACGGAACAAACAGCCAAATCGCTGAAAATGGAACGGATGCAGTGCAGATGATAACTTTGGATGAAGCGGTTGATGATGAGGTAACTTTCATCAAAATGGATATAGAGGGCTCGGAATTGGAAGCTTTGAAAGGTGCAAAAAAGACGATCCTAAAATACAAGCCCAAGCTTGCCATCTGCATTTATCACAAGCCGGAAGATTTCATCGATATTCCGTTATATATAAATAATATTTTGCCAGAATATAAGCTTTATATGAGGCATTATACAAACAATACTTATGAAACCGTACTGTACGCTGTCATTTAGGGGGAAGATAAGATGAAAGCTAAAATTATAACCAGTGATTATAGCAGTAACCGTCAGGAGCTTTATAAACTGATTCCGTTGGATGCTCCGTTTAATGTACATATTGAACCGAGCGGGCTTTGTAATCTGCGATGCAATTTTTGTGAGTTAACTTTATCAAAAGAAGAAATGGCAAAAAGAAAATATCATCATTACAGCATGATGTCACGTCAAACTATGGATATTATAGTGGATCAACTGCAAGCTTTCCCGCAGAAAATAAAGACTGTATCCTATTTTGGGTGCGGAGAACCAGTGCTAAACAAAGATCTGCCCTACCTGGTAGGGCAATTATATGAAAAGAGGATTGCAGAAAAACAGTTTTTAAGTACAAATGGCGTGCTTTTAACTTCTGAAATGTCTGAATCACTTATTTCAGCAACTGAGGGAGGGAACAATCTAACAATTAAACTATCGATAAATGGCTTCAGCAATGATAGTTTTAAAGAGATTGTTGGTGTAGAAGTAGACTTTAAAAAATATATGGAACAGTTGGAGTACTTGTATAAGATCAAACGGAATGCAAGAATTATTGCTAAAGCTGTAACAACTTCCTTTGATGTTGCGGGAATATCCAAAGAGGATTTTTTTAATTTATTTGGCGATATCTGTGATGAAATAGTAGTTGAAAACACATTAATAAATAATGAGAGTGTAGAATACAAGGGAAAGGCTAAGAAAAATATTAAAATCATTCCTACAGATTTGCCGGAAAATGTACAAATCTGCCCTGTTCCATTTTACAAATTATTTGTAGAAAATACAGGAGATGTGTCAGTGGCGGGCTGTAGCTATTGCTTAGAACATAAGACTTTTATTAGCAATATCCGAGAGGCTTCTTTACAAGAGATATGGAACAGCGATTTCAGGAAATCCTTCTTGAGAGATTTGCTTTTAAAGCAATATACCGGATTGGCGTTAAAATGTAAGGATTGCGTATATAGAAGAACAACAGGAACGATCCATGACTTCCTTGATCCATATGCTGAGGAAATTCTTGCACGCCTTTCCTGGGAGAAATTAGCATGTGCAAGAAAGTAATTGTTTTTACCCAAACTCATAATAATGAAAAAACCTTGCATCGTTGCATAGACAGCATAATAAACCAAACATATGGTGAATTTGTCTATTATATTGCTGATAATGCTTCTACCGATAGCACAAAGGAGATAATCTCGCAATATGCTGAACAGGATAAAAGAATCATTCCCGTATATTGCAATGACAATCTCATATGGCAGATCTATACTTGCCTTCCAGAAATATTGGCGAAATACGACATAAATGATTGTCTTATCGTTTTAGATTCCGATGATGAATATATCCCGGATGCCTTTGAAAAACTTCTTCGTTTTATGGCTGAAGGTGATCTTGAGGTCGCCGCTTGTACCACTGACTATATAGATGGCGATGATGGCAGTGATTTAAACCGACAGGTTCTGGAAAACAATCTGATTATTTCAGGACTCAATTTTGAAGCCCAATTTCCAGAGTATTTTAAGTTCGTAAGGGATTCCTGGGGGAAAATGTTTTCACTTTCCCTTTTTAGCCATTTAGAATTCCAGTCTTTTAATCATACAATACAGCATGGCTCCACATCCATTTTGTCTTTTGAAGCGCTATGTAACTCCAAAAGATTCGGAGTTTTAGCGCAGCGGCTTCATAAGTATTATATATACACGCATTCTTTAGAACAATCCGGTTCTACAAGAATTTCTGCACCCATGCTGTATAAATATTACAGGGATTGGGTTATTTCTAAATGCGGCCAACTAAATGATTTAAATAAACGGTTTTTATATGGGGCTTATTTTAGAGCTATCAAGAATAGAACACTACCCTTAATTCATTCTAATATCGGGCTTAAAGAAAAGCTGGGTTTATTGCGGATGGTATTTGATGATATCTTAACAACAGAGATGATGAGCTGCGATCAAATCGACGGTGTATCAAGCGAAAACAAGGCAGAATATATCGGCATTGTTTTGTCTTGGGTGGATTCTATATGTTTTGAAGAAGAGACTGAGGAATCACTTTTGTGTGCCTATATTCGGCATAGACTTGAGCAGATGTAAGGGGGAAAGCAAAATGGACCGGATTTTTATTTCCACTATCGCTTATAATGCGGAGAAAACGCTGCCACGTGCTATTGAGAGTATTTTGGGGCAGACACACGATGATTTTGTATATTACATATGTGACAATGCATCCACGGATAAGACCGGAGAGATTATAAGGCACTATGCCAGCCAAGATGACAGGATCATTCCGTTATCCAATGAGATCAATGGTGAAGGAATTAATACGTTAGAGATTATTCGCTTGTGTTGTCAAAATAATTCAGACAATAGTTATTTTTGCACCTTGGATGCCGATGACGAATATCGTCTGGATTATTTTGAAAAAATGTCTCGGTTTATTGAGGAGAATAATCTAAATATCGCCGCTTGCGGCAACGATATGATAGATGCTTCCACGGCAAAGCTCATTCAAGTCAGGCAGCTTAACAAAAATCTAATTTTAAGTGGCCAAGATTTTACGAGTCAGTTCCCATTGTATTATCAATTTATGCGTACAGTATGGGGAAAGATGTATTCTCTTTCTGTTCTGGGAAAATGTGCTTTTGATAAAGTTAAGTCGGTTTGTTATGGCGCCGATACAATCATTGCTATGGAAGCGTTCAAGCATGCAGAGCGTGGGGGGATTCTTGCACAATCACTCCATAAATACTATCTTTCCTCTAAATCCATTTCCTACCATTTTGATAATAAACGAATCGTTTCAGATAAAATCTTGTTTGATGTTGGATACGATTATTTGATTGCTAAAGGTAGAAAAATCAGTGCTCAAAATGAGGGCATTCTATATCAAATTTACTTCTATGCAATTAAGGATACATTAAATGTTGTATTGAAGGCACAAATATCACCTTTTGAAAAAATAGGGGCCATCCACGAAGTCTTTACTTGTCAATATACCCGGGAACTGATCCGCCGGGGTATTGCAGCTAATGAGCTAAATAAGGTGTGTAGCGAGGTCTCAAAATGGATTCTTGCACAAAAGGAATGCCGCCATAAAGATAACTTAGATATAGCTGTTCAGATTCTCACTGCAATGTTTGAGGATATGTCTCAAGTAGTAAGTCAAGATAGCTTAAAGTATATTGTTTCTAAAATCCCTGAAATAGTCGAATATTTGCAGCAAAAAGAATACAGTCTTATATTAGAGCGGCTTAATAAATGGTTCAAAAAGCATGATGAGGATGTTTTACCGCTGACTGAGCTGGAGATTGCTGCTTTTTTAGCCTTGGATAAGCCAGAAGATGAAACCTTTGCACTGTTTATAGATATACGGAAAAATCGACCCCAATCTGCAAAGATGTTAAATATTGACGCACAGATTTGTACCCTTCTTGCTAAGCATCCCTTGCTTAGAGACATAAACGCCAATTTGGCAGCAGCGTTTTCACAGTCAATCCGCTGGGTGATAAAGGCCGATTATCAGAAGGCCCTTGATAAGTTTATCTCTCTCGATAATGTAGAAATCGAGGATAATGATGCGGAAGCCTATATTATATTTGGCCAAAATCTTTCTGCAGCGGCTGAAGACGTAGATGCTTATTTATATTTCAAAAAAATATGGATATCGTATTTGATTGATTGCTCACGGAAAGAAGAAGCCGGTAAGGATTTGGATGAACTTGGACAGCTTTTGCCGGAGGATGAGGATTTTGCCGCACTGATCCGAAGGCTGGACATTTGAAAGCGAGATAAATATCTATATGAAACGTTTTTTGCTATACGGTCACGGCGGAGCATACAACCATGGCGCAGAAGCGATTGTCAAAACCACAACAAAATTAATACGCCAAAAATATGATGATGCTTATATTGCCATTTCATCTCATTTCCCTGAACAGGATAGAGAGTATGATATAGAGGCTGACAAATTTTTTTCACCTATTCCGGAAATCTGGCGGCAGGAGAGACAAAGCGGCTCTATTATTGAAAAGGAGGGCCTTGCCCGGAAAATGTATGCTGAGGCTCTAGGCTTCATTGACAAAGACACTACCTGCCTTTCCGTTGGCGGAGATAATTTTTGCTACCCCAATTGGCATAGATTGGCTGTGTTTCAACAGCAGGCTACAGAAAAAAATGCTGAGTCTATTCTTTGGGGCTGCTCTGTGGAGCCGGCGATGATTACACCTCAGATGTGGTCTGTTTTGAATACATATACGCACCTATTGACCCGCGAAAGCAAAACATATAGCGCTTTGCAGCAATCAGCTTTAAATACCGATATACAATTGCTTCCCGATCCCGCTTTTTTGTTAGAGGCTAAGCAAATCCCGTTACCCGATGATTTTCAGATGGGAAATACAGTAGGGATTAATGTTAGTCCATTGGTTATGCGAAGGGAGCCTATCTCAGGCATATTGCTTGAAAATATCCGGAATTTGATTGATTACATACTTTCTGGGACAGAGATGAGAGTTGCTCTGATTCCTCATGTAATAATGCCGGTAGACAATGATTATGACGTTTTGTCTGAAATTAAACAATTACTTGCCCCAGACTTGCATTCACGAATCTGGCTGGTAGACCGGAAGCTTTCAGCAGCTGAGTTAAAGTTTGTCATTTCAAAATGCAGGTTTCTTGTTTGTACCAGAACCCATGCTTCTATTGCGGCTTATTCATCAGGTATTCCTACTCTAGTTATTGGCTACTCCGTAAAAGCGGCAGGCATTGCCGAGGATTTGGGATTAAGTGAATTTGTAATTGATGTTGCTGGAATCAAATCATCACGTGAGATTATAAATAGATTTAGATTACTTTATGATAAAGAGGATCAGGTAGGAGGTCTTATCAAAGAAAAAAGCCGGCAATATAAATTGCAGGCGGAGCGGTATAGTGATTATATATAATTCAACTCATTTGTAATATCATATTTGCGGATGGTTTTCCTCATATTTTAACTGTTCTTACACTTTACCTGTATGCAGCAACTCATTGGCTAAAGCCACTACTTTTTCCCGCTCATTTGGCGTGTAAGTAAACATATCAGCACTTATATCTTTTCTATAAAGCATAGCCAGCAGATAAGCTGCTGCGTTTAACAGCTTATTTGATTCTTCTGAAGTGACCTCGTATTTTTTTGAAGTATCCCGGGCAATCGTTAGATACTTAATGCGCAAAACCTTCATTATTCCAATCACTGACAGGAAATCTATCATATTATCATTAATACCCGGTAGAATGATATATTTTAGTGTTATTTGCCCTGGCCCAGAACTAGCCCCAAAGTATTTTGCTAAATTTTCGGTAACCTCTTTAAAATTATCAACGTTTTTAACTTTCAGCCAGGTTTGGGGTGTGCCTGCATCAATAGAAAAATTAATTGCTGAGTTAGGATTCTTACTTAAATTCTCTGCAACCTTTTCGTCGAAAATAAAACAGTTTGTGAAAAACGTGGCACGCTGATCTGCCACTAAATTAAAAATTCTCTCCCTATAAGGATGAATGGCTATCTCACCACTGGAAACCTGCCAGAAAGCCCCTGGTGCTATCAGCCCTTTCTTACGGGCATAATCCAAAGCATCAAACATCTGTTCATAAGCGGCGCTGCAAGTCTCTTTTGTGAATCTACCAGATTCACCGCTATGGACACCACAATAAATACATTTAGACTGGCAAGGTGCAGGGTACATTGATAAATTGATGTAGTGAATAAGACCATCCCCATCCCACTGACCGGGAATATAGTTGGCGCAATTGGCGCAGCCTGTCGTATGCAGCCTTTTGCCGGCGTTTTCGTGGGCAGCATGCTCTTTGCTTTCTTTGATTACGTTGCTACACATTTCAATAAAACGCTCTATTGTTTCCTGCGGTGTATCCTCAAGCGTAGAGGCCGGTAAATCATCAATAGGCTCGCAGCATAAGGTCAGGCATTTTCTATCTGTATTAATTCTTCCATTAAAGTTGAGTGCAAAAGCCCTTATCATCGAGCAACCCTGATACATTATTCTTTTAACCCCTTCCAAGCAAATCACTTTAAATTGATTATAGCATTTTGCAGGTTTGAAAAAAGCTGTTAAACGGCAAAGACATGCCCTATGAGTATGGCCGTATTGCTGCTGACTATCTTGAAATATGCACTGCCGAAGGGATTGAACCAAAAATACTATCAATATCAACCTGGCCAGGCTTGGGTATAAAGATTATATAGTGGCTAACCCGGTCAATGCCGGGTTAGTGGTCAAAAAAAGCTCTTTACGATGAGATGTATCCTGTGATTAGTGTTGGTGATGGGACAGACGATAGCTGCCTTGGTGAATCGGTTAAAGGTGTTGTTGCTTACAATCAGTGCCGGCCTTCGCCCCACTTGCTCATGGTCTGCTTGAGGATTAAAGTCCAGATAAACGATATCGCCCTGCTGTGCAACATAAGCCATTACAGCACCTTGTTTCCGACTGGTGGGCCCCAGTCAAATTCCTCAAAATTATACTCGCCGGAGTAATCCTCCAGGAGTTCTTCTAATGTCTTTTGCGGGGCGGCTTTCTTGATAATGATTTGGTCTTTCTCGGCGATGATCTGAACCGGTTCATTTTCCGAAAACATAGCTGTTTCCAGGATAACTTTTGGCAACCGTATGGCCTGACTATTTCCCCATTTTTGAATTGTCCCAAGCATGTGATCACCTCCTTACATATATACAAAGTAGATACATTTGGTCAAGGAAATAATTGAGAATCAGCCGCCCACAAGGGAGGCTTTCTTTTGATGAAAGCAAAGTAGAAAAAGGCGCTTTCCCTATTGGGGACCAGCGCCTTTTTCAATTATTTATTTGTAAGCGCCAAATAAACCCCCGTGTAGTCACAGGAGAGCAAAGAAGAGAAGGTTGAAAAACTCTCGTGTAGTTTTTCAACCTTCTCTCAACCCTTTATTGGTACCATCTGCTGAATCGC
>JBCFAO010000033.1:0-45593 GCA_038562165.1 Clostridiales bacterium | reverse complement strand
TTCCTTCAGATTCCGCCTCACGGCGGACACCCTTATCTTTGGCTAACAGTTCCTACTGCCAAGTCTGTAGCGGACTTTCACCGCCGAGTTACACACCCATGCCGGGCGCACATAAAAAAGCCCCTCCGGCGCTGGAACGCCAGAAGGGCAGAATCAAGGGGCCGGGCAGGCCCACATGACCCACGCAAAATGATTATATCATGTGCTGCCCAGCTCCGCCACTTTAATAGGCACAGATATTAAAACCATAGCTGAAATGCTGCGCCATGCCAGCCCCTCCCTGGCTCTCAAAACCCATTTGCACCCGACCGGCGAAATGACCAGAAAAGCCTCGAATAAGTATAATAATTTATTTAAGCTGGAAAGCCGGAAGTTGAAAAAAGCAAAAGAAGAGTCTATTAAAAAGCAGGCATAATAAAATGATAAAAATAGTCAAAACAAAAAAAGAGAGCTTTTCGGCTCTCCTTTTTTTAATTCCAAAATTAATTATGCCATTTTTATGCCACTTGGCCTTTTTCAAGGCCCTCCAAAAGTCGAAAAAAGACGGACAGACAGGGATTCGAACCCTGGATACGCTATTAACGTATACACGATTTCCAGTCGTGCGCCTTAAACCAAACTCGGCCATCTGTCCAGGAAAAACTTATTCAATTGCCGACTTAAAAAAGACGGCTTCGATACCTATACGATATTAACGGAAAAGGCCCGCTTTGTCAAGGGTTTGCGAGTAAAAAAATATGCCGCATTACACCCTTGCCTTACTTGCCCAATTCTTTCTCCATTAGCGCCACCGCAATACGGAATGCCTTGATTCTGCGTATGAGCAGCGTATGCTGGGAAGTCCCTTCTTTTAGCTTGGGCAATACCTTCTCACACTTGCCGATAGTTGAAACAATAGCCCGGATGGCTTCCTTCAATTCTTCTTTCGTAAAATCTTCCATATTAATTGCACCTCCCCTTCCCGCCGGTTTAGGTTGCTGAGATTATTCATCTTATTATATCTTAAAAATTTCGGATCCGCACCTCCATCTAACCTTTCAAGCCGCAACAGGCATATTGTTGCCTTATCTTCCTTTCTTAAAACTTAGCCTTTGACAGGGCTGATGCCTCGTGCTACTTTATTCTTAACGCCTTTACGGCAACAAACGATCGTCTGTGATCGGTTTTGGAGGTTTTGCCATGTCTTATCCGTCCGGCTCCAGTCCATTATCGAATAACCATTCTGAATCAGCTTATGCGGCCAACTCTACCAGCGTTCAGCCCCTGGGCTGGCAAGCAGCTTTGCCCCGCCCGGAATATCAGGCCTACAAAAGGATTACGCTTGAGGAGGATTGCGGCTGGTATGAAGTTTACCTGGTTTTGCCTGGAGTTTATGCCATTTATGAGCCGGGCCATTTTCAAGAAGTTATTTCTTATTTGATTTTAGGGGATAAAAGGGCCCTGCTGTGGGATACGGGTATGGGTATTGCCCCTATCCGGCCTTTAGCAGAAAGCCTGACGCATCTGCCAATACTGGCCGTTAACAGCCATAATCATTTTGATCATGTGGGGGGCAACTGGGAATTCCCCGAAGTCCTGGGCTGGCCGGGTCCCGGCAGTGAGACCAGGGCTGCGGCAGGCTACAGCCGGGAATTTTTGCTGCCGATGATGGCTGAGGATTCTTTAGCCAAGCCTTTGCCTGCCGGCTTTCAAACTGCAGGTTACGCTATCCGGCCCTGGCATTTGGCGGCTTTGCCCCAAGGGCCTGATGGCTGCCCCGCAGGAGCTGCTGCCGTTCCTTCGTTCGCCCCTTCGTCTGCCGCCTTAGCCGGCTGCCTCCTCCCCTCGCCGCCGCCAAACCTGCCTGCCGCCGCCGGCCTCTGCACCGGCCTGGCCTTCGATTTGGGCGGCCGCCGCCTGGAGCTGCTCCATACGCCGGGCCACACGCCGGACAGCATTATGCTGCTGGACGCCGCTGCCGGCATTTTATTCACCGGTGATACCGTTTACCCCGCCGCCCTTTATGCCCATTTCGACAGCAGTGAATACGGCCAATCATCGCTGGATGTTTATGCAAATACAATGAATTCTCTTCAATCGCTGGTTCCCGCCCTTTCCTGCCTTTGCTGTTCCCATAATGTGCCGCTAAACAAGCCGGCTTTGCTCCGGGATATTGCGGCAGGCTTTCAAAATATCCTTAACGGTCAAAGCACCGGCTATCTTGATGAGGAAGGCCTGCTGCGCCATGATTTTCAGGGCTTTGCCATCATCACCAACAATCGTTAATAATGAATACGTATACCTTCTTCAGAAAATACCAAAATAAAAGCTTGCAATTGACTGCATACTTATGTATAATAGCACTTGTCATGACGGGGGTTTTGCACTGGCAAATCAGCGCCGGCACTACTCTGGAATCGTCCGATATAATGAGGGAGGATATTAAAAATGCAAAAGATATTTAAAAGTTTTTTACCTGTTTTGTTGATTCTTGTTCTGGCTTTGGCCGGCTGCGGCCAGCAGGCTCAGACTCCGGCTCCTACCGGCGGCAGCGATGCTCCTACTGACGCTACCCAGGCCGAGCAGACCGTCTGGGAAAAGATCCAGGAAGCCGGTGTTATCACCGTGGGCAACAGCCCTGACTATGAGCCCTTTGAGTACGAAGACGGTGCAGGCAATGTGATCGGTTTTGACATTGACCTTCTGAGCCTGATCTGCGAAGAGCTGGGTATTGATTATGAGCTGGTTCCCATCACCTTTGAAAACATCGAGACGGCTGTTCAGACCGGCCAGGTCAATATCGGCATGTCCGGCTTCTCCATTACTCCCGAGCGGCAGCAGACCTTTGATTTCAGCACGCCTTACTTCAGCGGCGGCCAGGCCATTGCCGTAAATCCTGATTCCGGCTACACAACCGTTGAGGATCTCACCGGCAAAACTATTACGGTGGGCATGGGTACCAGCGGTATGGAAGCTGCCGAAGCAAACATTCAGGATGCTGACATTATCGGTATGGACAACTACGCTTTGGCTTTCATGCAGCTGAAGAATAAAGGCGCCGACGCTGCCGTAGCCGATCTGCCCGTAGTTCAGAAGTATGCGGCCAAAGACGGTTTCGTTGTTCTGGAAGAGATCCTCAGCTACGAGGACAACGCCATTCTGGTGAAAAAAGGCAATGAAGATTTGCTCAAAGTTCTGAATGATACCATTCAGAAGTTAAAGGATGAGGGCAAAATCGACGAGCTGATCGAGAAATGGATGACCAACGAGTAATTGCCAATATTAAACTATTCTTTGTAATCCTATTGGCTATATAAGAATTCCCTTATCAGGCCTTATAAAACCTGCTGGCGACGGCAGGTTTTTTTCTTGAAAAGCCTGGTCAAATCTGATAGTATGGTAATCGCTAAAGTACGAACGGAGTTGAATTATGGATTTTTCCCTTCTTCTGAAACATTATGACCTGCTGCTTACCGGAGCTAAGCTCACTGTCGTCATGACCGTGGGCGCTATCACCTTAGGGGTGATCTTAGGTACGCTCCTGGGCCTGATGCGGATTGCCCGTTTAAGCATATTGCGGGCTGTTTCCGGCGCTTATTTGCAGATTTTTCGGGGCACCCCCATGTTGCTGCAGATAGCCTTTCTTTACTTTGCTTTACCTCAGATCTTTGGCCCCGCAATCTGGAAAAATCCTTTTATCCCTGATGCGGCTCTGGCAGGCATCGTAGCTCTGGGCTTAAACAGCGGCGCTTATATTGCCGAGATTATCCGCTCCGGCATTCAAGGAGTGGACATCGGCCAAACGGAAGCCGCCCGGGCCTTGGGCTTAAGCCATTTGCAAACCATGCAGCTCGTCATTATGCCTCAGGCTTTTCGCCGGGTGATTCCCCCTCTGTGCAATGAATTTATTGTGCTGCTGAAAGATACCTCCCTGGTCTCCGCCATTGGCGCCAAAGAGCTGATGTATCAGGCCAGGGCCATGGGCGCCAAGTATTATGAGTATTTTGTCTTTATGGTAGGGGCGGCGATCATCTATTTTTGCCTTACCTTTGTTTTGACCCAGATCTCCAATTATATTGAAAGGAGGCTGGCTGTCAGTGATTAAAGTCCATGGCCTTCACAAATATTTTGGTAAAAACCACGTATTGCGGGGTATTGATCTGGAAGTGGCCAAAGGTTCCGTGGTCTGCATCATCGGCCCCTCCGGTTCCGGCAAGTCCACTTTACTGCGCTGCATGAATCTGTTGGAAACCCCCAATGAAGGACAAGTTCTCATCGACGGCGTAGATATTACCGCCGCCGGCCACAATATTGACGAACTGCGGGCCGAGGCCGGCATGGTTTTTCAGCGGTTTAACCTGTTTCCTCATATGACGGTACTGGACAACATCACCTTGGCGCCCATGAAGGTGCGTAAGGTTTCCCAAGCAGAAGCGGAGAAACAAGCCCATGAAGTACTGCGCCGGGTGGGTTTGGAAGAAAAAGCTCCCGCCTATCCCAAGCAGCTTTCCGGCGGCCAGCAGCAGCGGGTGGCTATCGCCCGGGCTTTGGCCATGAAGCCTAAGCTTTTTCTCTTTGATGAGCCTACCTCCGCCTTGGACCCGGAGCTGGTAGGCGAAGTTTTGGACGTTATGAAGGGCATGGCTCTGGAAGGCACCACTATGGTAGTGGTAACCCATGAGATGCAGTTTGCCAAAGAAGTGGCGGACCGGGTGATTTTTATGGATGGCGGCGTTATCATGGAAGAAGGACCGCCGGAATTGATTTTCAGCCAGCCCCAAAACGACCGCACCAAAGCCTTTCTCGACCGGGTGCTTTAAGCCTAGTATTCTGTGTCCACTAAAAGCACTAGCTTCGAATTGTATATTCAAAGACAAGGTGTCGCCGCAAATTTGCGGCAACACCTTTTTCTTTTTGATCCCTCTATTTTTTTAATCCTCTATTTATGCTTTTTCCCTTGGCCCCGGGCTTAAATATAATGGCGGTCCACCCGCACCACAGTCCGCCATCTTTCATTAAATTCCCGGGTTCTTTGGCGAATCAGGTGTTTAAGTTCCATATCCTCCATGGTGAAGCCGAAGTCTACTACCACATCAAAAATCAGATTGCTGTGGGTTTCTCCCGGCACCATGCGGAAGTCATGAAATGTCATTTCCGGATTAATGGTTTTAAGAATATCTTCGATTCTTTCCCTGGCGTAATTGACTTTCTCATCATTGAGCAGCACCGGGTCCATATGAATGGTCAAAGGAATCTGTAATTTATAGCCGAACTCCGCTTCGATGTCATCAATGAGGTCGTGGCATTCCAGAATGTCCCGCTCTGCCGGCACCTCCGCATGGACGGTGACAAAAGAACGGCCGGGACCATAATTATGAATCATCAAATCATGATAACCCAGAACTATCTCCCCCTCGTACTCCCGGAGTTTTTGCCAGATCCTCTCCACCAGTTCTTCATCGGGGGTAGTGCCTAAAAGCGGATCGATAGTCTCCCGGGTAATGCCAATGCCGGAATAGATAATAAAGGCTGCCACCAGCAAACCCATATAGCCGTCCAGCTCAAAGCCGGTGAAATGGCTGATCAGTGCGCTGATCAAAACCGCCGAAGTGCTGATCACATCGTTTAAGCTGTCGGCGGCGGTAGCAATCAGAGCTTGGGAGCGAATCAGCCGGCCCAGTTTTTTGTTGAAGCGGCTTTGCCATAGCTTGATTAAAATAGATGCCGCTAAAATAAAAGCAAAAACCCAATTAAAATCCGTTTTCTCCGGAAAACGGATTTTATTGATAGAGGCCAGCAGCAACTGAAAACCGATTAAAATGATAATAAAAGAAACGATGAGTCCGGCGATGTATTCGTAGCGTCCGTGACCGTAAGGATGCTCCTTATCTGCCGGCAGGCCGGACAAATGGAAGCCCACCAGAGTCACAATGGAGGAACCGGCGTCCGATAAGTTGTTGACGGCGTCGGCAGTGATGGCGATGCTGCCGGAAAGCAGGCCGGTAATAATTTTCATAACGAACAAAATCAAATTGGAGATAATGCCCACTATGCCGGCCAGCTTGCCGTAGCTTTCTCTCACTTTGGGATCTTCTTTATTTTCACTGTCTTTAATAAACAACCGGGTCAAAAAATTAACCATTTTACCAACAGGCCTTCCTTATTCTCATGAAGTATTTTGTTTTTACGGCAGCTCCAGAGTTTCCGGCTCATCGTACTCGATACCGAAGGTATCTACCGTAACCGTTTCCATAATGTTGCTGGTCAGAGGCCGGTCCGCCCGGTCCCTGGGCGCATTAATAATAGCATCTACCGTTTCCATGCCGGAAACCACCCGCCCAAAGGCCGCATACTGTCCGTCCAGATGAGGGGCCGCTTCCGCCATAATGAAGAACTGGCTGCCGGCAGAATTGGGTTGCTGGCTCCTGGCCATAGAAATCACTCCCCGGGTATGCTTCAGGGGATTCTTCACGCCGTTTGAGGCAAACTCACCGGGCAGATAATAATCGGGGCCTCCCGTACCGTTGCCGTCGGGGCAGCCGCCCTGAATCATGAAGCCGGGGATGACGCGGTGAAAGCAAAGACCGTCGTAGTAGCCCCGGGAAGCCAGGTAAATAAAATTATTCACCGTATTGGGGGCCGCCTCGGGGTCCAGTTCAATGAGAATATCCGGTTTATCTTCCAGTTCCACATTAACATATTTCCTCATTTTGATTGTCACTTGGGGTTTGGGGGTCATCTTCTTCCATGCTCCTCTCTTTTTCAAAACGAATTAATTTAGTAATATAAACATCCACAGCCAGCACATCGTAGCCTGTAAATTTCTTTATGCGCTCCGAGGCCTCCCGGCGGATTTTGGCTACCATTTGGGGAATAGCCGCTCCATAAAGGACTGCCGCCTTGATCTCCAGTGCTATCTGCTCTTGGCTTTCCTCATCGGGCCCCGGCCATTTGATAGTGATGACTGGTTTAACGCTTTTATCCCCCAGCAAGGGCGCCAAGGGACTCTTGGGCTCATAGCTGTAGATACCTTCCACTTCCTCCAGCACCAGGCGGACAATTTCCCGAAATACATCCTCATGGATATTTGTGGTGCCCATTACCATACTCATTCCTCCCTTTCATCCAGCCATTCGTAGCTGCCTAATAATACAGGTCCATTCAAACTGCTGAGTACCCGCTCCAGCAAAATACCGTTGCGCCGGGGATAATCGAAGCCGTAGCTGGCCCGGATGGCCTGAGTGACAAATTGGACGCTGCGGTCCAAGGCTACGGGTAAGCTATCCCCTTGCAGCAGGCTGCCGGTCAGTACACTGGTAAATACATCGCCGGTACCGGGGTAATTGGCGGGAATATAGACACAGGGCACCCGCCAGAAATGCCGGCTTTTGCGGTTAAAAGCCACCACGCTGGTAACCTTGCCCCGGCTGTCCAGAGGGGCGCTGGTGATTACCACCGTCTCCGGCCCCATATCGGCCAGCCGCTGCAGCCAGCTTTTTAGCGCCTCCTCCCCTAAATCCGGCCGGTACTCTTCTCCCAGCAGCAAAGCCGCCTCCGTCAGATTAGGCGTAATAATGCCGGCGTGGCCGATCAATTGCCTCATGCCCGTTACCATATCCATATCCATGGTGGCATAAAGCTTGCCATTGTCGGCTAAAACCGGGTCGATCACCACCAGGGGATCGTTTTTCTGCTGGTAGGTAATGAAATCCTGCACCAGCTCCACCTGGGCCGGCGAGCCCAGAAAACCGCTGTAGATGCAATGAAAACGAATATCCAACTGATTCCAATGAAGAATAGCCTTTTCCATAAAGCCGGTAAGATCCTCAAAAGCATAGCCTTCAAAGCCGCCGGTATGGGTGGAAAGCACCGCTGTAGGCAAGGGTACAACCTGGGAGCCCATGGTGGATAATATAGGAATCACCACAGACAACGAATTGCGGCCGAAACCGGACAAGTCATGAATAGCGGCTACCCTCGGTATATATGGGGCCATAATGGCAAACATTCCTTTCTTAAGCCTTATAAAAAATCTCAAGGGACTTTCTCCAGGCGCCCTCATTAAAAGTCCCTCTGGATTTATAAGCCGGTTGTCCGTATAATTGAGACAGCAGTATGCAGCTTGGAAACAATTCTAGAATAGTATATCATAAAAACAGCCGCAGATTAAAGGCCCATCGGCTGCAGGCCACCAATTTTGTGCAAGAATGCTTGAATATAATGCTGGGAGGATTTATGTCGAATTACGATAAAAAGGCAGATAGAGATTTGTTAGAGGCTGTTAAAGCGGCCAGAGCCGCAAAAGTCTCAAAACCTGCCACAGAAGCAGGACCGGAGAACCCAGAAGCAGGGACAGGCCCGGCGCATACAGGGGCGGACCCGGCAGCCTCCCCTGTCCCCGCCTCCGGCGGCGGCCATCACTACAAAGCTCTGCTCCTTCGCCGCAAGGCCCAGCGCCGCCAGCGTTTCTTCACCTTTACCATCTCTATAGCTTTCCTCTTGGCGGTAGGCAGCCTGCTGGGCTTTTGGGCAGTCCATCTCGCCGGCCAGCATAAGTCCACGGCAACGGTAGCTTTAATCCCCTTAGACAGCCGGCCCGTCAATACGGATCTGGTTCAGCAGTTGGCAGCTATCGCCGGCGTTACGGTCACCATGCCGGAACGGGAGCTGCTGGATCAATTCCTTATCCCCAGTGAACCCCAGCCCCTTTACTCCTGGCTTACCGGCAGCAAAGAGAGCGATCAGGATATTACTATCATTCATGTCAACGAATTGCTTTTCGGCGGCCTTTTAAACTCTCGGGAGGCCTCCCAATACCAGCACGCCAATGATAAGATGACTTCCCTCCATGACTATCTGTTGCAGCGGACCAGAACCCCCAGCAAAAAAACGATTTTAGTCTATATCATGCCCCGGCTGCTGCCCAGCCAATACGACGAGGAGATGTGGACTTACGAAAAAGAGCTGCCCCAGCTGTCCCAGTTAAAGCACCGGCTGGCTTTAGAACCGGGCAATACTCAACTGACCGCTGAGCTGGCCGAATTGAATCAACGAATTCCCCGGGAAATAATCGAAAGATACGAGACGATTTATGTGGAGGCCTACAATGCAGGCCTTAATCTTCTGGACTGGCTGCGGGAAGGGCTTATCGACGAAGTGGTCATCGGTCTGGATGACAGCGCGGAATTCGGTTTGAATGTTAAAGCTTTTCGTGATTTAAAGGCCGGCGCCGCTCAGCGGAATCAGCAGGAAGCTTATTTTCTCCATGGGGCGGACGAGCTGACGCCGCTGATCATTGCCCGCCATTGCCTCAATTATGGCGGCGATCAACAATCCTTTGCCTTATCTTATCTAACGCCGGGGCAGGAAGAAGTAATCCTGCCCTATGAGGCAATCCCTCTGAAGGAAAATTTTCAGGAGAAAACGGATTATTTATTTGCCGGCAAGTCCGAGGATAGCATCAATACCGTCAGAAAGAAATACATTTATCTTTATACCAGTCAGGAAGCCGGAGAAGCTGAATTGGCCGACTGCTGGAAGACGATTCGCAGCGACAAAAACCGGCCTGCCGGCGCTTTGGTGGGCTTGGCCGATATCGCCAAGGTCAATGGATCCTGGGCGCCATTTATCGAAAGCGCAGGACCGGCTCAGGTCTATAAATATGTGGATGCCTATGCCGGCTGGAATACGGCAGGTAATAGCCTGGGCACCGTTATGGCCCATTTGCTTTTTTGGGAAGGGGCTCAGGGCTTTTCCGGCCCCGCCATGAAAAAAGCTTCCGCCAATCATGAGGATTTGCAGAAGCTGCGGCTTTTGGACGACTATTTCTTTCAGGCCAAGGTGCGTCAGGAACTGATTGAGTGGACAAGGAAAGAAGGCTTTCCTTACCTGACCTTCGACGGCCGCTGGATGGAGGCTAATGCCAAACTCCAGGAGCTTATGGAGGCCGCCTTGACGGATTGGCCCCAGATGAAGCCTTCCCAAGCTACCGGGTCTTGGCGGCAGGATGAAACCTACCCTTACCGGTTTACTTTCCCCTGGCCCCGAAGCTTCGAGATTTGGATCCAACAAGGGCAGTGAAAAAGTCGATCAAACCCCAACGCTTATCCAAAAAATCAAGTTTAAATACGAATCCCTCAAGCATTTAAACTTGATTTTTTGTCTATTTCCCAGCGCCCTCGTATCCGCTGGGCCTGTTTACTCATGCTTTCGTCCTGAGGCTGTTTGCTTATGCTCTTGCTTTACCCCTGGCTGGCCCGCAACATCTTGCGAAGCTGCTGCATAATGGTGGCTTTTTTGGTGCGGACAGCCTCAAGGCCATCCCTTTCATCAGCCAGGAAAATAGTCACCCACTGAATAGCATCCATCATTTGATGGATAGACTCTTGATAAAGGATCTGGATTTTGCCGTACTCCGCCAAAACCTCGGCAGTGATGGTCAATATCTCGTCTTTGATCATATCGGCGGCGGCTTTATCCATGCGCCGGTATAAAACATCATATAATTCTTCATTTGAATAAGTTTTATGAAGCACCAGGACGAAAAGCTCCAGATCCTCAATGGCATTGCCGTCTTCAATTTCAAAAAGCATTTTGAAAAAAACGTGCCACTCGTAATCGGTATTGGCCAGATACTGCAGGCGGCGGCCCAAGATCAGGCTGAAATTATTGTCGGCCTGAAAATCCCGGCCAAAAATGACTTTTTCTTCGAAATCGGTTTTCTTATCCCGGGCTTGGACAAATTTTCCGGAAAGGCGAAACAGCATCTGCCGCAGCTCTTCTTCGCTGGCGTCACTGCTTTTGCGGGCTACATAAAAGCCCAGCACTTCGCAGGTCTTGCGAAAATCTACGGTAAAGCCTAAAGAATCCGCCATTTTCTTCATGTAAAGATCGCTGATCATCATGGCCAGAAAATTGCCGTAACCCAGATCTTCAAAAACATGGCGGGTCTCCTTCTTAGGGGCCAGGCGCAGCGACAGATTCATCAGCATATTATCTATGCCGTCAAGGTTATTTTTTAAGGTATCCAGAGTACTGCGAATAAACTCGTCATTGGGCAGGTAGGCATTGTTTTTATAAATAAGCTCATGCTCCACCTCAGACCAGAAGGAGTTGATCATGGATTTGACCTGCAGCTCAAAACGTATGGGCGCATCATCCTTAAGATAAAGACCGTCCACCCGGTAAACGGCCAGGCCGTTTTTTTGGGTTTGGGGCTGGGGCACCGCCAGCCAAAAAAACAGATTGGGCAATGCGGGATCATAATACAGTCCTTCGTCAGTGGTTAAGAAGAAGTTTTCTTTCAGTCGGGTATAGATCCGTACTTCATCGGCGGTAAAACGGCACTCCGCCAAAACGCCAATAATATCGGGTATACTGTTTAGAATCATTTGAGGATTCCGGTACTGTTTATACAATTCCCGGCGAATAATCTTTTCCTTCAGACTGGTCTTCGTTTTCAGCCGGGCTTTGAAGGCAATGATTTGTTGGTTATCCTCCTGAAGCACCGTAGTCAAAAGACCTACTATTTCATTTAGAGCGGCCTCGTAGACCTGGCGGTTGCGGTCCAAAAGAGCTGTGGTCTCATCAATGATATCAAAAAGTTCCATTCTTTGGCTTTCTTCTTTAGCCATCGGCAATCCTCCAAATTTAATTCATTAAGGCAGGGAATTGGTCACCGGTAACGCTTTGATAAATCTCTTTGGCTCTGGTCAAACAATTGCCTTTGTTCAGCTTGGCTCCCAGTTCCATCTTGCCCATGGCTTCGGCACAATCCCAAAGCACAGCCAAATCCTCGCCGCTGCCAACATATTTGCAGTAAATCCTCTCCAACAAGGCAAAAACCGAGGCAGAGGCACAAAAGTCAAAGTGCCGGCCGTTGCTGAATAAGCCGAAGCCCATATAAGCGAAGCGAAAATGAAGCTTGTTCCGAAACAGCAGGGAGGAACTGATGGCGCTTTTGGCATAGCCTTTATATTCGATAACCCTGGCCGGCAGAGAAAACTGCCGGTCTTCATCCCAATTAACGGCTTTTTCCAGGCCCTGGCCTAAGCGCAACTGCTTTTGAATCTCCGTGGCGGCGGATAATGTTAATTTTTTATCCACCAACAGCCGGGCGGTATATAAACAAAAAAACAGCAGGTCCGGATAGCGGGAGGGCTGCTCCGCCGGCGTCACATATAGATGGCCGATAACGTCCAGCTTGCGGCCGTAAAAAGCCCACTCCGATTGCAAATCATTTAAAAACATTAATTCTCTCCTTACCTATCGGGGTGAAATACGGATACATAAGAAATAAAGGAGTGACTTTCGTCACTCCTTTATTATACCTTAGTTTATCTGATTGCTCAACCAAGCAATGATTGAAAGCCCTTAATTTCTCTTAGGAGAAGGACAATTCGGAAATGTAGATCCGGCTGTCCTGACGCAGAGTCCAGTTCAGGTTTTCGGCGCCGCCATGGAGATCGTCCAGAACCAGCAGGTAGATGGCGAAAGGATCGTCATACAGCTTCTGAACCAGGCTGTCGTAGATTTCCTGACGTTTTTCCAGATCCATCTCGGATTTGGCTTCTTCGATCATGGCATTGTATTCGGCATTGTCAACAGCAGACTGGGTACCGGTCTTGTGAACCAATGCGGAGTAGGTGCGGTCCATATCGAAGAATTCGTTGGAGGTGCAGGAGAACTGCATATCGGGAGTCTTGTTGGGATCGAATAAGGTGTCCAGCCATTCCTGCCAGCTGACGAACTTAGTCTCAATCTTGAAACCGGCTTCGCCCAATTGAGCTGCCACAGCCTCGGTGAGCTCGCCGTCTTTCAGCCAGCGGCCCCGCTCGGAGAGGAACTGAATGGGTTCGCCTTTATAACCGGCTTCTTCCAGCAAAGCTTTGGCTTTTTCTACATCGTAAGGATATTTCTCAACTTTGTCGGAGAAACCGAAGTAGCCGTCACGGCCCATCTGGCCTTCGCAGGGACGGGCATAGCCGCCGAAGAGAGCTTCGGCCAAGCCTTCTAAGTCAATGGCGTAGTTGGCAGCCAGACGCATGTTTTTGTCTTTCATGATACCGGAACGCTGATTGAAACGGACCCAGGAAGTCTCGGTGCCGATACCGGAGAAGACTTTGGGCAGATCGGCAACGTATTCGGGGTACATGTTCAAGGCGATGTCAATTTCGCCGGTTTTCAGAGCGGCAGCCCGGGTTACCACTTCTTCAATGAAACGGTAAGTGGCTTTTTCCAGAACAGGCTTCTCACCCCAGTAACTGTCATTGCGGACGATAGTGATGTACTGGCCGCGGGTCCAGTTATCCAGCTTGTAAGGGCCGGTGCCGTTGGCAACCTGGGTCAACTGATCCATGGTTTTGCCTTCGGTGAAGGATTTGGATACCATATCCAGCTTGGTCAATCTCTTCAGCAGAATAGGATCGGGAACGCTGGTGGTGATGGTCAGATTTTTATCGTCTACTTTCTCAGCTTTGGCGATAGACTCGAAATCGGAGAAAATCTGGGAGTTGTATTCGGGGTCAATGATGCGGTTGATGGAGTATACAGCATCATCAACGGTGAAGGCGCTGCCGTCATGGAAGGTCACGCCGTCACGGATGGTGAATTTCCAAGTCAGGTCGTCAACGATCTCGTAATCGGTAGCCAGACAGGGGATGGGCTCCAAAGTGACGCCGTCCAGCTTGTAAAGAGGCTCAAAGACGCTCCAGGTGATGGTGCGCATGTTGCCGTCATCAGGATACTGGGTATCCAAAGTGGTAGGCTCGCCTTGGATGGCGATAGTGATCTCTGTCTTAGGAGCCGCAGGAGCAGCACCGGTGGCTTCAGTGGGTGTGGTGCTTGTGGTCGGCGCCGTTGTGCCGGAGCTGCCGCAGCCGGCCAGGATACCCAATGCAAATACACAGATCAGCAGGATACTTAAGGTTTTTTTCATTTAAATTTTCCCTCCCAATTAATGATAATTTGTCTAAACCCAAACATGTGCAACAGAGCTTACAACAACCTTCGAGTAAATCTCCGGAAAAAGTTGGCTGCTTCTCCCCCCTCCTCAATCAATCTGCACAGTGCATCTTAACTATACGGAATACTATTGCCAATTTTCGCACACAGTAAATAGAGATTCTACGGAATTTACAGAATTCCTTCTGGTTGCCAAGATTTTGTTAACAGTTTGTAAAACGGTATATTAGGAACGCCTGATTAAAGAGATTTAACTGATCTCGGAATCCCCTTCAAAGTTTTCAAAGCAAGCTACCCAGTGACCGGGGCGCCGTTCCAAAAGGGGCGGCGTCTCTTTGAAGCAGCGCTCGGAAGCCAGCTTGCAGCGGGCGGCAAAACGGCAGCCCGGCGGCGGATCAACGGGAGAAGGCACCTCGCCCAAAAGAATCTCCCTCTTGATGTGGCGGTTTCTGGGATCCTCGATAGGTACGGCGCAAAGAAGAGCTTCCGTATAGGGATGGAGCCGGTGGGCAAAGATTTCTTCCGTCTCGCCGTACTCCACCAGTTTGCCCACGTACATTACGGCAATATGGGAAGACAGCCAGCGTACCACCCGGATATCGTGGGAAATAAACATGTAGGTAAGATTGTGGCTGGCCTGCAGATCCTTCAGCAGATTAAGAACCATGGCCCGGACGGAAACGTCCAGGGCGGAGATGGGCTCGTCGGCCACGATGAAGTCGGGATTCAAAGCGATGGAACGGGCAATACCGATACACTGCTTTTGACCGGCGGCCAGGGTGTGAGGATATTCGTGCATCAGCTCAGGCTTTAAGCCTACGGTGCGCAACAGCTCGGCTACCCGGTCTTCTAATTCACTGCCGCTGCAAACATTATGGACTTCCAAAGGCTCGCCGATAATCTTGCCGATTTTATTGCGGCTGTCGAAAGAGCTGAAGGAGTCCTGGAAAATAAGCTGGGCCCTGGTGCGGAATTTCTTTTCCTGCTCGGCGGTATATTTGTAAATATCCTCGCCTTGGAAATAAATTTCACCGCTGCTCTTGTTCAAAAGCTTCAGAGCCAGGCGGCCCATGGTAGTTTTGCCGCAGCCGGATTCACCCACGAGACCCAGCGTTTGCCCGGCATAGACGTCCAGAGTTACGTCGTCTACGGCGTGAACGTTTGATTTAGCTTTACTGATCAAACCGCCGCCAATGGGGAAATATTTCTTTAAATTACGAACGGATAACAGAGTTTCTTTTGCTTTGGCATCGATTTCAGTCATGTTCTGCACCCCCCTCTACATTTTTACGGCCAGGGGATCGAATTCATCCCGGATCCAGTTGCCCACCAGAGTAAGGCAAAGTACGGTGAGACCAATGAATAAGCCGGGGAATAAAACGATCCACGGGGCTTGGGTAAGATATTTACGCCCTTCGCCGATCATCAGGCCCCAGGAGGTCTGGGGAGGCTGAACACCGAAGCCCAGGAAGCTCAGGTTGGCTTCAGCATTGATGAAGTGAGCCAGCTCCAGAACGTAGGTAGTGACCAGAGGAGAGATGATATTAGGCATGATGTGTTTAAACAAGATCCGGTTGGTGGAGGCGCCGATGGCGTGGCCCGATTCCACCATGGCGGAGCTGCGGATAACCAGCACCTGACTTCTGGCCATACGGCAAAACAGCGTCCAGCTATTGACCAAAAGAGCGATGATCAGGTTTCTCATACCGGGGCCCAGAACCATAACGAAGGTAAGAGCGATCAGCAAAGTGGGAGAAGAGGCCCAGACGTCTACCAGACGCATAATGATCATATCGGTCCAGCCGCCGAAGTAACCGGCGATCATTCCCAGGGTAATACCGATCAGGGCGCCGACGCTGCCGACTACGAAACCTACGGTCAAGGAAACCCGGCCGCCCCAGATCAGGCGGGAGTAGATGTCACGACCCAACTGATCGGTACCCAGGATATGGGCGGGGCCGCCTTTGGCAGTGGGCTCAAAAGAAGGTGCTGACAAACGGTTATACAAGTCGCTTTGGGCTGCGTCATAAGAGGTGACCTGAGGAGCGAAAATCAACATCAGGAAAATGATAATTAAAATAATCAAAGAAACCAGAGCCGCTTTGTTGTAACGAAAACGATCCCATAAAGTAACTTTTTTCTTGGAAGTTGCTAAATTTGCCATGTGTTTCCCCCTCCTTAATACCGGATGCGAGGATCAAATGCGGCGTACAAAATATCCACCAGCAAGTTGATCATGCATACGATAAGCGCTACGAAAAATACCTCTGCCTGGAGAAGCGGGAAATCCATGTTGTCAATGGTTTCGGAAATCAGATGGCCAAAGCCGGGGAAACCGAAAACTACTTCTACGGAAGCACTGAGTCCTCCTAGCTGTTTGGTAAAGTCGCTGCCGATCATGGTGATGGAAGCCGTCATGATGTTCTTCAGAGCATGCTTGAACAAGACGGCCATCTCGGTAACGCCCTTGGCCCGGGCGGTAATAACATATAGTCCGTTTAGCTGCTGCATCATTTCAAAGCGGACAATCTGGGAAAGCTGACCCATAGGCCGGAAGGAAATAGCCAAGGCCGGCAGGATCATGTGCTTCCAGGTACCGATACCGGAGGTCGGCAGCCAGCCCAGCTTCACGGAAAATACCAGCATCAGCATCAAACCGATCCAGAAGGGTGGCAGACAAATACCGCCCAGCGAAATAATCGTCAGGACCCGGTCTAAAAACGAACCTTTGTGGTAAGCTGCGGCGATACCCAAGGGGATAGCCACAATTACCGAGATGCAGGATGCGAAGAAAATTAATAATGCAGTAAGGGGCAGGTCATCCATGATAACTTCCATGCAAGGTCTGCGCTGCCACCAGGACATACCGAAGTCTAAAGTAGCCGCGTCTTTCAAAAACGTGCCCAACTGCTCGATCATAGGCTTATCAAGTCCTAGCTGCTGGCTCAGCAGTTGCCGCTGTTCTTCCGTAGCGGTCAGAGGGAGCATGATGTCAACGGGGTTGCCGACCATGTGGGTGATGACAAAAACCAGAATTGAAATACCAATTACTACAAGCACGGTAAAGGCAAGGCGCTGTAGTATGTATTTACCCATTCCCATAAATATACCTCCTGCTTCCTGGCCCGCCGCCAAGGAGGGCCATATTTTAACCTTTATTTACTTTTGTTTAAAGGGAAATGACAGCGTACCCAATGGTCTCCGGTACCGCTTAAATCCGTATACCCCGGCTCTTCCGTTTTGCAGATATCCTGGCAATAGTCGCAGCGGGGATGGAATTTACAGCCGGAAGGCAAAGCCATCAGATCCGGCGGGTCACCGGAAATAATATTGAGCCGGCCGCCTTCTTTCATGGCGGTAATAGATCCCATAATACCTCGGGTGTAGGGGTGAGCCGAGTTTTCGAACAGGGTAAATACATCGCAGATTTCGATAAGCTGGCCGGCATACATGATAGCTACCCGGTCGGCCATTTCCGCCACGATGCCCAAGTCGGAAGTGATGAAAAGGATTGTGGTATCAATTTCTTTTCTTAACTGCTGCATCAAGCGCAGGATCTGAGCCTGGATGGTTACGTCCAGGGAGCAGGTAGGCTCATCAGCGATGAGCACCTTGGGCCGGCAGGACAAGGCTATCGCAATCATAATACGCTGCTTCATACCGCCGGACAGCTCATGAGGATAGTTATAATAACGTTTTTCCGGAGAAGGAATACGAACGATGCCCAGCATTTCAATAGCTTTTTTCTTGGCTTCCTCTCCTTTTAGGCCCTGGTTGATCTCTACGGCCTCCTGGATCTGCTGGCCGATGGTCTGGGATGGATTCAGCGAAGACATAGGTTCCTGAAGAATCATGGCCATGCCTTTACCCCGGACATCCTTCATGCTTTTCATGGGCAGGTCAAAAACACTAACGCCGTCCAGAACTACTTCGCCGGATTTGATTTTGCCGGGAGGCCAAACCACAAGACGAAGCATGGAAAGAGCTGTTACCGTTTTGCCGCTGCCGCTTTCGCCCACCAGCGCCAGGCATTCTCCTTTTCTGACGGAAAAGGATACGCCATCAACGGCTTTCACTTCGCCTTCCCGGAGGAAGAAGGAAGTACTTAAGTCCTTGACGCTAAGAATAATATCCTTGGTTTTAGTCTCTTCCAAAATGAACACCTCCTATTTTACTAACCATAGCAAAAAATCCCTCTCCCCCTTTTTTGATCTATCAGAACTTTAACTTCTCGCAGCTTAGCCAGCCTGGAGAAAGGTTCTTCCCGAACGAAAAACATTGGTTATCTTTTGACATTAACGTAGGTTAATATGGATTGGAAAAAAATAATAAGTCTTCGCTTATGTCTATGCAAATTGCTTAAACATTAGCCTATATTTTCTTTCCGACAAAGCTCGGCATTTTCCTCATTTTTTATGGAAAAAGGCACAGAAAAGTAAAGAAAATGAAAACATAGGCTTAATAATTCTCCGCTAGTTGCAAAACTCCTGCAAGAACGGGAATATACTATGCTGTTTTTTGCAGCCAAAATTATAAAAATATACGGCAAAAAGCATAATAAATAGTCAAATTCGTATAAATATAACAGAATATAATTTTCAGACTATTTATTCATAACCGATGTTAAGAAAAAAAGGCTATAAGGCAATAGTCACTTAATGAAATTTAGCTGTTTTATTCTTTTATTAGTTACAGTTCATCCCGAAGTTAACCTAGGCTAATTTTAATGTATAAATATTTTTATTATTTCATAGAATTGGCAATAAAATACCGCTGTGCCGGAGAAGGGCAGACAGCGGTATCTTTTTCAGCTTATTTCTTTAAATCTTATTTTAATCCGCCGCCGGCCAGGAATTCCCGGATCAGCACTTCTTTCTCCATTTCCAGAGCGGTAAAATCCATGGCCTTGACGTAATAAGTTTCCAGATGATCATGAATTTTTTTATTTTCCGCCATTAGCTTCTGTGCCCGTTGCCGGGCATCCTCAATAGCCGTCAGCAAAAACTCGGCTTCCAGCTCGTTGCGCCCGTTTAGGTTCTTATGATACCAACGCTCCAGCTCTACGGTTTTGCATTTGTCGCCGAGGGCTTCACCGTTAAGATAATAAAGGGCTTTTAATTCCGGCAAAAAAACGGCATTTAGGGCATCGGGCTCCTGGGGATCATGAACAAACCAAACGCCATAGCCTTTGCCTTGGGCCTTAGTACCAATATAGTTCAGCACTTTGGTGCCGATAGCCAGGTCATCGGTAATAAACTGATAGCCTTTTTCCGCTTGCTCAAAAAGCTCGTCAAAATGGCTGACCAGGCCTTGGGGGGCCATAATGGTGTAAAACCGGTGCCGGCTGGGTTCTTTCGGTATACTGTTGCCCACTAGCTGCTCTTTCAACAACTGATCCAGCCAGGCCTCCATACCCTCTTCATCCAATCTGATCTTGTAAAGGCTTTGGCGCCGTTCTGCAAAATCCCGGGCTTTTTTCAATAAAGCATAAATTTCTAAAAACATCTTTTTGTTTTCATTGGTAAGAGAGAGAATTTCCTGCCGGTATTCTTTGAGGATATCCCGGCGCCAAAAGCGGCCCAGGTCTACAATCATATCCCGTACCCCGGGGTAGACCGGATCCCGGGTATGGGGGGCCGTGCCATCCATAATCGCCAGGCTGAAATCCCGGATGATTACGCCGTCCAGAGAGCGGGCGTCAGAGGAACACCACAAAAGCTCCGTTTCCAGCCCGGCTTCAGCCAAAGCCTTGCCGATACGGCGCATTAAAGTAGCCTTGCCTGTACCTGGCCCTCCTTTTAAAATATACAACTGATCAATACCCTCCAGATTGGTATCCCAATGAGATAAGTATCCTTGGTAGGTAATGGCCCCGGGGAAGTATTGTCTGATATTCTTTTCCATAGTAACCCCCTTTGCTGGTCATGCGGCTAAACTTTACTTCATATAATATGCCGCCTGATTTACCGAGGTGCCCGCTCAGGGAGATATATCTGCCCCGTTAATGGGGCCTGGGAATAAACAGGTGAAGCCGAAAAGTGCCGTTGCTGACGAAAACTCTCATCTGACCGCCGTATTTATCAACGGCAGCCTGCATGCTTTCCAGACCGAGACCCCGGCCCTTTCCCCCTTGCTTGCCGGGGAGCCGTGAGCCCCGGTATTTTTCTATGGGCTTTGCAGCTATGGGGTTTTCAATTTCACAATAGATACCTTCGTCGAAGAGGAACGTAAGAGCAATACCTAAGGAAGGGTCTTGCTGCGGCAAACGGCTGCATTCTTCTAAGGCGTTGTCCAGAGCATTGCCCAGCAAGGCCACCATATCAGCGGCATCCAGCCAGGGCAGCTCCTCAGGCAAAGCGCCTGAGGATTGGAGGGGAATACCCATTTCCGCCCCTTGCCGCTTCTTTAAAAAAAGGATGGCGTCTATAGTGAAGTTGCCCGTAAATAAAGGCGGCTCCAGCTTTTGCCGCAATCCCTGAATATACTGAGAGATGCTTTCTTCCCTGCCGGCGGCAGAAAGCAACTCCAAATAACCGATATGCTTGCGGATATCATGAAGAGTATGCTCCATTTGGGCAAAAGAGAATTTCAACTCCCGGTTATGCTGGTCCTGAAAGGCTTTCAGCTTCTCCAAGAGGCGAAGACGCTCTTCACTAAAGCTCTTATGGTCCTGAAAACATAGATAGGAAAACACCGCCAGCATTACCAGCAAGGCAAAAAAACAGCCCACAACCAAAAAAAGGATTTGTTTCTTTGTAAAATCCTCTAAGGGGAACATCTGAAACAGCAAGAGGGAGGTATAGAGGGCCAGCATAAAGAAAATCAGCCAATGGCGGTGATCGCCGTCCTTACGGAAAAAGCTTCTGATGAGGAAAGCTAATATTAATGGAAGCAAAGAACGGGAAAAAAAGATAAGGATATTGAGCTTAATATCCTGGGGGGCAGCGGCTGGCGGCCAAAGCTCCGGCCGGAATAGGTAGATAATGATGGCGGCAATTCCGTCACAGGCGGTAAAAATCGTATAGGTCACAGCTATCAGCAGGGATTTCCGTTTCAGACTGCCTCGGAAGAAGAGATGAGCCAGCAGGAAGTCCGCCAGCCAGTTAACCAAAAGTCCCTGCCAATAGGCCCCGGGCCAATATAACCGGTTAAACAACTGGTAAAAGATTTGTCCCAGAAAAAAGCATAAGACGGGACCTGCCCCGGGCCGGCGGCGGGGCAGCAAAGAAGCCAGCAAAAAGAAGGTGGTAAGGGCATCAAAAAACATCATGAGACAATCGATAAATGCAATCAATAGATCCACCCTTCCACCTCTTTCAGTAGCTTGATATAAAGGCTTTTGCTGACCGGCAGTAATTGGCCGTTAGCCAAAAGAAGCTGACGCCGGGCCTTGTCTATTTCTTTGATCCAATGAAGGTTAACGATGAGGGAACGGTGGATTCTAACGAATTGCCGGGGCAACTGCCTTTCCAGCTCCCCCAGCTTGCCATACCAGCTATAGCAGCCTTGGTAAGGATAGGCTTTAATCAGGCGGCCGCAGCTTTCAAAGTAAAGCAGGGAATCTAAAGGCGGCAAAAAAATTTTCGTCTTATTAAAGATAAAAAAATGCCTTTCTTTTGTAAAAGGCAGCAGGTACAGCTCATCAATAATCCGTTTAACCTTCTGCCGGGATATGGGCTTAACCAAATAATCGAAAGCCCGGACATCATAGCCTTGCAGAGCGAATTCCCGGTAATGGGTAACGATGACGATTGTTACAAAAGGCTGGAGTTTGCGCAGCTCCCGGGCCGTATGCAAACCATCCAGGCCCGGCATTTGAATGTCTAAAAAAATCAGATGGGGCGGCTCCTTTTCGCAGAGCCGCAGCAAATCCAATCCGTTGGTAAAACAGTATACCTCCCCTTGCTCCGGCAAATATTCGTTAACCAATTGGCTCATTTGGTTTAAAAAAACCGGATCGTCATCGCATAAGGCTATGCGCCTTATTCCTCTTTCAAAGCCCCAGGAAGAGGCCATACTTTGATGGTCAAGCATTTCACTACATTTCCTCTCCTATCTGTGACAAGGTCAGCCTAAACAAGCTGATTCCGGCTATAGTAGGTGTAAAACCCCTGGCGTAAGGACCATGGGTGGCGGGAGGTATTGCCTTGGCCTATACATTGGCGATAAAAATCAGCCGTTATCTCATCAAACAAGGCGCCGCCGCCGCCGAAGATGAAGCTGTGCTGGCCTATGGCCTTTTTGACCTATTGGCCGCTATAGAGCAGAATCTGATCTTACTGTTTTTGGGGCTTATTTTCGGTGTATTACCGCAGATTTTTTGTTATGAGCTTTTCTTTTGCCTGCTGAAGCCCAATATCGGCGGCGCCCATGCCAAAACCCACGGCAGCTGCCTGTTGATTTTTACTATGCTGGCTTTTTTTACGGCTAAAGTCTCCTTCTTTTTGCCTCAGTCCTGGCTTTGGCCCGGGGCTTTTGCTGGCTCCGGCCTGGCTCTGCTGTTGGTCCTCTGCCGGGGGCCCGTAATCCATCCCAATGCCCCGGCCGGGATGCAGAAGAGAAAAAAATTCCGAGTAATCGGAATCTGCGTTGCTCTAAGCCAGACCATAGCGATCTTTTTGGCCTATAAAATTGCCGGAGAATGGGCGGCCGGGGTTGCTTTTTGCGGAAGTATGGGAGAGGCCACAGCGTCGCTGTCCCTGCTAATCCCATCACCTGACAATAATCCCTAGGAAAGGAGTGAAGCATACTTGAAACAGGTTCCTAAGAGCGTACCCTTCCTGCTGCGGCAAGCCTCAACCTTAGCACAAACAAATGCCCGTCGCACCGCTGGGTTCTTCTGCAAAACACATTTGTTTCAACCGCCAGTCCCGGACAAATTGAAGGACAAATAAACCCTCAGCACCCGCCCAGCCGGGTGCCTTTTTATTATATATTACCAATATGATATTTTCAAGCAAATAAATATAGTAATAAGAATAAATTATATGATCATTAATATCACTAGGCTTAAAATAGTCAGAATTAGATAACATTTCCTTAATTTGAACTATTATAATGGAGGTAGCTGCCAGGCTGGCGTATTGGGAGGGTTCAAATGATTGGAAAGCGTTTGAAGGCATTGAGGGATGAGGCGGGAATGTCACAGGCGGAGCTGGCTGCTCTGATCAATGTTTCTCCCGGCATGATTTCAAAATATGAAAACGATGAGAGCAATCCTATCGATGAAAATAAGGTCAAGCTGGCAAAAGAGCTGAATACCACCACCGACTATTTGCTGGGAGCTTCCGACGAAATGCATCCCGTTGCTTACCAAATCCCTCGATACTTTCTGGAGAATGATACAGATACGTTAAACGAAATTATGGGTTATTTTATGTATAAGAGCGACGGAAAAACCAAGGAAATGCTGACTCTTTGGGAAAGACTGCCGGAGAAGAAAAAAGAAAGATATTTGTGGTTGATTAAAGACGAGCTAAATATAGAAGACTGAAGTAGCGCGGGCAAAGCAGCGCAGGCGAAGTAATGTAATATAAGGCAAACTAAGGGGATGTACCAAAATGACTTTAATGAAGTCATTAGGCACATCCCCTTGCTGTTTACTAAGGCTAAACACTCAAAAATTGAAGTTATGTGCTGGCAGCCTCAACCGCCGGCTACTGGTTTGCCGGAGCGTATTCGTTGACTTCGCTGTGCATAAGCGCAGTTTTAATGGCAAAGTCGGAAAGCTCCTGGCCCAGGCCCGGCCGGTCGGGTACAATATATTTGCCGTTGACGGGCTGCATTTCGTATTTGCCTAAAACGTTAATGCAATCCTGGGTAGTGCGGAAATGATGCTCATGGATGCCGAAATTAGGAATAGCGGCTTCCAGGTGCAGGGAAGCGGCGTTGGTTATGACGGCGCCGGCCACATGGACCTGAACCCGGGCATCGAAAACATGGGCCATATCCGCAATCTTCTTCAACTCGCTGATGCCGCCGCAGTTGCAGGCGTCGGGCTGGATCAATTGAATAGAGTTGTCTTTAAAGAAATTATAGTAACCCCAGCGGGAGTAAATACGCTCACCGGCAGCCAAGGGCGTGCGGATGCGTTGGCGCAGTTCCTTCATCATTTCCGGATTCAGCATGGTTACGGGTTCCTCATAGGCCATCATGTTGTATTTGTCGCAAAGCTCCCCAATGCGGATGGCGGAGTTGAGGTCGGTCTGGCAATGGTTTTCCACAATGATATCGATATCCGGAAATTCTTCCCGGATGGCGGCCATCCGTCCTTCTATGCGCTTATACAGGCTGCGGTCGGGAAAGCCTTCTTTAGCCAGATGGGAGATGGTTTTAGCGTTTTCATCATAAGTCGTAAAATCGATTTTTACGGCGTCATAGCCTTCGCCGGCAGCATGGCGGACGATTTCCACATATTCCTTGTCGCTGCCCCAGGGGCCGATCTTCGTGGTCCAGCCGAATTGCAGCTGCGACGCATAGCAGCGCAGCTCATCCCGGCATTTGCCCCCCAGCAGTTTATAGATAGGCACGCCCAGGGCCTTGCCCTTGATGTCCCACAAGGCAATATCCAGGGCCGACATGCCGGCAAATACCACTACGCCGCCTCCTTGGCCCCAAAAGCTACCCTTGAGAATCTGTTCCCATATCAGTTCGGTATTCATGGGGTCCTGACCGATGACATGCCTGGCCATGTCGATGACCATGCCGGCAATTACCGTAATGCTCTATTTTGTGTATCATCTGATTCTCCCTTAATGGCCGCTCTCACGTTATCTGCCTCATACGGTAGAAAGGGCAATTGACAGTAGGGTAGGAGCGTCCTTTGATATAAGGAAAGATCAATATGTGCGGGTTGCCGGCTATCTTATTTTCTGAGAGGCAAGGGGGGAAAGGAACCTTATGAAAAAAAGTGTAGGCATTACTATTTTTACAACGATTATTTTACTATTAAGTGCTATTTCGGCACCAATCATGGGGCTAGAATCAGATACATATGACGGATTACCCTTGGGCGTTGGGATTCCAGGGCAACCTGATCCTTACGCCAGAGACTTTTGGAGTGACTTTCATATTTATTTTGATTACGAAATTCAGGCAGGCAGCAGCACGAATTTGCGTGGTGTTGCCAAAGCTGATGGTAAATCCGCCTATGTGATCACCGCTATAGTATATCTGCATTGCGAAAAGGCTCCTAACCAAGAGGTGACTTTTTTTATTGAACCGAATGAGGGCGTAGTTTTATCTGCTGAAAAAGCAATTACCGATGAACATGGCAGAGCAACAACTATTCTGACCTCAACCCAGCCCGGCGGTTTTGAGATCAACGCTTACGTGGGAAATTATTTTGATGAAACAACAAAAATGTCCACGCCTTTTTCTAAAATTCAACCTGTTATTCGGTTTACTGCTGACGACCCCAACTATTATATAGATGATCAAAGTTATCCTGCTCAGGGAATAATTTTTGAAAAAAATTATAATATCTATATTTGCTTAAGGGATTTCAGCAATGCCATTGGCGCTAAGCTGGCTTGGAACCAAGAGAAGCAAACGGCAACCATGATTAAGGACAACATTAAGCTAGTGACAACTGCCAATACTAATGCAATTGCTTTGAGGAGTGAGGAACGAGAGTGGCTGCATAGGTTGTATGGGCCCGCTCTTATTCACGATGGACGTATTTACTTACCTTATAACGACTTGCTGCTTTTTTTTGGCTACGAAGGAACTTATATTGAAAAAACCAAATCCCTTATTTGTGAATAGATCAGACAAAGGGCAAGCCAATGAAAGGAGCGAATAAGGTGAGAAATAAAATATATAGGGCTGTATTCTTAATTTTAGCTTTGTTTATATTGGTTAGCGGCATATCTATCGAAACAAGAGCTGAAACAGAGCAAAGTGCAAGTATCAGTTCAAACCCAAGCCTGATATTTAGGGTAGGAGACCAAAATTACTATATAAATGGCGAGCCTAAGGAATCTCATGAGCCTGCTTTTTTTCAGTTCGATCACCTGTATATTAGCCTAAGGGATGTCAGCGATGCCATTGGAGCTGAGCTTACATGGGACTTTAATACAACAATTATGACGAAGGATAACGTTAAATTAGTTACCACATGTTTCGTTAGTGCCATATTAGTATCTATTGATGGAAACGAGAGAATCTTTGACATAGATGGTGAGCCGTCAAGAAGTGATGACCGAATTTGTCTGCCTTATCAATCTGTCTTGCCATATTTCGGATATAGTTGTATCTATGATGCGAACTCTCAGAGTATTTTTTGCGAAGAGACCGTTTGATAATCTGTTTCTTTAGACAGTAAAAAAGGGCCCTGCATGATACATCTCTCTATTGAGAATACAACCTTTACTCATAGAACTATATCCAATATGATAGCGCAGCCCTTGCTGAAAGAAGGTTAAAATGATAGAATGAAAAAGTTACACAATTTCAATAGATAAAAGGATTATAGAAAAAATGGCGGAGCAACAAGAGACACAGCAAGAAACTCAACAGGTCCAAAAGAAGAATAGATTAAAAAGCCAAGCCCCCCGGCTGGCTTTATTTATGGCGACGCTGATTTGGGGCAGCTCTTTTGTAATGATGAAAAATGCCGTAGGCGCTTTCCCCCCCAATTATTTGCTGATGATCCGCTTCGGCGTTTCCTGCCTGTTTTTAAGCCTGATTTTTTGGCGGCGTTTAAAAGCCATCGACAGAAGCTATCTGATGCAAACGGCTATTATCGGCTTGTGCTTATCTTTGGCCTATACGCTGCAAACCTTAGGCATTCAACATACCACGCCGGGGAAAAACGCTTTTTTGACTGCAATCTATGTTATTATCGTGCCTTTTCTCCACTGGTTTCTGGAAAAGCAAAAGCCCGGCGGCAAAAACCTGCTGGCGGCAGTAGTCTGCCTGGCCGGTATCGGCCTGATTTCTCTGACCAGCCAATTAACCATCGGGCTTGGAGATGGCTATACACTGCTGGGTGGGTTCTTTTTCGCAGCCCACATGGTATGCGTAGGCTTTTTCAGCCAGGATAAAGATCCTATATTAATCACTATTCTGCAATTTGGTTATTGTGCGCTGTTCTTTGGTATTGCAGCCCTTTCTTTAGAGACTTTCCCCCGGACTATTGACGCCGCCGGAGCCTTTAATTTGTTTTATTTGACGTTTTTCTGCACCAGCCTGGCCCTTTTGCTGCAGAATTACGGCCAAAAATACACCAGCCCCTCCACTGCCTCCCTGCTGCTAAGCCTGGAATCCATTTTCGGCGTTTTGTTTTCCGTATTTTTTTACGACGAGGTTCTTACCCTCCGTCTGGTTATCGGTTTTGCCTTGGTTTTCGGAGCCATCCTGATTGCCGAGGGCAATTTTTCGCTAAAAAGCCGTTCCGAGCTGAGCCTGGCCGGCAATGAAGCAGCAGAGCAACAAAATTAGAAGCCTTTGAGCCTATCCATTTATAACGATGGAGCTGTTTCTTAATTTGAAACCGCCTCATCGTTTTTTCTTTGCCTGCACAGTGCTGACGGCGCTGACGGTGCAGCCCTCCAAGTGTGCAAAAATCGAGGTTGTGCAAGAAGTTAGCAACGGCTTATATGGACTCCACCGAAAAATATGCAAATCCGGGCAAGAAATGGGCATAAAGCCGAAAATATTACGGCCGTTTAGCTTGAAGGCCTGTGAAATCAATGCACAACCTCGATTTTTGTGCAGACGGGTCAACGCGGCAACGCAGCAGCCGTAAAGCCTGCAATGTGATTGCAGCCCTTAAATCAGGGCCAGGGTCTTTAGTATATATAAGGCTGCCGTAGTGGTAAATACGGAAAATACCGTCGAAAACAGAGTGCCCGCAGCCGCCAGGCTGCCGTCGCCCCCCATGGCTGCCGTCATCACATAGGTAGCGGAAGGATTGGCAGCAGTAAACAGTATGGCGATGATCGCCAAGTCCAAACCCCGAAAGCCCAGCATCACCGCTACCGGCACTACCAGCATAGCCAAAAACAAGGTTTTAATCAAAGCCGCTGTCACCCCATAAAATAAACGGCTTTTTATTTTGCTAACCTCCAGGCCGGCGCCGATGCAAAACAAGGCTAAGGGTACGGCGATATCGCCGAGATATTGGATGGGTTTTAGCACCAGATGGGGCAGCTTGATACTCATTATACTAAAGGGCAGACCGAACAGCACCGCCAGAATCAAAGGGTTAGTAACTAGCTTGCCGCCAATGTCTTTAATCCCGGCTCCCAGGATGGGATTTTCCCCGTCCTCTTTGCTATCACTTTGGCAAAGGCAAAGAACCGCCAGGACGTTATACACCAGGGCCACCATAGCAAACAAGGGCGCACATTTAGCCGCCCCGGCTTCCCCCGCCATGTTGCGAACCATGGATAGACCTAAAATGGTAAAGCTGCTGCGGTAGGCTACGTGAATAAAAGCCCCTACGCTTTCCCGCCGTTTAATAAAGCGGCGGGCCAATACCCAGATAATTATATAGGTGATTATTGTTGCAAAAAAGCAATACATCGTCATTCTCAGATCTTTCATCTGATTGACATCGGCGCCGCTGACATCAAGAAAAATCCGGCTGGATATACACCAGGTAAAAACCGCTCCTCCGATTTTGTTCATCGCCCGCCGCTCCATGACGCCAAAATAAACCGCTAATGCGCCTAATAGAATCATTGTAAATGTAGGCAGCACTACATTTAAGCAAAAAATCAGGTTTTCCAGCAAAACATCTTTGCCCCCTTTATAGCCGCTATAAGCGCCATTATTTACGTAAAAGCAGAGAGAAAACAAGGAGAAAGCATGCCCGGCATCAAGGCACACTCTCCCCGCTCCCTATTTATTAGGTTTTTATCACAGCTTTACTTCCGTTCCGGTAATACTCTCCAACAAGGTGACAATTACCGAAGCATCCTCTTCACCCCGGCCGCCGGAGAGGGCTGCCAAAAAATACTGCTGAGCCATAACGCCCATAATCACCGGCACCTGAAGCTCCCGGGCCAGGGTAGTGGCCAGATTCATGTCCTTGTGTTGAAGCCTGGCCTTGAAACCGCCGTTAAAATTTCTTTTGAAAACAAAGCCCGGCATTTTTACCCGGGAGGAGTAGCTTTCACCGGAACTGGAGTTAATGACCTGCAACAACAGCTTCGGATCAATACCTGCCTTCATGCCCAAAACCATGCCTTCGCATATTCCTACCAGATTAATGCCCGTCAGCATGTTGTTGATCAGCTTGATGGTCTGGCCGTTGCCGGTTTTCCCTACATAAAAGACTTCCTCCCCCATAGCCTGAAGCAGTGGCAGACAGGTTTGGTAAGCTTGCTCATCACCGCTGGCGATAATGCTCAAGGTGCCCTCCGAGGCTTTGGCTACGCCGCCGCTGACGGGGGCATCAATATAGGCTATCTCTTTTGCCGCCAAGGCGGCTGCTATTTCTTTTGCTATCGTAGGAGAGCCGGTGCACATATCGATAACGGTCATACCGGGCCTCATGGCTTCTGCCGCTCCCCCTGGATCCAGCAAGGCGCATTTGGTATCTTTCGACTCCGGCAACATAGTGATAACAATATCGGAATCCGCCGCCACCGCCTTGATGCCGCTGCCCTTTTTTACACCCAGGGCCGCAGCTTTTTCCATATTGGCGGCCACGATATCGTAGCCCGTCACTTCATAGCCCTTTTTTACCAGGTTGGCGGCCATTAACGCTCCCATTGTACCTGTACCGATAAAACCAATCCTCATGATCAATCTGTTCCTTTCTCAGCGAATGCCGTCGCCGACAATCTCCTCTTTTTTGAGGCCGCCTAAGCGGGGCAAGGGTCTGCCGTTGTCGGCAAAAGCGGCGATAATCACCAGCTCATCATTTTTAGGAGCATCGGCTACCCTTACTTCCATGGCATCAAAATGGGATCGCACCAGGTTAGCCTCCCGGTGGACTAAGGGAACACATAATGGAGTACCGGCGGCGCCCCGAACTATCGTGGAGGGAATAATCGTTTTGCAGGGATAGTTCAAGGCCTGCCGCATACCATTACCGAATTTGACATGATTCAGGGCGGCGCCGTGCTCAATCTCACCATCGCAGCCTACGATAGCGCCTTTGCCAAAGCTCTCGATATTTTCCCGTCCCAAAATTTCCATGGCTTTCTCCGTCAAAATGACTCCAAGCTGGCCTCCCTTATCGATGAAGGGCTGCAGGTCCTCCAGGTATTGACCGGCTGCCGGGTTTTTGATTATGGCCATTACAGCCACCTTGTTAATCGGCTGCGGCAGCTCTTTATCAGCTTCCCGGCAAACAGTCTCCTTAATTGTCACTATCTTTCTGATCTCAAACATATTTCACCCTCTTTCTATTTCGTCAGGCATTCTCAGCCTGCCAGTGCCTTTCTTTTGCTCTTGTTCATCATATACATAGCGGTTAAAGTTCCCCCTACGATTACATAGCCGATAATATCACTGGGCAAGCCCGGCATAATCGTGCATAGAGCCGCTAAGGTTAACAATCCCCGGAAGGCTATATTTACCGCCCCTTTGTACCAGCCTGTCAATGCAATGGACAAAGCAAAAACTCCTACTAAGGCTGAGACTAAAGAAGTGATTATGCTAATCAAATCCCCTTGGAGCAGCAGGCTGCTGGAAGTACAGAAAGCGTAAGGAATGATAAAGGATACCAGGCCAAATTTGGCGGCCAGAAATCCTGTCTGAAAAGGATTCACTTGAACCATGCCCGCCGCCGTGAAAGCGGCTAAAGCCACCGGAGGCGTGATATTGCCGATGCAGGAGAAGAAAAAGACGAACATATCCGCCGCCAGTTGCTCTACCCCCAAGTGCACCAGGGAGGGAACGATCATGGAAGCCATAATAATGTAAGCGGCTACCGGCGGCATGCCCATGCCCAAAAGCAGGGCAATCAGCATAGCAAAGAACAGAGCCAGATATACGGAGTTTCCGCTCATGGCCATAATGACGGCAGAGACCTTGACGCCAAGGCCGGTCAGCGTGATGATGCCGACGATGATACCGGCAGTAGCGCAGGTTAATATGGTGGAAATAACGGCGCTGCCCCCCTCGGAAATGGCTTTATAAAGCTTGTTAGGCGTAGGCTTCGTTTCTTTTTTGAAGAAGGCCAGCACAACGATAATAGCCATGGCTACGCAAGCCGAGGGACTGGCTGGGTATTGGAAAAAGATCAGCAAGGCGAAGAGAACGATTAAGGGCAAGAAAAGATAAACCTCTTTTATTGCATCTTTGTTGGCCGGCAGCTCTTCCTTGGTCAAAGCTTTCATGCCGATTTTATCCGCCTCAAAGCCGGCCTGAATAAATAGGCTGGCATAGTAGAGCACCGCCGGAATAATGGCGGCCACGGCAATGGAGCCGTAGCTGACCCCCCGCATCTCCGACATGACGAAGGCTGCCGCTCCCATGACCGGAGGCATGATCAGGCCGCCGGAGGCAGCTACCGCCAATATAGCGGCTGCCGTCATGGGAGCATAGCCGGACTTGATCATTAAAGGCAGCGTAAAGTTGCCGGTGGTCAATATGTTGGCTACGGCGCTGCCGGAAACAGTGCCCATCAGCCCGCTGGCCACAATGGAGGCTTTAGCGGAGCCCCCTTTGCTGCGGCCCACCATGCCATAGGCGACTTTAATAAAATAGTCTCCTACGCCAAATATCTCCATGAAGCCGCCAAACAGGCTGTAGACAATGATAACCCCTGCGGCCACCCCCATGGAGGTTCCGTAAATCCCTTCCGTGCCTAATACCAGATAAGGCAGCACCCGGGTCAGTTTATAGCCCGCATGACCAAAGGGCGGCGGCAAATAGCGGCCAAACATTGCGTAGGCCACAAAGGACAGGGCAATGATGACCATGGGCCAGCCTAAAGTACGAACAGCGGCATAGATCAGCACGGCAAACAGAACATACGAGATGATGATATCCCACTGGTTATAGGCTCCCGCCCGCTGCACCAAAGATTTAAAGGTCAATACGATATAGGCTCCCGTGCCTACGCTAAGAAAAGCCATTACCGTATCAATAACCTTAAACAGAGAGAAACCCGGCTTGGCCTTCTTCAGCAGCTGGCAAAAGGCGATCAACAAGGCAACAGCCAACACCAAGCCCCGCTGAATTACCGCTGTCATCAGGCCAAATATCGAGGTATAAAGAGTAAAGGCTCCCAGAACAAAAGACAGTATGCTGATCACTTTCCCAATTATTTCGTCTTTAGGGGATTCTATGGCAGTATTCATTTTCTACCTCCCTTATTTGATCGCTCCGACTTCCTTAAAGTATTTAATGGCGCCGGGATGAAGAGGTACGCCGCCTCCCTGGGCTCCGGTTTCAGGGGTTAGCCGTTCGGCGGCTGAATGGACGTTTTTCATATGATCTAAATTTTCAAAAATTGTTTTAATGAAACGATAAGCATAATCCTCGTCCCAGCTAGACAGGCACATCATATAATTACCATGGCCAATGGTCTGAACGTCAGTATCTTGCCCTCTATAGGTTCCCCCCGGTATCGTAATCGGGAAAAACTCCTTAGCGTATTCGTTTTCCGTATTTTCAATCAACTCTTTATCCACCGACAGAAGGCGGATGGGCTTCCAGGAAGCCAGATCAATTACAGACGAAGTGGGATGAACCGTGTCAAAAATGGCGGCAGCAATTTGAGCGGCTTTAAAAGCATCCACACTTTCGGTGTAAGTGAGGTATTCGCCTTTATAATCTTTCCCGTCCACCCAGCCAAGGAGACCTTCCAGGAAGGCATAAACTACCTCCGCATTGCCGCTGCCGGGCTGGCCGATAGAAATTTTCTTGCCCTTCAAATCTTCCAGAGTTTGATAAGGGGAATAGGCCATAACGATGATATGAACCGGGTTATCATACATCTGGAACAAAACATTTACATCCTGCTTAGCGTCAAAAGGCGCCGCGCCAAGGTGGGCCTTTAAGCTGGTGGGGAAGCTGGCCAGGCCTACTTCAATATCTCCGCTGGTAAGAAGCCTCATGTTTTCAACGGAGGCTTTCGTAGACTCCACCGTGAACTGCATATTGGTCTTGTCGCTGACCAAGGTACCTGCGCCAACGCCAAAGGTATAAAATACGCCGCCGGTGCCGCCGGTGCCCATCCTCATATAAACAGGCTTATCATTATTGGCGGAAGTGCTTTCCGGCGAACCACCGGCGGAGAGAGAGGGGGCTGTAGCAGGTGAGGAAGAGCCGGTATTGCTGCCGCAGCCGGCCAATAAAAACATAAGTGCAATTACAAAACTTAACATTTTGATTATTTTGTTTTTTTTCATTTTTCTTACCTCTCTTATCTTTGCTTCCATAAAACACTTTACTTTTTCTGCGTTTTCATATCCGTCAGTTCAGATAAAGAATGCCCCTCCCTCCTTTTGTTTCTGTTAATTTAATTTTATAGCCTGGTCTGAAGACTGTCCATCAGCAACCTTTTTGTAGAACCACAATATAGAGGTTGTGCTTGCCCAAAAAAGAGAGATTGCCGCAAATTTGCAGCAACCTCATCTAATTTTACAATAAAAAGAAGCATTCTATTTTTCCTGATAGCGGTATAGCATTGCCTGTTCCGCCAGCATCTCAATAAAGACCTTAATATACTGTGCCTGAAAGATGTTTTTGTGGTAAAAGGCAATCATCCGATAGGCCGGAAAATCCCCGTTCACCGGATAGATATTAAGCTGGTTATCAACCGGCTGCAGCCGGTTTTGGCGGTTCACATACTGGAGCAGCAGCTCAGAGAAAAGCGATACGCCTAAGTCGGCGCCGCAAAGCTGGCTGCGGATATCGGAGCTGTCCGACTGAAAGATTACGTTTAATTTCAGGCCCTGTTGGTGAAACATCTCGCTCATGAGATCGTAAAGACGCTCCTGGGGAGTGTTGAGGATGAAGGGGCAATCAGCGAAGTCAGCCAGAGATACCCCAGCCCGGAACCGCTCCTTACATGCGGGATAGCTGTCCGGAAAATATTGCTCCATAAGGTGGTCAGAGATAGCCAGAAAAATATTTTCCTGATTTAAGGGCTTGACTTCAATATGGGGGGAGTTGATGAGTCCCGTGCCAACGGCCAGATCCAAATAACCGCAAAGGAGCCGGTTTTCCAGGTTGTCCGTGATATTGTTATGCACGATAATCTCAACATTGGGATAGGTTCTTTTGTATTTTGCCACCACAGGGGGCAGGAGAATGTTGGAGCGGGACCAGGTGATACCCAGATTGATCTTGCCCCGGAAGTTAACATTCTCCTCACTAAGCTCGTTGCGGAGGTTGTCATCCAGGAGCTTAATCTGCCGCAGAGTGGCCGCCAGCAGCTCGCCGGCAGGGGTGAGCGAAAGCCTGGGCCGGCGGTTGAAGAGGCGGGTATTGTAAGCTTCCTCCAGCCGCCGGATATGGCTGCTCATGCACTGCTGCGATATAAATGCCTTTTGGGCCGCCTTCGTGATATTAAGCTCTTCTGCAACCATGAGAAAATATAGCTGGTTCTCCTGCATCCGCTTCCACCTGCCTATATACTATTGCATCACAGTCCCAATCACTGGCCGGTATTTTCGGCCGCCGCCACAACCTCCATCTCCACCATCAAGTCGGGATGAGCCAGCATGCTGACTTCCACCACGGTGCTGGCAGGGCGCGTCCCTTGAAAATATTCCTCCCGCAGCGGATTGATTTTGACCCGGTCTTCCATATCCCGAAGATAAATAGTCAGCTTGATAATATCCTGGAAACCGGCTCCCGCCAAGGCCAGGACACTCTTTATATTTTCAAAAATAAACCTGGCCTGAGCCTCGCCATCGCCGGGGCAGTAAACTGAGCCGTCGGCATTTCTGGCTACCAGGCCGCTGGTAAAGAGCAAACCGTTATATTGTACGGCATCGCAAAATAGAGCGGCTTTTTTGCCGGGCAACACCCATTCTTTGCGTTCTGCTTTGGTCATAACGCTGATTCCTCCTTGATCAGATCGTATCATACATTGCTTTATAGGATTGGCAGGCTTTACGGATAATCTCCCTGGCCCGTCCTGCATCCTGCACTTCGTCCACCACAGTCTCCTTATTTTCCAGATCCTTATAGACAGAAAAGAAGTGGCGCATCTCCGAAAAGATATGAGCCGGCAACTGGTCGATATTCTGATAGGAGCTATAGGCCGGATCATTGAAGGGAATGGCAATGATCTTTTCGTCCAGCTTGCCGGAATCCAGCATATTCATTACGCCGATAGGGTAGCAGCGAACCATGCTCAAGGGATGGATGGTCTCGCTGCAAAGAACCAGTACATCTAAGGGATCGTCGTCATCGGCCAGCGTTCGGGGAATCAGACCGTAATTGGCGGGATAATGGGTAGAGGTATAGAGAATTCTGTCGAGAATCAACAGCCCCGTTTCTTTATCCAGTTCATATTTATTTTTTGAGCCCTTTGAGATTTCGATGACAGCGATAAAATCGTCTTCGCTGATCCTGGCGGGGCTGATATCATGCCATATGTTTGTCATTTTTCCTCCTGTTAATCGGCTTAATCGGCGAAATCTCAGGAGACTTCCCCAGTTCAATCACTGAAGTCTCCTACAATTTCCGGCTCGGCAAATAATGAAGCGGCGCCGCCGGTGCACCAGAAAAGAACTTTCTCGCCGGCTTTAATTTTGCCGGTTTTTACGTGGTCCAGCAGACCGGCAAAGGCCTTGGCTGAATAAACGGGATCCAAGGTGATGCCCTCCCTGCGGGCTACCAGCTTCAGTGCCGCCGTGGATTCGGGATAGGGTATCTCGTAACCGGGACCCACATACTCCCGCCACACAGTGAAGTCCTTTTCCTGAACCCGGGCTTCCTGGCAGAGATGGGCCAAAACTTCATTGGCCATTTTGACGACTTTAGGCTCGTATTCGCCGCCTTTTTCGCTGGCGCAAACGGATCTGACGGCTTCGCTGCCGCCGGCCATGGCTCGTCCCGCCAATAATCCGGCCATAGTACCGGCGCTGCCGGTGGAGTGGTAAATATAATCAAAGGGAGGCCGCTCCAAAAGCAGCAACTGATCCCGCAATTCCAGATAACCGGAGGCAAAGCCCAGACTGCCGGCCATGCTGGCGCCGCCTACAGGCACATTCAGACAGCCGTGGCCTTCAGCTTCCAGCTTTTTGATATGCTCTGCCGCCAGAACATAACATTTTTCGAAACCGTCATCCTCTGTTTCGCCGGGCTCTAAATTGACCACATGAATCTCGGCGCCAAACAGAGTATCCAGCAGCATATTGCCCCGGAGGGCTTTAGCATCCGGCGGCACTAAAGCGACGAGATAGAGCACGCATTTTAAGCCGCTGCGGGCGCAGGCTGCCGCCGTCTGCATGGCGTGATTGGATTGAGAGGCGCCGTAAGTAAAGACATAGTCCAGATTTTTGGCCTTAGCCTCCCCCATTAAAAATTCCAGCTTTCGCATTTTGTTGCCCCCAAAAGCGCCGGGGCCGGTGAGGTCATCCCTCTTAAACCAAAGGTCAATACCCAATTCCTTGGAGAGATTCTCCGCAGGGTGCAGGGGCGTAGGGGCAAAAATCAAAGGTACCCGGGGTTCATCAATAAAAACGTTTATCATATATATTTCCTTTCCCGGCAGCCAGCCGCTCTTTCACATGGCTTTATTCTAGCTTATCGGCTTTAATTGTTCAAGGAGTATTGCGCAAGAGCCGCCGGTTATACTATAATCGAACCCAAACGGTGGCACAGAGGCAATGACGGAAGAAAGCAGGGTTTATTTTATGGATAGAACAGAATTAAAGGCGCTTTTCGCAAAGCCGGCTGCTTATACGCAGGAACCCATTACGGTCTGCGGCTGGGTCAGAACCCTTCGCAGCGGCAAAAACGTTAGCTTTATTGAGATAAATGACGGCTCGTGTTTTAAAAACCTTCAGGTAATTCTGGAGGATGGTAAAGTACCGAATTATAGTGAAATCATCCGGCAAAACGTGGGGGCGGCTTTGGTGATTACCGGCAGTCTGCAGTTAACTCCCGAAGCAAAGCAGCCTTTTGAGCTGCAGGCCCGGCAGATTGCTGTAGAAGGCGCCTCTGCGCCCGATTACCCTTTGCAAAAAAAGCGCCATTCCTTGGAGTATCTGCGGACAATTCAGCATCTGCGGCCCCGGGCCAATACCTTTGGGGCCCTTTTTCGGGTCAGATCCCTGGCCGCCTATGCCGTTCACCAGTTTTTCCATGAACGGGGCTTCTTGTATGTCCACACCCCCATTATCACCGCCAGCGATTGTGAAGGGGCCGGCGAGATGTTCCGGGTCACCACTTTAGACTTGGAAAACCTGCCTAAAGATCAGCAGGGCCGGGTGGACAGCGGTGAGGATTTCTTTGGCAAACCGGCCTTCTTGACGGTTTCCGGCCAGCTAAACGGCGAGTGTATGGCCCTGGCTTTTTCAAAAATATACACCTTCGGCCCTACCTTTCGGGCGGAGAACTCCAATACTCCCCGCCATGCCGCCGAGTTTTGGATGATTGAGCCGGAATTCGCCTTTGCCGATCTGACCGATAATATGGCCCTGGCAGAGGAAATGATTCGTTACGTCCTGTCTTACATTCTGCAAAACTGTTCCGATGAGATACAGTTTTTCAACCAGTTTGTGGACAACACATTGCTGGAGCGTCTGCAGTGCATAGTGGAGTCGGAATTTGCCCGGATCACCTATACGGAAGCCGTGGCCATACTGGAGCGGCATCAGGATCGTTTTACCTATCCTGTGTCCTGGGGAGCGGATCTGCAAACGGAGCATGAACGTTACTTAACGGAAGTTGTTTTTGAAAAGCCGGTCTTTGTGACGGATTACCCCAAAGAGATCAAAGCTTTTTATATGCGGCTCAATGACGATGGCAAAACCGTGGCAGCCATGGATCTTTTGGTGCCGGGAGTCGGCGAAATCATCGGCGGTTCCCAGCGGGAGGAGCGTTTGGAGGTTTTGACCGGCAGGATGCAGGAGCTGGGTTTACGGGAAGAGGATTATTGGTGGTACCTGGATTTGCGGCGCTTCGGCGGCGCCCGCCACGCCGGTTTTGGTCTGGGCTTTGAGCGGCTGATCATGTATATCACCGGTATGGCCAATATCCGGGATGTACTGCCCTTCCCCCGCACTACGGGAACAGCGGAGTTTTGATATGGATTATTTGTTATCCTTTTTAGAAGGGATCATCACCTTTATTTCCCCCTGTCTGCTGCCGATGTTGCCGGTATATGTCTTGTATTTTACCGGCGAACAGGATAATATCGGAGATCAGGACAATATTGGCCATCAAGGGCCGGCCGCCGGGGCAAGAAATGCCAGCATTTCTGGGGTTTTGCGGAATGCCTGCGCTTTCGTACTGGGATTTACCGTGGTTTTCCTAAGTCTGGGGGCTTTTGCCGGTGTTTTGGGCAGCCTGTTGGTTCGCCATCAAAATCTGATTCAGCTCTTGGGCGGAATCATCATCATCTTTTTCGGCTTCAATTATTTAGGCCTGCTGCCCTTAGGCAAGCTATTGCCGGCCGGCTGGGCAGCCCGGCGGAACAAGGTTAAAATCACCGGAGCCCTATCCGCTTTTTTATTCGGCCTGATATTTTCCGTCACCTGGACCCCCTGCGTCGGCGCCTTTCTGGGTTCGGCTTTAGTATTGGCTGCCAATAAGGCCTCGGCCTTTCAGGGTATAATCATGCTGCTTTGCTACTCTGTGGGATTGGGTATTCCTTTTATTATAGCAGCATTGCTGATCCACCAGGGTAAAGCCAGTTTTGCTTTGATAAAAAGGCATTTGCCTTTAATCACCAAGCTTTCCGGAGGCTTCCTGATTTTAATGGGCGTCTTGATGGCCACCGGCTATCTGGGAGCTTTATTGTCACTATTGTCATTATATTGAGAGAGGCGAGGATTATATGAAGATACCGAATCAGCTTAAGCCATTTATCTCGTTGGCTTTGATGATTGTAATTGTTGCAGGAGCCTTGTTTGCTTATCAAACATTCACCAGCAAGAGAGAAGCGGCGGATCCCCGCCTGTCGGAGACTGATCCCGGCCAGGAAGAGGCCACCGAGGCGGAGCTGGTTCTGGCTGACGATTTTATGGTTTATGATATTGCCGGCAAAGAAGTTAACCTGTCGGATTTTCGGGGTCAGCCTCTGGTGGTTAATTTTTGGGCCAGCTGGTGCCCCCCTTGCGTCTGGGAGATGCCGGACTTTAATCAGGTATGGCGGGAGCGTCAGGACGACGTCATGTTCATGATGGTCAATGTGATAGACGGCAAGAAAGAAACGGAAAAAAGCGGCAAGGAATTTTTTCAGGAAAAAGGCTTCAGCTTCCCCGTTTATTTTGACATAGATCAGAATGCGGTGGAAACCTTCGGCGTATATTCTTATCCCCAGACGTTTTTTATTGATAAGCACGGCTATTTTGTAGCTTATGCCAAGGGGGCCATCGATGCCGCTACATTGCAGGAGGCCATTGACATGACCATTGAAGCCGGTGAAATGCGGCAGCCGCCGGAAGACGCTACAGGCGCAGGCGCAGACGATAGCAGCGGTGAAGAGACAGACGGCTCAGGCACTGAAACAGACGGCGCCGCCGCTGACGAGGGTGGCACGGCCGATGAAACAAGCGGCGAAAGCTAACTGAGCAAAAGTGCAGGTTTGTCATAGTTCGCATGGGCAAACTGAGCAAAAATGCAGGTTTGTCATAGTTTACAAGGGCAAACTGAGCAAAAATGCAGGTTTGTATACCGCTAAATCCCTGCTTTGGCCCATATTTGTCCCATAAATGGGCCGAAACCATATTTTCAGGCAAAAATGCAGGTTACAAACTTGCATTTTTGCACAAAATACCTGAGTTGATGGGACAAACCTGCATTTTTGCACAAAGTAGACCATCCACATGAGAACCCTGAAAAGTCATTGAATTAGCCTTCAACTTTTTGGAATTTAGACGATGAGATTAGTTTGCCCGACTTTTTCAGTGCCCTCTAATAAACTTGCAATTTTGCACAAAATAGGCCATCCACAGAATGAAGCTGAAGCCCTTATAGAGTGGCAATGCGCTTTAAACCAGCAAACCTGCTTTATGCTTCAAAGCTAGGGCCGGCAAACCTGTAATTTGCAGGGCTTGAGCAATTAGCACCGCCTAGCTGTTTATAGGGGCATCCCAAGCCTCCCCTATATGGTCTAAAAACACGGAAGTCAGAATCTAACCACCCGCAAAAAATATGGGGGCAACTCATCATGGCTTTGCCTGAAATGAGTGCCCCCTTGCTTCATCAATCCTGCCGATAACATCAGCCCGGACATTCGAGTTGTTAAACCAGCTTTCCTAAAAACAAAACTCCGGATTAGTCCGGTCCACAAAGCCCAGGACCGGCTGCAAATCAAAATAGCGGGCCAGCAAAAGGCTCAGCTCATCCCGGGCCGCCAAAACCTGTTCCTTATTAATATTGGTAAAACCGTCGATGGGGAAAAAGACGTCCGTAGTATCTGCCGTAATCTTGCCGACTTCACTTTGCCGCCAAATCCAGCGCCTCGTCCGGATGTCGTGGCCGGCCACGTATAGAAGCTCTTTTTCTTCCGGCGTTTCCACTTCCGTGCTGCCAAAGGCCACAAAAGTATCGCCGGGCTCCGCAAAGCGTACCGACAACTCCCCCTCTATAGTGGACAAGTCATGAGCGCCAATAGGCAAAGCATATTTAATGGAGATGGCATTGGCCAGGTCCACAAGGGGATTGATCGAAGGAAACCCCTTCTTTTTGGCAATGCGGCTCAGCAAAGCCTCAATAGAGCACATAAACTTGTTGGGATTGACGCCTAGCTGAATAAAGGCTTGCCTGTAGCAGGCAATGGCCGGCAGCTCTTTGACATTGACGCCTGCCAGCTTTTCTTCCTGCAAAGCTATCTGTTCATTTAAAAAATCGCTGATTGCGGGAATGGCTTCCGTATTGCCGGCGCCTCTGATGGCAATAATGCCAAAACAAGACTCAGGCAAAGCCTCAAAAACCTGGTCCGCAACATTAAAACGAAAAAAATTACTCATAAGTTCCTCCTAATCCTGGGCCACATAGCTTATTTTTTCTGCATCCCGCAGCAGCCGGTAAATATTTTCCCAAGGTATATCCGCCTCCGTCAGTATCTGCCGGGCTCTGGCTCCGTAATCCTCGTCAAGGCGGAGGCTAAGGCCGCAGCCCGCCCCAAGCTGAGAGGGCAAAGGCATCATGCTCACCGGGATTTGCTGTTCCAAAAGGGCCTTTTCGGCCCGGATAGCTCCCCGGGTATGGGGAAAAGTAAAGAGGATTTCCATACAAATTCTCCTATAGAGTTATATTGTCAAATTGTTGTATAATGGTTCTATAATAAAAATGATCTTGGGGGTAGTGGGCTTGATTTATTTTGATAATGCCGCCACCAGCTTCCCTAAGCCGCCTCAGGTGGCCCAGGCGGTAGTGGAGGCCATAGCCAGCTTCGGCAATCCTTCCCGGTCCGCCCATCCTTATGCTCTGGCTGCCGGCCGGGCCGTGGAGTACGCCAGAGATGAGCTTGCCGGCTTCTTTCGTTGCCAGGCGGACAATGTAGCCTTTACCAAAAATGCTACGGAAGCATTAAATATCGCTATTCAATCTCTGGAGGGCCATATCGTCACCACAGCGGCGGAGCATAACTCCGTTCTCAGGCCTGTACACTTGAAGGATCATAGTGTGGCAGCCCTTGATGACCGGGGCCGGGTGACCCTGGCAGCAATTCAAAAGGTGGTGCGGCCGGATACGGTGGCTGTAGTTGCCGGCCATGGCTCCAACGTCACAGGCAACGTAGCGCCTCTGGCAGAAATCGGCGCCTTCTGCCGGGAAAAAGGGCTGCTGTTTATCGTGGATGCCGCCCAAACCGCCGGCCTTTTGCCCATCGATATGACGGAGCTGGCCATCGATGCCTTATGCTTTACCGGCCACAAATCCCTTTATGGGCTGCAAGGCACAGGCGGCATCTGCCTTAGCAGCCGTTTCCGGCCCAAAGCCCTTTTGACCGGCGGCAGCGGCAGCCGCTCCTTTGAGACGGTGCAACCCGCCTATATGCCTGACCTGCTGGAAGCCGGCACCTTAAACGGCCACGGTATCGCCGGCCTTTTGGCGGGCCTGGGCTACGTTAAATCCCGGGGCACTGCGGCCTTGCTGGCGCAAGCTCAGGACCAGGCTTACCGTTTTTATCAAGGGCTCAGGTCTTTGGCCCCAGCCCAGGGAACCATTTCTTTCTATGGGGACTATGAAGCGGCAATCCGGCTGCCCATTGTCACCCTCAATATTGGCGGTCTGGATTCCGGTGCAGCAGCAGCTATCCTGGCCGAAAAATACGGTATCGCTATACGGGCCGGCGTTCATTGCGCCCCTCTTTTGCACCGCCATTTCGGTACGGAAAAACAGGGAGCGCTGCGGTTTTCTTTTTCCCATTTTAATACGAGAGAAGAAGTGGATACGGCCCTGGCTGCCCTCAAAGAAATAATAAAACAACCATAGCATTTTCTCCTATGGTTTGTCAACGAAAGGCGGAGAAGGATGGATGGATACGCAGAAATGGAAAGAGGCTTATACATTAGATGCCAGGATTCGACTGCGCAAAGAAGGCCGGGTAGTCTACGGCTCCGGTATAGCCCGGCTCCTGGCCTTGACGGATCAGCTTAAATCTTTACACGGGGCAGCCGGCCAAATGGGCATGCCTTACCGTAAAGCCTTATCCATTGTGAGGCGGGCAGAGGAAGAGCTGGGCCGGCCTCTTTTGGAAAGATCCATCGGCGGCGCCGGTGGCGGCGGTTCCAGGCTCACGCCTTTCGGCCTTTGGCTCTCCGGCAATTTTCAAGCTTTCGAGGCGGAAGTCAATCAATACGTTGAGCAATTAAAAGACAAATATTTTAATGAAGGGGATTAAAATGAACGAGATTAGCGGTAGAGGAAACATGAACTGGCAGGAGATTATCGGCCGGGTGGATCACACCATGCTAAAAGCAACGGCAGACTGGCCGGCAATATCTACTCTTTGTGAAGAGGCTATTCAGTACGGCACCGCCTCCGTCTGCATTCCCCCCGCCTATGTGGCAAAAGTGAAAGAAAGCTTTGGCAGCAAACCGGCTATCTGTACGGTAATCGGCTTTCCCTTGGGCTATAGCGCTACGGAAGTAAAAATAGCAGAGACCCGGCAGGCTTTGGCTGCGGGGGCCTCGGAAATTGACATGGTGGTCAATTTAGGAGCCGTTAAAAACCGGGATTATGCCGCCGTCACCGCTGAAATAGCCAAAATAAAGGAAGTATGCGGCAGTCATATATTGAAAGTCATTGTCGAAACCTGCTATTTGACGGAAGAAGAAAAAATCGCTCTTTGCCGCTGCGTTACCGAAGGCGGCGCCGATTACATTAAAACTTCCACCGGCTTTGGCAGCGGCGGCGCTACTCTGGTCGATATTGAGCTGTTTAAAGCCCATATTGGTCCCCAAGTTAAAATCAAGGCTGCCGGCGGTATCCGCAGCAAGGAAGACATGATCGCATTCCTGGAAGCCGGCTGTGACCGCCTGGGGGCCAGCGCCGCAGTGGCGCTGCTGCAGGCCGAAACCGGCGCCGGGCAAACCGGCGGTGAACGAAGCAGCACTGGGCAAAACAGCTCTGATAGCGAAAAGAGCGGAGGCCAGTATTAAAAGCTTAAGAACCCGGGATGGCAGCGGCATAAAAAGCTTACGGAGGTGTTGGAGCATGGAAAATAGCATAGAGTCAAAGGAATCCGGAAGTATCGACTATGCCGGTCTCGTCCGGCAAGCTTTTGCCGCCAGGGAAGGAGCTTACGCCCCTTATTCCAACTTTCTGGTAGGAGCCGCCCTGCTGACGGCGGCAGGACCCGTTTATAGCGGCTGCAATATTGAAAATGCTGCCTTTACCCCTACCAATTGTGCCGAGCGCACCGCATTTTTCAAAGGGATTTCCGAGGGCCACCGCCGGTTTAGAGCCATGGCCGTGGTAGGCGGCCAACGGGAAAAAGGGCCGGCGGATTTCGACTACGTTTTTCCCTGCGGTGTTTGCCGTCAGATAATGGCGGAGTTTTGCGGCGGGGACTTTGAGATTATTGTGGCCAAAAGCCCCCAGGACTATAAAGTATTTCTTTTTTCCGAGATTTTTCCTCAAGCATTTGGGCCTGGGGATCTTAAGGGGGACCCGGCATGAGAATGTACGATATTATTGTTGATAAAAGAAACGGCAAGGAACTGACCCAAGAACAAATTGCCTGGGCAGTAGCCGGCTATACCGGCGGCAGCATCCCCGATTATCAGGTTGCCGCCTGGTTGATGGCTATCTATTTTCAGGGCATGACAGAGCGGGAGACGGCCTGGCTGACGGACGCCATGGCGGCTTCCGGTGAGCTTATCGACCTTGCCGCTATACCCGGCATCAAGGTAGATAAACACAGCACCGGCGGCGTGGGGGATAAGACCACTCTGATTGTAGGCCCCATCGTGGCGGCCTGCGGCGTACCGGTGGCCAAAATGTCCGGCCGGGGCCTGGGCCACACCGGCGGCACCGTGGATAAGCTGGAGGCTATTCCCGGCTTTCAGACGGTGCTTCCCAAAGAGGAATTCTGCCGTATTGTCCGGGAAGTGGGCATTGCTGTTATCGGCCAATCCGGCAATATCGCTCCGGCGGATAAAAAGCTTTATGCTTTACGGGACGTAACAGGTACCGTAGAGAATATTTCCCTGATCGCTTCTTCCATTATGAGCAAAAAAATCGCTGCCGGCGCCGACGCCATCGTGCTGGACGTCAAAACCGGCCGGGGTGCCTTTATGGAAACCTTGGAGGGTTCCCTTAGCCTGGCTAAAGCTATGGTGGCTATCGGCGAGAAGGTAGGCCGTAAAACCATTGCTTTAGTAACGGATATGGATGAGCCTTTAGGAGCTGCCGTGGGCAATGCTCTGGAAGTGGAGGAGGCGGCTGCTACTTTGAGGGGCCGGGGACCGGAAGATTTGCAGCAGGTTTGTCTGGAGCTGGCCGCCAATATGTTGCTTTTGGCCGGCAAGGGCGGCGGCCATATTGACGGCTGCCGGGAAATAGCCCGCCAGGCTTTGGCCGACGGCAGGGCCTTTGCCAAATTAAAGCAAATGGTGGCTGCCCAGGGCGGCGACCCGGCTTATCTGGAGGAACCCGGAGGCTTTCCGGCGGCGCCCTTGATTCTGCCGGTAAAGGCCCAGACCTCCGGCTATGTGACGGCTATCGATGCACTGGCCATCGGCAATGCCTCGGCAGTACTGGGAGCGGGCCGTCTGTGCAAAGAGGACGATATTGACCATAGGGCCGGTTTAATTCTCAAAAAGAAAATCGGCCAATGGGTAGAGGAGGGTCAGGTACTGGCGGAACTCCATACCGCCGCCGCCGATAAGGGGGAGGAAGGAAGCCGGCTGGTGGCCCGGGCCATCGCCATCGGGCCCTCAAAGCCGCAACTGCCTTTACTGATCCATAGCCGGGTTACGGCAGCAGGGGTGCTCGGTGTAAAATAGATGTAGGATAAAAAAATAAACAAGAGGCAGTAAAATGTGGTTTAATAAAGTCGCAAAAACCATTAAACACCAAAGGAGGCTGCCCCTTGTGAGAACCATTGTACA
>JBCFAO010000032.1:0-46243 GCA_038562165.1 Clostridiales bacterium | reverse complement strand
ACGACATAGCCAAGAGATATGAGGCGCTGCACTCAAGTTACTGAACCGCCGTATGCCGAACGGCACGTACGGTGGTGTGAGAGGTCGGCTGCCCGACTAATGGGCAGCCTCCTACTCGATTGGTAGCAGTCCATGCGGACGGGGATGCCCAAGCCTTGGAGATACTCCTTTACCTGACGAATCTCCAGCTGCCGGAAGTGAAATAAAGTGGCAGCCAGCATGGCGTCGGCATGGCCTTCCGTGGCGGCATCGCTGAAATCCTTAAGGCTGCCGGCGCCGCCGGAGGCGATAACCGGGATATTGACAGCATCGGCAATTTGCCGGGTGATTGCTAAATCATAGCCCTGGCCTACGCCATCGGCATCCATACTGGTCAACAGTATCTCTCCTGCCCCCCTCTTCTCCGCTTCCAAAGCCCATTCCAGAGCATCTCTGCCGGTGGATATACGGCCGCCGTTGAGGTAAACATGCCAGTTGCCCTCAGCCTGCTTTTTAACATCGATGGCCACTACGATACATTGGCTGCCGAAATGCATGGCGGCATCGGTAATAAAGTCCGGGTTGCGCAAGGCTGAAGAGTTTATAGAAACCTTATCCGCCCCCAGACGCAGCAGGTCCTTGATCTGATCAATGGAAGAAATACCGCCGCCCACGGAAAAAGGAATAAAAACCTGCTCCGCCGTCCTGGCCACCACATCCAGCATGGTAGAGCGGCCCTCATGGGAAGCGTCGATATCTAAAAACATCAGCTCGTCGGCTCCCGCTTCATTATAGAATTTGGCGGCCTCCACAGGATCGCCGGCATCCCGGAGCTCCTGAAATTTGATACCTTTTACCACCCGGCCTTTTTGCACATCCAGGCAAGGAATGATGCGTTTAGTCAACATAGGGGTTCCTCCTTAAAAAATTGGATAAGAGGCGAATACCTAAATCGCCGCTTTTTTCGGGATGGAATTGGGCGGCCCAGAGATTATCCTTCTCCACTGCCGCCACAAAATCCAGGCCATGGCGGCAAAGGCCAGTAGCGTAAGGAGCTTGGGTATCTTCAGCAAAATAGGAATGGACAAAATAAGCGCTGAACTTTGGCGGCAGTCCTGCAAATAAGGCACTGCCCGGCTGGCATTCTATCAGATTCCAGCCGATGTGGGGAACCTTCACTGCCAGATTGGCAGGGAACCGCCGGATAATACCGGGGAAGAAGCCCAAGCCTTTATGCAGGGGTGGAGACTGTACAGCCATAGAAGCTGGCGCTGCCGCCGGAACCTCTGCCTCCAGGCCCTCGGTGCTGCCGGCAAACATCAACTGCATACCCAGACAGATGCCGAAAAGAGGGCGGCCTTGAGCCGCATATTCTTTGATGGCTGCAGTAAAGCCCCTTTCTTCCAACATTGCCATGGCGTCGCCAAAAGCGCCGACTCCCGGCAGAATGGCTTTGGACGCCGTCATTAGTTTTTCCGGCTTGTCGATCAGTTCCCCTTCATAGCCTAAAAAAGCGCAGGCCTTTTGAACGCTGCAAATATTGCCCATGCCGTAGTCGATAATGGCAATTTTTTCTCTGTTTAGATGCATATTAATCTCCCGTGATGCATGTCTTTTCATTTATTATACAGCATAAATAGACGAAAGAAAATGTGCTGATTCAAAGAAGAAATTATATAAGAACTTATAGCAAATACATCTTTGCTTCAACAAATATTAGGATATAATACATTGCTGGAATACGATATTAGAATATAATGCTGCGGGAAGGAAGAATAATATGTTTCAAGGAAACAGGGGTTTCGGTGAATCAAGGGCCGCCGGGGAGAGGATTTAAATCGTTGTTCGCCAAAATACTAGTGTTTATCGGTGGTGCGGTAGTCCTCTCTTATTTAGTTGTTGGTGGATTTTACTAAATATTGTTAGCGGTTCCGTCGAGGGTTTGTCGATGAATGAGCTGGATGCAAAATCGCAAGATGCCGCCTATGATATCATGAGGACACCGCCACCAAGCTGCAAGTTGTCAGCGCAGAGGAAAACTCCGCCACCAGTGAGGAAATGTCGGCCCGGGCCGCAACGCTGCGTGAGGAGGTTGGCAAATTCAAGCTGGCAAAGTAGATTTTTTACTTGAAGTATGAAAAGATTGGTGATAACATAACATATAGATAGGAACTGCTGCTTTTTGTCCGGCAGTCAGTCCCTCAATATGGGGAGACCGCCTTAATTAAGGCGGTCTATTTTTTTCTCTTGTTGTTTAACAACAATGAGGTTAGTGTCAGGAGAACGAGGCAGAAGTTAAGCAACTCCAGCCATGTTACACTCATATCACATCACCTCCTCCCATTATTCGCTAATGAGAGGGAAAAACCGCCAAGCAACAGTTCCTATATCTAAATTATACCATATTATTCCATAAAAAAGAGGTTAATTTTTTTAGTCTTTAATAAAAGCCTCCGTCCCTTTTTGCATTGGGGCTGGAGGCTTTGTTGCAAGTCCTGTATTAAAATTTAACTGATTATCTTATGAGATTTCACGGGCCACCACCACAAACCGGCCCGTAGTAATATGGTAGGAACAGGTGGCCAGGGTAAGGAATTTGTCGCCCTGCCCAATATCTTCAGGGACTTCAATTAAAGAGGTCTTGCGTAAATGGGCAAAAAAGGCTTCCCTATCCTCCTGCTCCCTGAGATCAATATAGGTATACCAGGGGAAATCCTCCTTGCGGGTATCCACATCGGAATAGAAGGCCGCCACCACCTGATAAGTCCTTTCTTCATACGGAGTGAAGAATTTAACCAGGGGATGCTTTTCCCGGTAAGACTCCTCCTGGTACCGCAGAATGCCGGCAAACATGGTGCCGGAACGCATGTTGTGACCCCAAAGGATTATGTTGTCAGAATCGATATTGCAGTACTCATCCATGAAGGGTGTACCGCTGGAGGATTTGGCCTTTTTGAAATTGCGCTGGATATAATACTGAGGCCGGTCCGGCGTGTGCATAACCGGGTAGTCGATTTTTGTACCCTCAATCAGAACCCAGCCGGCCAAGTCTTGGTTTTCTTCGTGGAGGGCCTGGATAGAAGCCAGCATGGTCGGATCGCTTTCCGGTTGGGGATCAGCCTGGGGAGTTAAGTCAGAGCCGGATTCGGTGGGTGCGGACGCTTCCGCTTTTTGCCGGTGAAACTCCCGGGCTATGGCGGCAAACTCTTCCTCTGCCGCAGAAATGCTGCGCCAATAAGAAATAACTTGCCAAGCCGAGAGTGTGGCCAGCGCTAAAAGAGCGCAGGCCACACTGTAGCGTATACGGGGATTATTTTTTAGTTGCAGGATTTTAGAGATTAATGACCTCAATGTTTACGCCTGCCTAAAGAGAATTGGGGAAGAAGCAGCCAGCCGGCGCCGGCCAGAGACAAGGTGAGCACGATAGCCCAGAGAATAAGGTTGGATTGATCGCCGGTACGGGGGATAGGCCGCTGGCCTAAAGGAATACCGTTCTCATCCAGGTAAACGAAAGAGCCGTCGGGCTGAGGTGCTTTGGTGTAACGTCCCTGAGGCGTACCGTTTTCATCGATTAAGATGAAATCATCGGGGCTGTCAGGATTGTTGGGATCCGGTACATTTTCAGTGGGGATAGTGGGGTAAGTAGGCTCAGTGGGAGCCGTGGTTTCCGTAGGCTCGGTAGGCCCGGTGGCATCCGTAGGTTCGGTAGATTCAGTAGGCTCGGTGGGTCCTTCGCTGGGCCCCGTAGTTTCCGTAGGCTCCGAGGGAGTAGTAGTGGGTTGAGTAGGATCGGGGTCCGTAGGAAGAGTACCGGAACGGCGGGTATTGGTGTAGGCTACATGATTATCAACAGCTGGAATACCGCCATTGATGCTGCCAGAGGCTACCAGGCCATCAGGAGAAGAAGTACTGCCAGTGTTGGTCGTTGTAATACGTTCGGTTCTGTAATCTTCCTCAGTGATGGTATATTTGATACCCTTGGGGATATTTTGGATGGTAATGGATTGATCCTTCTTCAGCTCCAGTACAACGGTGCCATGGTTTTCTCCATTTGAGGGAATAGTGATAGTTCCGCTGGCGGGAATAGGAATGGCGTTGCCGTTGATTACGATATCATCGCCGGCGGTACCGTTGGCAATGTAGCTATAAGATCCGCTGTGGATAGTATTGTCACTTTCTTTGAAGTCCAGCGTAAACTTAAATTTCTTATCGGGATTGGGCAGATTGCCGACTACGGTTTTGGAGAGGGTGAGATTGCCGGTTTCTCTGGTGTTGGTGAAGATTACGGTGCTGCCGTCCACAGGAACAAGAGTATCTTTAACAGTGGCGCCGTTACCGCTTTTACCGTCAATAATCTGATAGGCGGTTGCAACGTATTTATCGCCAGTCTCGGTAATCTCGTATTGAGTACCTTCAGGCAAATCCTTGATAATGATGGAGTCACCAGCTACCAATTCAAAATCCTGAGTGGGAAGTAAAAGGGGATATGAAGTGCCGGGTTTACTATCGAAACTATAGGAGTAGTTTCCAGTGGTAAGTTCATTATTACTGGAATCTGTTAATTTTAAAGTAAATTTAAATTTTGGGTTGGGATCAGGATAATGACCGGGGGCTTGCTTGATGATAACCAGATTACCATTATTCCGAACATTGGTAAAGGTTATCTCTTTGCCACCTTCAACAGAATTGCTAGCCACTTTGCCAGCACCGTTGCTAGTGGAATCAATGAACCAGGTGGTTGCCAGATCCGGATCAGAGACGGTCTCGATTACGGTGAATTCTGCAGACTCAGGCAGCCCCGTGATGGTGAAGGTCTCATCCTTAGCCAGTGAAAAGGCAAAGGGTGTGCTTTCCGGTTTGATGGTACCATTTGAAATAGTGTTTTTGTTTTTAGAAATGGTGTAGGTATAGGTTCCTTTAAGAATCGTGGAGCCATCAGCTTCCCTCAGGCTCAGAGAGAAAGAAAATTTTTCACTGGGATAAATAGACTCAGGGAAATTACCGGAAGAGTTTTTGGTAATTTTCAGATCACCGACTTTTTGGGAGTTGATGAAATGAATTTCCTTGAGTCCTTTAGCAATAATTTCAGCGCTGGCGCTGACCGAAGGACCTAACTTCGTACCTGAAGTCCCGCCGACAACCTGGTAAGTAGTTTCAATGTAGTCGTCTTCCTTAGTTTCCTCAGTGACAGTAACTGTAGTTCCTGCCGGCAGGTTGTGGATGATGACGCTTTGGCCGTGTTTCAGATTAATATATTCACCATGCCTTATACTGCCGGATTTATCGCCAGTATAAGTGAATGCATCGCTTGTACCAGGAATCTCAATCTTGAAAGAATATTCTCTGGTTTTACTGGCGTCTGTACTATCGCTTACCACTGTTTTACTGATGGATAAACTACCAACACTGCTTTCAAGGTGATTAATTATTTCGAGCTGGCTACCATCGATAAAGCTATTATACTCGCCTTCAATCACGACTAAAGGCCGAAATATCCCTGTACTTTTTTCAGCCAGCTCAACAGTTACTTCATGAACGGTAGGATCAGGAGCATAGCCATCCTTGGGCTTACTTTCTTTCAAATAGTAAACCCATTGTTGGTTTTGTGATTTAGGAGTGGGGATAGAACGAATATAGGCGATACCGTTTACATCAGTGGTAGCGGAAAGGATAGCATTCGTACAATTTGCATCAGTATATAAGGTGAATTCAACGCCTTGCAAGGGAATGGAAGGAGCACCTTTTTTGAAAATTTTAATCATGCCTACCCGTTCAACCTTAGAATCGGCCCAAGTTTTGTCAAACGCCCATTCCTTTCCAGTCCCAGCTTCACCCAGAGCGGTATTAGATACTGTTACATTGTTTGTCAGTTTCGTACCATTTTCCAGTCCCCTAGAAACCTCGGTAACATAAATGATCTTGCAGAGCTTGCCAGGAGTAGGCTTAAAGGTAAGGATGCGTTTAACCGGATCATAAGAAAGTCTTCCGTTTGCAAGCAATGTCGCCGTATCTAAAGAATCGCCAGAGCTAGGAAATTTACCATCAGATTGAGGTGTGTATTCGGTGATGGTAACTGCCTCAGGAGATAAAGTCCCCTCTTGTGTAAGGCCCAGATCAAGACCTTCCGGCAGGGTATCAGTGATTTCGGTATCTCCGTTCTGGAAATCTGCTAAGTTGTAAGGGTTAAACTTAATGGTCCAAGTCACGGTGAGGTCAGAACCAACACCGGCGGATTGAAGATGGGTTTTTGTCAATAATTCAGTGGGAATATTTACAGATTCCGAGGAGCCGGGATTCCAGCTTGGAGCACCATCAGCAGTCATTTTAAGTTCATTTTTAGCCGGAACAACCAATTTAGGAGGAGAGGTTTTATAGGCGTCCTTCAAATACTCTAGGTATTGGGCCTCAGAAAGTTCAACCTCCACCAGAATATAGTAAGCTGTATTAAGAGGATCAAAAGTGAAAGTTGCTGTTTTTATACCATTGCCTAATGTAGCAAAATATACGGTAGGACGACCTGTAGACATCTCTGTATATGTACTAGCGCCAGAGTCTTTTTTGAAAATCCTGAAACCATCACCCTCAGGACCATAGGTTTGGTTGAAGGACCAGCCCTCAGGCAAGGTATCGGTTACTTTCACGGGTCCCAAATCTTTTGTACCGTCGGTAGCTGTGGAATCCGGGATTTTCGCACTGCTCAAATCATAGCCATCAGTATTAATATTTAGTTTGAATACTGCGGTCCGGTTTTCAATATCAAAACCGTTATTAATGTTACCATCCGTATCTTTACCGGCTTCCAGAATACCCTTACTCAAGACGTTACTGATATAAGCTTTACTATCAGTGCCGTTATCTAAATAAAGAGTATCGTAAAATAAAGAAGCATCATTTTTGACATAAACGTTAGGGGTACTAGCTTTTTCCTCATCGCTACGAGCAAAAATCTTGGGATTTAGCACCTGAGTTTTAAAAGTAAATTGTTTCTCGGCGTTATTAGTAAAGCCAGTAACCACTAACAAATCACCAATAGGCTTATTTGTAGTCGTATCTATGACTGATTTAATATCATGAGTCAAACCGTTAGTGCTAGGAATTCCTGTCCAACTATCTTCAACAATTTTCTGATCATAGCGTGGAGTGATCTTACTCGCATCAATCCCTAGTTCCACCAAGGATGCCAGGTTACTTTTGGTTGCATCAAAGCTGCCTTCCTTACCGTAAATCACTAAGTCGTAGACCTTAAACAGATTGCTGTCTGTAAAATGGGTTTGACCTTTGAGATCCACTGTCACTGTCCAGGGAATTTGGCGGTTTTGGTAGTCAATGTTGCCGGCAGCTTTTTTCAGAGAGTCAACACCAACACCTACGCTCTTTTCGTCACTCTGACCGCCAGAAGGTCCGCCTTCCCAGGTCAGCTTTGCTGTGTTTTTATAGTCTATCATACTACCAGAATAATCTTGCTTAGGAGCCTTAGTAACGATAACTAATTCCACCGGCTTCGTAAGAGGAGCATTATTCCCAAGCTCATACCTACCGCCTGCGGGCTCTGTCGAGTATTTGTCGGCAATTGTCTTTGGCAAGGTTATGTCAGCCTGTTCACCGGTGGCGTTAGGCCATTGCCAATAAGCTTCTTTAAATTCGTGGTTACCGGGAGTTATGCTAGAGACAAGATCGGTAATAACAACCTTCTTGAGGGCAAGGTCTTTGGGATCAATCTTGATTGTCCATGTGATCGTTTGATTTTCGGGATCATAAACCTGGTTGCCGCCAACAAGTTTTGTATCATCATTGGCTTGACCGCTTTTAGTAATAAATTTTTTAGGTGGAATGGGGACTGATATGGTGTGATCTTTGAAATCCTCATCCTTACCAAATTGGCCGGTATTGGTAACCCGGACGCTATTGTTAGTACCGCCTAAAAGCTTATCTGCGGGAATTTTGGTGCGAAAAGAGATTGTATGTTCGCCGCTTACATCATCTGTGAAAGTGTAGGAGAGAACATTATTTGCATCGAGTGTATAAAGCATATCAGTTACGGCAGGAGTAATCGCAAAAGAGCCTGGGACAAAAGCTCCAAAATGGGTAGTGTTTGACAGATTATCTTGGAACTTGTAGCCTTTCAAGGAAACAGGAGAGGTACCTTTAAGAGCGTTCACCTTGACTTTCCACTCAATTTCATCTTTATCAATTGTGCCGCTCTTTATTATATTTTTCGTAACTCCAACTAAAGGTCTGGTGACAGTAAAAGCCTTGCCTAAAATATAGACATTGGTTTTTGATTCACCTTCATCAAGACCAGTACCAGTGTATTTTAGTGTTGCGCCGAAGGAAACCGTAGCATTTAAGGCAGTATCATCCATAGCGGTACCATCAAATTTGATTTTAATCGTATTAGGCCGTTCTGTAGGGTTAAAGATAAGGTGGCCGATGATTTCATCATACTCATCTTTAAGTTCAAATTCGGAGGAACCTACGGGCGTAATGTCAGCATCTAATGGAAAATAGGCGTAGTCGTCGTTATAGACATAATCTGTTGCACTGCTTGCTGCCCCCGGTACAACAAAACTACCCCCTAGCCAGAAGCTTTCTCCGGGAGTGATTACTGTAATAGGAGTGCCATGTTCATCAGTTTTTAATTCCCAGATGTCGGAAAAATTACCGTTGGCTCTCTTAAGGATATCGGTCACATCGGTACCTGTTGGCGGGTCATCCCCCCAAACCCCCACGGGAAAAGCGCTACCGATATTAAACAGCATCAGAAGGGCCAGCAGGCCTCCCAACAATCTCTTTCTCTTCATACAATCCTTCCTTTCGCATTGAATTCTCTGATGATTGCCTAATACCTGGTAATTTCATAGGAATTCTATAGATAGATAGTAGAATTATGCAATATCTGTAATAAAGCCGCTTGAAACATCGGGAAAAGCAAGAACCATTACTGTTAATAAATTGGCGAAAATATTATAATTATTTTCCCGGAAAGGAAAGGACAAAGCAAAAAATTTATGCTATTATAGAGTAATGAAAAAATAAATATCAGCGCGAGAAAAAAAGTGTCAAACTCTTGCCTGCTAAGTCAAGTATAGGATGAAAGGAGCATATGATTTACACGGCTTATCCCCGTGTATCATAGAAGGCTATGAAGTTAGAGCTGTTGCTGGAAGAATTAATTGATATTGCTCAGAAGCCCAAGACGGATTTTGCCCTGAGTCTGAATATGACTCCCAGTGGATTGAGTAAAATTCTCACAGGCAAAAGAGTGCCTGTTCTGAAAGAAAGAAAAGCGTTTACCAAACAAACAGCCGACTATTTTGCCGAAGCTATCTATTCGCCAAAGTGCTATCTGAAATTTGAAAAGATATTCCCTATTATATACGACTTCGAGTCCCAAAATGACTTGCAGCAATTTTTGGTTTGTGCTATTGAGTATGCCTTGGACGACGCCTATGTTGAGGGCAATCATCTAAGAATTGAATATGCGGACAGGGCTATGTATTATTTGGGCAGAAAACCGGTATTAAACCAGCTTTGTGTGCTTTTGTCCGATTATACGCTAAAAGGAAACGGAGCCCTATCCGAGTGGTTTGGCTGTTTGCCCTTTCGGGATCCCTCCTATGCAAAAATCTTTCAAAAGGTTATATTGCAGGGCAGAAAGCTTATGTCCGACGCTGTTTTTAATTTTTATTTTGACGAAACCTTATTCGATAGCGGTATTGGGGGAACGCATTTTCTTACCTTGATTGCAACCCTCCAAGAGCATATAGCTCTTAATTTTTGGCAAACCCCGAAAGATATTGGTCAGAGCTTTATTTTACTAAAGGGTCAGATGTTGTTGCTTTTTAGTACTCAGATTGACGGGACTCCTATTTTGACGCCTATATTCAATAAGACATATTTAGCTATTTTTTATAATTTGCTTGTCAAAAAAGAAGCAAAGAAAATCAGCTACAGCAAAAAAGAAATCCTCGAGGTTTTAGAAAACAATCCCGATGGCATTTCTGCATTTATTAATAGAGAGATTGATTCTGTATATAATTTTATTTCCATCGGTTATCTGCTGCAAAAAAATGAATTGGCGGCGGCTCAATGCAACGATATGATGGCTGATTTGGTCTGGGGTCTCCTGCAAAATATTTTGGTAAGCAATAATACGATTTTTCACGTTTCCTATGCTGCTATGGAGCGCTTTGTTACTTTAGGTAAAGCGATTGTGCCCTTGGTTGGCGCTATTCCTTTTGCACCGAAAGAACGGGTGCCTTATCTGAGCAGATTTGGCGCTTATCTGCAAGCGGGCGCCAGCCACGATAAAGTAAAGATTATCAACAGTGAGTTAAATAATATCGCTCTATTTTGTTGCACAAACCTCAATATCGTTTATACGGTAGATGATAGCTTCCAAAAGGAGTGGTTTCATTTCTTCAATACCGACAAAATAGGAGCAGCCCTGCGGGAAGAAAAGAAGCTGGAAACCATGGACTTTTCAGCCGATATCTGGGAAGCCTATCAAAATACATTGAATTCGAAATTTGCTTAAACTGGTTCCCTTGACATAAGAATTCACAAAAACCGCCTATAAGTTGCCGGCTCCGATGAGATGGCTATCTTATAGACGGTTTTTTAATGACGGCTGCCTTGGCAAGCCGGATAGTGGCCATTGCCGGCTCCTGCCTATGGCGTTTCTGTTCAAATTACAAGTTTGCCATCTCTTACGGGGCGGCGGCACTGAAATGTGCAAAATTGCAGGTTTGTCGCCGTTGCCTAGGGCTAACTGTGCAATTTTGCAGGTTTGTAACCTCTAAATCTCGCTTTCGAAAGCAATTTGGCCCGAAAATGGGGCAAAAACCTATTTTCAGGCCAAATCACCTACCTACAAACTTGCAATTTTGAGCAAAACGCTATGAGTTGATGATACAAACCTGCAATTTTGCTCAAAAGGCTATGCTCGTGTTAACAAACCTGCAATTTTGCACAACTGGGAGCACGGACATTACAAACCTGAAATTTGGGCAGGCACTCCCCTCTCCTTACTTACCTGCTGTGTATGAGTATGGGTATACGTATACGAGATGTAGGTATAGCGTAGAAATGCGGTAGATAAGGAGATAAAGGAACGAGGCTGCTACAAACCTGCAGCAGCCTCGGATAATTTCCATAAGGAGTCTATTCTTCTTAGTATTTATCGTTATAAGCGTCGTTTTGGTAAAAAGAGCTGGAGCCGGAAGTGTGGCTGGCGGTAGCTGAATAGGCTGGCGCAGCAGCAACTGGCGCGGCAGCGGCAGGAGCCGGAGCAGCAACCGCTGCAGGGGCGGAGGGAACGTCAAAATGGTCAATGGAACCGAAAGAATGGTCGGGGTTAATGAAGGCTGTGGCTGCTGTTGCTTTCGTTGAGTAAGAAATGCCCATATCGTTATCCTTAAGCTTGAATTTGGCCATAAGCTCTTTCAGCAGATTGGACTGCCCGGACAGCTCCTGACTGGCGGCGGCGCTTTCTTCGGCGGTGGCGGCATTGGTCTGAACCACGCCTGAGATTTGATCCACACCCTGATTGATCTGTACAATTGCCTGGGCCTGCTCGTCGGAAGCCTGGGCAATTTTGTTGATCAGGGTAATAGCTTCGCCGGTTTCCTTAGCGCTTTCCTCCAAGGCTTTTGCTGTAGTGTCGGCTATTCTGGTGCCATTTTTTACGGCGGTGACGGTTTCTTCAATCAAACCGGTGGTATTCTTTGCGGCCTCCGCCGACTTGCCGGCCAGATTCCGGACTTCGTCGGCCACAACGGCAAAGCCCTTGCCGGCGGCGCCGGCTCTGGCTGCTTCTACCGCTGCATTGAGGGCTAGTATATTAGTTTGAAAAGCGATATCGTCGATGACTTTAATAATTTTTGAGATTTCGGCGGATTTTGCAGTAATCTGATCCATGGCAGCTACCATGTTTTTCATCTGGCCGTTGCTGTTTTGCAGCTCTCTCCCGGCAAATTCCGATTTGTTGTAGGCATTTCTGGCATTCTCAGCATTTTGCTTAATCTGTTCGGTAACCTCTGCAATGGAGGCGGACAATTCTTCGATGGAGCTGGCCTGTTCCGTAGCTCCCTGGGAAAGGGCTTGAGCGCCGCTGGCCACCTGGTCGGCGCCGCTGTCTACCTGCTGGGCCGATTGATTAATTTGCAGCAGCGTGCTATTTAAATGATCCAGCATCGACTGCATATTGTCCTTAACTTTTTTGAATTGGCCGGCGTACTCCTTTTGGAGCGCTATCAGCAAATCTCCCCGGGATACGCTTAATAAAGCGTCGGAAATTTCGTCGATGTAGCCTTGATAATTGACTAGCTGACCGATGGTCAGGTTAAAGGCCTGAGCTAGCTTGCCGATTTCGTCTTTTGAATTGACGGTCAGAGATACGTCAAAATTGCCTTCGGCTATTTGCTGGGCGGCTGAAGTGATCTTTTGAATGGGCTTGGAAATTTTGCCGCTGATAAAATAGCTGATGATTACGCCGATTACCAATATAGACGCACACAGAATGATCAACAGATTGGTAAGGGTGCTAACCTCATCCAAGATTTCGCTGGTTTCCACCGTTAGTGCCAAAATCCAGGGGGTGCCTTCGATGGGGGCAAAAGCGGCCAGTTTATTTACGCCATTGTAGGTGTAATCGCCGCTGCCAACCTGGCGCTGAATCATTTTCAGGGTCAGATCCCCCAGCTCCCTGAGGGAACTGTCGGTTTTGGCATTTTCTATATCATTGTCCTGCATTAATACAAGGTCCGTGTTTTTGTGGGCAACGGTAACGCCTTCGTTGTTGACAATATAGCCATATCCGGTGTTGCGGTAAGTAACGTCTTTTGTGATATCGCTTAATAACAAGCCGTTCCTTCTGCCATAAAGGACGCCGATTTGCACGCCGTTTGACAGGACGGGGGCCGCAAATATGACAACGGGCTGGCCGTCTAATTTACTGAAAAGCAGATCGGAGGAAGTGGTTTTACCCTGCATAGCCCCTTGGAAGAAATCCCGGTCGGCCACATCATTGATTTCCCGTTTGCTGTTTAATATGGTGGCCCTGCCGTTTTTGTCGGCAAAGCCAAAGAGCTGGTAGCCGGCCCGGGCTGCCTCGGCCTCAAAGAAAGCGATCCTTTCTTCAAGGGGAATGCTTTGATCGGTAATGATGGGGTTTTGGGCCAGGGTGTCAATGTACATTAATTGCAAATCGATGCTGGTGGCGATATATTTAGCCTCAGTTTGGGCTACGGTCTTCAGATCATAATGGGCATCCTCAATTAAATTCCGGCTGACCACGGTAACCGTAATAATACCCAGTCCGGCGGTTATAACAAAAATAAGCAGTGTAAACATGGCTACCAGTCTTAGTCTGATGGATTTCATTAAAAACTCCTCCGATGCAAAGTAATGTTATTGATTATCATTATAGCTTATTAGAATAAAATAAACAGATAAAATTTAAAAATACTCATGTTTTTTGTCGTAAAATAAAATTGCCCTCATATTTTGACCTATTGTTGACACATGCGGAGGCAAAAGGTAGTATTGATTTTGTCAACGGAATGTCAACGGAATTAAGAAATGAGCAGACCGGGGCGCAAGTATCAACAGGGAGCATATGTGATGAAAAAAGAGAACGCTTTAATTGGGCGCTGCCGTAGCTGGCTGGGAGCAGAGCCTAAATTACGCTATCTTGTGTTAGCCTTTTTTTTACCGGTTATTATTTTGGGAACGGTATTTGCCTTGCACGGAGTCTATCCCTTTGGCGGCCAGCAAATTCTCGTTACCGACTTTTGGCACCAATATTATCCTTTTTTCAGTGATTTTTGGCACAAAATACGGCAGGGTTCTTCTTTCCTCTGGTCCTGGGGCAATGGCCTGGGCACAAGCTACCTGGCCCTGATGGCTTATTACCTGGCCAGTCCTCTGAATTTTCTCGTAGCTCTTTTTCCTCATGGCTGGCTTAGGGAAGTGATCACGGTTTTTCTGTTGATCAAAATCGGCCTGGCCGGCAGCTTTTTTGCGGCTTATTTAAAGTATACCTTTCAGCGCAATGACCTGTCCCTTTCGCTATTTTCACTTTTTTATGCTTTATGCGCCTTTACCCTGGGCTACTATTGGAATATTATGTGGTTTGATACCTTTGCCCTTTTGCCTTTGGTGATTTTGGGCCTCCAGGCTTTGGTCCGGGAGGGCAAATATAAGACGTATATCATTTCTTTGGGTCTGTCTTTTCTGTTTAATTTCTATATTGGGTTTTTTACTTGCCTTTTTGTAGCCTTGATGTTTTTTCTCTTTTGCATTGTCTATGGCGTAACGGGCAAGCAATTCCTGCAAAAGCTGCTGCACATAGTGGTATATTCCATCGTCGCCTTAGGACTGGGGGCCTTTTTGGTTTTGCCCACTTTTTATAGTCTGGGCAACGCTTACAGCAGCGCCAGCACTTTCCCCGCCGCCGCCAAACTCTATGAAAACTTCCTCGATATTATCGGTAATTTTATTGCCTTTGCCCTGCCCACTGCCAAAGAAGGGCTGCCTAATATTTATGGCGGCATGCTCTCCGTTTTGCTGTTGGGAGTTTTTGCTTTCTCCCCCCAGATCAAGGTAAGGGAAAGAGTCTCTTATATTGGCTTGCTGATTTTTTTGATTGTCAGTTGCAATGTCAACATGCTCAATTATATCTGGCATGGTTTTCGCTTCAGCAATATGCTGCCTTACCGTTTTTCTTTCTTGATCTCTTTCTTATTGATCGTTATGGGATACCGGGCCTTTCTGCTGCTGGATACCTATGATAAGCGGGCATATGTGGGCATGGGATTAACGGCTCTGTGGACGCTTTTTGCGGCTTATATCGGACCACAGGAGGATTTGTCCGTTTTGGCCGCCGCTGTTCTTACGGTATGTTATATTCTGCTGCTCTTCCTTTATGGCCGCAAGAAGCTGTCTCAAAGGTTGTTTGCCGGCATACTGAGCTTTTTGATACTGGCCGAGGTCTGCGGCAACACCTTTGTGGGCGTAAATACAGTATCCACCACTTCCAGGACAGACTACCCCCCTGCCTATGATGAAGTCAGGCAGCTTTTGGCGGAGCGAACTGCCGGCAGCGGCGAGCATAGCCGCACAGAGTTTGCCGCCTGGTATACTCTTAATACCCCCTCCCTCTACGGCTATGATGGCGTCACCTTTTTTTCTTCGACAGTAAATGCAGCCACCACCAACTTTCTGGAGGGCTTGGGCCTGGCGGCCTGGAAATCGGGCAACCGCTATACTTATGGCGAGACCTCTCCTTTAACCAACGGGTTTTTGAATTTAAAATACATGATAGCCCATGAAGGCAAGTATATGGATAAGATCCATTGGCGGCAGGCCGGCAAGGACGGCGCCGCTATTCTGCTGGAAAATCAATATTATTTGCCCTTCGGCTTCATGGTGAAGGAGGCAATTACCGATTTTGCCACGGAGGATAATACCAACCCGTTCTTAGCCCAAAACCGGTTGTTTACCATGGCCACCGGCATTGACCAGGAGCTTTTTACACCGGTGGATATTATTCATGTAGGCCATACGGATTTGAAGGCCAACCGCCAGTCCTACGGCAAATACAGCTACACGGTGCAAACGGAAGCCAAAGGGACTTTCAAGTTTAATTACGAGATGCCGGAAGACGGCGTTTTATATGCTTATGCCGTAATCAGCGATGATGAGGATATTAAAATCTTAAAAAATAATGAAGAAGTTTATTCGGTGAACCGGAAAAGGCCCTATATTTTTTGCTGCGGTCCCTATAAACAGGGAGAAATTATGTCCCTGAAAACGGGGGCTCCTGCCAGCAGAACCAGCGGTACCGTCCAGATTTATGTAAATATGCTGAACCAGGAGGTTTTTGACAAAGGCTATGCAATTCTCCAAGACGAAGGCTTAGCCCTTACGGAGTTTTCCGGTACAAAGATCGCAGGACGTATTCTGGCCAAGGAACAGGGCTTGCTCTATACGTCCCTGCCCTATGAGAAAGGCTGGCAAGCTTATGTGGACGGCAAAGAAACGGCCATTTTGCCGTTAAACGGCTCCATGGCCATGGTACCTTTAACGGCAGGAGAGCATGAGATTGTTTTCCGCTTCCTGCCGCCGGGTTTGAAGTTGGGACTGGGCATATCGGCCCTTTCTTTACTGGCTTTTTGCTTGCTGCTTTATCTGGACCGGCCCCGTCAGAAGCGGGGATTGTCGCCGCTATAATGCTACAGCATGGCAGCCCGCAGCTCTTCCGGGCTTAGAGGTGAGAGGCTGGCAGGGGGCAGATCAAACATAGTCTTGCAGCCCCTCTGGCCTTGCTCGGCCAGACGGAAGGCGGCCCGGGCCGCCGCTACCAGAATGCTGGCGGTGAATTCCGGATTAGAGCCCAGAGTCAGCTGGTATTCGATGGTCTGAACGGTCTGGCCCTCCCAGCCCGTATTGCCGCTGCGGATAACGCTGCCGCCATGGGGCAGGCTGCTGTGGTCCCGCTCCATCTCCTCCCGGCTGATAAAGGTTACCGTAGTGTCATAGTCCGCAAAGTAGTTGGGCATGGTCTTGATGGTATGGGTAAGGCTCTCTAAGTCCGCTCCTTCTTCTGCCACCACAAAGCATTCCCTGGTATGCTTTTGCCTGGTGGTTAGAGAGGGATTTTCTCCGCGGCGCACTTGCTCTACAGCCGCCTCTATGGGCACTGTGTACTGCCGGGCGTCCAATACACCGGGAATATGGCGTATTGCATCGGAATGGCCCTGGCTGACCCCTTTGCCCCAGAAAGTATAATCCGTACCCTGGGGCAAAACGGCGTTGGCGTAGAGGCGGTTTAACGAGAAAAGGCCCGGGTCCCAGCCTACGGAAATCACGGCCACCTTGCCGGCCTGTTTTGCTGCTGCATCCACCGCCGCAAAATGGGCGGGGATGTTGGCGTGGGTATCGAAGCTGTCAACTACATGAAACTGTGACGCTATTTCCGGGGTCATTACCGGTAAGTCGGTGGCGCTGCCGCCGCAAAGGAGCATGACGTCGATTTCATCCTTCATGTTGCCCAAGTCGGCGTAGGGCAGTACCGGCACCCCCTGGCTGAGGATGCTCACTGTCCGGGGATCCCGGCGGGTAAAAACTGCCTTCAACTCCATATCCGGCGCCAGGCGCAGAGCACTTTCCGCACCCCGTCCCAGATTACCGTAGCCAATAATACCGATTCTCATTGTCATCAACACTCCTTCTGCAGGTTTTCCAGGCCGCACTCTGCAGGCTGCGGCGCTGCCTCTGTTTGCCCTTGCGCTCCACCGGCCCCATACAAAAAGCAGCCGATAGAGAATCGGCTGCTTGAACGGTCCTTGCCAACAGGAACATAGGAAAAAACCTCTGCTCCGGATACGACAACTATGTATCAAAGATAGCCCTCCGCAAATTACTTTGCGACAGTCAGACAAATCTTATTTTGCCTGCCCAGCCAGCCCCCTCTGCAGTGAAGGCTTACTTCGGCGCCGGCCCCTTTCCCCGGTATGCCCTGCAGGGCTCAATTACCGGATACTCTTTGCCAAACGCATCCTCTATCACAATATATGTTGATCATCTTATGCCATTTCACCAGTCCTGTCAATAGGAAAAATTGATGATTCCGCCAGAATCTGAATAAAAATCTCTACGATTTCCGGATCAAACTGGCTGCCGGCATTCCTCTTCAGCTCCAAAACCGCCGCCTGGCTGCTCATGGCCTTGCGGTAGGAGCGGTCATTTGTCATGGCGTCGTAGGCGTCGGTTACGGCAAGGATGCGGCAGAGCAAGGGGATTTGCTTGCCGGCAAGCTTGCGGGGGTAGCCTTTGCCATCCCAGCGCTCATGATGGGAGAGAATTAGATTAGCCACCCGGCTAAGCTCCGGCGTGGCCTGGACGATGCGGTAGCCAATTTCCGGATGGCGCCGCATTTCTTCCCATTCTGCGGGAGTAAGCGGGGCCGGTTTCTTGAGGATGTCGGAATTAATGGCCACTTTGCCGATATCGTGGAGGACGGTAAGAAGAGAAAGATTGTTCATTTCCCTGGAAGACAACTGAAGCCTGCGGCCGATACTATGGCAGTTTTCTTCCAGCCGTTTGGAATGCTCCTCCGTCTCCATACTTTTTTCGTAGAGAGTAGCCAGCAGGGTATTGATAATGGCATTGCGGTAGCTCTTGCCATCCAAAAGTTTTTGGTGGTACATATCCTCTTCCGCTTCCCGCAAGACAGCGTGGAGGTCCTTTTCACCGCCTTCTTTGACGGAACAGCCGTAGGAAAGGCTGAGCCGCAGGCCGGACACATCGATGGCCGCCTGGTTGAGCCTGATTTTTTTGATGGTTTTTTCCGCTTCCCCTAAGCTTGTCCGCAGCATAATGATGACAAATTCGTCACCGCCCCAGCGGGCAATCAGATCACCTTTGCGGCAGGTTTTTTCCAAGAGATCGGCCACGTGGCGCAGCAGGCTGTCGCCGGCTTCGTGGCCGAAAACGTCGTTGGTGATTTTAAGGCCGTTGACGTCGCAGACGATGACGGCAAGGGGCAGGTTTTCCGGAGAATCGATGCTGTTTAGTATTTCTTCGATATACCGCCTGTTATGGAGGCCGGTGAGAGCATCGTGGTGGTTTAAAAAGCGGATTTGGCTGCGGTGCTCCTTTTCAAAGCTGACATCACGGAATACCATAACTACGCCAAAAACCTGGCCGTCCTCGGTCTTGATAGGAGCGGCACTGTCCATGATGGGTATGGTCCGGCCCTGGCGGTTTTGCAGCACAGTATGGTTAGCCATGCCGACGATCAGCCCCGTTTCCAGCACTTTTTCAATAGGGTTTTCCGCCGGCAGGCCCGTTTCTTCATTGCGCAGCATAAATACGTCGCTGAAGAGCCGGCCTACTGCAGAGCCGCTGTCCCAGCCTGTTATTTTCTCCGCCATGCTGTTTAAGCTGGTAATGAAACCGGCTGTATCTGTGGTGACTACGCCGTCGCCGATGGAGCGCAGTGTGGTCTGCAGCATTTCTTTTTCACGGATCAGCTCGTTGCGGTAGCTTTCCAGCTCCGATATGTCTTTGCTGCTGCAGAGCAGATACTGTACTTTATCGGCGACGAATACAGGAGTGACGATAGTCTGCCAAATACGGTTGCCCGGGGCAAAGGGGAAACCTTGCTCATAGCTTACCGTCCGGCCCGTCTCCACACATTGCCGGTAATAGCCGGTAAGAGTCCGCCCTATTTCTTCGCCAACCAGCTCCTCGGGGGTTAAGCCTCTGATGTGGATGATGCCGCTAAGCCGTTGGTGGGCCTTATTATTGCGGACGAAGTGAAAGCAGCCGTTTTTGTATTCTACCAGGCTAACCGCGTCATGAATGTGATCAAATACAGACCAGGTATCCCATGAAAAGGGCATATCGTCATGTCCATTCATAAGAGTGCCTCCTTCCGTACAGCCAATAATTCTTGGCGGGGGTGCTAATAATTCAGTTTGAACTTTTCTACTTCTCCCTGCAGGGTGACGGCCTGGGCGGACATCTCTTCTGCAGTAGCGGAGTTTTCTTCTGCGGTGGCGGCGTTGGTCTGGACAACGTCGGAAACTTGAGCCAGGCCCTGCTTGATTTGTTCGATGGCCTTGGCTTGTTCGATGGAGGCAGCTTCGATTTTCACAATACTTTCGTTGGCCATATCCGCCTTCACTTCCACATCCTTTAAAAGTTGGGCGGTCAGAGCCGTGGTCTCAGTTCCCTTATTGACGTTGGTTACGGAGGCAAGGATTAAATCAGCCGTTTGCTTAGCGGCTTCCGCCGATTTTGCCGCCAGGTTGCGGACTTCGTCGGCCACTACGGCAAAGCCTTTGCCGGCGGCGCCGGCCCGGGCGGCTTCAATAGCGGCGTTGAGGGCCAAAATATTGGTTTGAAAAGCGATATCTTCGATGACCTTAGTGATATTGGTGATTTGATGGGACGAAGCCCCGATATCCGCCATGGCCTGGGTCAGCTCCGCCATCCGCTCATTGCTGGCTCTAACGCCTGCTTCGGCTTCTTCAACGTATTGGGTGGCCATTTTCACATTTACAGCATTTTCTTCCGCCTGCTCGGCGATGCTCATAGCAGAGGCGCTTAATTCTTCAACAGAAGCGGCCTGCTCCGTAGAGCCGGAAGCCAGAGCCTGAGCGCCGCTGGAAACCTGGCCGGCGCCGGTGCTGACCTGCTGGGCGGCCAGATTAATGGTATGCATCGTTTGATTAAGGCTGGCTACGGTGTTTTCTATTGATTCTTTAAGGACGGCAAAGTCACCGGGGTAATCCAGGTCGATACGGAGCCGCAAATCCCCTTGGGATATCCTGATGAATTTCTCTATGACATCACCTAAGACAGCTCCTTGCATCTGATTGGCTTTTTGGATAAGCTTGGCCATTTGGCCCATTTCATCCCGGCCCTCATATTTGATCTGAGACTGCATATTGCCCCGGGATATTTCACTGTAAACGTTTACGATTTCATTTATAGGAACGAGTATGGATCTTCTGATGAGTATGGTGATGAGGATGGTCAGCAAAAGAGCGGCTCCGCCGCAGGCGATGAGAATCAGCCAAGCCCGGCTGCTGGTAGCTTCGGCCTCCAGCTTCTGGCTTTCGGCTCGTTGCTCCGCCATTGTGCTGAACTCAACTAGAATTTCTTCGGCTTTATCCATAACGGCCGTATAATCATTGGCAAACATGGTTTTGGCCAGCCGGAGATTGCCCGCCGTAGGTTTCTTCATGATCTCCGCAATTTCCCGGCGGGTTTGGCCGGCTTGAGCAAAGTAATCCCGCAGCTCGGCAATTTTATCGTCCCGGCTGTTGTCCCTTTGATTGGCGGCGTATTTGTCAAACTCACTTAAAAGAGAGGTGGCATCCTGTTGGGCCAGGTCAAAAAGCTCTGCGATTTTTCTGGTATCGGTCTCGCCAAAAGCCAGGGCCATATAGCGCTGAATGGATACGGTATCTCTACGGACCCTCCAGATTCCTGTATTGTTGGGCAGGGTATACTGAGCGTAGCTATGGACAATATCATCGACAGCGCCAAGGCTAAGCAGTGACATGCCGATGATGCCGAGCATAATAATAAATATAATTCCGAAGCCAAGGATTAGTTTTTTGCTGATGGAGAGATTTTTCATGATCAATTACGTCCTTCCCGAATTTTCGATGAATCGCCGGGTTTAACCATTAGAAATTATTTGTAGGATTATAATATATATTATAATATGCTACAAATCTACAGTATATAAGAAATTTGTTAAAAAATATTGGTTTAAAAGAAAAATCGCCTCCGGTTCACTGAACCAATTAGGAGGCGGCTTGACTACTTTTCCGGCCCAAACATTGCATCGATCATCCGCTGTATTGTTTTGATCTGTTCAGGCGTCAGGGTTTTGCATCTTTCGGCAATCCCTGTCAATGTATTTAATTCATTCCACTCCATGCTGTCTTGGACAAAGTAATCAAGGGAGCGGTGCAGGGCGTTGCCCAGCTTGACCAATGTGGTAATACTCGGCTGGTGTTTACCGGATTCAATTTGCCGGATATATACAGCGCTCACATCGCATTCTTGTGCCAATCTCTCAGAGGTATACCCAGATTCCTTGCGCGCTATGGCTAAACGCAGGCCCAGGGCCTTACGGTCCATTGCCCCACCCCCCTTATTGTAGATAATACTTTACAGGAATGTATATTATAATTTTACTTGCCTATGAGATTTTGCGATAGCAGGATATAATATACATATTTATATAGTAATGGCTACTAAATAGAAACAAAAAAAGCTGCCCCTTTGGTTTGCGAACCAATGACGGCAGCCTGCGTTAAAAACGCCTTATTTCAACATTTGCCGGTTCAGAAAGAAACCTTCCCAGGGATCGGAGCGGCCCATCCTCAAAAGAGCTTCGGCCATAGTAATGCCGTCGGGGGCTACCAGATCAAGCTCATCCCAGGTAATGGGCATGGAAATCCTGGCTCCTTCTCTTGCCCTTATTGAATAAGGAGCAATACTGGTAGCGCCTCTGCCGTTTCTGATCCAGTCGATGAATATTTTGCCGGCACGCTTAGCCTTTCTGACATTGCTGGTGTAGCGGTCAGGCCATTTTTGCTCCATCACCTCGGCGATACCTTTGGCAAAATCGTGAAATACCTCCCAGGAAGGGGCAGGTTCTAAAGGCACTACCACGTGGTAGCCTTTGCCGCCGCTGGTTTTCAGGTAGGAATTCAGCCCCAGTTCAGTTAGAATGCCTCTGATATCCCGGACGCCCTGCCGCACCCTGTCCAAATCCATGCCTTCATCGGGGTCCAGGTCAAAAACCATCACATCCGGTTTTTCCAGATTATCCACCCGGCTGCCCCAGGTGTGAAATTCTAAAGTGCCCATTTGAGCCTCGGCAATAAGGCCGGAGCTTTCCGTAATATAGAAGTAATCCTCGGCCTCCCCATCCTTGCCGGCAATGGATATGGTAACGGTACCAAGACTTGACGGACCGGGATGCTTCTTATAGAAGCAAGCCTCGGATATCCCTTTGGGGCAGCGGACAATGCTGAGAACCCGGTGGCTCACATAGGTCAGCATCCTTTCGGCTATTTTTTCGTAATAGCGAATGATATCAATCTTAGTAATAGCCGGTTCCTCGAAAATCACTTTATCGGGGCTGCTAATTTTTATGCCTTCGATAATAATGCCGTCAGTTTTGCCGGCCATTGCATCCAGCGGGCCGTTTGCGTCCATAGCCTTCTCCTCCTCATTGGCCGGCGGCTGAGGTAATATTTCGCCGGCAGCTTTTTCCCGTTTGATTTCTTTGGGATCCTTATCCTGCCGCAAGCCCTTGAAGCTGGCTTGCCGCAGCAGATTGTCCTTTGTCCACTCGGCAAACTTGATTTCCGCCGCCAGCCGGGGCTCAAGCCAGATGATTTTTTCATTGGCCCTGGCTTTTGGCGGCTCTTGAAAGGGACTTGCCGGCCTTATTAAAGGATGAAATTTCTCCGCAAGCTCTTCCCTGCCGGCCTCAGTGAAGCCGGTACCTGCCCGGCCGGCATAAATCAGCGCCTCGCCTTCATAAACGCCCAGAAGCAGAGAGCTTACCCCACTGGTTTTTTTATCGGACAGAGTATAACCGCCGATGACAAATTCTTGTCTTTTATTGCATTTTATTTTGATCCAGTCGCCATTTCTGGTACCGCTGTACGGGGAATCGGTTTTCTTGCCGATAATGCCTTCCATACCGGTTTGGCAAGCGGCAGCCAGGCTTTCCTTACCGTTGCCCCTGATATGGCGGCTGTAATGGAGGTTGGCGGGTCCGTTCTCCATCAATGCAGCCAGTTTTGCCTTTCTTTCTATCAGCGGCATACTTCGCAGATCCTGACCCTCCAAGGCCAGCAAATCAAATATAATATAAGTCAAATTTTGTCCTGCCGGGCTTTTCAAATAGTTTTGCAGAGCTTGAAAATCAGTTTTGCCCGAGGCATCCGTAACAACCATTTCCCCATCCAGCACCATGGCCTTGCCGGCAGCCAGGTGAATAAGGGAATGGGCAATCTCTCGAAAATACCTCGTATAGTCATTGCCGTTTCTGGTGACCAGCCGCAGGCCATTGCCTTCGATAAAGGCCAGAATCCTGTAGCCATCGTACTTTAATTCGTAAAGCCAATCCTCCTCCTCCCGGTCTCCGGGAACCGTCTTCACCAGTTCCGCCAACTGGACAGTAGTACTATTGAAAGGGTTGCGCAGTAAAGGCTTGTTGATAAGGGCCGGCGGCACTCCCTCGGCGATTTCCGCCATGGTGCGCCCCGTCCGGATGCTGGTGGTGAATTGGAGGATACCCTCGCCGGCTTTTGCATATTCGTCTTTTTCTTTAAGGAGAAGCCAGTTAACCTTCTTCTCCTCTTCTTTGGCTTTAAGGCGCACCAAAGCCCACTTACCCTGGAGCCTTTTGCCTTTCAAGACGAATTTCAGCATGCCTTGGCGCAGCCCTTCGGTCACATCGGTATAAGGCTCCCACCAGCCTTCATCCCAGAGCATGACTGTGCCGCCGCCATATTCGCCTTTGGGGATAGCGCCTTCAAAATTGCGATATTCCAGAGGGTGATCCTCCACCTGTATAGCCAGCCTTTTATCCCGGGTATTATAAGAAGGACCTTTAGGCACAGCCCAGCTTAAAAGGGCCCCCTGCCACTCCAAACGAAAATCGTAGTGGTCTCTGCGGGCCAGGTGATGCTGGATGACAAAGCGCAGGCCGGAGTCGGAATCCTCTATGGTACCTGCCGGCTCCGGGGTCTGCTGAAAATTTCTTTTTTGATTATAAGCAGTAAGCTGGGCGGTCATCGAATTATGCCGACTCCTTCTCTTTTTTTGCTTTTTCCACGCTGGCCTTCAACGCTTCCATAAGGTCGATGACCTTGCCGGTGCTTTCCGGCACTGCCGCCACTACTTCTTTGCCGGAAATCTTCGTCTCGATGAGGGCCCGCAGCTTTTCCTGGTATTCGTCCTTGTATTTTGCAGGATCAAAAGGCGTATCCATGGAATTGATCAAGACCTTTGCCATATCCAGCTCCTGCTGGGCAATTTCCGGCTTAACGTATTGCTTTTGCAGGTCCTTGACATCCTCGGCGTAAAACATAGTGGAAATCAGCAGGCCGTCTTCCCGGGGAATTATGGCCATTAATGTATCTTTCGTGCCCAGAACGGTTTTGCCGATGGCAATCTTTTGCTCGGCCATCAAGGCTGCCCGCAGCAGCTCGAAGGCCTTTTCCCCGCCTTTTTCCGGGGCGGCCTGATAGGTTTTATCGTAGTAGACCGGTGAAATCTGGTTCAATTGGGCAAAATGCAGAATCTGAATAGACTTTTCCTTTTCTGTCTTGATTTTTTCGATTTCTTCATCGGTGATGACCACGTATTTATCTTTATCATACTCGAAACCTTTGACAATATCCTGGGACGTAACCTCCTTGCCGCAGTGGGCGCAGGTTTTTTTGTAGCGGATGCGGCTGTTATCTTCTTTGTGCAATTGATTGAAATGAATATCGTTATCCTGGGTAGCTGTGGACATGGCAATGGGGATGGCCACAATGCCGAAAGTAATAACCGATTTTCGTGATACCATTAGAAAACACCTCCGGTTTTAGTGTTTCCCGTTGGACCATTAATATCCTTGTAAGATAACAGCGAATGGGCTATACTAATTTTAGTATTGATAATAATTGACAATAAATGAGGTAAGGCATGAAAATTGACATACCAAAATATCAGCAGATTGCTGCGGATATAGCCGCAAAAATCGCTTATGGCGAATATCCCGAGGGAGAAAAAATATACGTCAGGTCCTCTTTGGTCAGCCAATATGGAGTTTCTTCGGAAACGGCCCGGCGGGCGGTCTGCGTTTTGGCCGATATGAAGATTGTGGAGATCACCAAGGGCAGCGGCGTTCTTATCAAATCCCGGAAACTTGCAGCCGACTTTATCAATAAATTTGATTCCGTCAGCCAAATGAGCGATCTAAAAAAACGTATTCTGAAGGTCATGGATCAGCAAATTACCGACAGCCTGGAATTAAAGTCGATGATTTCCGATCTCATGTACAAGACGGAACGCTTTCGTTCCGTCAATCCCTTTTCTCCTTTTGAAATCAAAATTACAGAGGATGCTTCTTACCTGGGCCAGACCCTTTCCCAGTGCAACTTCTGGCACAATACCACAGCCACGATTATCGCCATTCAGCGGCAGGACAAGATGATCATATCTCCCGGTCCCTATGCCGTAATTTCTGCCGGAGATATCCTGCATTACGTGGGTGATGAAAATTGTCATGAGCGGGTAAGAAATTGCCTGTACCCCAATCAATAGTTACTATTCTAACATAAAAAAAGCAGGCTTTTCCGCAAGGGAGAGTCTTTTTTTTGCATGAGAAGGCTCGATAAAGGAAATAATGATAAGCAGAGGAATTTGACAAATAAAAACATCTATGTTAGCCTATAAAGAGACAACACATTAGAAATATTGTGTTGTTACTTTTGAGATAAGGAGAGGATATATGCCGAAGGTTGAAGTACAAAAAATATATAAAGTATTTGGCCCGGCGCCTAAGCAAATCCTGCCTTTGCTGGAAAAGGGCGAGGATAAGGCCGGGATATTGAAAAAGCATAAGCATAGCGTCGGTGTAAATAATGTTTCCTTCGCTGTGGAAGAAGGAGAAATTTTTGTCATTATGGGCCTTTCCGGCAGCGGCAAATCCACGCTGATACGCTGCCTGAACCGTTTAATAGAGCCTACCGGCGGCAATATTCTCATCGACGGCCAGAACATTACCGAAATGTCTGCCGCTGAGTTGAGGGAAGTGCGGCGAAAAAAAGTAGCTATGGTTTTTCAAAACTTTGCTCTGCTCCCCCATAAAACAGTATTGGAGAATGTGGCCTTCGGCCTGGAAATCCAAAAGGCCGGTTTAGAGATGCGCCGGCAAAAGGCTGAGGAGATGCTGGAGATTGTGGGGCTGAAGGGCTATGAAAATGCCAAGCCCCAGGAATTGTCCGGGGGGATGCAGCAGCGGGTAGGACTGGCCAGAGCTTTGGCCATAGAAGGAGATATTCTTTTAATGGATGAAGCCTTTAGCGCCCTTGATCCTCTGATCCGCAAGGATATGCAAAACGAGCTGCTTTCCCTGCAGCAAAAGATGAAAAAAACCATTATCTTTATTACCCATGACTTAGATGAAGCCTTAAAAATCGGCGATCGAATCGCTATCATGAAGGATGGCCGGATCGTGCAAACCGGTACTGCCGAGGAGATCCTGCAAAATCCCGCCGATGACTACGTCCGGGCATTTATTCAGGATGTCAACCGCTCAAAAATCATTACCGCTGCCGCAATCATGCGTAATGCGGAAGCCATTATCCTTGAGAAGGCAGGTATCCGCACGGCTGCCCGCAAAATGAAGGACTTAGGTATTTCCAGCATTTTCGTTACCAATAAAAGCGGCGTTTTGCAAGGCATTGTTACCATCGACCGGGTATCCTCCCTGATTAAGGAAGGCAAAGAAGAATTGGAATCCATCATCGATAAAAACATTGAGACTGTGTCTTTAGAAACATTAATTGACGAAATCATTCCCTTGTTCTTGAATACCGGTTATCCCATCGCTGTGGTGGACGAGGAAAAAAGGCTGAAAGGCGTTGTATTTAAATCCACAGTTCTGGCGGGAATTGCCGGGGAAGGGGGCGAGAACAATGCTTAACGCTAAGCTTCCTTTAGGCGTACATGTGGAAAAAGCCATTGATTGGATGACCGCAAACTTTGCCGGCTTCTTCAGCGTCATCAGAAAAGGCTTGCTGGGCATCATTGAGAGCATAGACTGGGTTCTGTCCGCAATACCGCTATTTGTCTTTATTGTTGCCGTCGTCTTTTTAGCCTGGTGGGTAGCCGGCAGGGGCACGGCTATATTTACGGCTGTGGGCCTTTTACTCATTAATAATCTGGGACTCTGGGGCAAAATGTTGCTTACATTGTCCATGGTAAGCACCGCTACGCTTATCGCGCTGGTCGTAGGCCTGCCCCTTGGTATCCTGATGGCAAAGAACGGCACCGCTAATAAGATTATCCGGCCGGTGCTGGATTTTATGCAAACCATGCCGGCTTTCGTATACCTGATCCCCGCTGTGTATTTTTTCGATTTAGGCGAGGTTCCCGGGACTGTGGCCACTATCATTTTTGCCATGCCTCCCGTTGTCCGGCTGACCAATTTAGGCATCCGTCAAGTGCCTGAGGACGTGGTAGAAGCGGCCAGAGCTTTCGGCTCCACTCCGGCCCAGTTGCTTTTTAAGGTGCAGATGCCTCTGGCGGTGCCCACGATCATGGCCGGGTTAAATCAGACCATTATGCTGTCCCTTTCTATGGTGGTTATCTCCGCCATGATCGGCGCCGACGGCCTGGGGAAAACCGTCTATGAGGGAATCACCCAAATGAATATCGGCAAAGGTTTTGAGGGCGGTCTGGCCGTGGTGATTCTGGCCATGCTCCTTGACCGTATTACCCAATGCCTGGGCTCAGAACAAAAGAAATCCGGCAAGAACTTTGTCAGGAAAAGAATGGAGCGGCGCTCCCAGATAAATTAAAAGGCAGGAGGAGAAAGTTATGTTAAAAAAAGCTGCATTAAAAAAAATAACAGGAATAATCTTGGCCATTTTATTAGCAACGGTGGCCCTGGGGGGCTGCGGCAGCGGCAACGGCAATACCCCGGGTACGGGAGATAATAAGACGGTGAAGCTGGCTTACGTCAACTGGGCGGAGGGGATTGCTATGACAAACCTGGCCGCCGCAATTCTGGAAGATAAAATGGACTACAAAGTGGAATTGACCATGGCCGATGCGGCTCCCGTGTTTACTTCCGTGGCCGGCGGCAATACCGATGCTTTTCTGGACGTCTGGCTGCCGATCACTCATGAAAGCTATATAGAAAGATTTGGCCAGGACATGGTTGATCTGGGCGTTGTCTACGAAGATGCTCTGTTGGGCCTTATCGTGCCCTCCTATGTGGAAATCAACAGCATAGAAGAGCTCAACGCCAATAAGGACAAATTTGGCGGTGAAATTGTGGGCATCGATCCCGGAGCCGGCTTGATGGCGGCGGCGGAAAGGGCCATCGAGGAATACGGCCTCGACTACCGGCTGCTTACCGGCAGCGGTCCCACCATGACCGCCGCTTTGGGTAAGGCTATTGATGCCAATGCTCCCATCGTGGTTACCGGCTGGGCTCCCCATTGGAAATTTGCCAAGTGGGATTTAAAAGTTCTGGAAGATCCCAAGGGCGTTTTTGGGGAAGTGGAGAATATTCATAAGTACGCCCGTAAGGGTCTGGAAGAAGATATGCCGGAGGTAGCGGCGTTTTTGAAGAACTTCAAATTAAGCGAAAGTGAATTAGGGGATTTAATGGGGGCTATCGAAGAAGAAGGCGGCGAGCCTTTAGACGTTGCCCGGAACTGGATGAACAGCCACGAAGAGCTGGTAGCCGGCTGGCTCAACAAATAAACCATTATTCAGGCTATACAGCTTAATTCATAAAGAAAAACCTGCCCCTGCAAAAATTGCGGGGACAGGTTTTTTTAGAAAGCGCTGCTTATAGTTCAAATAAAACCTTCATGGTTTCCGTTTTGCCGCTGATTATATCCTGAAATACCTCTTGTCCCCCTTCAATAGGATGGGTATGGGAGACCACTGCGGCAACCTTATCAAGGTTTTTGTAAGTGTAAGTAACCGCATCTTTAAAGTCTAGCTGGGTATAAACCCGGCAGCCGATCAGCAATTGTTCCTTAAAATTAATGGCCCGCAAATCCAGGGCTGTAGGTTCTTTAAAGACGCTGAGCAGAAGGATTTCCCCCCGTACGCCGGTGATATCGGTAATGGTTTTGGCGGCGGCGTGGCTGCCGCTGGCCTCCACCAGGACCTCTACGCCCTCATTGCCGGTACGCTCCATAATGTAGGCCACCGGGTCGGTATCCTTGGGGTTGATCACCTCAATACCCAGTTTGCGGGCGTATTGGGCCCGGTTTTCGTTGGCCTCCACCGCAAATAACTGGTTAATCCCGGAATCCTTCAGCATGATGGCGGTGAGCAGCCCCATGGGGCCCAGGCCCACCACGCAGGCGGAGGCATAAAAATTCTTTTTGATCATGCGCAGGCCGTGGATGACTACGGCCACCGGCTCAATGACTGCCGCCAGCTTGAGGGGCATGTCTGCCGGCAATTTAAGAATGCAGCTTTCATCCACCACGGCATACTCGGCCATGCCGCCGTCGCAGTCCACGCCGTAGAGGTTTAAGGTCCGGCAGACATGGGTGTTGCCATTGAGGCAGGCATTGCACTTGCCGCAAAAAATCAAGGGATCCACCACCACCTTGTCTCCCGGCTGCAAGTCGGTCTTTACTCCTTCGCCGATAGCCGCCACAGTACCGGAAAACTCATGGCCCATGATCAGGGGGGCTTTGGCCCGGGGGTGCTTGCCCATATATACGCTGACGTCGGAGCCGCAGATGCCGGCGTAGGCCACCTTGATTAAAACCCGGCCCGCATAATCCGGCTGGGGAATATCCTGGATTTCCACATGCTCTTTCTGAGTCCAAACTAAAGCTTTCATCTCATTCTCCAATCCCGGCTATTTTACCAAATAGCCGCCGTCTACGTTGATGTTGGCGCCGGACATATAATCGCTGGCAGCAGAGGCCAGGAAAATAGTGGCGCCCTTCAGGTCTTCCCCCTTGCCCCAGCGGCCGGCGGGAATCCGGGCCAGAATCTGGGCGCTGCGCTCCGGATTGGCCAAAAGGGCGGTATTCAGATCCGTATCCATATAACCGGGGGCAATGGCGTTAACATTGATGCCTCTGCCCATCCAGTCGTTGGCCAGCTCTTTGGTTAGCTGGGTGACGCCGCCTTTGGCGGCGGCATAGGCCGGTACGGTCTGGCCGCCAAACCAGGAGACCATAGAGGTGACGTTGATGATTTTGCCGCAGCCCTTTTTCAGCATCAGCCGTCCCGCCTGCTGGCAGAAGATAAATACGGAATGCAAGTTGATGTTGATAACCTCGTCCCATTCTTCAATGGGAAAATCCTCGGCGCTATGGCGGCGCTGAATGCCGGCGGCGGTTACCAGGATATCCAGGTCGCCGCCCAGCTTCTGCAGGCACTCGTCAAAGGCCCGGTAATTTTCCTGGCGCCGGCGCAGGTCGGCCTTGACGCCATGGCAGCGGAAGCCCCGGCCGCAAAAGTCCTTGGCGGCGGCAAAGACGCCGTCGGAGGAGCCGACGATGGCCACTTCACAGCCGGCTTCCAGCAAGGCCTCGGCCATGCTCCAGCCCAGGCCTTTGGTGCCGCCGGTGACCAGAGCTTTTTTGCCGGATATATCAAACAATTGGTGCATGTCAAACAGTCCTTTCTATCTGATCCGTGGTATACAAGATGTGGGAACAGAAATTCTGTTCCCACAAATCGTCATGAGCTTTGGTATAGGCTGCGTCAGCGCAGCAAATTAGGCAGCCAAAGGGAGATTTGCGGTACATAGGTAAAAAGTAAAGCGCAGATAATCTCCACAGCCACAAAGGGCATCAACTGTTTGGCAACGCCGCTGACAGGGCGGTTGGCAATGCCGCAGGCCACAAACATACAGGTGCCGAAGGGCGGCGTACACTGACCAATAGCCAGGATAAAGACGACAATCAGACCGAAATGCACGGGATTGACGCCGAAGGCTACGGCCATAGGGGCCAGGATAGGCCCCAAAATCAGGATGATTGAACCGTTATCCAGGAACATGCCTGCAATCAGCAGCAAAATGTTGACGATCAACAAAAACATAATGGGCGAGTTGACGAAGCTCATAAACCAGCCGGCAATAGCTGTGGGAATGTTGTAATAAGTGACCAGGAAGGCGAAAACTTGGGCGGTGGCCACCAGCAGCATCAGATTGGCGGTGGATTTTGCCGTGGTTTTAAGAATAGCCCAGAAATCCTTCCAGGTGATTTCCCGGTAGACGAGAAAGCAAACCAGGATGCCGTAGAATACGGATACCACCGCCGACTCCGTAGGCGTAAAAACTGAAGCATAGATGCCGCCCAGAATGATCACCGGCATCAGCAGAGCCCAGATGGCGTCCTTAAGGGCCAGAAAAAGCCGCTTCCAGGTGAACTTTTCGCCTTTAGGGAAATGTTCTTTTTTTGCTTTAAAAAAAGCATAGATACAAAGGGCAATGCAGGCGATGATACCGGGAATAATGCCTGCCATCAAAAGTTTCTCAATGGAAGTACCGGTAACATTGCCGTAGATGACGAAGACGATGCTGGGCGGAATGACGATGCCCAGGGTACCGCCGATGGCCTGGACGGCGGCGGAATAATCCGGCGGATAGTTGCGCTTGACCATTTCCTTGTGCATCAGGCCGCCGATGGCCGCCGTAGTGGCCACAGAGGAGCCGGATATTGCCGCAAAGAACGTACAGGCCACAATAGCCACCAGGGAGATACCGCCGGATATCCAACCTACCAGGGCATCGGCAAAGTCGGTGAGGCGTTTGGACAGGCCGCCTTTGGTCATGATGTCGCCGGCCAGCATGAAAGCCGGCACCGCCAGCAACGAAAAGGAATCGGCTCCGGCAAAAAGACGCTGAGGCACCACCACAAAGTCCAGGGCCGGATTGAGGCCGATGGAGACAATGCTGGCCAGGGCCAGGGACCAGATGATGGGCAATCCCAGCAGCAGCGCAATAATCAGGACAACAAACAGCATGATGGCCGCTATGCTCATACCTTAGCCCCTCCTTCCTGATCATTTGGCGCAATTAACTGCCTCACTGCCTCAATCAGCTTAAAAATCATGGCTGCGGCAGCCAGCAGATAGCCCACAAAGATCACGGAATACATGATGATCATGGGGATTTGCATGGCGGGGCTTTTCTGAATCATACCAATCTTAAAAAGGGAAGAGGCATTTGTACCGATGATGAAGCTGACCACAAGACCGGCAATAGTTCGCAAAAGGTTGAGGACCACGGCGGCCTTGCCCTTGATAAAATAATCAATCAAGTCGATGCGGATCAGCATATCGTCCCGGATAGCTACATTCAGTCCAATCATGATGATAAAGACGAAAAGGTAGCGGGACAGCTCTTCAGACCAAGGCAGACTGTAGAAGATAACAAAGCGGGTAAAGGTTTGCACAAAAACAATCACCATGATCAGAGCCAAAGCAATGCCGATGAGAGCGAGAAAAACGTCTTGAATGCGCCCAACGGCCTTTTGGATTTTTTGAAACATGAGGGAAATTCTCCTCCCTTTATTCAGCCGCTTTGCTTATTTAGCTGCTTCAATCATTTTGACGATATCTGCATACTGCTCGCTGTATTTGGCCCGGAATTCGGCGCTGGCATCAATGAAGCCTTGCTTGTCGGGATAAGTGACGGACATGCCCTGCTCTTCCAATTGGGCTACGGCTTCATTAGCCTGGCGGCGCTGCTCTTCCCGCTCTACTAAGCCGGCTTCGTAGCAGCTATCTTTGATGATTTTCTGTTGCTCTTCGTTCAGGGAGCTCCAGGCTTTATCGCTCATGATGATGAACTGGGAGCTGTAAACGTGCTCGGTAACGGCCAGATGGTTGTTAACCTCGGCTACCTTGTTGCCCAAGATGACGCTGAAGGGATTTTCCTGGCCGTCGATGGCTTTCTGCTGCATAGCGGTATAAGCTTCATTCCAGGACATGGGTACAGGATCGGCGCCTAAGCCTTTCCAGAAAGCCTGGTGAACGGGATTATCCATGGTGCGGATCCGCAGGCCGGCTACGTCCTCTACGCTGTTGACAGCTTTTTTGCTGTTGGTCAGGTTACGGAAGCCTACTTCCCAGATGCCGATGACTTCAATGCCGATGATGTCCCGGACTTCCTGGCTGTAATGCTGGCCTACTTCGCCCATGAAGACTTTGTCGGCATGCTCATAGCTTTCGATGATATAGGGGATATCCACTGCCGGCAGATCGGGAATGAAGCTGGAAACCACAGACTGGTTTACCGTACCCATATCGAGAGTTCCCAGCTGGCAGTTGACCACATAGTCGCTGGCGCTGCCCAGGGTACCGTTGTTATAAACCTCGATGATCATTTGGCCGTTGCTCTTTTCTTCCACCAGGCGCTTGAATTCAGCCAGACCGATGGCTACAGGCACCTGCTCGGAGGAATCGTGAGCGATTTTCAGGACGATGGGAGCTTCAGCGCCGGAACCACCGGTCTCAGTGGGCTGGGTAGCATCGCCGGAGCCGGCAGGGGGAGCGGAATTGCCGCAAGCGGCTAAGGGAATAATGCAAAGCATTGCTACGAGTACAAAACTGATAAACTTTTTCATTAAAATATCCTCCTCTTTTTTACCGTTTTTTACCATTCTGCAATAGTGCCGTCGTAATTTCTCCATAAAGGGTTTTTCCAGTTGTGGCCGATAGCCGCAGCTTCCAAAACCTTCTCTTTGTTTATCTCGATACCCAGGCCGGGACCTTTGGGGATCTGGATAAATCCATTATCGAAGGTGAATACGCTTTTGTCGGCCAGGTAATCCAGCAGATCCTGGCCCCCCTGGTTATAGTGGATACCCAGGCTCTGCTCCTGAATAAAAGCATTGGGGCAGCAGGCGTCCACCTGAATGCAGGCCGCCAGGGCAATGGGACCCAAAGGGCAATGAGGCGCTGCCGCCACATCGAAGGCTTCAGCCATGGCAATGATCTTTTTGACCTCGCTGATGCCGCCGGCATGGGAAACGTCGGGCTGGATAATATCCACATAGCCGTCCACCAGCAAATTCTTGAAGTCCCAGCGGCTGAACATTCTCTCGCCGGTGGCGATAGGCGTAGAGGTATGCTTGACGATTTCCCGCAGGGCTTCGTTGTTTTCGGCCATTACCGGCTCTTCAATAAACATCAGATGATACTGGTCCAATTCCTTGGCCAGTACCTTGGCCATGCTTTTGTGAACCCGGCCGTGGAAGTCTACGCCGATGTCCATTTTGTAGCCAAATTCCTTGCGGACCAAGGCAATGCGCTCTGAAACCGCCAGGATCTTTTCGAAGCTGTCGATGTAGTGCATTTCGTCGGTACCGTTGAGCTTGATGGCCGTACAGCCGGAATCAAACAAGGCCTTGGCGCCGGCTACTACATCGCTGGGCCGGTCGCCCCCTACCCAGCTATATATCTTGAGCTTGTCCCGGCATTTGCCACCCAGGAGCTCATAGACGGGAGCATTGTAATACTTGCCCTTGATATCCCAAAGGGCCTGGTCAATGCCGGCAATGGCGCTCATGATCTCCGGGCCGCCCCGGTAGAAGCCTCCCCGGTACATGGCTTGCCAGTGATCCTCGATGAGCAGGGGATCCTTACCCAGCAAGTACTGGGAGAAATCTTCCACTGCGGTTTTGACTACGGAGGCCCGGCCCTCTACCACCGGTTCACCCCAGCCGGTGATGCCTTCGTCGGTCTCCATTTCCAGAAAGAGCCAGCGGGGCGGCACCGTATACAAAGTCATTTTGGTAATTTTCATGCAAACTCTCCTTAACGAGTGGTTCCTAAAAAACAAAATAAGGGATAATCTGCTCAAGCTGTATGGAGGCTTCCTTCAACGCTCCTTCTATACAGCTTTTCTTGCCCTCGTCGTAACGGTAGATGGGAATGGCCACGCTCAATGCCGCCGCTATGGCCTTATTGCGGTAAATAGGCAGGGCAATGCAGCGTACTGATTTATTGGATTCTTCCACTTCGTAGGTAAAGAGATCGGAATCAGTGAGCTGCTGGTGTAATTCCTCAAAACTGGTGATGGTATGAGCCGTCAAAGGTTTTAAGCCTTCCGGATAAAGGGATTTCAGCTCATCCAAATCATAGTTTTTCAGCAGAGCTTTGCCGATGGCGGTGCCGTAAGCCGGCAGCCGCTTGCCGATGGTAGAAAACATGCGGATAGGATTGGTGGAATCCACCTTGGCCAGATACAGCACGTCCCCTCTGTCTAATACGCCGAAATGGCAGGTTTCATCACAAGTATCTACAATTTGCCCCATGATCTCCGTTATCCGGTCATAAACATGAGAGCTCTGGATCCTGCTGCCAATCTCAAAAAGTTTAAGTCCCAGAGAGTAAGCCTGGTTTTTTTCGTCATAGCTTAAATACCTTTGCTCGCATAGAGTATGAACGATGGGAAATAAGGTGCTGGGTGAGATGCCCAAAGCCCGGGATATGGCAGTGAGGGTATAGGGCTCGCTGCCTGCAGAGACCAGTTCTAAAATCGCCAAAGTACGTAAAGTAGGTTTGTGCTCAGTACGCATTTAATCAACTCTTTCATTTATACGAATAGCTTTTCTTATATACGAATTTATTATAGCTTGCTCCCCTCTTCATTGTCAATTATCTATTGACAGATATTTGTATTAAAGATAGAATATTTTCGTAAATACGATTGCTTCTTCTTATATACGAATTAGAGCAAAGAAGGGAGCTGCTTCAATAGAACTTTATTGAAGGGTGCAACAAAGAAATATGCGTGAAAAAGTTATTCAACGAATTTTGGAAAAAAAACTTATTGCCATTATTCGGGGTATTGATGCGGGCAAATGCCTGGATTTGACCAGGGCGATTTTTGAGGGCGGCATCGATATGGTAGAGGTAACCTTCGACCAGGCAAAGCCGGATAGCTTTGCCTCCACCACTTCTGTTATTGCAGCCATTGACCGGGCGTTTGGCGGCCAGGTTTTCGTAGGGGCCGGTACGGTGCTGAACCCGCAGCAGGTAAAGCTGGCGGCAGAAGCCGGCGCCAAGTACATCATTTCGCCGGATACCCAGGAGGACGTCATTAAAGCCACCCGGGAGCTGGGGCTGGTTTCTATCCCCGGCGGCATGACGCCCACCGATATTACTGTTGCCCACCGGGCGGGAGCGGATTTCGTTAAATTGTTCCCGGCGGGTTCTTTGGGCCCCGGCTATATGAAGGCGGTTTGTGCTCCTCTAAGCCATATCCCCTTATTGGCAGTGGGTGGTGTGGACGCCGCCAATATTCCTGATTTTCTGGCTGCCGGCTGCAAAGGCTTTGGCGTCGGAGGAAATCTGGTAAACAAGAGCTGGATTGAGGCAGGAGAATTCGCAAAAATCACGGAAGCAGCCAGGGCCCTTTGCCGGGCGGTTAATGGCTAAGGACGGAGAGCTTGGTAATATCAATAAACCGGCAAAATCGGCAATGCCGGCAGAACAGGCAAGATTGGCAAGAGGGGTTGAAGACATTGACTAGAGTTGTAACATTTGGCGAAATTATGATGCGCCTGAATCCGGAAGGGTATCTGCGTTTTACCCAGGCCACAAGGTTTGAGGCCACCTACGCAGGGGGCGAGGCTAACGTGGCTGTATCCGCTGCCAATTACGGATTGGATGCGGCTTTTGTATCGAAGGTGCCGGAGCATGAGATTGGCCAATGCGCCATCAATCAGTTGCGGCAGTTTGGGGTGGATACTTCCTTGGTCTGCCGGGGCGGTGACCGTTTGGGCGTTTACTTTGTGGAAAAAGGCGCCTCCCAGCGGGCCTCCAAGGTTATTTATGACCGGGCCGGTTCCGCCATTGCCCAGGCCACAAAAAGTGATTTTGATTGGAAGAAGATTTTAGAGGGAGCCGGTTGGTTTCACTTCACGGGCATTACCCCGGCTCTGGGCGGAGAACTGCCGGAGATTTGCCTGGAAGCGGTGCAGACCGCTAAAGAATTGGGCGTCACCGTCAGTTGCGATTTGAATTACCGAAATAAACTATGGTCCAAGGAAGAGGCCGGCCGGGTCATGGCCCGCCTGATGCCCTACGTGGATCTTTGCATTGCCAACGAAGAAGACGCCGCCGATGTCTTCGGCATCCATGCGGAAGGCTCCGACGTCAGCAGCGGCAAGCTGTCTCATGAAGGCTATATCAGCGTGGCCAAGCAATTGTGTGACCGGTTTGGCTGCGGCAAAGCTGCCATTACGCTGCGGGGCAGCATCTCCGCCAGCGACAACAACTGGGCCGGCATGCTGTATGACGGCGGCAAGGCCTATTTCTCCCCCGACTACAAAATCCACATTGTGGACCGGGTAGGCGGTGGCGATTCCTTTGGCGGCGCCCTGATTTATGCCTTGATCAGCGGCTTTGAGCCTCAGAAGGCCATCGACTTTGCGGTGGCGGCTTCCTGCCTCAAGCATTCTATTGAGCACGACTTCAATTTGGTTTCCGTCAAGGAAGTCCTGTCCCTGGCCGCCGGCAACGCTTCCGGCAGAGTACAGCGGTAAGCGAATTATATTTTATAAAGAGGGGCTTTTTCAAAATGATCTTAAGTCAGTCATTTTGAAAAGCCCCTCTTTTGTGTGAGATGTCCCCTTTATTTTACATGAAAAAAATGGTAATATACAAAAAAGTAAAACCGCCTATCTATGGACAGATAAGCGGCTAACCACACCTAGGATCTAGCCGCCCCACAAAAAGCAGCAGTTCCTATTTCTATTTATATCCTAACACACTTTGATTTATTCTTCAATAATGAGTTTTTGCTTTGGTTAATCATGCAGCCATGTGCATAATCAACATGGGCCCCTCCTTACATATAACCCTGGTAGGCCCGCTGCGTTAATACATACAAAAGCATGATGGATAAAAATCCATCATGCTTTAATGCATAACCTCTGGAAGAATCAAGCCGGGATGTGCAAAAATCAAGTGCTAAAGAGAGGGCACTGAAAAGTTGCTTCCCATTGAGCCGCGTGTACAAAATTTGAGGTTTTTAGTGGTCGCCTCTTTTAAGATATGGGATTCAAAATTATCATGGACACTAAATATAGAAAAAAATAGCGTTTATCAACGTAAACTGGAGATTTTGAGCGGTTAGATCTGGCAAATAAACATAAAACCTCAAATTTTGTACATTTCAGCCTCACAATAGTCAGCTTGCTCCGGCTTTTTCAGTGCCTTCTGCTAAAGGTGCTTTATTGCGTCCAAATAATGATCCTCCATCAATTTTCTGGCCAATAGGATATCGTCATTCAAATAAGCCTCATAGATATCCTGATGGTGCTTGATCATCAGCCGCCGCTGCTCCATATCCACCAAATCCGTATATCTTATCATGATTTCCTGGCGGATATCGAATTGATCGTAAAGCTGAGTCAATGTTTTATTTTTGGCGTATTTAAAAAAGACTTTGTGAAATTCCTTGTTATGTTGATAATACTTCTCATTGTTGATGTGTTTTTGCTGTAACTGGATCTTTTTACCCAGCTCCGCCGCCACCGCCCTCCGGTCGCTCTTGATGGCAGACAACTTCACGGCATTGTCCGAGATCATGGCGATGATCTCCACAAGCTCTTCGGCATAGTTGCGGTCAAAGTTAATAACCCGGGCCCCTGCCCGGGAGATGCCCTCCACAAAGCCTTCCTGATACAAGCGGTTAATAGCATCCCGTACCGGGGTGGAACTGACGCCGTAGCGCTGCTGCAGCTCCCGGTTGATTAATTTTTCGCCCAAACCGATCCGGCGGTTCAGGATATCCTGCTTAATCTCCTCATATATCTGATCAGAGTATGTCTCCTTCTTGATCATTGAATTCGGCCCCTTCTTTTTTGCCTGTCTTAATGGTGAATATAGGCAAATTATAACATATGTCGCCGATAGGTTACAACCGCTAATACCGCCTAATAGGGTTTGCGGAATTCTTGTCTGACGTCTGTCTGAAAGAGGGGCGCAAGGTGGTATTGGTTCCCCGTGAAATGCCCCTGGGTCCCGCCCATTTACGGAATCCGCAGTTAGCTTCTCAGTATGGCTGCGCAATTATTCCGCCTATGCTTACGTTTTATAACGGCTCCGAGACCTTGGAGGCTCAAATGCAGCATGTAATCGGTAAGGTGCTGATGCAGTTCGGCATGAAGCACGACAAATTTGTTGAATGAAAAACAGCAATCGCATTAGAAAAATCATGTGCGGTTGCTGTTTTTCATCAATATCTTTCTAAAATTATCTCCCGAGGACCAATGAATTTATCGCCGTTTAGGTGAATCATATGGTCTGGATTATCTTCAATCCAAACTTCACTCTCCCATGCCAACTGGTCAATAAATTTTTTGTATAGTTTTGTGTTCGGAAAGGCGGTAACGTAAATCCTTCCCGCCGTACATCTTGCGGTCATATCCTCTATTTCCTGCATCCGTTTTATCGAAATTGGCCCCACGCTGGTGACAGCTTCAATAAAATAGATCCAGTTTTTATCACTGGCATACAAAACCACATCAGGCAATTTATCATGATCGGTAATTCTTACGCCTATAGATTCAAGTGCCTCACGATTTTTAATTAAGGCCTTGTTTTCCGCATCGCCTACATAAAGCACCTCTGCACCTTTTGCGAAGCGAGAGGCAAATTCTTCAATGATTGCTTTCTGTAATGCGTTATGATCACCGGGGCTAAAACTAAACTTTTGCCCATTTACTACAACGGGTACACGCGCAATATCTCTCATTTGACTGTACTTATTAACCAAGGTCCCTTTCTCAGAAATGAATTTTTCGAGGCCCCGTTGCCATTTCCCTGTCCCGTATGTCTTTATTAATTCAAGCATTTCATTGGTCAGGCAGTAGCAATAGTTCGGACTATTGGTAGGACGATTTGCACTGTCGGTATTACGTTCAGCAACTGCGCCATCAACGAATTGATGAATGGTATCCTTGCGTATAGTTTCACGGGTGTTTGGCTTGTAGACCTTGCCATAATGCTCAGACATGAAATTCATCATGTCAACAATGCGCATCTCCGGCTTTTGGGCGCATGTCCATGTATCGGATTCTCTTATGCCTGCCAACGATAACAGCACATAAGCGCTTCTATCATTTGTCTGTTGCCTTGGCATTCCAATGGCCGATAGAATTCCTTTGGCTTCTTCTAACTTGCTCACAGTAACCCTCCCTTATATCGCTTGACTAATTGCCGTCGGTAAGAACCGACTTTCAAGAATATTGTCACATTCTAAATGGGTTAATGATGGAAGTTGCATAGCGCTTCTACCCATTTGCACAAGGTCATTGTATGTCGGAAAAGGCAGAGCATTGATTTCATTTGCATTTACCTGAGTAGAACCATTCAAAATGCGGAAGTACTTATCCATATAGCTGGAATTGAGAACAACGAATAATCCATATACTTCTTCTTTACTCATACGTCCATTTATCTTAGTTATAAAATTTAAGTGATTTTCAGTGCTTATCGAATCATATGAAGAAAAATCTTCCTCAAGCAGTAAAGCACATTGTAGACGTTTGCGCTCTTCCTTTGAAGTAAATCTCTTGAGCAAGAGGTAATTGCCCTTCTGCATTTTAAGCCTGTTTGTCTCTTGCCCATTATATAGATACTGAGGTTTTCCCTCCACTTTAACAGGAAAGCGGATACGGTTTTCATGAAAATTATATGCCCATAGTAAAGGGATAACATTTTCACTGCTATCAGTACGCATCCATAAAGTTTCACGAAAATCTACGACAATACCCGTTTTCATCCGATAGCCCAACTCGGGCAAAGATGAAGGCCATTGGTTCACAAAATCCAATATTTGTGAATCTTCTGCCGATGTTGGAAAGAATAAAAAAGAATTATCATTGTTTTTGACACAGGTTTCATATTGCACAGAAAAATGATTAGTAATGCAGCAACTCTCGTTCGAAGATTGCGTTATTTGAATAACATTAGGACGCGTATTCGCTTTTGTGGCACGCAAAATAATCGTTTCTTGCAGAACTTTGTCTTTAGAACCCCCAACAGATTCTCTGGACACAAATAAATGCAAATTTGTAATTTGAACGATATTTAAGAAATGATTTCGGAATGCGGTAAAATATAGCCCGCTAGAAAAACTGCGGGGTACGATGTAAATACATTCTCCGCCATCTTTTAACAATTGTGTTCCCATTGCCATAAACAAAAAATACAAATTTGGCTGCCCATACACAATATCCAACATTATGTTGGCTTCCACATCATTTTTAGAAATTTTCTTGTAAGGTGGATTAGCGATTACAATATCATATTTTTGATTTGGGATAAGGCCTGTCCACGCAAACTGGTTTTCAACAATAAAGTTTTTTTCAAAAATATTAAAGTACAATTCTATATCCCTGTCTCGCGCTGTTTGCTGTATGAGAGTCAAGTTTTCTTTCAGTAAGGGAAGTATATCAGAATTGTTTTCATATGCATCAAGATAAATTTTTTTAACGTTTTTAGTTATTAATGTATCTACCATAGCGGCTGACAATATACCGCTTCCGGCACCTGGGTCAAGAATAAAAACAGAGTCATCAAAATTTCGTGACAATCCGGCCATATGTTCAGCTATGGAAGCAGGAGTAAAAAACTGACCGATTTTCTTTCGTTCAGCTTTAGAAGCTGTATCTAAATATAATGTCGTATTATCATATATAATCTTTGCAAGACTCACATCGCTATCTCACTTTCTGCGTGTTTTTATAAAACTATTATACCATAAAAACTTGCAGTTCTCAATGGCTCCTCTGGGGTTATGAAAAAAATCTTGACACCGACACGACATAAGAGAAATTTTCCTTGACAAATAAATAAAGTCGTGTTTGAATAGTAGAAACTGTTGAAGCGGAAGTAAAGCTATTAGCGCATGCAAAGCGAGCCGGGGCTGGTGAAAGCCCGGTCAAAAGCGGAATAGCACAATGGGCCGCTGAGGGCGTCCCCCAAAGGCATTTGCAGGCACTTGCCGGACAATTGTCGAGTATGGGACGACGGCTACTCCCCGTCACCGGAGAGGAATGTGTTGGCATTCTATGAGGGAACATGCAAGCCGCATGTTAAACAAGGTGGCACCGCAGGTAAATCATACCTGTCCTTGTAATTATTTTACAAGGGCGGGTTTTTTGTTTTTTCCGGCAAAGCCTTGCTCTGGAGTCCACAAACAATAAGGGCAAAGCCCAAGAAAGAGGAGGAAAAAAACATGAAAAAAATCAAGAAACTGATGGTGACAACCCTGGTCCTTCTACTGACGGCAGCTTTATTGGCAGGCTGCGGCGGCAATACTGGCAGCCAAGCCACCACGCCTACCCAGGGAGCACGCGAAGCCACGGAAAACGGCACGCCCCAAGACGGCGAAAAGAAAGTTTATAAAATCGGGATCGTTCAGTTGGCGGAAAACGGCGCTTTCAAAGAAATGCGGGAAGGCTTTTTGAACCGCTTAAATGAGCTGGGCTACAGCGAAGACATGCTGGATATCGACTATAAGAATGCCCAGGGCGATATCGGTACTCTGGGCACCATTTGCCAGACCATGGCTAAATCAGATAAGGATATCGTCGTTACCATCGCCACTCCGGCGGCCCAGGCTTACGTCAGCCAGGAAAGCGATATCCCCCTGATCTTTATTTCCGTATCCAATCCCGTGGCTGCCGGCATCATGAGCTCTCTGGAGACTCCCGACCGCAATGCCACCGGCTCCTCCAACCTGGTACCCGTAGGCGAAATATTCCAGATGGCCACCCAACTGACACCGGAGGCTAAAAACTTCGGCTTCCTCTACAACACCGGCGAGGCCAATGCCGTTTCCACCGTGGCCAATGCCAAGGCATATCTGGATGCCAACGGCTACAGTCATCAGGAAGTAACCGTTACCAACTCCTCCGAGATACAGCAGGCGGCGGAGTCTCTGGTATCAAAAGTGGACGCCATCTATGTGCCTATCGATTCCATGGTGCAGGGCGCCATGCCTCAAATTGCTCAGATTGCCAAGGACGCCGGCGTGCCTCTTTACGGCAGCTCTCCCGTAATGGTAGTGGACGGGGCTTTAGCCACCGTCAGCACCAATGATACTCAGGTAGGAGCCACCTCCGCCGACCTGGCGGACCGGTATTTCAAAGGTACTCCTATTGCTGAGATTCCTGCCGTAGCCGTCAGCGATTTTATCGTCGTCATCAATGAAACCACGGCGGAGGCCGTCGGCGTGGAAATGCCGGAGATTTATGCCGACGCCGTTAAGATTAAGTAAGTAAACGGACCTACATGGCCTTTGGCCGAATGTTTTAATCAGGAGTTTGATATGGATATTCTGGGAACCTTGCAGCTAGGCTTCATATACGCTATTTTGGCTTTAGGGATATTCATCACCTTTCGGGTGATGAATACTCCCGATTTGACGGTGGATGGCAGCTTTACCCTTGGCCTTGCGGTTTCGGCAGTTTTGGCCATGGGAGGCCATCCCCTCCTGGGGCTGGGCGCCGGCTTTATCTGCGGTATGGCGGCGGGAGCCCTTACGGGCCTGCTGCAAACGAAGGCCAGAATCCATCCCCTATTGGCAGGTATCCTGACCATGAGCGGATTGTATAGCGTTAATTTGGCTGTTATGGGGGGCAGTCCCAACCTCTCCCTGCTGCAAAGCACCACGATTTTTACGGTCCTGCGCCGGGCTTTTCCCCAAGTGCCTAAGGATTATGTGCTGCTTATCTCTGTGGTTTTTTTAAGCCTGATCTGTGTGACGGTACTGGCCTGGTTTTTCCGGACCGGAATTGGGCTGGCTCTGCGTGCTACCGGCAATAATGCGGCCATGGTCCGGGCCTCCTCCATCAATTCCGACGGCATGCGGGTGCTGGCCATCGCCTTGGCCAACGGCTTTGTGGGCCTGGCCGGGGCTGTGCTCACCCAGTACCAAAATTATGCCGACATCAATGCCGGCTTGGGTGTCATTGTGGTGGGCCTGGCTTCGGTGATTATCGGTGAAGTGGTCATCAGAAAACGGTCTATATTGGGAGGCCTTTTAGCGGCGGCCATGGGTGCGGTGATCTACCGGCTGCTTATTGCCCTGGCTCTTTATTTAGATTTCTTCCCCGCCTATATGCTGCGGCTGGTTTCGGCAGTGATTGTGACCATTACCCTGGCTATTCCCCAAATCCGGGAGTTAATCAGCGAGGCCAGGATCAGAAGGGAGGCGCAGAACCATGCTGGAAATTCATGATATCAAAAAAGTATTCCAGCGGGGTACTTCCAGTGAGCAGCAGGCTCTGGCCGGCCTCTCCCTCCGCTTGCAGCAGGGGGAGTTTGTCACGGTTATCGGCAGCAACGGAGCCGGTAAGTCCACTTTGTTCGGCGCTATCGCCGGCAGCTTTTTTGTGGATCAGGGCAGCATCCGGCTGGATGGCGAGGATATCACCTACCAAAAGGAATACCTGCGGGCCAAGCATATCGGCAGATTGTTCCAGGATCCCAATACGGGCACGGCTCCCGGACTGACTATCGAAGAAAATCTGGCCCTGGTCTATTCCAAGGCCACAAGGAGATTTTCCCTGAGTTTGGCTTTGCGGGCAGCGGACCGGCGGTATTTTAAGGATTTGCTGGCCCGGCTGGATATGGGCCTGGAAAACCGCCTGAAGGCTAAGGTGGGACTTTTGTCCGGCGGCCAGCGGCAGGCCTTGACCTTGCTGCTTTCCACCATGGTGCCGCCGAAGCTTTTGCTGCTGGATGAACATACTGCCGCCCTGGATCCTTTGACGGCAGCTAAAGTGATGGAGCTGACCGAGGAGATTGCCGGCCAAAACAAGATTACCACTTTGATGATCACCCATAATGTAGCTTCGGCCTTGAAAATGGGTACGCGAACGATCATGATGGATAAGGGCCAAATCGTCATGGATTTAGAGGGCGAAGAGCGCAGGACCATGACGTCCCAGGATTTATTGCAACGCTATCGGCAAATCATGCATAAAGAGCTGGATAATGACCGGATGCTGTTTTCCGGCGAGGAGGAATAAAGATGATCAGACATATGGCATTGTACACGTTAACTGCCAAGGCTCATGAGGAAGGGATTGCCCAGGTGATCGAGAAGCTGGACCGTTCCGTTAAAAGCATGGTGGGCAAGGTGCCCGGCCTCATCCATGCCGAGGTTTCCCTGAATCTGGCGGAGGACTCCCCCCGGGATCTGGTTTTCTACAGCGAATTTGAGCAGTGGCAGGATATCGCTCCTTATTTGAAGAGCGAGGTTCATCAGGCCCATGTCGATATGGCGGCCTGCTACGTGGAGAACAAAGAAGGCATCGATGTAGAGATTTGAAGAAGCAGAGTCCCCATTTTAAAGGGGCAACACACAAAGCTTAGCCCGGAACAAGCACAGCTCATAAAACAGGAGGGCCTCAAAAGAGGCCCTCCTGTTTTATGAGCTGTCAAGCCTATATCCTGGGTTCCCGCAAAATTAAACCATACAATCCTAGAGCCCTTGATAAATAAGGGCCCTTCAGCTCCTTATCCCAAAAGCTGTATAGTATAATACACTCTGCCTTGACGTAAGGGGCCGGGGACCGGGGCAGGCAGACAAAATTCCAGATTTAAAGTAGACCGTTTCTCTATGATAGTGGTAAATTCCCATGTAGCAGTGCTTCTTCTTACGACGAAACACTATATATAGAGAAAAAATTCGGACACTTTAACTGAGAGCACTGAAAAAGTAGCTTCCCATCCAGCCCTGTGTACAAAAAACGAGATATTATGTGTATTTGCCTCAGCTAACTGCCCGGAATTTCAAGTTTTACCGCACCGAGCACCGTCTTTTTCCTACATTTAGTGTCTTGGGCAGATTAAAACGCCTATTTTAACAGAGCGAACCACATAATACTTCAAACCTGCTAATAATAGTCAAGCCCTTTTTAGCTGTTTTTGAAAGAAAAAAAGGGAGCTAAGTATTGACATTTTGGGACATAAC
>JBCFAO010000031.1:0-46662 GCA_038562165.1 Clostridiales bacterium | reverse complement strand
AAATTTCCCTTTCTAACCACTCTACTTTGTTATGTCCCAAAATGTCAATACTTAGCTCCCTTTTTTTCTTTCAAAAACAGCTAAAAAGGGCTTGACTATTATTAGCAGGTTTGAAGTATTGCGGGGTTCAATCTATTAAAATAGGTTGCTTAATCCACCTTAGACACTAAATACGGCCAAGAGCCGGTACTCAGTGCGGCAAAACTTGAAATATTGAGCAGTTAGCTAAGGCAAATACACATAAAACCTCATTTTTTGTACATTTTTAGGGGCCTCAGCGGCCAAGAACTATCCTGACTTCCCGCAAAATTAAACCATACAAGCATGCACTCTGATAAACCTGACTTTTAGCCAGGGATTTTTTATCAGAGCATGCCAACCAAAAAAGCGCATCCCCGGACAAAAATCCGTTGATACGCCTGAATTTCACTGGAGCTGGCGAGGTGACTCGAACACCCGACCTATTGATTACGAATCAATTGCTCTACCGACTGAGCTACGCCAGCATTATGGAAAAACACATCACTTATTTTAACATAGGCCTGCAAAACGGTCAATAAGTTATTCTTTAACTATAGCAACGTAGGGCAGCTCCCGGCCCTTTTCATTAAAATCAAGGCCGTAGCCTATCACGAAATAATCCTCGATCTCCCGGCCGCAATAATCCGGCTTCAAGTCCACCTGGCGGCGGGAAGGCTTGTCCAGAAAAGTGCAGATCTTCAATGAAGCCGGCTTTCTGACCATTAGATTTTCTTTGAGATAGCTTAAGGTCAAGCCCGTATCCACAATATCCTCTACCACCAGAATATGCTTGCCGGCAATCTCCCGATCCAGATCCCGCAGCATACGCACTACGCCGGAGGTCTTGGTAGAAGCGCCGTAGCTGGATAGGGACATAAAGTCAATCTCCACCGGCACCTTAATCTGACGGATCAGATCAGACATAAAAACCGCTGCGCCTTTTAAAATACAAATAACGAATAAATCCCTGCCCTGATAATCTGCCGTGATCTGAGCTCCCAGCTCCGCCACCCGTTGTTTGATCTCTTCTTCCGTGATAATGATCTGCGCAAGCTCCATATTTCTCTCTCTCCAATACTAGTACTCTGTAACCCCTAAAAGCTGTCACAAAGCACTGGGTTTTCAACGGCTACTCTTGAATTATAACGCCTCAGCAAGAAAATTGCCAGTCCGGAAATCTTCTTGCCGCCTCATTATATCATTTATTTCAATTTTGCACCGGCGCTTCAATGGTCAGAGGCTGATTATAATCCTTGATTTTTACCGTTACAATAAGCCTGTGGGTGGAATCATCCCGGTGCTCGGCAGTAATTTCTCCCTGTTTTAGATAGCCCTCTTTTTGATCTACCCAAATCCGGTAGTTGTAATCCTGCCAAATAAAAGTCAGCCACATATTCTCTCCCCGGGACATGGCTTCATAAATCCGGCAACGCCGTCCATCTACTTTGCCCTTGCCTGCGTATTCCACTGCCGTATTGTCAAGAAAGCTAAAAATACTCAAGGGATTGATTTCCACCATTAAGGTTTCCAAGTCCTCCAAATTAACCAGGGGTACTTTTACCCAACGGTCTTCCAAGGCATCCTTGCGGTAAAGCTGGTTGCTTTTTCGGACCAGCTCAATGGAACCGTTAATAAAGGGCAAATCACCGCTGATTTGAGCTTCACTGCCGCTTTTGCGTCCTTCCAGTACCGCCAGTACCCGCCGCTGGCCATCCACCTCTTCCACAGCCTCCATGCTATAGCTGTAGCTTAAGCCCATCTTCACCTCATTCAAGGCGGTATTTACAATTTCTATGGGCTCCTCGCCCCAATAAGGGATTTCTCCCGCCAGCCATAGGAAAAACCGCAAGAAAATAAAAAGGCCCAAAGCCGCCGCCCCTGCCAATAAATAAATCCTGCGTCTTGGCAATCCCTTTTTTAACTGTTTACGAAGCATCCTATCCACCTGCCCATTCTTCTCTCTCTCCCTAATAGTATGCTGAGAAGAAGAGGGTCATGACGGCAAAGCTCCGAATACAGCTCATAAAAATGTTCCGAATCTCCAAAAGCCCCCCAGGCCAATTTAGTATGGTACCAATTAACCTGAGGGGCTTCCTTTATCATGCCTGTTGCTCCATTACCCTATTGCCTTATTTTACTTTGGCAGCTTTAGAGACAGCCTGGTTGGCCGCCACTAATAAAGGATCCCATACGGGGCTGAAGGGCGGGGCATAAGCCAGATCCAGCTCCGCTAGCTGATCAATGGTAGCCTGCATTTGCACCATGGCAGCCAAAACATCAATCCGTTTGCCAGCGCCGGCAGCGCCAAAGATTTGGCCGCCTAAAAGCCGGCGGCTGCCCTTTTCTGCCACCAGCTTGACGGTAATCTCCCCCCGGCCGGGATAGCCTGTAGCACGGGTGTGGCTGCTGATGGTGGACTCCCAGGCCTCTATGCCTGCCATACCGGCTTCCCGCAGGGAAAGGCCGGTTCTGGCCCCTTCCTTCTCTATGACTTTAAATATGGTAGTGCCAACTACGCCTTTGAATACAGCCTGTCCCCCGGCAGCATTTTCGCCGGCAGTTTTCCCCTGTTTATTTGCCGTAGTACCTAAAGGAATATAGGTTTCTTTGCCGGTCACCAGATGGAAAGCAGTGGCGCAATCGCCGGCGGCATAAATATCCGGCAGGTTCGTCTCCATCCGTTCATTGACCCGGATCGCATTTTTGAATCCCAGCTCGATGCCGGCCTCCTGAGCTATTTCCGTATTAGCCTTGACGCCGATAGCCAAGATGACCAGATCAGCGGCTATCTCCCCGCCCTCATAGGTTACGGCAGATACCCTGCCCTCGCCCAGCATGCCGGTAACGGCCACACCGGTCTTTACTTCGGCGCCGGCCTCTTTTAGTTCTTGTTCCACTAAAGCCGCCATATCCTCATCCATCAGTGTCATGATCTGAGGAGCCATTTCCAGCATAGTCACCTTTAACCCTAAGGCCAGCAAAGCTTCGGCCATTTCTACGCCGATAAAGCCGCCGCCTACAATTACCGCCCGGGACGGTTTTTTTGCTCTGATGTATTCTTTAATACCATCGGCATGGGGAATCTGCTTAACGGTAAATATGCCCTCCAAATCAATGCCCGGCAATGGCGGCACGATGGGACGGGCGCCGGTGGCAATAACCAGCTTATCGTAAGCTTCCCAAGCTTCAGTACTGTCGGGACGCCGGATCAAAACGGCTTTATTGGCTGGATCAATACATAATGCCTTATGCTGAATATGAACCCGCACGCCCTGCTGCTCAAACTCTTCCACGCTTCTGGCGATCATCACTCTTTTATTATCAATGACATCTTGCGTATAATAAGGCAGGCTGCAGGCGGAATAGGCAATATTCACCTCGTCGGTGTATACGTCTATTTCCATATTCTTATCCTGGCGGGAAGCCTTGCTGGCGGCGCTCATGCCGGCGGCTACACCGCCGATAACGACCAATCTTTTGCCCATTTTTTTCTCCTTTCTCCATCTACAAATCTAGTACTCTGTGTCCACTAAAAGCTCACATCTGCTTGCTTATTTTCTCAATTGCGGCGTTGTCGTCGCTCACCGTAGACACCGCTACGCCTCGCTTCTCCGCCTTGCACTCGAGAAAATATTCTGCGCATCTGTGACAACTTTTAGTGGACACAAAGCACTTGGGCTGCAAAATCCATCAGAAAAAATCCCCTCTAAAGAAAGAAAACCTTCATACCCCGGCGAAACCGGGGTATGAAGGAGCAACATTTATCCTTATTTGGCTCTGCCGTATTTGGCGAAGACGCCCAGTTCTTCCATCAGTCTGGTCAATTCATCCAGTTTGGGACCGCTCAGCTCCTGATAAGGTTTGCGCACAGCACCGCTGGGCAGGCCCATCATCCGCAGAGCAGCCTTGATGCAAATGGGATTGGAGAAGTAGTACAAGGCTTTCATCAAATCGTAGTATTTGAAGTAAGTATCCTTGCAGTTGTTAACCTGTTCGATGGTATCCCAGGGCTTAGACATTTCGACCATTTCCTCGGGGATGACGTTGCCGCAGATATTGGCCGCACCCTGGCCGCCCATGGCCATGACGGGCAGCAGAATGGAGTATTTGGGGAAATCGCAGACCATCAGGCTGACCCGGTCCCCAACCAGTCTTTTGACGTCGCAGAGATGACCGACGCTGGGCATAGCTTCCTTATCTACCACGAAGTTGGGGCATTCGTCAGCAAACTGGCCGATAGTCGTAGCTTCCAGCATAACGCCGGTACGGCTGGGGTTATTGTAGATACCTACGGGAATCTTTACGGACTGCATAGCAGTGATGAAGAATTCCTTGACTGCGGACTGGGAAGGCAGCAAATAGTAGGGAGCGGCAAAGACCAGGCCGTCGGCGCCGGCAGCTTCGGCATACTGGGCGAAATTCACCGTAGCCTCCGTAGAAGACATGGTGGCATTGAAGAAAGCAGGAATCTTGCCCTCGCAATACTTTGCCATCTCAGTGACAATAGCCTGACGCTCTTCCAGACTGAGCATGGAAACCTCACCGGCAGAGCCTGCAATAAAGAGCATCTTAGTGCCATGAGCAATATGAAACTCTACGAGTTCTTTAAAACCGCCAAAATCCACCTTATTATGCGAGTCAAAAGGTGTGGGGATGGCTACCCATGAACCATTGGGCTTAAGCATGAAAAATTCCTCCTCAAAGAAAATAATTATACAAACAAAGGATGTAAGCACACTTTTACAAAAATATTATATCAAGTTTTCAACAAAAGAAAAAGCCCTAAATCATTATAACTTTTAAGAAAGGTTCTTATCAAATTTAAGAATCGGCTGAGAAACAGAGGGCAATATGATTTCATTTATATTCAATATTTTTATAGGGTAATTACCTAAAAAAGGCCTGGGCCGGCGATAGTCCGCCAATGCCACCTGTACCTGCTCCCGGCCATATAACAAGCCGAAACCGTAGCGCCGCCGGGTGCCTAAGGCAGGGTTATGCCTGACGCCTTTTTCTTTGTCCAGCCTCTCCAGGATACGGCCCACTTGGCCATTGAGGGGATCCTCTATTTGCAGGCAGCGGGGCAAAAGTCCCACATGGTTTGTTTGCAGCCAATCCATGACCAGGCAATCCCGCAAAATTGCTTTTTTTACACCGGGAAGGCGTTCACCGAATTCCAGGATAGCTCCTATATAGTTTTCCAAGGCCATACCTACGGAACTGCCAATAAAACAGCCGATATCGCTGAAAAGCTGAAAAGGCCGGCTTTGGCTGGCCGCCAGCAAATAATTGAGGGTGGCGGGAAATCTGCCGCTGTTATACAGGCGGTCTAAGGCATCCTCACAAAGCTGCAAAGCCGCTAAATCACTCTCATTCAGCCAGTTGGTCCGCCGTACCGTATAGGGCGGCCGGGGATCAAATTCTACGCCGTGCTGCAGGCTTTGCTTGCGCAGGCGGCTGCCGTGGAGCAGCTTCAGGAAGCCTAACTGCAGCATATGGGGTTGCAAGTCGAAGGCCTGATCAAAAGAATGGCCAAAGGTTTCGTAATCCTCCTCCGGTAAGCCGGCAATCAAATCCAAATGCAAATGGATATTGTTGCCCTTTCTCAACTGCCGGAAATTTTCTTTAACCTTGCGCAAGTCGGTTTTGCGGCTAACGGCAGTCAACGTCTTTTCTTGAAAGCTCTGCAATCCCACCTCCATCTGAAAAAGGCCCTGGGGAGCTTCTTTTAGCAGTTCAATGGTTTCCCCATCAAAAAGATCCGCTGCCACTTCAAAATGAAAGCAAATATCCGGCGGTATTTGACCGCTATTTCTGCCAACCAGTAAAAAACGAATAATTTCCCGGCTGCGGGCAGGGTGGCAGTTGAAGGTCCGGTCCACCAGCTTTATGGTTCTGCTGCCGCTGCCGGCTAGCTTCAGCAAATTCTCCTTGGCTTTGTTTAAGTCAAAATAACGGACATTGCCCCGGCGGCCAGAGAGGCAAAAACCGCAGCTAAAAGGGCAGCCTCTGGTGGTTTCCACATAGACCATACGGCCCGCCACTTGCTCCATATACTCCGGCAGAAAAGGATCAGGGGGCTCTTCTTTCGCCTCTTTTATGGGGTTTTGCAGGGCAATGCCTTCCTTTCGCCAGGTCAGACCCGGTATGGCCGCCAAGGCAGCGGCTTCAAGCCCAGCTTTCGCATAGCCAATGTGCCCGGTACGACCGATACGCCCGGTGAGCAATGATAATAGCTCTACAAAAGACCCTTCACCTTCACCGCAGATTACATAATCCACCATGGGCAACTGGTTGAGCCGCTCCCGGGCATTGAAGGAAACCTCCGGTCCTCCCAGGACAATAAAACAATCCGGCAGCAGGCGGGGCAATTCCGCCAAAAGCTCTTCGACCAGGGTCATATTCCAAATATAGCAGCAAATAGCCAGCAGCTCAGGTTGACGCTGCTGTATTTCCTTGAGAATCTCTGCCGCCGGCCGGTTGATGTTGGTCTCCAGTATTTCCGGCTCTGCCAGCAGCCCCGCCCTTGACGGAGAAAAGCGCAACGGCTTAGCGAGTAACGCAGACGCCTCATTATAACGCCTCAGTTGAAAACTTTTCGATTGTAGAAAAATTTTCTTACCTCTGTGCGTTTCAATGAGGCGGGGGACTGGTGATGACGGAGAAAAACGCAACGGCATGGTGAATGACGCAGACGCCTCATTATAACGCCTCAGTTGAAAATTTTTCGATTGTAGAAAAATTTTCTTACCTCTGTGCGTTTCAATGAGGCGAGAGACTGGTGATGACGGAGAAAAACGCAACGGCATGGTGAATGACGCAGACGCCTCATTATATGCCCGCACCGCTGCTTTCAGATACCAGGGGGCCAAGGCAGCATGAATATATTTTGCATTTATGGTAAGAATCAATGTTTTCATCATAATACGAGGGATTCCTTTGATTTATTTAGAGATCGGTGTACAAAAATTGCGGTCGTATACATTTTCCGGGTTCGGCCTGTACAATTTTTACGGTTGTGAGTGAATTGCAGAGGCTGCCGAAGAAAATATTAGCCGGTTTTAGCCAATCACAGGCCGATTTTGTGCAATTTTTTCGATTGTGCGGGAATATCTCCTTTGCATTTCACATACAACCGCAATTTTTGTACAACCTGCCAACGCCAAGGGCCCATTGACGGCAACGTCAGCAGTCAAGTTCATCAATTCACATGACCATTTTTCTCATTTTGGCCCAGAGCATATTGAAAAGCATATCATCTGCCATTTCAAATATCAATAACAAATCCTAAGCAGCCTACACCATCAGTCCTTTAAGGCAAAGTTAATTCACTTTTTCAAATCACCGCCGAACCAAATTGCCATCGAACCTTTTGCCGTCAAACTATTTTGCCGCCGAACCGTTTTACCCTTAAAGCCCTTTCATCCCTCCTCGAAAATCTGTCCATATAAAATATTATATTTTTATCCATTTTAATATGATCAGAAATGAGCTATGCTAATAAAAGCCTAGGTCAAAATACATATTTGGAGAAAAAAAAGATGAAAAAACTCACCATAAAAGAAGTAACCCGTATTGGCATCATGGCAGCGGCCGTATATGTGGCCTCCGCCTTCCTGCAAATTTCCATTCCCACCGCCATCGATAATACCCGCCTGCATATGGGCAATGTTATGTGCCTGCTGGCCGGCTTTCTTCTGGGGCCGCTGCAAGGCGGTCTGGCAGCCGGTATGGGCTCCATGCTCTTTGATTTAACGAATCCCGCTTACATCATATCCGCTCCTTTTACCTTTGCTTTTAAATTTGCCATGGCTTGGATCTGCGGCAAAATAGCCGGCCGCCAGACTCCCGGCTTGAAAAGCCACTATGTATCCGGCGCAGCAGCAGGAGCCTTTGCCTATGTGATTCTCTATCTGACCAAAAGCTTTATTGAGCACCGCTTTGTTTATGGCTTTCCTTTGGAAGCCGTGGTGCTTACCGTGTCCCAAAAGGCGGCAGTATCCAGCGTCAACGCTGTGGTAGCCGTTATTGTAGCTGTGCCCCTGGGCCTGGCTTTGCGGCCTGCCCTCAAAAAAGTAATGGCGTAAGCTTTCGCCTGTTTTCAGAACGCTCCGTAAGCCTGTCCAAAATTTTCGGTTGCAGGCAGATTTCAGGCTAAATCGGGGTTGCATTTTGCCTACAGCCGAAGAGCCAAAAACGGTGAGGAAAAATCCTCACCGTTTTTATATACAGCTATACTGTGACCGCGAATCTGTGCTATTTGGTCCATTGGGACAAAGACTGATTATCGGAAAGTGTGTTTCATGGGAGTAAAACGAAGTCCATTCACTGTTTGCTCTGTGCCCATATCAACAAAGCCAAATTTATGATAGATTTCTATGGCGTAGGGTGATGAATTAACAGTCATTTCATCATAGGAGCTGTTTTCAGTATAGAAATCGAGCACCGTGCGGTATAGTTTTTTTGCAATACCCCTGCGATGGTATTCTCTATCCACGAATAAAAGTGAGATATGGCAGGGAGGCCGTGTAGCAATCGTCCCAACAAGTTTATTCTCGTCCCAATAACCCCACAATAACAGTTCCTTGTTTTTCATGCGCTCTTTCACTGTGTCTAGCGCTATGAAATCTTGAAACTCCTGTATTCCTTCATTAGAATATTCCGGCGCTTCAAACTCTTTGAAGACATGCCAAACCAAATCCAATACACCAGAATTCTCCACCATATCTACGGTAATTGTCTTTATCATTTGGCACCCCGATTTGTCTTCTATATCTAAAGTGTATCAGCTTAAACAAAAGTTCTATTTATTTTTGTCCCATTGGCTGTGCACAGCTTCAAACTTATCCAACTGATCCCCTAAAGACTCCAGGTCTTCTTTTTCGAGATTGAGTTTTAGAAAATTATCTTCTGCATTAATTTCAGGCTCTGATTCTAACTTAGCAAGGCTCTCACAACGGCCCATTAACCTTTCGAACCCCGACACCACCGCGTCGCTGCTCAATACTGCTCCTTTGTAGCTATAGTAATCTTGTATGGTGCTATGATCGGTACATGTTTTACAGACTCCTTGTCCAAGAATGTAACAGTCGCCTTTAACCTCGTAAATGAACGGCTTTTTCGAGAAAATCTTTTTAATGCGGTCAGTGATCATCTAATTCCCCTCCTCTTTCATTTTTCCCACAATATTCGGCAGCATTTACAAATATCCTGCCGATTAGGCAACAAAAACAAAAAAGGAAAGAGGCTTCCCATAAGTTCAGCAAACTCATGAAAAGCCTCTAAGAAATTTTCCGTCACAGGTCCGGCACAAATGCTCGAGTTAGTGCCAGATTTTCTTTTTTTAAGCCATTTCTGCGTTTAGGGCTTACATCATGCCCATGCCGCCGCCCATGCCGCCACCCATGGGAGGCATAGCGCCGCCTTCTTCAGGCTTATCGACTACCAGGCACTCGGTGGTCAGAAGCAGAGCGGCAATGGAAGCAGCATTCTGCAAAGCGGAGCGGGTGACCTTAGCCGGGTCTACGATACCGGCTTTAATCATATCCTCGTACTTGTCGCTGAGGGCATTGTAGCCCACGCCGGCTTTGGATTCTTTTACTTTTTCCACAACCACGGAGCCTTCGGCGCCGGCATTGCAGGCAATCTGCTTCAAGGGCTCTTCCAGAGCTTTGCGCACGATCCGGATACCGGTATCCTCGTCGGCAATTTCGCTGCTGACGTCTTCCAGAGCCTTCTGGGCATTCAGCAAAGCGGTACCGCCGCCGGCAACAATGCCTTCTTCTACGGCAGCCCTGGTGGCAGCCAAAGCGTCTTCAATGCGGTGTTTCTTTTCTTTCAGCTCAGTCTCGGTGGCAGCACCAACCTGGATAACGGCTACGCCGCCGGCCAGTTTAGCCAGACGCTCCTGGTATTTTTCTTTCTCGAATTCGGAAGTGGTTTCTTCCATCAGGCTCTTAATCTGATTGATGCGGGCATCGATCATGGATTTCTCGCCTTTGCCTTCTACGATGGTGGTGTTCTCTTTGCCCACCCGGATCTTGGCGGCCTGGCCCAGCATGTCCAAAGTAGCATTCTCCAGTTTCAGGCCCAGTTCCTCGCTGACAACGGAGCCGCCGGTGAGGATAGCGATATCTTCCAGCATAGCTTTGCGGCGGTCGCCGAAGCCGGGAGCCTTAACGGCTACGCAGGTAAAGGTGCCTCTCAGCTTATTCAGGATCAGGGTCGCCAAAGCTTCGCCTTCGATCTCATCAGCAATCAGCAGCAGGGGCTTGCCCATTTTTACTACCTGCTCCAAGATAGGCAGGATTTCCTGGATATTGGAGATTTTCTTGTCGGTGATCAGAATCTGAGCATCCGTTAAATTAGCTTCCATTTTGTCCGTATCGGTAGCCATGTAAGCGGAGACATAACCCCGGTCAAACTGCATACCTTCAACGACTTCCAACTGGGTATTCATAGTCTGGGATTCTTCTACGGTGATAACGCCGTCGTTGCCTACCTTTTCCATAGCATCGGCAATCAGCTCGCCGATCTTGGAGTCGCCGGCAGACACGGTGGCTACCTGGCTGATGGCTTCTTTGGACTCGATGGGCTTGGCAATCTTGCGAATCTCTTCTACGGTAGCGTCAACAGCCTTCTCAATGCCCCTCTTCAAAATGATGGGGTTGGCGCCGGCAGCCACGTTTTTCAGGCCTTCCCGGATGATGGCCTGAGCCAGCAGAGTAGCGGTGGTGGTGCCGTCACCGGCAATGTCATTGGTTTTGGTGGCAACTTCTTTGACCAACTGGGCGCCCAAATTCTCAAAGGGATCTTCCAGGTCGATGTCCCGGGCAATGGTAACACCGTCGTTAGTAATAGTGGGAGAACCGAATTTAGCAGCAAGTACTACATTGCGGCCTTTGGGGCCCATGGTAATTTTAACCGCATCAGCCAGGTTGTTTACACCTTTTTCTAAGGCTTTGCGGGCTTCTTCAGCAAAAAGCATTTGTTTGGCCATGTTTAATCAATCCTTTCGACATATAAGGTATTTTTATCTGTTGCATCAATAAGCCTCTTATCCGGACCTCAGGCAATCAGCCTTCCGCTTCCGGAACAGCAGCGGTTTACAGGATAGCGTGGACGTCCCGTTCGTTGAGAATGAGAACTTCTTCCTCGTCAATTTTAATCTCGGTGCCGCCGTATTTGCTGTAAAGCACCTTGTCCCCTACTTTGACTTCCATAGGAATTCTGGTACCGTTGTCCAATACCCGGCCGCTGCCTACTGCCAGAACTTCGCCCTGCTGGGGTTTTTCTTTGGCTGTATCGGGCAGCACAATGCCGCTAGCCAATTTCTGCTCAGCGCTGATGGGTTTTACCACCAATTTGTCACCAAGGGGCTTGATCTTCAGGTTCATTAAAATACCTCCTTAAAATAATAAATTATTATTATATACGTTTCGGTTATTAGCACTCATCTAAGTCGAGTGCTAATACAGCTTCTATGATAGCTTTTCGACCTGAAATTGTAAAGAGTTAATTTTAGTCAAAATCGACGGTTTTTGTGCAATAATCAGCGATTATCTCCGTTTTTCTTTCATTTTGATCAGCTTTGCTTTTCCAGCCTTTGGGTCCATGGGCTATCCGGTGCTTTATGACTTTGGAATTGCATAGTACTCGCCTAGTTTAGCCATTTTTGTTGATTTGGATACTGTTTCCTGCCGCTGCTGTCAAAATAAAAAGCTGCTCTCATTAACGAAAGCAGCTTTTATAATAAATTATGGAATTAAAATACTTATTTAACCTTAACGATCATTTCCACTTCGCAAGGTACATTCAGAGGCAGCTCATTGACGCCCACAGCGCTTCTGGCATGAACGCCTTTATCGCCGAAGAGCTGGCCCAGGAACTCGGAAGCGCCGTTGATAACTTTGGGCTGGCCATTGAAGCCGGGGGCGCTGCTGACGAAACCGACAACTTTAACGATCTGCTCTACATTGTCCAGGTCGCCGGCCAGGTCTTTAACGATGGCCAAGCAGTTGAGAGCACAGATTTTAGCAGCTTCATAAGCGTCCTCGGGGGAGCATTCGCCGCCAACATGGCCTTCGTAAGCCAGTTTGCCGTCAACAAAGGGAACCTGACCGGAAGTATAAATGTAATTGCCGTCTTTCACGCCGGGTACGTAAGCAGCCACGGGTTTGGCAACACTAGGAAGTTTGAGGCCCATTTCAGCAAGTTTGTTTTCAATCTGAGACATGGTAATCATCCTTTCAAGAATAAAATTTATCGGGTAAGCTTGTACACAAAATAGTGATAAGCTCTTGCCAACTAAGATTCATTTTACCTTTGATGCAAGGTTTCGTCAACCTCTTGAGGCAAGAATACTGGATTTTTGTGGGCATCTCAAGGGGCTGCCCGATTGAGACAGCCCCTTGGAATCCCTTTTATTTAGCAAATCTTTTGATCGTAGACGCCTTCCAGGCCGGCTTCTTTAACTTTGGCTTTGATAGCAGCCACATCGGTAGTGTAAAGACCCAGCTCCTGCATTCTCTTGAAGTAAACGGAACCGGAGAAGGTGTATTTCAGGGTGATACCTTCTTCCGTACGCATCTGCTTGCCTACATGGTCAATGGCATCGCCGATGGCCAAATTGGTGGGAATCTCGATGAGCTCTTTGCCGCAGAAGAAACGCACGGCATTGGCGCCGGCCAACTGACCGGTAACGATGGCTTCCGTATGACCTACCAGCAGACCGGCTTTCTCACCGCCGCAGAAGAGGTTGTCTACGCCTTCTACTTTCAGGTTGTTGTCCCGGTGGGAAACTGCCATGTAACGCATGGAGTTGCCTTTGCCGCCGCTGTAGGGATCTTCAAAGCGGGCAGTTTCAAAGCCAGGGATCTGACGCAGATTGTCAATGGGATAGTAAGGAGTCATCAATTTGGCATGACCGGTATCCAACAGAATCACGTTCTGCTCAAATTCGGGCAAAGCATACTGCTGGCAAGCTTTTTTACCCAAAACGCCGGATTTCCGCAGATGCTCAGGAATGGGGATAACAGCTACGCCTTTGGCATTCAGTTCATTGCAAATCTCATCGGACAGAGATTCTTTGAACAGTTTGCAGGAACCGGACATGGCGCCAAAGGAACCGTCGCCTTTTTTGCCCATGAATTCTTTAGCGCCGGCTTTGCCAGCCAGGCTGACACGGGGGCCGTAGGAAGGGCAGCGCAGTACGCACATAGCGCAGCCGTTGCCGTATTTGGAGCAATTGCCCTGAGGACCGGCAGTACCGGTACAATCAACGAATACGTCGCCTTCATAAATCGTGCCGTCTTCAGTCTTTACGGCTTTGATGGTCTGACCATCCATAACTACATCGGAAAAACGGGCTTCCAGATGAAATTTCACACCGGCCTCGGTCAGCTTCTGCTGTACGGCAGGCTCGATTTTAGCTATATCATAAAGACTGGCATGCTTATGACCGGGGAATTCCATGTTGCGATGACGGGAGCAAGCATCGGTAGCATCAAACAGCTCGTTGCCACCCATAGCGATAGCTTCTTCTGTAGCAGTGAAACGGCCGTTGTTTCTCATGATGCCGCCTACCAGGCCTGTACCCAGCAGCATGTCGCATCTCTCCAGCAACGTAACTTCAGCGCCGGCCTTTTTTGCCGTAATAGCAGCCGCACAACCGGACCATCCACCACCAACAACTACAACCTTAACCATTTTAGAACCATCCTTTCCTTACCCTTAAACTTTGCATTATTATTTTTTATCAATTAAACCCTATGCCTTCTTAACAATCCGTACCTTGTCCCCCAGCTCCAGCCCCAGCTCAGCGCCGGGTACCCTCTCTTCCGCTTTAATGACAACATTCAGGTGATTGGGCATATGAGTTTCATCGAACCCGGCAATACGTCCTACGCATTTGTCACCAATGGTGATCTCATCGTTGACGGCCACCACTGTGGCTTTGGTTACCTCGAAGAACCCCCAGTAAGCAATTTGATTTACTTCAGCGCCAGGCTTGGCATCCTGCTCGTCAGTAACGATCAGCTCATGAATATCGCCAACCAAAAAAGCCCGGGAAGGCGGCGTCATCAATTGCAATCCCCGGTTTTCAAATTTGCCGTCCAATACGACACAGAGCTCACCTTCGCATTCTTTCTTTTTAAAGTACGGATCTTTTTTGAACATACCGGTTTTGTAAGGATCAACTACAGCCATTTTCGCTTCCTCCTTCATTTTCTCCTCATCAATGATGAGGAGCTTTTTATCTCTAAACGTGTATATTCTTTTTTTTAAACCAGAATCCTGCTTTTGTATACATTATGCGAGTAAAAAATCTCTGTGGGCCGATATCAATATTTAATGCTCAAATTTAAGCATTTCTATACGCAATACCCACTGAATTATGGCCATTGCAAATGAAATGCAACTACACTTCTACCTGAATTATGCCGAAAAAACGAAAAAAATGCATTAACGCATGTTATGAAATGCACAAGATGGATGTTAATGGTGTTGCATCATATCAATAGCCTCTTCACTGCCTCAAATTTTGTCCATCTGACAACCATTATTCTGCCCAAAGAATTGAAAAAGACACCTTTACAAATGCAACATCATTTAGGTTAAACGCAAATCAAAAAACGGAAGGGACAGGGCAACAACCGACGGTTGATTCTGCTCTATTTTGCGGTTGTATGTGTTTTCATATTTAATATTTCTTATCGAGATGCCTAAATATAATTACCCCTGCGATATATTGGAAAACCGCATATCCGCCTAAATATAAAATCAAAATTTTCGCATTTTGCACAATCTCCAAGGAAGATAGTACTGAGAATACTATGATAGAAATGCAAATGGTGATCAGGCCTAATATATAAGCATATCGGCCTGACTGGTTTCTAAACTTTTCTTTGCGCTCATCATGCAGATTAATTTTTTCTTCCTCCATTTTTTCTGCATACTTGTCAGAGTTTTGGGGACGTGTCCAGTAAAAATATCTGTAAATCATGGTAAGGCCCGGTGCAATTCCGCCACCCGCAAATCCCCAAAACAGACTATTTAATTTTGTGTCCAAAAAAATCCCACACAACAAAAATGCAATACCAATAAGGACATACAACAGCCCCGCCATAAGCATATTTTTTTTCATTTTACAGCACTCCTCTCATTGATAAAAATTTCTTCAATAGACATTTCAAAAAAATCCGAAATGATAAAGGCTAACTCTAAAGAGGGATTATATTTTCCCGTTTCAATAGAGCTAACAGTTTGTCTTGACACTCTTATCGCTTTTGCAAACTCATCCTGGCTCAATTTACGTGCCTTTCTCAATTCCTCAACTTTATTTTTCACAATCTGACCACCTTCTCTTTTGACAAGTTTCCTTTACATTTATTATATTCACCTCATTATTTCTTGTCAAGCTTCCTTTACGTTTTTATGAATGCGACTTGAATGCGACTTGAAAAGGAAAGAACAAAGAGCAAAAAAACAAGCGTATCCCTCTTTTGAAGATACGCTTGTTTCAGATATTTCCTATCTAAATGACATTGTCCCTGAAGACGCCTGAATTTCGCTTTATTCGGCAGTGCCTAAAGCAGGCTCCGCATTCAGCGTCAGGTCGTCCCGGAAACCGGCCTGCAAGCGGTAATAACCGGCACAGGCAATCATAGCCGCATTATCGGTGCAATATTTGAGTTGAGGCAGATACAGCTTAATGCCGGCTTCCTCGCAGGCCAACCTCATTTTTTGACGCAGGCCGCTGTTGGCTGCTACTCCCCCCGCCAGCAGAATACTGTTTATGTCATGGGCTTTGGCTGCAGCCAAGGTTTTTTCCGTCAGCGTTTCTGTCACATTTTCCTGAAAAGCGGTGGCCAGATCTGCCTTATTGACCTCTTCACCTTTTAGCGCCTTTTGGTTCAACAGGTTCAGCACTGCGGTTTTCAGGCCGCTGAAGCTGAAGCCCCAGGGATCGTCCTTCAGATTCACCCTGGGCAGCACATAGCTGCCGGCTTGGCCCGTCTGAGCCAGCCGGTCGATGACCGGGCCGCCGGGATAACCCAGACCCATAGCTCTGGCCACTTTATCGTAAGCCTCACCGGCTGCATCATCCCGGGTCTGGCCTAAGAGCCGGTATCTGCCATGGCCTTCCAGTATCATCAATGCAGTATGGCCGCCGGATACGATAAGCCCCAGCAAGGGAAAATCAATATCCTCATGGCTCAGCCAATTGGCATAAATATGGCCTTCCATATGGTTAACACCTAAAAAGGGTATGCCTAAGCTATAGGCCAAAGCTTTGGCCGTGCTGATTCCCACCAAAAGCGCTCCCACCAAACCGGGGCCTTTTGATACCACAATGCCATCTAAATCCTGCAACGTAATTCCCGCTTGCCGCATAGCCTGATCAATCAAGTAATTGATGGCCTCCATATGCTGCCGGGAGGCCAGCTCCGGCACCACGCCACCGTAAGCCTGATGCAGGTCGATTTGAGAAGACACCAAATCCGCCGCCAAAGTCCTGCCTTTATGCAATATAGCCACAGCCGTTTCGTCACAACTGCTTTCAATACCCAAGACCCATTGAAATGTTTCGGTTTTCAGTGTTGTATCATCCTTCATCCTTTGCTGTCCCTTCTTCATCTGCCTTGGGGTTCTGCTGGCCCTCCCGGTGCAGCCACATGATCAGAGCATCCTCATGATTTTCTTCATAATAGCCGGGCCGGACTCCCACTTCCCGGAAGCCTGCCCGCTTGTATAAATCGATGGCCCTCAGGTTGCCCTGCCGCACCTCCAGGGTCATATGGCTAAGCCCCTGGGCCCAAGACCACTGGATCATGGCATGAACCAAAAGCCGGCCCAGCTGCTGGCCCTGGGCCTTGGGATGGACGGCTATATTCGTAATATGCCCTTCGTCAAAGATTTTCCATAAGCCGCCGTAGGCTAAAACCTCCTGGGGCTCCTTTTCCGTTACCAAAACGAGATACTGGGCCATGGCATTGTCTTCCAGCTCGCTGCGGAAAGCCGCCTCGGACCAAGGCGTGGGAAAGACCAGTTTCTCGATAGCTGCTATTTGGGGAATGTCTTCTTGTCTCATGCCGCGGATTTCATAAGAGACCATCTCATATCCCCCGTAAATAAATAGGCTTCATGCTGTAAAAATCCTGTTTTTCGCCCCGATGGAGCCTTTCTGCGGCGGCTAAAGCTACAAAGCTGCCCCGGGCCAGGCCTAAAACCGGCGGCAGGCATTTAGCCAGGGGGCATAAATCCCTTTGCCAGATTTCTTTGTACATACCGACGCCATCCCCTAAAAGGCATACGGATTGCCCAATCTCCTTCAACCGTTCGGACCAGGCTTCAGGACTTGAGGCCATAGGGGGAATAAGGCAATCCAGCACCCAATGATGATGACGGACACCGGCTTCCATTCTCTCTTTTTTGCCCCTTTGGCGCAAGGCAAAGATCTTTTGCAGATCCTGGCCTGCCTGCTCTTTGTCCGCAGCGCTCTCTTCTATTTCCTCTTCCCGCCAGCGGTACAAGCCTGTATAGATCTGTTCTCTTCTGGCATTTTGCATGGGAGAGACCAGGATAGGCTGTCCCATCATTTGATAAGCCATAGCTTCCAATGTGGGAATAGCAAAAAGCTCAAGGCCGCCGCCTTGGGCCAAGCCCTTAGCGGTGGCCATACCGATGCGCAGGCCCGTAAAAGAACCCGGCCCGGCGGAAACGCCTATAGCCGTTATGTCATTAAAACTCTTACGGCATTGCCGCAACAGATCATCAATCATCGGCAGCAATTGCTCCGAATGGGTTAATCCTACATTCAGCAAGGATTCCCCCAAAAGCCCCTTGTCGTCCACCAGGGCAACGGAGGCCACCGGGGTGGCGCTTTCTATCCCCAAGATCAGCATACGTATCTCCTCAATTATATAGATTCCCGGTCTTCGGGCACATAATCCTTAAGTAAACAGGCAAACTGCTGCAGCCGGCCCTGCCGCCAATCCTCCCGGCTCCCCAGCACCCTCAGGGCGATGCGGCGCTGATCCTGATCCTGAGATACCCCGGCCGAAAGCCTCAGCTCTATCCGGTTTGCCGGCAGATAGGCCGCCGTCTCATTGCTCCATTCTACCGCCGCAACGCCCTCGCCGTAGAAATAATCTTCATAGCCAATGTCCTCCAGCTCCTCGGGGCGCTTCAGACGGTAGACATCAAAATGATACAGAGGCAAGCGGCCCCCTTCATATATTTGCAGCAGGCTAAAAGTAGGACTGGTTACCGGCCCTGTATAGCCCAGGCCGGCGGCCAGTCCTTTGATCAGGCTGGTCTTGCCTGCTGCCAGATCGCCTTCTAAAGCAATAAAGTCTCCGGCCTCCAGGCCTTGGGCCAGCAAAGCGCCGAAAGCCCCGGTGGCTGCCGGACTATCCGTTTGAAAAACCATGCTTTCTTGAGCCTTTACGTTGCTTTCCCCCGTCATTGCCCTAACTCCCAAACCCGCCGGCCATCCACATAAGTAGCTACACAGCGGCTGTTGTAATGAAAAGGATCGCCGTTAAAGACAGCAAAGTCGGCATCCTTGCCGGGAACCAGGGAACCCAGGCGATGGGAAAGCCCCAATATCTTGGCAGGATTGATGGTGATGGCGGCCAGAGCCTGCTCCCAGGTAAGGCCATGGCGCACAGCCATGGCGGCGCACAGGGTCAAATATTGAATAGGAGTGCAGCCATGGTCGGTGATCAAGGATACCAGCACACCGGCATCCACCAGGGATTTCACCACCTGCCAGCCGATTTGCTCCATTTCAACCTTGGCCCGGTTGGCAAAGCTGGGGCCTACCACTACGGGGATATTCTCTTTTTGCAGCACAGGAATCAGCCGGGCCGCTTCCGTACCGTGCTCTAAAATCAATTTTAAATTAAATTCTTTGGCAATCCGGATAGCCGTATATAAATCATCGGCCCGATGGGCATGGGCCCTGAGCGGAATCTCCCGGCGCAAAAGCCTTCCCAAAAGCTCAAGGCCTAAGTCCCTTTCGTGGACATCGCCATCTTCGATGCTTTTTTGCTTTTTCAACTCGTAATCCTGGGCGTTGATCAACGTTTGGCGCAACAAAGCGGCAATGCCCATCCGGCTGGCCGGCGTCTTTTTTTGTTCGCCATAAACCCGTTTAGGATTTTCACCAAAGGCAACTTTTACACCGGCCTCGGGATCCAAAATCATTTTGTCCAGATCCGGGCCCAGGGTTTTCAGCACGCAAACAGAACCCCCGATCACGTTAGCGCTGCCGGGGGCAATCATTACCGTGGTAACACCGCCGGAAAGGGCATCCCGGAAAGCCAGGTCATAAGGATTAATACCGTCGATGGCCCGCATCTCCGGCGTTACGGCGGATTCTCCCGTTTCATTGAGATCGTCGCCTTCCAGCTCATATATCTCTTCCTGAATGCCGATATGGGTATGGGCGTCAATTAAACCCGGAGTAACCACCATACCGCTGCCTTCTATCTGCTCCGCCCCGGCTGGTAAATCGATTCTGCCTTGTTCGCCCAAGGCCAGGATCTTGCCCCCCTGCCATAGAAGTATACCTTTTTTTATCCTTTTGCCCTCAACGGGATGGATCTCCGCCCCTATGAGGGCATAAAGCTTTTCTGTCATTCCTTCACCAATTCCTTTAATGCTAATGGTAAATATTCCGCCACATCCCCTGCCAGGCCCCCCCGTTTTCCCCAGGTTTCCCGCAGGTAATCGCCGGCCCGGCCATGAAGATAAACGGCCAAAAGGGCGGCTTCCCTGGGAGGTAAGCCTTGGGCAATCCAGGCAGCCAAAGCGCCGGCCAGCACATCGCCGCTGCCGGCAGTAGCCAGGCTGGCGTTGCCTGTAGAGTTGATATATAACCGGCCCTGGGCATCGGCCACCAACGAAGAGGAGCCTTTCAATACGACGATGGCGCCGTACTCTTTGGCGGCTTTGCGGGCGGCAGCCGGACGGTCCTTTTGGATTTCTTCTGTTGTTGTATCAAGAAGCATGGCCAATTCTCCGGGATGGGGAGTCAATACCAAATCCCCGGCAAAATTAAGAGAAGCTTCCTTGTTTTGAGCCAATGCCCACAAACCGCCGGCATCCAGCACCACCGGTTTTTGCCAGTGGGACAGCACTTCTTCCAATAATAAAGGTATGGCCTCTTCTCTGGCCAGACCGGGGCCGAAGAGCAAAACGCTTTTCTTTTCTTCCCGGCTGATGATCTCCCCGGCGGCAACCACTGACAAATACCCCGGCTTAGCCTCGTCTTCCGGCAAGCCCAGAGTCATGCCTTCGGCAAAAGCCAAATCAAAACCGTCAGCCAGGGAATCGGGCAAAGCCGAGGTCACCAGGCCGGCGCCGCTGCGCATAGCGCTGCGGGCGGCAAGCATTGCCGCTCCCGTCATACCCCGGGAACCGGCTACAATAAAAACATGACCGTAGCTGCCCTTATGGCTATCCTCTTTGATTTCCGGCAATAAAGCCCGGGCATAAGCCTTGTCCACCCATTCCGCCGGCTCCTCCAGCAGCTCCACAGCCTCCCGGGGAATAGATATATCTTCTACTCTTACCTGGCCGGCATGGCGGCGGCCGGGATGGATATACAACCCTTGCTTGCCGTAAGCGAAGGTCACCGTCTCCTGAGCCATTACGGCAACATTGCCCACCTGGCCCGTGCTGGCGTCAATGCCCGAGGGCACATCTACGGCTATCACCTTGGCCCGGCCTTTGTTGATGGCTTCTACCGCCAGCAAATAATTGTCCTGCAAGCTGCCTCGAAAGCCGTTGCCCAAAACAGCGTCCACAGCCACCGCCGCCGTTTCCAGACAGAGCTTTAAGGGATAAAAACTGTTTTTATCCTTCAGTACATACCAGCGAACCTCGGAGCTTTCGATAAAACCCCAGTTGTCCCTGGCCGAGCCTTGGAAATCCTCAGGATTGCACAGCAAGAAAAGCCGTACATCGGCGCCCCACTGGTGAAGGTGGCGGGCGGCCACCAGGCCGTCGCCGCCGTTGTTGCCTTTGCCAGCTACAATTACCACTTGATTCTTGTCTTTATCCAGATGACGCCAGGCTGCGGCTGCCACAGCCCGGCCCGCATTTTCCATAAGCAAAAGCTGGGGAATGCGCCGCTCTTCTATGGCCCATTTATCCATTTTGGCCATATCGGCGCCGCTTACAACCTTCATTATCGGCCTCCTTGTTCCCGGCTGATGACGGCGGCCAGCTTTTGGGCCAGCTCTTCCAGCTCTTCTTTCTCAGGGCCTTCTGCCATCACCCGAATCTTTGCTTCCGTACCGGAAGGCCGCACCAGCAGCCTGCCCCGGCCGGCCAATATCTCCTCTGCTTCTTTGCGGGCCGCCGCAATAGCCGGGTTTGTTTCCCAGCCCTCTTTCGTTTCCACAGGTACATTAACGATAACCTGGGGGAAACGCTCCATCTGTCCTGCCAGCTCAGCCAGGGACTTGCCCGTTTCTTTCATTACCTCAAGGAGCACCAGAGCGCTTAAAATACCGTCGCCGGTGGTAGCTGCATTTGTTAAGATAATATGGCCTGATTGTTCGCCTCCCAAAAGGGCGCCCTTGGCCAGCATTTCCTGAAGGACAAAACGGTCCCCTACCGGTGTTTCCAGCACATTGATGCCGGCCCGGTTGAAGGCTTGCTTTAAGCCCAGGTTGCTCATCACGGTAACCACAACCTGGCCCTTCAGCTCTCCCCTCTCCTGCAAGTGCAGGCCCAGGGCCACGATGATCTGGTCGCCGTCCACTTCCCGGCCCAAATGGTCCACGGCCATCAGCCGGTCGGCGTCGCCGTCAAAGGCCACACCCACATGAGCCTTACATTTAGGTACCGCCGCCTGCAAGCTTTCCAGGTGGGTGGAGCCGCATTTTTCGTTGATGTTCCAGCCGTCGGGCTGATCGTGGATGCAGATAACCTGGGCTCCCGCTTTCCGCAGAGCCTTGGGTCCCAGCTCGCTGGCGGCGCCGTTGGCGCAATCGGCCACCACCACCAGACCTTCCAGAGAGCCTTTCAGCGTGCTGACCAAAAAGTCTACATAGCGGTCAGCCCCATCGATAAAAGGCTTTACCCAGCCTACCTCCTGACCGATGGGCCGGTCTTCGGCCTGCGGCGGATTATCGATTAAAATCTCCACCGCTTCCACTACTTCGTCGGATAATTTGTAACCTTCGTGACCAAAGAACTTGATCCCGTTATCCTCGGCAGGATTGTGGGAGGCCGATACTACCGCTCCGGCGCAGCCTTCTATAGTCCTGGCCAAATAGGCCACTGCCGGCGTAGTCAAAAGGCCGCCGTCAAAAACGTTGACGCCGGCGGAACAAAAGCCGGCAGTCAAAGCCCCTTGCAGCATCTGGCCGGAAAGCCTGGTATCCCTGCCCACCACCATGGTATGGGCCAAACCTTTTTGTTTTAATACTGTACCGGTAGCCAGCCCCAATCGAAAAGCCAATTCAGGAGTCAATTCCCTGTTGGCAATACCTCTTACTCCATCCGTTCCAAAATAACGCATATTCATCCTCCTTTTAATTTGAATAAAGCCTGATCGTCTGCGGGCTGACTTCTACAACCTGATATTCTGCCGGATATTCCAGCATAACGGTATAATCCCGGGTATCGGCAGGCTGTCCGGCCAGGTCTACATATGCCTTGATGTCGATCCTGTACTCTCCGCCGCTGGAGGCATTGGCAAAAACCTGGGGGTAAGCGGCTAACGTAACGTCAACAGCAGGTGGAATGGTGCCGTAATTCCTGTCGTCAGGCCCATTGCGCACTTCAACGGGGATATCTTCAAACGTACGCCGGGCCAGGTTTTCTTCGATTTTGATGGTGATCTCCACTTCATCACCGTCCAGCACCTCCACATTGGAGGGCACCAGAAGCTTGACAAAGCCGTGGAAGCTTTCCGTCAAGGCCGCCAAATCAATAGGCTCCGTGGTCAGGGAATCAATCTTGCTGATTACCGCATAAGACCCGGTGATTTTGACGGTGGAAGGCTGCACCTCTACACCGGCTACCACATATTTTTCATCTATGGTGCCGGAGAGGGCGGTGCGGACGGAAACGCTTTTGGATGACAGGCTTTCCGTAATTACCACATGAACCGCCACTTCCTCTGCCGAAAGACTGAGCCGGCTATCTTGAACCTCCTGCTGCTCTTTATCCAAAAGCACTACCGGCAGCCTGCCCTGAAAATCGCTGTTTCTGCCGGCCAGGTCAAGGCTGACCTGGGCAGACTCCACCCGGTCCAGAGCTTTTTGGGGACCGGATAATATTATAGTGGAGGGGTTTACCACCGGCTCCAGGCTGCCGTAGCCTTCCGGCACTGCATTGAGGGTGCGGCAAGTCACCGGCACCGTCTTATTGCCCAGCTCATCTACCGTCAGTTCGATATACTCCGGCTTAACGTAAACTAAGCTGAGGCCGCTGGGCAGAGAATACTGCACCTTATAAGTATCCGTCCCCGGCTCCGCCCCCCGCAGATCCACCGAGGCCTTCACATCCCGGCTAAAAACGGTATTAAGGGCAGAACGGTAGCCGTTGACCCGTATTTCTACAGGGCCCGGTTCCTTTTCCAGAAGCAGCCCTTCCGGCAGGCCGCTGACGGTAACGTTTACATTGTTGAAAGTTTTTTCCGACACCGGGTTTTCTGAGCTATCTACATAAAACAGCAAAAAGATAGCCATCACCAGAGCCAATATGCCATAAAATATGTTGCTGTCAAGAAATTTTTTCATTGTTTTGTCCTATTTCTTCTTAATACTTTTACGCACAAAGGATAAGAGAGAAAAAGCATTGGCATTCCTGGGGGTTTGAAAGCGCTCCAGCAGCATATCCCGCAAGGTGCTGTCACTGAGATAGCGGGTCATTCTGCCTTCTTCCACCACGCTGATTACGCCGGTTTCTTCCGATACTACAATGATAAAAGCATCGGATTGCTCCGACAGGCCCAAGGCCGCCCGGTGTCTGGTGCCCAGACTCTTGCTGATATTGGGGTTTTCCGATAAAGGCAGAAAACAGCCGGCGGCATAAATCTTATCGCCCCGGATAATGGTGGCCCCATCATGTAAAGAGGCTTTGGGGAAAAAGATATTTTCCAAAAGCTCGCAAGAGATATCGGCATTGACCAAAACGCCGGTATCGCCGTAATCGCTGAGCCCCGTTTCCCGCTCCAGCACCAGCAGCACGCCCACTTGATTTTTGGCCATAATTCTGACGGCCCGGATGATCTCTTCCACCATCCGTTCAAAGGTGGCCCGGTCGATGACCTGATGGCCAAAGATACTGCCCTGGCCCAGCCGCTCCAGAGCCTTTCTGAGCTCCGGCTGAAAAACAATGGGCAAAGCCACAATCAGCACCGTCTGTAATTGGGACAGCAGCCAGCTAACGGTCTGCAACTGCATTACATTGCTGATAAAAGCCACAACCAGCAAAACCAGAACGCCTTTTAGCAACTGGATAGCTCTGGTCTGGCGGATCATCATCATCATTTTATAAAAAACATAAGAAACAATGACAATGTCAACGGCATTTCTTATGGTGATGAAATCCATAATCCTGTCGAACATAAATCGGTCTCCTCAATGCCCTATCATCTGCATTCATTTTAACATATTTTATCAGTTTTATCTCTTATTTTTATTTTAACCATATGCTATAATCTATACTATAATATAGTTTATTGAGCGAATCGTAAAGTCATGTTTTTTGTGAGGTTTGCCTTGAAGAAAAAATTAACAGCTATACTGACGCTGACCATAGCCTGCTTTCTCATCGGCTGCCTGTTCTCTTTGCATCAGCGCACCGCTTCCGGCAGCAATCAAAGCGCGGCCCTCAGTGAGCGCATGGATAATCTGGTCTCCACCATTTCCGATCTGGAAAGGGAAATCGCCGCTTATGAGGGCTTGATTGAACAATACCGGGCGGAGCTGGCGGCCTTGGACAACGGCCATCAGACCGCAGCCATCCAGGCCCTCCAGGAGGATTTAAAGATGGCCCAGTTGAGAGCCGGCCTGACGCAAGTTACCGGCAAAGGCATCGAAATCATCCTGGACGATAATTATGAGGGCCTGCGGGAAAACCCCGGCGGCGACCCCAATAATTACATCATTCACTATGAGGATTTGCTGTCCATCGTCTCCGACCTGAAATCCGCCGGCGCCGAAGCCATTGCTATCAATGACCAGCGGCTCATCGGCACTACGGAGTTGCGCTGTGTGGGCAATGTGATTCTGGTCAATACCACCCGCCTGGCGCCGCCCTTTGTCATCCAAGCCATCGGCAATCCCGCCATCCTTTGGGATACTGTGGCCCATGGCCGCTATGATTATTTGCGGCTCAACCATTTCCCCGTAAGCCTGGAGGTCGGCGATAGCCTGGTTCTGCCTGCATACAAAGGTGAATTGCAATTTGTTCACGCCAAATTGCTGTAGAGGCAGATGCTTAGGGGGGCAGAGCAGTGACCGACCGGCGGATCTGTTCCGTTTTTTCGGTTGTATGTGTTTTCAGGGTTAGGCCTGCTCAAAATTTTCGGTTGTATGCACTTTTGGCACCTGGCCTGTTCAAAAATTTCGGTTGTATACACTTTTGGCACCTGGCCTGTTCAATTTTTCCGTTTGTATGTAAAATGCAGAGCTTGAAACACCAATTTCAGCCCAAATCGGAGCATTTTTTTCGAGTGTATGCCGTTTTGAGGCCAAATTGAGGTCACATTTTACATACAAACGCAAATTTTGCTCATCTGGATTAGCCAGTTTACATACAAACGCAATTTTTGTACAGACGGCCTGCTCCGGCGAACATCCATAGGTTCACGACCTTTTTCCTAAAATGAGATCCGCCAAAGGGTCCTACGGACTCAATCTGCTATCCGTAACCGCTTGGGGCGCAGATGTTCCTGCTATCCTTAGATACTTAGCACGCAAATGGTCCTACGGACTCAATCCTGCGAATTTAATCTGCTATCCTTAAATACTTAGTGCGCAAATGGTCCTACGGACTCAATCCTTCGGACTCAATCTGCTATCCGCAGATGCTTAGGGCGCAGATGTTCTGCTATCCTTAAATACTTAGCACGCAAATGGTCCTACGGACACAATTTGCTATCCTTAAATACTTAGTGCGCAAATGTAGGAGGTTTTTCGGAATGTGGTGGCTTATCCCCATTATTGGGTTGGCTCTGGGCATCTATTCGGGACAGTTTTTACATATTGAGATACCGGCGGAAATGGTCAAATATCTGTCCATTGCCATTATGGCGGCTTTGGATTCCGTTTTTGGCGGCATACGTTCTCTTTACGAGAAAAAATTCGACGGTCTGATGATGATGACCGGCTTTTTTACGAATGCCCTTCTGGCTGCGGCTCTGGCCTACATCGGCGATATGCTGGGCGTAGACCTATATTATGCGGCAGTCTTTGCTTTTGGTGTCCGGCTTTTCAGCAATCTTTCGATGATCCGCCATTATATTATCAGCGGCCTGCGGGAAAAAGACCGCTTGTACCGCCTGGCCCGCCAAGAAAAAAAAGCCGCCGCCAAACCTGACCTCACCAATGGGGAGGGGGATCTGTGAGCACTGCATTAAGAAATATGCTGGCTTTTTTCTGTGCGATGGCCGTCCTGGGCCTTTCTCTCTCCGTCCAGTTTAAAGCCCAGAACTCTCCTGACCGGGAGCTTTACCAGCAAAGGCAGGAAAATCTTATTGTCATGGTCAAAAACCTTACGGAGAAACGGCAGCGCCTGGGCCAAGAAATGTCGGACCTCTCTTCCCAGCTTTATGACCGCCGCAATGCCTTTGAAGACGAATCCTTGACCATCAAATCTTTAGAGCAGCAACTGGCCCGTTTAGAAATCGCCAATGGCACCAGACCCATTAGCGGCCAAGGATTGGAAATTCAGTTTCAGGCCACTTCGGCTGTGCAGTATACTGACCTGATCGTTCTGGTCAACGAGCTTTGGGCTGCCGGCGCCGAAGCCATCGCCGTAGGCGGCTACCGCCTCAATGCCAACAGCTACATTTTCTACAGCGACTCACCGGAAGGCCGTCTCATCTCCGTTAACAACAGCCCCGTTCCACTGCCTCTGCGGGTTCAGGCCATCGGCAATGCTGGCAGCCTGGAAAGAGGCCTGACGCTGCCCGGCGGCTTTATGGATATTATGATGTACAACAAGATCTATCCCACATTGCGCCAAAAGGAAAGTCTGGAACTGCCGGCAGTAACCAGTCCCCCCTTATATTATTATTTAAGCGCTTATTCCCCTGCGGCCGCTGCCAACCAGGCCCCGGATTCCACCCGCTGATTTTGCTGCAGCGCCGGCGTGATTTGCATACAAACGGTAAAAAGAGCAGGGCACGGACAAGACAACCGAGGGCACTGAAAAAGTCGCGTAAATTAATCTCGTCTTCTAAATCCAAAAAATTTGAACGACTTTCAAGATTCTCATGTGGATGGTCTATTTTGTGCAAAATTGCAGGTTTGTATCATCAACTCACAGTGTTTTGCTCAAAATTGCAAGTTTGTAGAATGCATTTTGGCCTGGAAATATGGTTTCACCCCATTTATGGGCCAAATTTGTTCCAAAGCAGGGATTTAGAGGTATACAAACCTGCATTTTTGCTCAGTTAGCCAGAGCGAACGATGACAAACCTGCATTTTTGCTCAGTTAGCCAGAGCAAATGATGACAAACCTGCATTTTTGAGCAGTCAGGCCCGGCAAAGGGGTAAGCTGACCGTCGTGGGCTGAAATGTACAAGGCCTGTGATTTGCCGCCAACTTTTTCACTGGCCTTTTTTCAGTGCCCTCAGACAAATCCGGATTTTTGGAGCTTCGATTAAGGAGCGTTAACTAAACCCAATAACAGGGGCGGCCCCTTTTCTGCGTCGGGCAGAAGGGGGCCGTCTCGTCTGTTTTGGGTTTTTACAGGTTTTGCAGCTCCGCCTCACATCGGGTTAGCAATAGGTTTGCCATCTACCATGCGGACAAAGTAGAAGCGGTATTGATCCCGGGACACCGGTCCCGATTCCACCGCCCAACGCACTGCCGCCAAATCCGTTTGGGGTATGCGCAGTGATGTGCTGCAGCTGGTGCTCAATATCCGCAAAGTGGGCATTGGCCGCAAAGAAAAGCCTTTCTCTGCCAAGTACTTTTGCATAACTGCCGCTCCGTGGCCGCTATAAAACACAAGAGCATAGAAGCGTTCTTCCATTGAGGTTTTCTCGTCCCTTTCCTTATTCCTTTTGGGAGGTCCTCCCAAATTACTCTATGCTGATAAAAGGCATTTGGCTATTGTTTTTACAAAAAGATGATGCTATAGTGAATCTATCTCTCAATTTTTGCCACAATACGACAACCTGCTATTGTCACTCGTTGCAAAGGCGGTGTTATATATTGGATTTTGCGGAATTGTACAGAAGTCATTTCATGACTGTCTATAGGCTTTGTTTAGCCCATTTTAAGAAATCGGATTTAGCAATGGAGGTAACCCAGGAGGCTTTCGTCAGGTCTCTGGAAAAATTGCAGGATTTGCGAAATGAGGAAAGCTTTCTTGCCTGGGTCTCCTCTATAGCGATTAATTACGGCCGCAACAAGATAAAGCTGGATAATATGAGATATAACGAGCTGCCACCTTTGGAGCTCATGGAGCAGGGTTGGGATTCCTTCGACCCGGAGGAGCTGGACATTGAAGACATCAATTTCATCCGCCGTTGGATCTTGACTCTTCAGGAATCGGATCAGCAGTTGCTTCTCATGAAATTTTACTACAATATGAGTGATAAAGAAATCAGCGAGCAGGCGGAAAGGCCCGTAGGCTCCATCAAACGCCGCTTATATCATCTGAAGCAAAAGCTGGAGCAAGCTATGACCCAGGACCTATATGGCGAATACCTGCTGCCGCCCCAAAAAGACGGCAGAATAAGCCATACCCAGGATTTAAAAGGGCTGCTATAGACAGACCAGCAGGCAGATTAGCCTACCGGTTTTTCTCACCCAGCCAGAGGCCAACCTCTTTTAAAAAGAGCAGGGGAAGTCCGCCGGTATGAAAGAAAATTACAGTTTCATCCTTGCGAAAAGCGCCTTTAGCCGATAAATCCAAATAGCCGGCCATGGCTTTCCCCGTATATACAGGATCAAGCAAAATGCCTTCCGTTTCAGCAAACAAACGGATGGCATTTTTTCCTGCCTCGGTCATTATTCCGTAGCCGGCGCCAATATACTCCCCATATAAATTAACCTCTTCTTGTTTTATACGGTAAGGGTAGCCCATAGCCGCCGCATCATGGTTAAACTCTTCCTCGATCATTTCTTTCCCCTCCTCTGCGGAGCGGGATAAGGCTATGCCATGGAACTTCGCCTGCATCTCACAAATCCGGCCCCCTAATAAGACACCGCCAAATGTACTGCCGGAAGCAACAGGAACGATAATATGACCGGCATGAATATCCTGTTCTTCAAGCTGCTGTTTCAACTCCAGCATAGCCTGACAATAGCTGGCGGTGCCTTGCAGGGAACGGCCGGCCCGGGGAATGAGATAGGGCTTTTTCCCCGCCCGGCGCAACTCATCCATGACTTGCGCAATTTTTGCATCTCCTGCCCGAAGCTGTTCTTTGGCCAGCTTTTCCGGAGCAACGCTATAGTCTACATCAGCAAATACTTGTTTGGCGCCGAAAAGCTCCTGCAAAATCCGGTTGGCTTCATAATATCCGCAGTCGGCCTCCGTCATCACCAGGATACAATCCAAGCCTAGTTTGGCACAGGCGGCTGCCGTCAGCCTGCCATGATTCGTTTGCATTACGCCGGAAGTGACAATCGTATCCGCTCCCCGGGCTAAAGCGTCTCCCAACAAATATTCCAATTTACGCAGCTTATTGCCGCCTAAACCCAGCCCCGTTTGGTCGTCTCTTTTTAAAAACAGCCGCGGACCCCCAATAACCTTCCTTACTTGCTTCATTTCCTCCAAGGGTGTGGGTAAATAAGCAAGTTTTACCTTTGGCAATGATTCAAAGCCCATGGTCTCCCTCCTTCTTTTTCTCATGGAGAAGTCGCAAAACCTTTTATCTCAAAGATTTTGCGACACCTCCTAACATGAAGCTAAGCTATCCCAAGCTGCCTTTATTCCCTTTTTTACTTTAAATATTTAGATTAATGGGCGCTTTTTCTTTAGGAATATACTCCCCGGTCTCCGGATCTACGTACTTAATACTAATCCCGGTATAAGAAAAAATCAGAGAAATGATCGGGCAGAGATAACACAGGAAAACAAAAGGCATATATTCGCCATAGGTCACCCCCAGAGCGCCGGTAAAGAATACCGCATTTGTATGCCAGGGCATCAGGGTGCCTCCCATTGTGCTGGTGTCCTCCATGGTCCGGGAAAGAATCTCAGGAGCAACGCCTTTTTCCCTGTACAAAGGGGCCATCAGTTTACCGGTAATAACCTGAGCCATAGACATGGTGCTGCCTACAGCGCCGGATAAATAGGATACGCCCATGGTCGCCCAGGTCAAACGGGGCAAGGTAGTTATCTTTTTTACCATCAGGTTTAAGAAATTACCCAGAACGCCCATCTTTTCCAGCATACCGCCCAGGCCCATGCCAAAAATCATAATGTAAACAATGTCCATCATGCTGCTGGCACCACCCCGGTTCAGCAGCCTTTCAATGAGAAAGATTTCGGACTTAATGCTGAACCCTTTGTGCATGGCGTTAATAACTTCTTTGATTCCGGCGCCCTGGGTAATCATGGCCAAAATACCGCCGAATACGGCGCCGATCAAAATAGTCGGCAGCGCCGGCATTTTAAACACCAGCAAAACAATAATGAGAACAATCGGCAACAGAGCAATAACTCCAATGTTGAAAATATCCTGAAGGCCAGCTAAATATTCTGTAATTACTGAAGGGTCATAAGCGGTTGCAGAGTAACGCACACCTAAAAAATAGTACAGAATCATAGAAATAATCCAGGCCGGAATGGTATTCCACATCATTGAGCCGATATGCTTAAATAATTCGCCGCCGGCCATAGCCGGGCACAAGTTGGTGGTGTCGGAGAAGGGCGACATTTTATCACCGAACAAAGCGCCGGAAATTACAGCTCCGGCAATCAGTCCCGGGGGAAATCCCATGCTCATGCCGATTCCCATCATAGCAAGACCGGCGGAACCGGCGGAGCCATAAGATGTACCGGTGGCCAGAGAGAGCAGGGAGCACAGGACCAAGGTGGCAGGCAAAAAGATTGCAGGGCTGATAATTTTCAGTCCATAATAAATGATAGTTGGAACTGTTCCCGAAAGTATCCATGTGCCAATTAACGCCCCTACGGCGATGACAATTAATACGGAGCCAAAGCCGTCCTTTATGGCTCCTACCGCATAATTCTGCAGAGTTTCCCATTGGATTTTTCTAATTAATGAATATAGAAAAAGTACAAACCAGCATAGCAACAAAGGGATAACCAAAGATAAGCCCAAGCGTACACAGACTACAACCACTGCGATGATTGCCAACATAATTCCAATAGAATCGGCAAAGGAAACCTGCATACTGTCATTATGATCCTTCATAACGTCCTCCTTCGTTTTCTTTAAACTTTTTCCAACTTAAGGTACACATGGGGAGCTCCTTCCAGGTTTTTGATTGCGCAGATACTGTAATCCGGATTCCGTCAGGCTGGTACCCCGGCCAACTACCGATTCCACCATTTTCAAGGCCTGCAGTCCATTGAGAATGCTTTTGATCCGGTAAGCCGTATATTCTCTGCCCCATTGGCGGCAGTATGCCTGCAATTGCTGCTGACTAATCAGTCTGCCTTCTAAAGACAACTGATAAAGAGCCTCCAGAATAAAACACCCTTCACGGCTGACTATATTTTTTTCCATACCGGAGGTCAACGCTTTATCCTCAAGAGGCATAAGATCGGGGATTTGCTTTGGATTGCTTGCCGCAAGCTCCCCAGAAAGGCCCTGGCTTTGGCGCATCATATACCCCCGGATTTTATCCGTCAATAAAGGCTTTTTTCCATGAAGAATATGGTTAGTCAGGTACTCGCAAAGATTTTGCAGCTCTCTTACATTACCTGGCCACTCGTAGCTTTGCAAAAGTTCATTAACTTCCTGACTAATATTAATCATGGCACAATCATGCAGAGCCAGATGCTTCTTTAAAAAGAAGTGAAAAAGCAAAGGAATATCGGCTTTACGTTGTCTCAAGGCGGGAAGATGAACAAAAAGTACGTTCAGCCGGTAATACAAATCGTTACGAAACCGTTTTTCTTTGATCAGAGCCGGCAAATCCTGATTGGTAGCGGCGATGATTCTGATATTGACATGAATAGGCTGGCGGCCGGCTACCCGGAGAATAGTTTTTTCCTGAATGACCCTTAAAAGCTTTTGCTGAATAGACAGTGGAGCATCGCCGATCTCATCCAAAAATAAGGTGCCATTATGGGCCAGCTCGATAAGGCCTATCTTGCCGTGGCGGCTGGCCCCGGTAAAAGCCCCCTCATCGTAGCCAAAAAGCTCGCTTTCCAGCAGCGACTCGCTGATGGCCCCGCAATTAAAGGCTACAAAAGGGCCCTGGCAAAAAGGAGACTCGTTATGGATTGCCTGGGCCATGATTTCTTTGCCCGTACCGCTTTCACCGGTGATTAAAATATTGGATAAACTATTGGCCATTTGCCGGGCGCTTTCGATCACCTGCTGCATGTTTTTATCTATGCATAAAATATCCTGAAAAGTGTGATTGGTACTATGGCCTTGAGCCTTTTGATACGTGCAGTAATTCACATCTATTTTGCGAATCAGAGCAATATCTTTTAAAATCAAAAGCCTGACCTTTCTATTGCCGTCGTAAATTTTACGAACCTCCACCTGCAGCTCCCGGCTTTCCTGACGCAGGAAGAATACTTCGTTTTCTTTACCTTTAATTGCTTCGGTAAGCCAATCCGGCAGGGATTCTTTCAGCGGATCCTTTTGCAGAACCTGACGAACCATATCATTACAAAAGGCAACTTTGAAGTTGGCTGCCCCTTCCCCCTGGTCCTCCAAAACCAAAACTCCGTCGTCAAAGCCTTCCACTATTGCTGCCAACTGAGCCTGCAATACACTGTTCTTGTACCTTTCACCATTTAAATTCATAATGGTTTGCACACTGGTTTTTACATAGCGGCTGGTGATCAGCTCATCCACGATAATCCGCCCCGTAAAAAAATGCAGGATCTCCGCCACCGTCAACAAATTGATTTGACGGGTGCCAATGTCGTAGACGTGAGGAATCCGTTCCAAGACGGGATCAAACTCCCCCAGTGTAATGGCATACCGAAATTCCCGGGAAAGGGGCTCATGAGGATTATAGGGGAAAAAATGATATTGATTAATGCCGAAAGTGGCAAGCTCTGTTATTACCTCCCGGGCATTCTCATAAATATTGTTGACAACAAGAACGTCGTTGCCTTCCGGTATTTCCATTAATAAATGGATATAAGATAAGTCCAAATTCCGTTTAGCCACAAGGCAGTGGCAATCCGGAGCCAATAAGGGCCGACAGCAGGCTTCAATAAAACTGGTAGTAATCAGCACAAGATCATCCCGGAAGTTGCCGCCGGAGGGCATTTCTTCGTAACAATAAGAGGTGATCCGAACTTGATTGCCGATTAGATCCGTAAGCTGTCTGAAGACATCCTCTTTGGCTTTTGCGCTGATGGATATGGTAGTAATGGAGCCTAACACAAAATCTCCTCCTATGGCGACATTGATGGCTCTGCCTTAACTTAATTAGCAATAATCGTGCCAAAATCAAGAGAGGCCAAGTGACGAGGTTCCCGGGAAACCAATACCGGCATTCACTTTAAAATAGCTTCAATTTCGCCTGAATTTATTTTCAATTTGCCTAATTTATATTATGAATCTTTGTCTCTTTCAAGACAAAAATAAAAAGCTCTGATCAATCAATCAGAGCTTTTTGCCTGACCGGATAATGGTTGGAGAAAAAGATGACGGGCATTTATTGGCTCCCCCAAATAGTGGCACGATATTTGCATTTAACACGGGCGAGAGAAATATGTGGCAAGGAAGCAGGGGGTTGAGCAAGGAAATGAAAGGAAAAGTGGTAGCCATCACCGGCGGCGGTTCCGGCATCGGCAAAGCAATGGCTTTAGAATATGCTGCCGCCGGAGCTGATGTGGCAATCTGCGGCAGAACCGGGGAGAAACTGCGGCTGTCAGCAGAGCAAATCAAAGCCCTGGGCGTCAGAACATATTGGCAAACCGTAAATGTTTCTAATATTAAAGAAATAAATAGCTTTGGCCAAAATATCATTAAAAATTTGGGTTCTCTTGATGTCTGGGTAAATAATGCCGGTATAGATACGCCGGGACTGGTAGGCTGGCAAAATGTTACCGAAGAGCTTTGGGATGAGATGATGGCCATCGACCTTAAAGCCGTTTTCTTTGGCTGTCAGGCGGCGGCAAAGGAAATGAGCCGGAAAGGGGGCGTCATCATTAATATATCGTCCTTTGCTTCACGGATCCCCACTGCCGGCCGGGCAGTTTATTCCTGCGCCAAGGCGGCTGTCAATAATCTTACGAAAACCCTGGCGGGAGAACTGGCTCCTTACGGCATCCGGGTTTTATCCATTATTCCCGGCTATATCAAGACAGAAATGACCTCCGAAGGAATAAAAACCCGATACGAAGAACTGGTAAGCGCCATTGCCTCCGGCAGACTGGGCGAAGCGGAAGACTTGACAAAGATGGCCGTTTTCCTCTCCGGGGAGGGAGCTTCTTACATTACCGGCGTTAACATTGAGATCAGCGGCGGCAAATTTTCCGTTCAAAATCCTCTTTGGAGCTGGCAGCAGAAAGAAAACATTTAGAATCTAATAAATGCTTGCGTCGAAAGGAGACAGGATAATGGCAGAAAAAATAAAGGTTTTGCTGACGGAGCCCATCAGGCCTGCGGGTATGGCATATCTGACGAAAGAGGCGGAGGTTGTTATCGCTCCTGATCCCTCTCCGGAAAGCGCCGCTGCTTTGGCATACGATTGCCAGGCTATTATCAGCCGCAATACCAAGGTGGATAAACAGATTTTTTCCCGTTCGCCAAAGCTTAAAGTAGTGGCCTCCCACGGTGTGGGTACAGATCACATCGACGTACAGGAGGCTACCCATCGGGGTATATGCGTGGTAAACACCCCCGGCGCTAACGCCGAATCCGTAGCTGAGCTGGCAGCAGGCTTTATGCTGATGCTGAGCAGAAAAATACGGGATGCGGACCTGGCCCTGCGGGTAGAACGGGATTATTATTCCCGCAATCAATGGATCGGTAAAGATTTGTACGGCAAAGCTGTCTTCATTGCAGGAATGGGGGCAATCGGCCAAAAGCTGGCCAGAATCTGCAAATTGGGTTTTGGCATGGAGGCATTCGGTTATGATCCTTTTTTGAATAAAGAACAGATGGCTGAGACAGGCGTAAGAAAAGCAGAAACTTTGGAAGAGGGCTTGGCTCTGGCCGATTTCGTCTCTTTAAATTGTCCTTATACCGATGACATGTATCATATGATAGATAGCCGCCGTTTGGCGCTGATGAAAAAAACAGCCTGCCTGATTAATTGTGCCCGGGGCCCTTTAGTAGATGAGAGAGCTTTGATTGCAGCACTCAGAGATGGGGCCATCGCCGGAGCGGCAGTGGACGTTTTCGAAAAAGAACCGCCCAACCGGGATAATCCTTTGTTTGATTGCCCCAACCTCATCGCTACGCCCCATATTGGCGCTAATGCCGAAGACAGTATAGACAACATGTCTTTATACTCTTCTATGGATGTTATTGCCGTGGTCAGAAAAGAGTACGATAAAGCTCGTATTGTTAACCCCCAAGCTATTTCCATAGAATAATAATATTGCTTAATGGATTTCCGCCAAAAAATGCGCCCTCCAAACCGTTTGCAGTATACTGTACTGCCGGCTTGAAGAGCGCACTTTGTTTGTTTGCTGGCTTTATAGGGTTTCTTCTACCCCTTCCATCTGGCTTAGGCAATTGCCGCCTAAAACCATAGGCAAGACGTTTTCCTCATAGGCCACCCGGGCTTCCAGCATGGCCATGCCGGGATCGGCCAGGAAATCAGCCAGAGCCTGGCTCAAGTCCTCTTCCCGGGTAACCAGGTAATGACTGCCGCCATAAGCTTTCATCAGGCAGCCGAAATCCGGATTGTCCGTAAATTGAACGGCAGCGTACCGCTGGCCGCAGTAAAAGTCCTGCAACTGCTTAACCATCCCTAAGTAGGAATTGTTCAGCAAGAGAATCTTAATGGGCAGTTTTTGCTCTTTGGCAGTACCCAGCTCCGGCAATCCCATCTGGAAGCTGCCGTCACCGGTGACGGCTACCACCAAATCCTTGGGACAAGCCATCTGAGCGCCGATAGCGGCAGGAATCCCATAACCCATGGCTCCCAGGCCGCCGGAGGAAATGAAGGCTCGAGGCCGCCGGTGGGGCAGCCGCTGGGCCGACCAAAGCTGGTGCTGGCCCACATCGGTGGTCACAATAGCCTGAGCCGGCAAAACCTTAGCCAGAGCCTCCATAACGGTAATGGGCGACAGCTCTTGAACCCGGCAAGAGGGCGCTTTTATAGCCTTAAGCTGGGCTATGTCCGCCAGCCATTCCTGATGCTGAACCGGCTCCAGCTTTTCTAAAATCTGATTGAGAACGATCTTTAAATCCCCCACCAAAGGTATATCCACCCGGACATTTTTGCCGATTTCCGCCGGGTCTACATCGATGTGAATGATTTTGGCATTGGGAGCAAAACCTTCCACATCGCAACTCAAACGGTCGCTGAACCGGGTACCCAGCCCAATAAGCAAATCCGCTCTTTGAATAGCCAGATTAGCCGCCGGCAAACCGTGAACTCCTGCTAAGCCCAAGGCCAAAGGATGATCGAGAGAAATACTGCTCAGGCCCATCAGTGTATTGGCCACAGGAGTCTGCTGGCTTTCCGCCAGCTGGCGCAGCTCATCCCAGCTTTCCGAGCCTAAGATACCGCCGCCGGCCAGGATCAACGGTCTTTTAGATTCCGCCAATAGCCGTATCACCTGCTTGATCTGGCCCGTATGGCCTTTCAAGTTTGGCTTGTAGCCCCGGAGATCTATGGAAGCCACTTCTTTGATTTTTGAAGAGGCCTTAGCCACATCCCGGGGAAAATCCAGCACCACCGGTCCCGGCCGGCCGGCGGAGGCAACATAAAAAGCCTCCTTGACCGTCTGGGCCACAGCATTGACATCTTTGATCAGATAGTTATGCTTGGTAATGGGGTCGGTGATGCCGGTAACGTCTACCTCCTGAAAGGCGTCAGTTCCCACCATGCCGGTGGCTACCTGACCGGTGATCGCAATCAGCGGGATAGAATCCATGCTGGCGGCGGCGATGCCGGTAACTAAGTTCGTAGCACCGGGGCCGGAGGTCACCAGGCAAACGCCGGGCTTACCGGTTATTCTGGCATAGCCGCTGGCTTCATGGGCTGCACCCTGCTCATGGCGCACCAATACCGTCTTGATAGAAGACTTTTTCAGATAGTCCAATATCTCCAAATTGGCGCCGCCGGGGTAGCTGAACACCATTTCTACATTTTCTCTTTCCAATGCTTTTACCAAAATTTCTGCTCCGGTATGCACACCATCACCCGTCCTTATATCCATATATCGCGTTTGGGCGGCTACTTAAGCCAGCCCTTTTTTGTTTTTCAGCCAAGGCATATGAGCCCGCAGCTCTTTGCCCACTTGCTCGATCTGATGCTCTTCGCCCATGCGGCGCAAGCTGTTGAGCCTGGGCCGGCCGGCCTGGTTTTCCAGAATCCATTCTTTGGCGAAGGTGCCGTCCTGAATATCTCTCAGCACGCCTTTCAGCTCTTTCTTTACCGCATCATTGATCAGCCTGGGGCCGGTAATCAAATCGCCAAACTCAGCGGTGTCGCTGATGGAATAACGCATACCGGAAATGCCGTGCTCATAAATCAGATCGGCAATCAACTTTACTTCATGGAGACACTCAAAATAAGCGCTTTCCGGCTGGTAACCGGCTTCCACCAGCGTCTCAAAGGCAGCGGTGATCAAAGCAGTCATACCACCGCACAAGATGGTCTGTTCGCCAAAGAGATCTGTTTCTGTCTCTTCCTTAAAGGTGGTCATCAAAACGCCGGCTTTCGTGGAGCCGATGCCTTTGGCATAAGCCAGACCGATTTGCAGAGCTTTGCCGGAAGGATCCTGATACACTGCCACTAAAGCGGGCATGCCGACGCCTTCCACATAAACCCGGCGCAACATATGGCCGGGGCCTTTGGGAGCCACCATGATGACATTGACATTTTCCGGGGCAATGATCTGTTTGAAATGAATGGAGAAACCGTGAGAAAACATGATGGTATCGCCGGCTTCCAGATTGGGGGCGATATCTTTTTCGTAGATCTCCTTCTGCTTTTCGTCAGGAGTCAATATCTGAATGACCTGGGCCTTTTTGGAGGCCTCGGCGGGCTCGTATACTTCAAAACCATCGGCTTTGGCCACTTCCCAGCGCTTGCTGTCCCGGCGCAATCCGACGATAACATTCAAACCGCTGTCCTTCAGGTTCTGGGCCTGGGCGTGGCCCTGGCTGCCATAACCGATTACCGCTACCGTCTTACCCTCCAGATAACTGAGATCCGCATCCTGATCATAAAACATTTTTACCATTTTTCCATACTTCCTTTCTTACTCTATGTGTTTATTTATTACTTTGTTCGATAACCCTTGCCGTCATTTGCCCTTATTCCGCTCGCCCCGCACCATGGCTACTTTTCCGGTGCGTACCAACTCCATAATGCCAAAAGGCCACAGTGAACGGATAATTGCCTGCATCTTTGCTTCGTCACCGGTGGCTTCCACAATCAGAGATTTGCGGCCGATATCCACAACCCGGCAACGGAAAACCTCGGTGATCTGCAGTACCTCCTGCCGGGTGCTTTGGTCTGCCGATACCCGGATCAGGCAAAGCTGCCGCTCCACCGTCTCCTCGTTGGTGATATCATTGACCTTAATAACATCCACCTGCTTATTTAACTGCTTACCCACCTGCTCCAGAACCCGGTTGTCCCCTTCCACCACAATGGTCATCCGCGAAGTGGAGCTATCCTCGGTCTCACTGACCACCAGGCTTTCGATGTTGAAGCCCCGGCGGGAAAACAGGCCTGCTACTTTTGACAAAACACCCGGACTATTTTCGACTAAAACTGCGAAGGTGTGTTTCACCCTGCCACCTCCCTAACATATCTTCCGGTTTGCCTCCCGGCAATATAAAAGGCAAAACCAATTCTTCCCCATCCACCCGGAAATCCGCGATTACAGGACCTTCTGTCTTTAATACGAACTCCATGGCCTGGCTTAGTTCTTCTCTTGTGGCAGCCATGACGGCAGGTATATCGTAAGCCGCCGCCAGCTTCACAAAATCCGGCAAGGCCGGCAGATTTGAAGCCACATAATGTTTTTTGAATATGACATTTTGCCATTGATGGATCATGCCCAGGGTACTGTTGTTCAAAATGATAACTTTTACCGGCAAGTTATGCTCCCGGATGGTGGCCAGCTCCTGGAGGGTCATTTGGAAACCGCCGTCCCCCACAAAAAGCAGCACGTCCTCGCCGGGCCGGCCAAAGGCGGCGCCCATGGCTGCCGGCAAGCCAAAGCCCATTGCTCCCAATCCTCCCGAGGTCAGGAAGTTGCGGCAGCGGCCGATGGGATAATATTGGGCCACAAACATCTGGTGCTGACCTACGTCGGTAACCACAATAGCTTTATTGCCGGCCTGTCGGGCAGCTTCCAGGATAACCTCCTGGGGCTTAAGCAGACCGCTGAAGTCAGTGGGCAAGGGATGTTCCTGCTGCCACTGGCCAATCTGTTGATGCCATTTGGCAATATCGCCGTTTTTCTTGAAATTGCCCTCTTCCAAAATCCGCTGCAAAAACAGGCGGGCATCCAACTGTAAACAGTAATTAGCGTCTACGTTTTTTTGGAGCTCGGCGGCGTCCACATCCACATGAATGATGCAGGCCTCCTCCAAAAATTGCCGGCGGTTGCCGGTAATCCGGTCGCTAAGCCGGGTACCCAGACAAAGCAGGAGATCGCAGTTGCTTAAAGCCAAATTGGCGGCGGCAACCCCATGCATGCCTACCATGCCCAGGGCCAGGGGCTGATCCGCCGGATAAGCGCTTTTGCCCATTAAGGTGTTGACTACAGGAATTCCCGTTTCCTCCACCAGCTTGATCAGCAGATCGCAAGCCCCGGCAGTAACAAGACCACCGCCGGCCAGAATCAAAGGCTGCTTAGCCTTGCTTAACGCTTCCATGATTTTGGGCATCAACTCTTCGGTCCGGTCGGCTTTCTTCACTTTCCGGGTATGCAGAGTCTGACGGCTATCGGCGATTTCACCTTCGGCCAAAAACAGGTTTTTCGGTACGTCAATAAGCACCGGCCCCGGCCGGCCGCCGCAAGCCACCTGCCAGGCTTCATCCAAAACCTCCGGCAAAGTCTCCAGGCTTTCCAGCAGGTAACTGTGCTTCGTCACCGGCGTGACGATTCCCGTAATATCCGCTTCCTGAAAGGAGTCTTTGCCGATATCGTTAAGATTGACCTGGCCGGTAATGGCCAAAAGGGGAATGGAGTCCAGATAAGCGTCGGCAATGCCGGTAACCAGGTTTGTGGCCCCCGGCCCGGAAGTGGCCAGACAGACCCCGGGCTTGCCGGTAGCTCTGGCATAGCCGCAAGCCGCATGGGCTCCCCCTTGCTCATGGCGCACCAGTACATGCTTAAGCGGAGATTTACCCAGGTATTCATAAAAGTTGAGGATCTGGCCGCCGGGATAACCGAAAACCATTTCCACTTCTTTTTTCAATAAAAAATCTATGATGTATTGCGCACCGTTTTTCATGATGGCTGCATTCCTTATAACTTATTTATTTGCCGGACCTTTTGTTTAAGGTTGGCCCGGTTTCTTAAACACTGCCCCCTGGGCGGCGGAGGTCACCTGAGCGGCGTAGCGGGCCAGATAACCGGTAACACCCCGGTTAGGCGGTCCGGCCCAGGCTTGACGGCGTTTTTCGATCTCTGCTTCATCGACCAGAAGCTCAAGCTGCCGGGCGGGAATATTGATGCTAATGATATCCCCGTCCTCTACCAGACCGATCAAACCTCCTGCCGCTGCCTCCGGTGAAATATGGCCGATGGATGCCCCCCGGGTAGCGCCGGAGAAGCGGCCGTCGGTGATCAAAGCTACAGAAGAGCCTAAGCCCTGGCCCATAATCGTAGCCGTAGGCGTCAGCATTTCCTGCATGCCCGGTCCGCCTTTAGGCCCCTCATAACGGATAACCACTACGTCGCCGGCTTTGATTTTGCCCGCCATAATGGCGGCGGTGCCTTCTTCCTCACTATTAAATACCCTGGCAGGGCCTTTGTGCACCATCATCTCCGGCAATACCGCCCCTTGCTTTACTACGGCGCCGTCGGGAGCCAGGTTGCCCCGGAGGACCGCAATGCCCCCTTCCGGCCGGTAAGGCTTGTCAAAATGTCGGATCAGCTCACCGTCAGCTCCCTGGCACCGGTCTAAAATCGTCTTCAGGCAGTCGGCTCCTACGGCTTTAACACAGCCGTCGATGAGGCCGTGATCCGATAATTCCTTCATCACTGCCATAATGCCGCCTTTTTTGGCCAAATCTTCAATAAAGGTAGGCCCCGCCGGATTCAGCACGCAAAGCTGAGGCGTAGTATGGCTGATTTCGTCGATCATGGCCAAATCCACCGGTACGCCGGCTTCATGGGCAATTGCCGGCAGATGCAAAGCCGTATTGGAGGAGCAGCCTAAAGCCATCTCCATCCGCAAAGCATTTTTAAATGCGGCAGGTACCAGAATATCGCTGGGACGCCGGTTTTCTTTCAGAAGGTCCATAACCCGCTCGCCGGCAGTCTTGGCTAAACGCTTTCTGGCGCCGCTGATGGCGGGAATGGTGCCGTTGCCCGGCAAGCCCATGCCTAAAGCTTCCGTCAGGCAATTCATAGAATTGGCCGTATACATGCCGGAGCAGGAGCCGCAGCCGGGGCAGGCTTTTTCTTCGATCTCGCACAAGGCTTCGTCCGTCATTTTGCCAATGCTATGCTGGCCCACAGCTTCAAAGACTTCATTGAGGCCCAATCTGGTGCCGTCAGACAACTGGCCTGCCATCATGGGGCCGCCGCTGACAAAGATGCAGGGCAGGTTGAGCCGGCAAGCAGCCATCAGCATACCGGGCACTACTTTATCACAATTGGGAATAAAGACCAGGGCATCCATAGGATGAGCGCTGATCATCACTTCGATGGAATCGGCAATCAGTTCCCGGCTGGCCAGGGAATACTTCATGCCTCTATGATTCATGGCAATGCCGTCGCAAACGGCAATGGTCTGAAACTCGAAGGGTACACCGCCGGCGTTGCGGATGCCGGCTTTGACAGCGTCACCAATATCCCTTAAATGCTGGTGGCCGGGTACGTAATCATTGTGTGAATTGACTACGCCAATAAAAGGCCTGCCCATTTCCTGATCTGTAATGCCAAGAGCTCTCAGCAATGAACGGTGGGGCGCCTTGGCCGGCCCTTTCTTGATGGTATCGCTGCCCATACTTATTCCTCCTATTATATCTATATTTAATTAATATAAGCTTTTTTGACATAGCTTGTCAAATGTTTTTCAAAATATTTCCGAACATTTATAAACATTTCTCGGAATATTTCTCGGAATACTTATCGGAATATTTCTCGATTAAATAATGCATAAGCGGCGTGTAAACCGCCGGACCCGCCAAGGCCAAATCGTCTGCCTGTTTTCGCCAGGCTGCGATTAGCTGATACCCCACTATGCGATTGGCTCATATCCAATACTGCGATTGGCCTATATCCTATGCTGCGGCCGTCCGATACCTATCCCTATACATAAATCGCCTTTGCTCAGCATAATCTTTCTTGGGTGATAGCATGATGAATTCGATTATAATAATGGAAAGTTTAGTGGCGGGAACCGCCACTTTGCTGGGAGCCGCCATGGTTTGCGGCTTTGGCCGGCCCCGGGTCAGGGTCTTGGCGGCCCTTATGGGTTTTGCCGCCGGCGTCATGGCCTGCGTCGTCGTTTTAGACCTGCTGCCTTATTCCTATAGCTTCGGCAGTCTGCTTTATACCTTCTGCGGCTTTTGGCTTGGCGTCCTGCTGATGGATACCTTGGAGAAATTGGTAGGCCATCTCACCAGAAAAAGACTGGACCAGGAAGAAAAGGACAAAGGGCTAAACCGCTATTTTCGCCTGGGCATTTTAGTGGCTATCGGCATCGCCCTTCATGACCTGCCGGAAGGCATGGCTATTGCCGCCGGGCACACGGCCCAAAAAGAAACGGGGCTGCTGCTGGCTATTGCCATCGGCCTCCACAATATTCCTGAAGGCATTGCCAGCGCCACTCCTTTCATAATGGCCGGCGTCAAACGCCGCTGGATTCTCCTGTTGATGCTGGGTATCAGTTTTTTCACGCCTTTAGGGGCCTGGCTTGGCATTTTGCTGATCTCCCTGGGAGACGGCCTGATCTCCCTTTTGCTGGCTTTAGCCGGCGGCGCGATGGTCTCTTTGGTCATCCGCGATATGATCCCGGAAGCCTGGAAGCTAAACCGGCTGTTTGCCGCCGGCGGTTTTCTGTCCGGCTGTACTTTGCTGGCTCTGATGACCTTTTACTTTCATCATTGAGCCTCGCATGTAACCGTTGGAACCGTGAGTATAATCCCGAACTGCCGGGATACTATATTAGGTAATGAATAGACAAGCATCCGCCTCACAAAAAGGAAAACAAAAAAATATTCTTATAACCGGCTTGCCCACCGGCTTCATCAACGGCCTTTTGGGCAGCGGCGGCGGCTCTTACCTGGTGCCCCAGCTTACCCGCAAGCTAAAACTGGAGCAGCAAATAGCCCACGCTACTTCCCTTATCATTATCATGCCGACAACGCTTTTAAGCCTGGCCGTGTACCTTTTTAAACAGCCTCTGCCTTTGACCATGCTCCTTTATACCATTGCCGGCGGCTGCATTGGCGGCTTGGTCGGCGCTAAGCTGCTGACCAAAGTCCCCGGCTTATGGCTGGCCCTGATTTTCGGCTGCATATTGTTGATTTCCGGCTGTCGTATGGCCTGGGCCGGGTTTTTCGGCGGCTGAAAGCTGCCAAAATCGGCTGAAAGCTGCCAAAGGTGGTTGAAAGCTGCCAAAATCAGCTGAAAGCTGCCAAAGGCCAGGACAGGCATTGCAAGACTCCGCTGTCTGCTTGCAAGACATTGTCTGCACTGAAAAATACGCTTGAGGTTTTGGCTTGTTGCAGTTGCTGAAAATACTTTGCAATTCTGGAGGCAGAGCAATGATTGTTTTTATCGGCTCCATATTAGCCGGCATCATTACCGGCATGGGCATGGGCGGCGGTATTTTGCTGGTGCCCTTACTGGTATTTTTTTCGGACACCTCCCAATTAGGGGCTCAAGGGCTATGTCTGGCTTTTTCTATACCCACCTCAGCCCTGGCGGCCTGGTCCTTGTATCGGCAAAAAAAGCTGGACGTGGCCTGTGCCAAAAAACTAGTTCCCTGGACCCTCTGCGGCGCTTTGCCCGGAGCCTTGCTGGCTTCCTGGCTTTCCTCTTCTGTGCTGCAAGGGATTTTTGGGCTCTTTCTAATATTTTTAGGCGGGCGGGAAATTTATACCTTTTGGCAGAAAAAAGGGCAAAAAAAATCATGAGTGCTAACTGCTCCCTATAATTTCAAGTTTACAGTACTTAACTATTGCCTTTTGGCCGATTTTAGCCTGAAAATGGACTGAAACCCCTATTTTGCAAGTAAAAACCTTTTACAAAATGAGGGCACTGAAACAGTCGTACAAGCTGACCGTCATAAAGCTGACCGTCATAAAGCTGACCGTCGTAAAGCTGACCACCGCAAAGCTGAAATGTACAAAATTTGAGGTTTTGTGGCTGTTGTTCCTTTAGAATAGTAGATTTAAACTATGCCTACATTAAATATAGGGAGAAATCAGTGTTCAGTAGCGTAAAACTTGAAATTTTCAGCAGTTAGCTAATGCAAATATCCATAAAACCTCATTTTTTGTACACACGGCAAGAAAAAGTGGTGAATCCATGGGGGCGTAAATTCGGATTGGATTGGGTGTGCCCGGCCGCTCAAAAAACGAAGTTGTGTTGCAGCGAACATCAAATTTAGGCTAAAAGCAGAGGCTAACTGCACAAAAAACGAAGTTGTGTTGCACTATTTCCTTTAAATTTGGCTCAAATTACGAAAAACTACCCTCTAATCCGTCTACAACTTCGATTTTTGTGCATCTGGACCCGAAAAACGGTCAAATCCGCTGCCTGCCGGAACACAACCTCGATTTTTGTGCAGTTAGTATATACAGGCAACCAAAATCCTGGTCGCCGCCAGCTTATCACCTAATCCGGGCGTACAAAAAGGATGTCCCCTTGTGGTCATAAACCACTTAAGGACATCCCATTCGGGACATACTGACCGGCATCTCAAACGAGTAAAAGAAACGCCGGGGAAGATTCTGAACCAATTGTACTAAATCCTCCCTGGGTTTGTCAATCCGTCCCATCAACTGCCAAAAGGTCTTTTCAATGTTTTTTTATCGAAGAAAAACTGTTTATTTCAATGCTATCTCCTAGGCCTTGGTCATCTGCTCATTTTATTTCAATATTATCTGCCAGGCCGGTTCTCTGCCAGGCTCGAATTTTTCAAATGCTGACCCGGATTTTCAATGCTAGGCCCGGGTCATCTGCTGGATCATATCCTCGGTTAAAATCAACCGCTGATCCATAACCTTCCAAAGCTCTTCATGGGGCGGATTCATGACGCCATGGCATAAGGTCATAATTACGCCTTCATTCTTGGCCATAAGGATAGCCGGTAAAAAATCGCTGTCGCCGGTAAATATGGCTGCATGAGTGATCCGCTGTTTGGCCGCCATCAAAACCAGATCCACCCCCAGTAGAATATCCACCCGCTTTTGGATAAACAGCGGAGTCCCGCCTTCTTTATATCCTCGAAATTCCAGCTTGCCCAGCCGCACATCAAATTGCGACAAATTAGCTATCCTATTAAAAAAAGCCTGTTTTCTGGAAAATCTCTCTTTCTGCTCTTCTGTAGGGGGATTGCCCTGGTAAGGCAAGCAGTGATAATAATAGCTGCGAAATAAGGGTATCCCCTGAGTCATCCATTTAGCAAGCTTCTCATAATCGATTCGCGGTGAATTAAATTCTTCCTGTAATACTTTATCCAGATAAGCTCCATCGATAAATACTGCCACTTTATCTGACATTTGTTTCCACCTCCTTGTCTCATGATACGATAGAAGAATCAAATTGTCAATATATGTTAAACTTAATATTTTTTGCCATAAATTATGAAAGCTTCATTGCTCGGTGTAAAATAGATGTAGGATAAAAAAATAAACAAGAGGCAGCAAAATGTGGTTTAATAAAGTCGCTAAACCATTAAAACACCAAAGGAGGCTGCCCCTTGTGAGAACCATTGTACAG
>JBCFAO010000030.1:0-48981 GCA_038562165.1 Clostridiales bacterium | reverse complement strand
TTTCCTTCAGATTCCGCCTCACGGCGGACACCCTTATCTTTGGCTAACAGTTCCTACTGCCAAGTCTGTAGCGGACTTTCACCGCCGAGTTACACACCCATGCCGGGCGCACATAAAAAAAGCCAGTACGTTGCCCATGGCAAAATACTGACTTTTTTAGAATAGGCTTATGAAATTGTATCCTTGTGAAGTGGTATGTACAGGCTACACAGTCTTTATTTCCACCTATGATAAGGTAATAAGTCGGGCATACACATGAGGGAACACCTTTCTCCACGACATAACAAAAGTGCTTCCTGTTGCAGAAAATACCCGTAAAATGCAACAAAAGTCTGCCCTCAGAATAGCGGGCAGACCTTGCTCGTTTTTGGAAGCCAGACTATCATAACGCATTTAGCGCCTTAGATCTTCAGCTTTGCGTCCCCATCTTTTGATGGGTTGCCCTTGGCTTTATTTTGTTCTTTGATGGTCGATTTTTGTGTAATACCGCCAACTTATTCCGTTTTTCTTATTCCGTTTTCGTCGACCTTATAACCATCGACGGTGGTGCTTCTGGCGAGGGAGCCGTCGATATTGAAGTAATACCACTCGCCATCGACTTCAAGCCACTTGCTTGAAGTTATGTTAGCATGGGCATCAAAGTAATAGGTCTTTTTTTCATCACCTCTGCCGATATCCCACCAGCCGACTAAGGCTCTGTTGCCGGAGTAGAAGCGCCAGTTACCACCATCTTTAACCCAGCCGGTTTTTAGTGTGCCATCGGTGTTGAAGAAGTATTTCGCATCATCTATGGTCTGCGTCCCGGTGAATACTTTGCCGTCCTTGTAGTAGAACCACTGACCAGCATCATTGTACGACCAGCCCTGCGCTGTGTTAGGATCGATGGTCAGCTTGATATAACGGTGGAGCATTGAGCTTACTTCCGCACGGGTGGCACTGACTTTTGGATTAAATTTATTGTTTGTGCCGCCCATCATGATGCCTGCCTGCTGCATAGCCGTTACTGCTGTCTTGTAAACACTGCCGATGCTGGAAGCATCCTCATATGTTCTCGCCTCACGGGTGACAGGCAGTTTGTAGCTGGTGGCTTTTGCGTAGTTGGCGAAGATGACCGCAATTTCCTCACGGGTAATTGTACGATTAGGCGCAAATTGTTGATTGCCGATACCTTGCACAACACCCTTTTTGTATGCCCACTCAATGTAGGGGTGGAAGGTGCTGTCAGTTTTCACATCGATGAAGCTGTTGGTGGTGTAAAGCTTAGTGTCCACTCCTTCCAGTCTGCCAAGAGCCGTCACCAGCATTCCCCGCGTCATGGCGGTATTGGGAGCGAAGGTGGTTTCCGAGGTGCCTGAGAGCAATCCTCTGCCTACCACATAGTCTATGGATTCTTTGCCCCAATGGGCGCCGATGTCGGTAAACTTAGCACTTGGAGCAGTATATCCTATGCCGTAGACCGAGAGGTGACCGGTAGAAATTAGGATTGCTCTGGCATTGGCATCATAGGCAGAACCCTCAATCCGAGCAGCATTGCCCTTTGCATCCACATACACACCGTAAAGATAGCCTGTGGCTTCATTTTCACCTGGTTTGTATGGGATGGAAATAGTTGTAATACCACCGTTAAAAGCTGAAATTACAAGAGGTTTGCCGTTCTTAACATAGCTAACCGTGATATCATACACCGGTCTTGAGCCAATGAGTTTCTTCGCTGCAACAGAGAGATTTCGTGCCGGTTTAATCGTAATGGTCACATCCCCGCTGCTTTGCTTCCGAATTTCCGCCAGAGACTTTTTATCAAATGAAACTATTATCGGAGAGTCGTTGATTTCAAGGCTTGTTATGCCCGCATTCACAAGACTTTGCAAAGAGCTTTGCGTCAGTACCACCGTCAGGGATGTTGCACCCCTTGGCATGGCGACATTTAGCCCCATGGAGAATGTGGTTTTACCCTGTGCCTTAGCACTGCTCTGGGCCTTTGCAATGGCATCCGTAATTGCTTTGTCCGGGATTGCTACGCTAGCGGTGCCGTTTTCACCTGCCGTGACCGTGATGGCAATCACTGCCGATATCGGCTGATCAGGCTTTTTCGCTGGCGTGGTGATGGTTGTGGTAATTCCGGAATCGCCCGAGCTGTCGCTACCGCCACCACCGCCGCCGCTGTTGTTGTAGCTCCAGTTGGCGGTCACGGTGACAGCTTTGCCGGGCATAACAAAACTAGCGTTTTTACTGCCTATGCCTGTGATGGTAACATCAGAGGAAGTCCAGCCAGTAAAGGTGTAGTTGTTGCGGTTTCCGGCATAGATATTGACGGTTGCATCTTTGGTATAGCTTCCTGCACCACTAGTGGAGGCGTGACTGCCGTTTACGGTTACAGTATAGGTCTGAACCGAAGTTTTCTCAAATATAGCCTTGACGGTAACATTGTTGGCAGGCATGGTGAACTTATTGCCTGTTATGGTTACACCGCCACTGATGATCTGCCATGACTTGAACACATAACCGCTACTTGGGCTTGCTGTCAGGGTGATTTCGGTACCAGCTTCAGCAGATGTAGAGCTGGCACTTCCTGTGCCGTTTCCATCGTTCTGAACGGTGATGGGATAGGTCGAAGCTGAAGTTGCCTCGAATATCGCTTTAACGGTAACATCCCCGGCGGGCATGGTGAATTTATTGCCGGAAACCGTCACTCCTCCGCTGATGACCTGCCACTCTTTGAACACATAACCGCTGCTTGGAGTTACAGTCAGGATGATTTCGGTGCCTGCTTCAGCGGAGGATAGGCTTGCACCTCCTGTGCCGTGGCCGTCATTCTGCACGGTGATAGTATAAGTAGGTACAGAAACGCCTGCGCTCCCAATTTGGACGGTGTTTGCACCATCGGTATAGAGGAGTGAACCTCCGCCTATTTCGGTTCCTTGGCCGGCAGTCATATCGGTAGTTCCAACAGTGATGAATGGGGTTCCTGCCGTGAGGCTTCCGGTAATTTCTACCTTGCCATTCGTATCACTATGCGCCCCCTTGCCGGATGACACCACGTTGCCGTCTACCTTGATTGTGCTGCCAGACGCATGAACGCCAACGCAGTTGGTTCCACGAACGGTTACATTGCCGGTAACAGCAACGGTCGTTGCGCCATATGCCCAAATTCCAGCAATAGAGCTATCACCGTCGACAGTGATATCACCGTTTACGGTAACCTGAGTGCCGGGGTTTGAGGCTATATCCACACCGACTCTACCCGCCACTATATTGCCACCTACAACGACCTTGCCGTCCTTTGCGTTAACACTAACTCCGTTGCCATTGCCCACTGTGATGCTGCCAAGTACAGTGACAGTGCTGTTGCTGTCCAAATAATCGCCGCTGCCGACCATTCTCACACCGTTACTGTCACCCGCCACCACATTGTGAACGGTAGCTTTCGAGTTTATACCGATTGCGGATATAGCAGTCGTATAGCTCTTTATGTTAAATTCGCCTGTTCCTGAGCCGATTAAATTTACCTTACCGCCATCTATTACCATAAGTGCAGGAGAGTACGAGACATCGGCACTTGTGTCAAGCAGAAGGTCATAGTCCATCAGATCGAAATTGATTGTCTTTTTTTCCACCATGATGTGCTTGGTATGGGTGATGCTTTGCAGCAATGTGATTGTGGCGGTACCGCCAGCAGGCACAGAGGCAATCGCAGCATCCAAAGAGGTAAACTTCTGAGCACCAATCGTGCAGATAGCAGGTGTTTCTTTGACCCAAACAATATTATCGCCATTTCTGTACTCCTTGTATTCGGGCTTGATGCTGGTGGGTTCAAAGTCATCAGCGGTTTTGGGAACCACAGGATATCCAACCTTGATATACGCTTGGTCACCAAAGCCTGTCGGATTGTAATGCAATGCCCCCCCGATGGTGACATTACCGCTGTTTTGGGCATTAACACCGCTGCCTTGGGTGGTCACATTCTTACCTATAGTAATCGTGCTTGCATTGCTATAAACGGCTGTAACTATTTGCATTTCATCTGTCCGATTTGCTGTCACATTGCCGCCGATTGTGACGGTGGCATAGCCCCCTACGCTTACTGCCTCCACTTCGCTCCAAGCATTCACGTCTTGCCCCGTTACAGTGACATCACCGTTTACGGTTATCTTGGGGGTGCCGGTACCAGGGGCACTGCCAGCCGTTACAGCATATTGCCTTGCAGTAACATTGCCACTGATATGAAGCTCGCTGCCTCCCGATGCCCTAACTCCTTCGTTGGAACCCACTACATTGAACTTGCCACTGCCGGTGCAATTCACCTTTCCGTCGCCTTTCACGTGCAGTCCGATAGAATTGGATATTGCACTGGTGTCTATGGTCAAATCAAAGTCGCCCAGCGCAAAGGTGATGCTCTTGCCGTTAATCACCACAGGTTCATTATGCGTGATGCTTTGCAGCAATGTGATTGTAGCGGTGCCGCCATCAGGCACAGAGGCAATCGCAGCATCCAAAGTGGGAAACTCCTTAGCACCAATCGTGCAGATAGCAGGTGTTTCTTTGACCCAAACAGTTCCAGCCGTTGCATGCTGGTAAGTGCGATAGCCGGCTTTGGTGGTAGTCGCCAAATGACCATTGATTGCAGTAGGAACTTCATCGTTGAATTGAATGTACGCCGGTGCTGTTACCGTGCTATCAACGGTGACATTGCCACCATCAAGAGAAATTCCGAGCATTGCCGCCTCAACGCTATCTACATTGACGACACAGCCTATGTCTTCAGAATACAGTTTGGATGGTTTTAACTTGATACCAGTATCTCCGTTAGCTTTAATGGGGCCCTTCATGGTTATGATGCTGTTATAGGCGACATTGATACCATGATTGCCCGTCACTGAGCCATTTTGGATATCGACCTCCGCAAAGATTCCGCCAATCCCGGAACCGGAAGCACTCCAGATTTCTACATTGACCGTAGAATCGGTGGTGAATTTTGACGCGTCAACCGACAGACCGTTACCCTTAGATGCTATCTCTAAATTCCCGCTGCCAACGACATGCAGTTGTGTGGCATTCCGCTCGTTAGAGGCGGGTCTTTCCAATCGAAGCCCCATTCCGTTGCCGGTATTGTAAATTGTGAGGTTGTGGCCGTTCATATCCAAGGTAATATTTTTGCCCTTGATTGTAATAGCCGCATTTTCCGCAGTGTTTTCAATACATGTAATATCTTTAGTCAATTGAATGATATAACCGCTTGACGCTTCATTTAGTGCATTTTTAAATTCCATAGGCGATGAAGCCTTTAAAACATTGGAAGAGGCAGGAAGAACCGCCGCCGTTGCATTACTTGTTAGTGTTCCCGTTTCCACGCTGGAGGTAATTTCAAGGGTGATTGTTTTGCCCAGATCCTCCGCTGTCACGGTGTAGCTTGCCGCATCTGCTCCCACTTGGGAGCCGCCTGCTTTCCATGTATATTGCAGGGTGCCGGTGTTATTGCCGTAGACAAGGGATCCCGCTAGCGTATCCCCGATTTTCGGGCTCATATTGTCAATCGTCGCAGTGCCGTTAAGAGGGGCGATATAGGAATAAATGGGGCTTGCCGGCTTCAAGCTGGGAGTGTAGCCCTCCGCTTTGGCCTGCACGGTGAAATAATAGTTGCCTGTATACCCGGTAATGTTAGATTGGAAACTCACTTCCGTACCGGTGGACACAGTGTACTCTCCTAACATGAAGGAATGTCCCTTTTTGTAAAGGGTTACCGCATACGATGTCGCATTCGCCACCGCATCCCATTTCGCTTTGACGCCGCCCTCGGTATCCCACTGAAGTCCGGTGGGCGGAGCGAGCGTGGGGCTGCCAGGCTCGCCAGAGCCGGCAGGAGTTTTCACAGCCAGATGCTTGACTTCGCTAAATAAGTCATCATTCCAGCAAACGGCATAGAATTCATAGTGGGTATCGTCCTGTGCACCGGTTAATGTAATAGGCTGTTCGCTATCTCCAAGGCCGTGCTGAGCCCAGGTGATGACCGTTACACCCGGGATCTTGCCACCGGCGGATTTAATCTGCTCGGCGGTAGGCTCTGGATCATTGTCCGCCAAAAGGACATACCCCAGACCCATCTCCGTTGCGCCTTCCGGCAAAATGCCCTTGACCAATACCTGAACTTTTTTGCTGCCATCTGCTTGCGTCTCACCGAGCCTTGGATAGCCCTCAGCAAATTCCGGCAACGCAGAACCCTCCCTCAAGAGGGAAGCGTTTGTCGGTAAAGCCAGCTTCTCAGGCAGCTTGCTGTCATCCAACACATCATCCGGATCTGCTCCCTCGCTCTCACCAAGCGACAGTTCACCTTGAACATCTATCACCTTAGGCTGTTCGCCTTCCAGCGCATAAGCCTGTGTAATACCTACTGATGAAGTTAAAAGCATAGCTACCGCCAAAATTATGGAAAGAGCTTTGCAAAGCCATTTTTTCTGATATTTAAGCATAATAATCCCTCCTATATTCAATTTTAGTCTTCTTCCGGCTCTGCCTGTGAGACTGTGATGCTGAAACCTGCGTCCTTCTCATAGGTGAGCATAACTCCAATGCCCTCATTATTGCCCGCCGAATACATCATGCCTGTGCCAGTGTTCATCTCATATGTTTCCCCGGTAAAGGTTTCCTTTATTTCTTCCAGATAGGCTGTAAAATCTTCGTCTGATATTTCCTCTATCATAATAAATAGAGAATCATTGGCCTCCATCACTGAGACAATCTTGCCGCCTTTGAATTCGGGAATGCTTTTTGCCAAGTCGGAGGTTGGCCATTCGCCTTCACCAATGGTTAGCTCCTGGCCGTCCTCACCCTTGACGACCACCTTGTCGCCGTCAAGATCTGCATCCACGCCGGCAGCCTCTAAAATTTTTTCGGCAGCCTTTTCTGCCGCCTTTTCTTTTGCACCGCAGCCAGCCATAGATAAAGTCAGTAAAATGACCAACAGCCAGATGAAAATTTTCTTCATTGTCCTCTCTCCTCTCAATTATTTTAAGATATCGAACTTTCCGATTAGGGGCAGCCTCTTTGCTTTCCCGCCAAAGCCGTTGACAGTCCCATGATGAACAGTGCCAGCACACCGAGGCCGAATACCGGAAGCAGCATCCAGCCAATCACCGGGATGATGCCCAATATCACGTTGCCTGCTATTCCTACAATTAGGAGTAGCAGTGCTTGATTGGCATGGAATTTGGCATATTTAGATTCGGGGCAGGCAATGAGGGGCAGGAAGAAAAGCATATAGGCAAGTCCTGCCATGGTTTTATTTTTTTCGATGTCTTCTGGCGTATAGGTTTTGTCCTGCCCTTGAGGCGTTTCCTTTTCTGCCTCCTTATTTTCATGTTCTAATTTGTTGTTTTGCTCTGTCATCTTAATTCCCTCCCTATTTAGATTGTAAAAACAGCTACGCTGTGCATCACCAAGCCGTCCTCGGCTGGAATTGGAAATACAATGGCTTTACGATACTCCTTCGTTGTTGAATCCCTTTTCCTTTTTCCTTCCGAAAAGCTGATTAGCGGATTCTTCAGGTCATCCAGAAAACAAGTTTCCCCAGCGAAGGCTTGCCGGATGGCACTCGTCAGCGCAATATCATCGGAGATGCAGCTGTAAATATTGAGCCTGCCAGCCCCAAGGTCATCCGTGGTTCCCCCGGTTTCTGCGGCAAAGGCATCATTGACCGTTTCCAGAACCCCCTGGGGTGTAAATACCGCAATGGGGTACGGACAAAAATCAATAATTTGGGAAAATAGACCCTCGTTTGCAGTAAGCATCTGGAACCGTCGGATCATCTGATCGTGATACTGCACTTTCGCCTCCAGCTCCTTTTGAAGCTCCAGCAGTTCCGATAAAAGTTGTTGCTTTGTTTTTTCACCCATGAAGCATATCCTCCTTTCCGCTCTTATTTATATTTATTTTAATGGAAAATTTTTGAATAATATAGGTGCTATCCGACTGAGTTTAGTAAGAAAAGGACCATTCAGCACACAATGAAAACAGGCCTTCGAAATTTCCGAAGACCTGTTTTCTATCACTGCCAGAGTATTTAGCTCTGTTGTGCATTTTTTCGATATTGGGACGGAGAAAGCCCCGTTTTTTCCTTAAAGACTTTTGCAAAATGACCATTGTAGTCCAAGCCACAGGCAGCGAATACCTGAGAGATGGACAAGTTTGAATCCGATAATTTTTCTTTAATCCGGCTGACTTTAAAGTTGACGTAGTAATCGTGAGGCGTCATCCCTGTATGTTTCTTAAAGAGCCTTGAAAAATGGGTTCGACTCAGACACGCCGCTTTCGCCGTTTCGTTGATATCAAAAGCATCCAACCAGTAGGTTTCTATGTACTCCTTCGCTTTCTCGATTTCCTCCTTGCCACGGTAGAGCCTTTTGACAGTCTGAATGCCAACAACATAGGCGACCTGTCCCGTATCATCAAAGATTGGGAAGTTTGTGATATCCTGATACATGGCCTCCATATCGTAGTCCTGCACGCCAAAACGCTCCGCCAGAACACTCAAAGGAATCTTGATATCGGGGCAATAAATAGTCTCCCCCCGAAATGCCCGCTGCAGCACGCTAAGCGGAATATTGGAGGTAACGGCAGGATCTTTTAAGACGTTATACTTTCCAATGATGGTCTCTTCAAGCACTTCCCGCGTGATTCCGTATTGCTTGCGCACGGCCTCATTGACAAACACAGTGGTTCCGTCAGGGGCAAAAACGTGAATCATATAGGGAAACAACTCAATTGCCTTGGCAAGTAACGCTTCCTTATCAGAGTTAAAAAAGGATTGGAAGGAGTCTGCCAAGCCATTTTGATTATCTTCACAGTTCGTCATCATATGCTATAAACTCCTTTTTACGAATTTTTCGCGGGTCGGTAGGCTTTTCTGCATCACTTGGAATCATCCACGATTTTCCGAAACGAAGCACGCCTTGGATGCGGCCTTCTTCGCAAAGTTTTTGCACTCGCCTTTGAGAGATATTCCACTTAACAGCCGTTTCCCGCACAGTAATGAAATCCATTGAAAAGCTCCTCGTATCATGAAGATTTGTTCTAATTATATACGCTATTACGAATAGATTCAATATAAATTTATCTGTCAATATGGAAAAAAAGCTGTAAGGAAGAATGATAAACCCCCTTACTCTAATCCAGTTTGGTAAGGGGGTTGCACGGAACTACTTTAAATTTTCATTAGCTTTTTAAATTTGGATAAAATCCTATGCCGACGGTCATTGATGGTTTACTGTGGAATGCCCGTCATTTCATTTCCAAATTGCCAGTGATTGCAGTTTCTTTAGTTTTTCCGGTCGTCTCGAAGTATCCAATTATCTGAAAATATCGCTTAGCCGTGGAAAATAACCGTCGTCTCCGTCTGTATAAGGAATGATAAGTTTCATTTTCTTTTCATTTTTATCCCAATAATCCCATATAGATGAATCCCAAGGGACCTCACCGCTGACCTTTTGAGCCACTGGTACTCCTGCATATTGAGCCGGTAATGTTTCTCCATCTACTGTTATATTGAAGTATTGCGGTTCGTAGCTATAGTGGAGGTTACTTTCACTATCAGCCCAAAATGTCATCGTATCTTTTACCTGAAAACGAGCGTTGTCATACATATGATCAGTGCTTCTTTCAAGCTTTCGATCGATAACGACCAGCTTGCTATCCATAAATGAATCGAAATACATTATAACACCATCTGCGCATTGGGGAGATAGGTCAAGACTAGTGTCAGCAGAACCTATCCCTCGCTCAATCTCAGTTTTTCTGCCCTCACTTTTATAGATCCACTTAAATCCCAGCTCTTGATTTAAATCTGCATATAGGCCATCGATCCAATCTTGGTATTTATCATTGATCCCTTCATCGAATTTGCTCATTTCATATTTTATGAGAATTTGAGCAGAGCCAGTATATAGGCCAAAGGGTCCTCTGTCACTTTCCCTCATCTTACCCTTTTTCTCAAGTGAAATGTTGAATGTCCACATTTCTAAATTGCCTGGAATCCCAAAAAACTTAAAATACCTGCTGTCTGTGGCATCCATGGATATTCTCCAATTTTCACGCCCACTGTGTGCAATATTTCTTAAATTGTAATTTGCCTTATCGTAAAAATTTGTCAGCATCCGCTTAGCGTTTATGGCATCCACCCTATCCTTCCACCTTTGCTTATCCTGTTCGTACTTTTCGGATAAAAACATGAGGGCTTCGGTAACCTGTAAAACCGGTCCGCCTGCCTTCCCCAATAACAAACCGGCAGCTTTATCCTCCGCGGCTCCTACTGCAGTATCCAAAAGAAATTCATCCAGCGGCCGATCGTTTAGACCAACAATATGCTCTATGACCTCCACGGTGAGTTCTTGGCCGGTTGCCTTCAAAATAACTTCTTTTATTTCCTTACCAACAGCTTTTTCGGCTAAAGTCCTATCACGGGCCACCTTTTCCACAAAGGCTTCCGCCTCACCAATCTCCGCCTCGGTTTTTGCGAATTCTTTCAGCGTTTTTTCTATGGCCTTTTCAATATCTTCCTTTGTCGCCTTTGCCCCCCGAGCGACCTCACCTTCAAAAGAAAGCTCGCCCACTGTAATGATCAGGGGATAACTCTCTAAGGAATCAAATCCGATCTTACTGCGATCAACCCCTCTGGCTGATGCCCCCTGAACTGGGACAGCGGTTGTCACAAGTAAAAGCAGTAGTATCAATGCAGAAACAATCCTTTTCTTCATGGTGAAACCTCCTGTTCCTGATTCTGTGTGAGCCAGACAGCGATTTGATTCAGCTCTTTATTGTTTTCATCTACCCAAAGCCCTTCATTGACACAAGTTATAGCTGCATCAAGATCATTGTTGAAGATGGAGATAATGGCACAAGAGGCATAATTCTTCGCATCAAATGGATTTACCCTGAGCGCCGCAGTATAATATCTTAAAGCCTCTGTGTACTCATTTGCATCCTTCTCCAAAACATCTTTTGCCTTAGCCCGTAAATATTCGTCATTGAAGTTCATAGGATGACGTTCCAAGCCATAGGGTCTCGGCGTAAAAATTGCATAAAGATCGGATTCTATCACGCCAAGCTCATCCCGCATCTTGGAAAGTTCATCTATACTGAGCTCATTCAGATAGTAAAAAGCTGCGCTGTTCTCAGAAAATAGGGGATTAATCAGGGCATTCTGATAGGCTTCCTTTGCTTTCTCCTCATTCCCCTGAATGTGGTATGTCAAGCCTTCGAAGTAATAAGGGTAGGGCGAAGCAGGACTGATGGCAGCGATAGATTCCCAATCCTTAAATGCCGGTTTCACCGAAGCATTCGTATCTTCCGCATCTGCCACATCATCCAAATACTTGCTTTCACCCTTCATGTCAAGGATATGATCAAGCGCAAGCCTCATAGCGCTGACGCTTGAACCAGCCATGCTGTAGTAATGTTGCGCCTGCAACTTCATGCCGTTTTCGGTATAATCATCGCCCATTCTTTTAATTTCCAGCATAGCCTCTTTGAATTCAGTGTAGACAGACGCAGAGCCGATGCTGCTGCGATAAATTATAAACGCCGATGTAGCTGCTATGAGCAGTGCGGCAACAATGATAATTGAAAGAATACGACCTCTCGGTTTTTGTTTTATTTTTTGAATGCCTTCCATTGGCAAATACCTCCTAACAAACACGCACTATAGTGTTCAATATAAGTATAAAAGGAAGTGAAAGGGTATTCCTCTTACTTCCTTTTACTACATAGTTACTATTTACTGACTGCCTTATATGAGCGGAGGCTCATGGCAATTGCTTGTTCCCGTGTTGTTGTACCATGCCCCGCCGCTGCTTGTGCAGTTGTAGCTGCCTTGGGCATGAACTTTCCGTCGGCACCTTGGATGACACCAAGCTTGCTCATATATTTTACGTGCTCTAATGCCCAAGGAGAAATATCTTTTTCATCTGTGAAAGTTGGAGCGCCTGCGATAGAAAAATCACCATTCGGCACCATTTTTCTGATAGCACGACTGAGCATCGTAGCAACCTGTTCGCGGTTTGTCAGGTCATTTGGTGCAAATTTAGTGTCTGAAATGCCCTTTGCTATTTCAAGCTTATAGGCTTTTAGTATTTTGGTCACGCTTCAATTCGACCGTCAAATTTGTAGGCGGCTGATCCAGTGTAAAGGGTGCCGAATTTGCAGCTAAGGCGCTAAGGGGCATTAGGCCAAGAGTTAAGAATAGTGCCAATGTAAACGCTAAAACTTTAGATTTCATAATCTTTACCTCCAAGATTTAAATTTTTTCAAGACGATATCTACTGCTACTGCTGGGGGGCAGTTACAGTAATCGTTAATACCTCGCTCATATACACAAGGCTTACGTTAATCCCTGCATCATTACTTCCGCTGATGGTGATGAAATCCGTTGCTATCATCTCATATACATCTTTGGGAAAGTCTTTTTTGATTGTTTCCCAATAGGCGGACACATCCTCTTCTTTGACCGACTCTAATGTGATTACTATGGAATCAGCACTTTCCAACACACCGTTCACTGTTCCGTCCTTAAATTCGGGAATGTTTTTTGCCGGCTCGGATGTAGGCCACTTATTGTCACCAAAAGTCACTTTCTCGCCGTTATCTCCCTTGATGGTAACCTTGTCCCCATCTATATCCAAGTCACCGCCACCGGCTTCCTCAAAGACTTTTTCTGCAACTTTTTCCTCCAATTTTTCTTTTGCACCGCATCCAGTAAACGAGAACAGCAACATAAATGTTAAAAGACAGATTAGAATTTTCTTCATAATATCAACTCTCCTTCCGGTTCAATGTGTCGGTTAACAACCGTTCCTTACTATTTATTTACCCAATTTGGAACGCCGTTTTCGTCCGTTCCATCTGGGTTTTCAGGATCGAAGAACGAGTCCACATAAATCTGAATTTTTGCTACATTTGTACTGGAATCGTGCTGTGCGGTAAACACCAAGCCTTTATTGTCGTGCCCCGTAACGCTATACAGTCCACCTTCATCAATCTTAGTACGCTTGAGAGGGAATTTCTCCATCACACTTTCCGCGTATTCGCGGAGGTCTTCCTTGCTCGTTTTGCACTCGATTATAAACTCATCAGAACCGAGGATATTCATATCGGTGACTTTTAGCTCCGAATACTTCCCAAGTTCAGGGATGTTCGCCGCAGCACCATGGGTCGGCCACTTATCGGAGGTAGATGCTGTGTCGCTGTTCTGTGCGTCACCCTCTGAATCTACGGAGTCACTTTCCTCCTTTAGTATAGATACTGTCACGCAAATCTTACCATTATATAGCGAATGCCCCTCATAGGTATCTGCGCTAATCAGAGTTGTGTAGAGCGAGCCATCTTTCTTTGCGGAGATGTAGTAGCCATCGTCCCTGTCTTCGATTTTTTCAATCCCCTCGCCAAAAATCTGCTCGTAATGGTCACGCAAGCCGTTTATGCTCCCATCGCTTGCAAGCACGACATCAACACCCTTGGTGCCTTCCTTTTCACGCACGGAGACGATTTCAGCATAATCTGGAATTAGTCCCAAGTCCTTTGGGAAATAGTCGGGTAACGAGTTACTATTATCAATTTTTTTGCTCGAAGAAGCATTTTCCTCGTCATCCGAATTCTGCGTCATCGCGCACCCACCAAGCGTTAATATGAGTACAAATGCTAGAATTAAAGATAAAATTTTCTTCATATGAATATCCTCCTTATGTTTCATTATAAAATAAAATTCTTCATTCAGAAAAAGGCTGATGCTCTATTTCAAGATGTTAAATTTGCCGATAAGAGGCAAAGTCTTTACTTTCCCTCCAAATCCATTGATGAGACCCATGACGCCCAGTATCAAGATACCGGCACCAAAAATCGGCATCAGCATCCAGCCGATGACAGGGATGATGCCTAATATCACGTTGCCTGCCACACCTGTAATCAGAAGTAAAAGCGATTGATTCGCATGAAATTTTGCATACCCGGATTCGGGGCAGACAATCAACGGCAGGAAGAACAGAAAATACGAAAGACCTGCCATTGTCTTATTCTTTTCGATATCCTCCGATGTATAGGCATTTTCCTGTACAACTATTCGCTCTTGATTATCAAGATTATTTCTTTGCTCTGTCATAATGCATACCTCCATTTTTCTTATTTCATCAACATAACAATGCCAAAGGGAATACGTCCTTCGCTATCCGGCAGAGGGAAGAGTAGTGCACTGTGATAGTCGTCCGGAACCTGATAGCTCCAGCTCTTACAAAACAACTCCAATGGATAAGAGAGACGGCTTAAAAGCGCTGTCTTACCATAAAATACACCTTCAACAGCTTCCGCAAGAGCAAAGTTTTCGTTGGTGATACGGTCCAGAAAACTGAACTTTGCTGTTGGCATTTTATCAATCCTTAGATCTGTTTTTTCAATGAGTGTGCGGTTTGCTTTGTATATTACGCCGCCCCTTGCAAAAACAGCCACTGGGCATGGAAACTGATCAATTACAGACAAATGATCCCTTTCATTTTGCATCAAAGATTGAACCTGCCGAATAAACTTTGCCTGAACAACAAGCTCATTTTCGATATCTTTTTGCATAGAAACGAGTTCAGCAAAGTGTTGCATAGTCTTGTTTTTCCGTTCCAATAGGGCCACCGCCTTTCTCCAGAGATTTGCTTATATCTATTGTATAAAAAGAAAACACTGCATAATAGCGGATAAAAACTTAAAATCATTCATTTATGCTCATTGATATTTTTACAGAAAAAGCCCCTGTATTCGTTGTTTTATCTAAATACAGGGGCTCGTTCCTATTCTTCTATCAATCCATACTCTTCCGGTATTGTGATGGGGTCATACCTACTTGCTCCTTAAAAAACCTTGCAAAATTGCCGGGATATTCAAAGCCGCAGGATAAAAATGCTTGGGATACACTTAAATTCTTATCTCGAAGTGCTTCCTTGAGCCGGGACACCTTAATATCCTGATAATAGCTGTAGGGTGTCATACCGGTGTGTTTTTTGAATAGCCGCACAAGGTGGGAAGGACTTATACAGGCAGCTTTCGCAATGCTGTCAATATTGAATTCTTCTCGCCAGTTGTTTTCAAGATATTCCCTGGCCTTTGCTACTTCCGATTTACCCTGATATATCCTGCTCGTAAAAAAGATAGCCACCATATACGCCATTTTGCCGTCTGCACCTGCAACAGGGAAGTTTAAAATATCGGTGTAGATCGCTTCAATATCATAAACGGGGCTTCGTGTCTTATACCACTCCCAAAAGTTCTCTAAAGGAATTCTAATATCTGGAATCAAAATAGTCTCTCCCCTAAATACTTTGCGGATGCCATCTTGAAGTTCAGACTGTCCGTTTGCGAAGGGATCTCGAATTAAATTGTATTTCCCAATAATCTGAGAGGTGCCCTTGACGTTCCACATTTTGAGCACAGCCTCGTTGATAAAAACGATGTCGCCATTCCTCTTGAATATCTGAATGGGGATAGGAAAAAGTTCGGCTGTTTGAAAAAGTTGTTCTTCTGATTCACAAATAGGATGGAAAGTAGTCATGGGAAAAAGCTTGTCCTGCTCCGGCTGCTTCCTACTATTGCTTATCTCAGATTGCAAGGTCTTTCTATACTCTGAGGGTGTCATCCCTGTCTTTTTTTTGAAGGCTTCTGCAAATCCGCCGCTATAATCAGCACCGCAAGAATTAAATGCCTCGCTAATATTTAGGGTTAAATCCCCCAGAGCTTCTTTGATCTTTTCAAGCTTGACCTCTTGATAATAGTTATAAGGAGTTATGCCGATAAAGCTCTTAAACAACCGCGTCAGATGGTGACGGGACAAGTTGGCGTGATTGGAAATCTTGTCTAAATCAAAATCATCCAACCAGTGAGTATCAATATACTCCTTGGCCTTGATGGTATCCAGCCTTGACTGATAAATACGCTTTGTCATAAACACCGTAATAACATAGGCCACTGTTCCATCCTCACGCAATAGCGGGAAGTTGGTAATGTCCTGGTACGTCTCATGCCCCATAGGGTTTCTCCGTGGGGACTGGTAACGGTTGTCGATTTCCTCAAAGGGCACCTTTACATCGTAAACCGATAAAATCTCTCCGGAAAACACGCGCTTTAAATACTCTGTCAAGCCCAGCCCGTCGTTAATAAAAGGGTCTTGCAAGACGTTAAATTTCCCGATAATATCCGAAGCGTTTGGAATGCAAAAAAACTCTATAAATACTTTGTTCATAAACAAGCAAGTGCCATCGGGAGAAAACACCTCCATGGGAATTGGAAAAAGATCAAGCACAGAAAAAAGGGAATCCTCCTGCTCTAAAAGTGTATAAAAAGAGGGACCATCTTTCTTTCTACGCCTGTCTTGGGGTTTATGGGAAGTTGCCGGTATCAGCCACATATGGCCTTTTCTAATGGCACCCTCAATGCGCCCTGCAACCAAATGATATGTAATGGAGCGAGGGGACACTCCCCATTTTTCCGCTGCTTCGCCCACTGTAATATAGTCCACCATTTAGCCCCCTTCCGTAATATTTGCAATTAAATTATACTTCTTTTTACGGAAGAATGTAAGATTGAGTAATATCATGTAAAGAATGTTTGAATATGCTGTAGGATAGTTATAAATCGGTAGCTTTACTCCTTGCTGCAGGCCAGTAGGCCTACCCTTTTCAAGTACGATTTTTAAGATATATCTAGAAACTCACATCCAGTAAAAAACTCACCTGCGATGCTCTGTTTACCCCTTAAAAACTGAAGTATAAGGCAATAGCCCACCCTTGATGATGAAAGGGTAGGATCCGTGCGGTTTTGGTAGCCAGGCTGTCACAGCGTTAGATGCGCCTTAGACCTTATAGCTTTGTGCCCCGGCTTTAACCGGGTTTGCCCTTGGCTATATTCATTTTGTTATTCTGTCTTATAGTGGTTCTTGTGTATTTCTAATTAAGTTTCGCGCCGCAGGCTCCGCAAAAGCGAGCACCCAGAATAACCCCATTTCCACATTTCGAGCAGAATTTGATTTGCGAAGCAGTCTGAAGCGTGGCGGGTAAATCCTTATCTGTACTGGAGCCTGTCAGAAACAGCCAGTCGATGGCCTCGCCGTCCTCGCATAAGCCGATGGCTCCGTCGGGCGAAACCACATAAAAGCTGTCCTCATCGATGGGGTTTTCACTGTCGCTTGTCTCGGCAAGCACAAGCAAGCCTTTTACGTCGTATCTATCATCGGCAGTGGCAAAACTCCAGCTCTTGCAGCGTGTGGCGGCAAACTCCGCCGCCTTCAGCAATGTGTTGAATTGTTCCATTACAGATCCTCCTTCTTTATTTGAACAGTAGATTATTACACCGCTTGCAACGGTCGTTTTGGATGGGGTTCATCATGGAGCAGACGTTACAGTAGATAATGCGGTCTTTGGACTTATCGTATTTCTCGTATGTACCGAACATCGGATGAAACCGCACCCTATCACCAACGGAGAGATAATCGTACATATGCCGTCCGCTGTCCCTTTCCACGATGGTCTTTTTCTTGCCCGTGTCGGTGTTGATGACCGTGGTGTACTCCGTATAGGTGCGGTAATTATCGTCTTCGCCGCCCCTGTGCTCGCTTTTCTCCTTGCTGTACTTATTGACGACCACGCCCTCCCACATGGGCTTTTTGGTGCGGCGAAGCGCGATGAGGTTGAAAATGAGCATCACGACGGCAATGCCCACGCCGATGACCACAGCCTCGCCAAAAGGCAGGTCGTCTATGAGAAGTCCAGCAATGGGAAATCCGATGAGCGGCACGAGGGTGAGTATCCACATACAACCGATAGAGAATTTTTTGTTTCCCTTTGCCGCCGCAAATATCTCCGGGTGATTGCAGTAATCGGAAAAGCCGATAAGCCCTTTACCCGTCGGCAGGGTGTAGGCCGCGCCGTTGGGTGCTGGCTGGGGCGCTCCGTTCCCTTTTGCTGTACCGCAGCTTACACAGAAATCCGCATCGCCCGGCATTTCCGTGCCACAAGAAGCGCAGATATTGGGTGCGGTCTGCTGAAGTTTCGCGCCGCAGCCCGAACAGAAAGCTGCTCCCTCTGGCAGCTTGCTTACGCAGTTATGACAAAACATATCCGTATCCCTCCTTGTTTCGATTATTTGAGGTGCAGCGGTCTTTGCCGCCGCCTTTTTCTTCTGTTTCGTTTGTTTCTTTTGTGTGCGGATCACTAAAAGCAGCAGGAACAGGCAGACAATGGGCGATAGTATGTGATAGATAATGGCGGCCTCTCCCATGCTGCTAAACTCACAGAGAGCAGAGGGCTTATTGATATAGGGGAGGAACGAAAGGTAGCGGATGCGCTCGGAGCGGGTTTCGCCCTCGTCCAAACTCGGCCACGCCTCGTCGCTCGAATACATCACATATCCCCGGTATTCCTTGCCGTTTGCCATGAACCAATAGCCCTTCGATATGGTGCGGGAGCGGTTTTCCTGTGCCGTCGTATCCTCCCGGCGGCTGTCATAGCTGTCCACCGTACCCATGACGCTCTCTCCCCAAATCGCCAGCGTCAGCGTACTGAGGCTTATGTACATGGCAAACACCAACACGGCGCAAATGAGGATGAATATGGGGATGGGGATTTTGTTGTTCTTTTTCTTCTTTGCCATATGTCCCGCTCCCACTTTACGAATGCCACTCGTATTCGTAGGCGGTCTTGATTAAATTGTTTCCGCCGGTGAAGATTATCAGGATATACACCTTGTCGCCGTCCTCGTAGCCCATGGGCATTGTGGCGCCGGATGTGACGCTTCCTCCGATGTAGCCTGTGTTGGTGTCATTCTTATAAGTCCGTACATCGCCTTTTGCGCTCTCATCGTCAATGTTTTGCATGTACGTTTCCGTTCCGTAGCTGATGAAGGGGTCGTTATGGTTGACGGGAGTGATGCAGGAGGTCAGATGCGCTCCAAGATTGAAGCAGATATTGCTCGACGTGGCGGCGCTTACGGTTAGTGTTATCCTCACCTGCTCGCCGCCGGCGTAACGGCTGTTCGGAGCGCTTGCCGTTCCCGTGTTGTTGACAAATTCACCTCTGCAACTATCATGTGTACTGCCGGTATAATGGTGATCGAAGGTGGTCTTGCAGTTGTAAGTATAGCTGCCGCTGCCGCTGCTCCATGATTCGGTGTAAGCGTCGTCGGCTTTGCTCTTTTCATAGTCGTTCTCAAAGCTGCGCACAAGCTGCCAGTAGCCGCCCTCTGCCGGCTTGCCCAAGCTTTCAAGATAGCCGTTTTCACGCATCCAGTCATAAAATTTTGCTCTGTCCTTGCCGCATTCCAGCCATTTATAAATAGCTTCTGCCAAATTGCCTTCAATCACTTCATCACTTGAGCCAAACACCGAGCGGTCGCCGCCCACAATATCAAGTATATTTTCGCGTATCTTCATCAGCGAATCTATCCTTGTTGCAAGCTCCATCTCATACGGAAAACTGAGCATCTTACTCCATGACAATAGACCGTATTGGTCAAAGGTTGTAAGCATTTCTTTTATGCGAGCTTTTTCCGAGGCAATCTCGCTCGTATTTGTATACCTTTTCATGAAGCTGCTTTTGATTTCATTCATTACCTGATTATTAAGCCTGTCACGAAGCTCCGTGTCATTGTCGAGTTCTTTCAGCGTTTTACCGTTTGCATTAGCGTATGCTGTGCGGTAGTCACGCTGCATATAGTCAAGACCACTGCCCATATTGAAGAAAATAGTCTCCCAGCTATCAGCGGAAATATTGCCGTCAGATGCGATATTTTGCTTGAGATATACATTGTATGCGCTCTCAAAGGAATAATCCTGCCACATCTGCGCTCCGGCTTTGGTTGCCTCAACAGCAGCTTTTCCGAGCTTTGCTGCGGGAATAGCGTCCATTGCGGCATAGACAAACTCCTTGTACACATCCATGCCGCTACCGCCGTCATATAAACTCAATGCCGCCGCGACAACGCCCGAAGCTGCGCCTCCTGCGTATGATTGCATTTTCTTGACAAATGCTTCATCATGTGCTGATTTCAGAAGTGCTCCCGCAATAAGCTCCGCACCCTGTCCTGCAATATCACTGACATCTCCGTTTTTCGCATTGGTAATAAATGCGGAGGAGCCATGCAGCTCCTTTGCAATTTTTTGCATAATAATGCCCTGCACTGTCTCGTTCGTGAAGCCCATCTTATCAAGGGCTTCGGTGAAGCAGTCGGTAAGTTCCTCGCTCGGCTTCGAACCCGTAACATTCTGTGTCGCAAGCGTTTCGGCGTATTTGTCGAGAGCCTTTTCCTTATCAAGCTTCAATGCAGCATAACGGGAAAAATGTGGCGTTCCAAACTGTAAATATCCATTTTGAAGTGCCTCGGCATCGGGAAGTATGTACTCCCAGCTCTCGCCGTTATAGTACGCCCCCATTATTGTGAGATAATCGTCCCCGCTAACCGAATCGGGCAGCTTTATTTTTACCGTTACTGTTTTGCCGAGAGTATGCTCACCGCCGTCAGAGACAAGTTCTATCGGAGAGAAAAGATAACTCGCACCGTCCTCGGTCATTATCTCTTTTTCGTCGGCTATACCGATGCTCACATTTACGGCTTTTTCAAATGTGCCGGTGGGAATTACCAACTCAACGCCGTTTTTCTCGGTGTTTCCGATGATTTCCTCGGAATCAGGTTTTACTTTTCCTGAAATCGAACCATCGCCAGATGAACAGCCCGCAAATCCCATCATAACCGACAGCAGCATGACGGCTACAAGCAGAATAGATAATATTTTTCGTTTCATTGCGCTAAGCTCCTTTCTGTCGGCTTATTCAACCGCAAATCTGAACCTCAAATCCGGCGCAACGTTGACATAGCCGGAGTAATAGTGCATGGTGACCTCGCTTTTATCGCTCTGCCTCTGATAGACCATCCAGCCGCTGACGGATTCGCCGGGAGCAAGCTCTATCTCGTCCTCCATATACCGCTGGTTCCTGTCAGCTACATCCGGCAGCACCTGTGAATTTTCCTCCGAGGTCATGTCGCTGTCGTCCCCAGTGGGTCCTTCCTCGTAAACAATGTAGAGATCCTTCTTGTCGGGGGATTCCACCGGTTTGTTGGATGTGTTTGTGAAAGTAAACCAAACCTTCAAATATTCAAATCCGTCCTGCGGCCTTGAAAGCATACCTGTATAATCGAAAGGCTCCGCTCCGTCGATGGTGATGGAAAGGCCGTTGGCCTCCGCCGCCTCGCCGATGCCGTAATACTTGATTTCATTCGCTTCCGCTTCACTGGAAGGAGTGCTTCCCGATTCAGCAGGGGCGGTACTTGCTGAAGAAGTCTCACCGCCTCCACCTCCACCGCAGGCGGCGAGCGACAATACTAATGTCAGCGACAACATAATAATCAATATTTTTCTCATAAGAAAACCTCCGTATTTATCATTTTTATTTCTGACTATCTGTCATTCTTTTGTGTAGGTAAAAACATCAGTGTCATTGGGTCTGAATGTCAATATTCCGCTCTGCGCATCAATGCTGTATTTGCCAAGGCTGTTCCCGCTCATGCTGACGCTGATGCCGGTAAGCTCCCCCGGAGAATAGAACAAATCGCAGATGAGTTCGCCCGAGGTTTCATATGTCATCTTGATGCTGGTTGTGCTGAGTACCTCCATGGTAAATGGGCCGTCATGCGGGTCCTCGTTTATCCATTTTCCATCGTATAACTCTTTCAGCCGCGCCAAATCCGCATCCTCGGCGACAATCTCGCCAGATGTTGCCGATGTGTCGCTTTCGGTCGGCGCTTTGTCGCCCCCGCCGCAGGCGGTGAGGGAGAGTATCAGCGCCAATAATAAGATAATAGTCAATGCTTTTTTCATAATATTTCCTCCTGTCTGCCTCCCGACGTGGCGGGCTGGCGTCAGTCTGTTTTGTACCCGTCATAATAGAATTTTGCCGTACCTTTTTCTGCGATTATAACAGCAGTTCCAGAAACATGGATTCTACCATTCTCGGAAGTAAATATAAATGTGTTTGTCGTCGAGCCGACACTATTTTCAAGTGTGAAAGTCGCGGTACCCGTTGCTTGGTCGTAGTTATAAATATCATCTGTATCCACAATGAGTTGACCGTTTTCGTTTTTGCTAAAATTCACTGGCCCTTCTTTCGTATATCCATCATCATTCGATATTACCATATCATACGTCCCCACAACTTCATCTATGGAAAGCCCGCCGCTTGCCGCCGGGGGAGCGGCAGATTCTTCGTGAGGCTCCTGGGCGGGGGGCGTTTCCGAGGGTTCCTCCTCGGGATTCAGGAACATATCGTAGAGCAGATTGCGCAGGCTTTCTATGACCTCGTTCAGCTCTTCTTCCGTGTAATAGTATTCCTCCTCCAATTCCTCCGCCAGCTCCGCGGCGGTTTTTGCCTCCTCGTCCTGCGGCAGAGAGAGATCGGCATTTTCAAGCTCTTTCCCGATCTCCTCCGGGGTCTTGCCCTCCACATCGATCTCGGTCATGGTGACGGTGGTCTCGCCGTCCTCGCCCACGGTGATAAGCCCGCCCATTATCTTGCCGTCACGGACAAGATCAAGCAGGCTCTCGCCGATATAGGACAGCTTGTCGATACTGCCCACCTTCTCCGCCGCGTCGCCGGCAAATTTTATCCCGCCGGTCAGCACGTTTACGCCTCCGGCTACGGAGGAAATGGGACCCATTAAATCCTTGAAATCATTCGCCGCCATGGTGATTTTGCTGTTCTCGCCGCAGATGATGGTGCTGCCGGTGGAGGCGATGTCCACAATGGTATCAACGCCGCCGATAATCATGCCGCCAGCTTCCAAAATGCCGTTGGCTACGCCGCCGCCAGCTACCACGCCGCCGATATAGAGTCCGGTCTTGCAGACGGTTTTAGTCGCCATGGCCGCGTTTTCGAAGCTCTGCATCGTGTCGCCTTCGGCAGAATAGGCTTCGCCCTCCAGAATGTTTTGCGCTATTTTAAGTTGGGCGTAAGCCTTTTTCGCGTCTGTACCCAGATTCTCGGCCAGTTGCTTGACCTTTTGCCCTGCGGGATAGGAGTCGTATTTTTCGGTCAGCTCCTTTGCCCATTTTACAGCGGCGTTTTCCTCGGCTGCGTAGGCCACCGTTGTAAACAGGCCCGCCGCCGGTTTTGCCGCGATATAGGACATGGTTGCCGCCTGAGCAGGCGCGGAACTGCGCAGACTCTGAGCGTAATCCGCCAGCTTCGCCGTCTGGCCGCTGGCAAGTTCACAAAGCCGCCACGCCTCCAGCGCATCGCCAGTCATGGTCTTGAGCTCGTCAATGCTGCCGTTTTCAATGTCATACTCAATCAGCGCCTCAGTTTTGAGCCGGGCGATGATGTACTGCTGTGTCGCTATCGCGCCCGCCTGTTCCACGGCGGCGCGTTCTGCCGCAACTGCGGGAAGGGATACCGTGGTGTTTTCATCTGTTCTACCGCCGCAGCTGGCAAGGGTAAAAATCATAATAAGCGCCAGAAATAAAGACACATACTTTTTCATTGCATTACCTCCAATGTTTATATTTTGCTTCTTGTGTTACCATCCGGTGATGTCTGCCGTTACGCCAGTTTCATGAAGCAGCTTTTGAGTGGCATCCAGCAGCGCCTGCTTTTGAGTCATTCCATGCAGCAACTCTACCCGCATGGTCTGGGCCGCATCGCCAAAGGTCAGGTACATCCGTTCCTGATCAATATGGGCGGTGTGCAGCCGCACGCCATGTACCCCGTCGAGACCCCACCGGTAAATTTCACTGCCGATAAGGATACCAAAGGTAGATACTACGGTTTCCTCGGTGTCTTTTTTCATTTGGCGGCCCGGCATGGAGATGAGAGCAGATGGCACCGCAAGGATGCGATTATCCCAAATAAGTGTTGCATCATAGAGCAGACGGCTCTGCCTCACCAATAACAAGAGAGAGATAAGGCTGATAGCTCCAAAAGCAAAAACCACTTCTAACATAAATGCCATACCGAGCCACACCGCCAAACAAATACTGGCTGCGAACAATAAGGCATATCCATTGCGTCGTTTGCGGATTAATTTCATTTGCACCATACCTCCTCCAATATAAATTTTAGGGAAGGATGCCTCAAAAAGCATCGTTCGAAAGGATGAATTTGCAGAAAAAAGCCCCTCATACTTTAGTATGAGAGGCCAGTTAAACCCTATATTTATGTGATTTTATGTATCATTCAACCCTTTGATTCTTCAGCAGGGTGCTGATGAGTTCTGCTCGACTACCTACATCATATTTTGAAAAGATATTCCTTGCATGTGTTTTTACAGTACTCTCACTGATAAACAAAGCCCCAGCAATTTCGCGGTTGGATTTGCCTGAAAGGATTAGCTGCAATACCTCTTGCTCCCGGACGGTCAGCGGGTCAAGAGTTTTAATTTGACGAACAATGTCCGTTTGCTGTGACTGACTCATATTGTCATAAGCGGCAAGGTAGGCATGGCTTTTCAGCAGTAAAACAAGCTGATGGTTCAGCGGCGGCAGCATAACCAGTGTAACGCAAACCACAGTAAGGGCAATCACCGCAACCTCCGCACTGGGAAGTCCAATGGATGTTACAGTCATTCCCAAGACGCCTCCGCAAAGCACGCCGAATACATTGGCGGAAAGCCCAATGCCAAAGGTATGTGCAGGGTTGTCGCTATAATCCAGCATTTCTCCAAGGATGCTCCACCAAAACAGATCGAAAATACCGCAAGCACCGAGCATCAGCGTATCCACAATCAGATAGTCGGAAGTGTTTCGCCCTAACAGCATAAAGCTGATGAACGCTCCTATAATCATTGCCATCCCGATATACAAAATTCTGGAACGCTTTGCTTTCATAGGTAGGTTGCGCATAATAGCAAGCGCTACGATATAAGGCACGGCCCAATACCAGCTCACCAGTCCCGTTAGATGCTCAAAAGCGGGGTTGATGACCTGATACATCAGTCCAGAATTAATTGTAATGATAAAGACAAAAAGACACAGCAATATTAGCGGGTTTTTAATGCCGCCATGCGTCTTATTTTTAAATGTTTTGTTCTGCTCATTCTCCTGGTCTACCGGCAGCATCCAAATGAAGACCATGCCGATCACAAGGCAAAGCACAGAGAAGCCAAGCCCGATAAAGGTTGACATGTTCATGACCACCACGTTAACTGCAATCATCAGCAAATTGGAATAAATCAGAACATCGGCACAGGATTTAATGCGCTCGTTCTTGGGAGTAAAGGCCCTGAGAAAAAATCCCCATGCCGCCACCGCGCAGCCGCTTAAGTATCCGCTCACAATCAGTCCGCCCATCCATAGAGTGGGGAGAGGAAAAAAGAAGGGGACAGTGGCGGCTAAGCATAAGCCCATACCGCCGAACATCATGCTTTTGGCGGCCGCCTGTGATTTGACAAACAGGCCGCAGGTAAAAAGTCCCGCAAAATGCGCGATAATTGCAGCCAGTATGTAACGGTCGGCGTCTGTTCCACGCAGATCCAGCAGGCTGTACAGCACCTGCCCTTCAAACTGAAATGACAGAATATAGGCAAAGAGAAATGAAAATCCGGCAACAGAAAGCCTGCGGGCATTTAAAGTCTTAAATCTGTTCATTTTATAACCTCCCGCTCATCGGAGGCTCCGCCTTTTTTAACCCATTCGTCTATATCAGCGGTTTTGAAACGCCAGAGCTTTCCCACCTTTGATGCAGGCATACCGCGCTGATCAATCCAACGCATGACCGTGTGGCGCTTCACCCCAAGATAGTCGCAAACTTCTTGCAGGGATATCCATCTGTCGTTATGTATTGTTCCAGGCATAGAAGCCACCTCACTTTGATAAATTCGCACAAATATCCTAATAAATATCCTAATTGATCGTTATTAAATAATTATAGCACAATAATGTCAAAATGGCAGCTACTATTTGTTGTTTTATGTAACATTGCGTAGTATTGTACATGATTATGTACTGTGGGTACGACATTAGACCTGTCCATAATCAATACCTGCTAGCTGCACTAAACAGGATAGTAATCCTGGTAACAATGCCAATCTCTTTCATTTCCACATCACCTTATTCGTAGGTATCAGCTAATATATTCATGTCATCAGATATGAAATTTTCAAAGAACTGTTGAGGAGAATAAAAAAGCCCCTCACTATTAACCTGATTTCGTGAGGGGGTCTACAAATATTATAAATTAAGCAGTTTTTTTAATTTAATTAGGATTTTCTGCTTTCGGTAATTGACAAGTTGCTGAGATATACCGATTTCAGCAGCCATCATCGATTCGCTCTTTTCTTGAAAGAACAGGCCATCGATTATCTCCTGCTCCTGCTCAGTAAGCTTGCCGATGCATTCATGAAGTCGCTGAGTCATAAGCTTGTCCACCACCATGTCATCCACACGGGGCGAAATTAAATCTGGAATCGCATCTTCTCCGTTGGTTTCACTTGTATCCAGGGCACTATAATAAAACACACCATGTTTTGCATCCTTTTCCTGTAGATGAAGCTCGCGGCGCTTCATGCGGTAATAAGTCAAATAGACTTCCTCAGTAACCGGTATAAGCTGACCCTGTACTCTTATTTGATGAACCTTCTTTATTTTTGGTTGTTTTGAAAGTTTTCTATGTTTTTTCATATAAATCGACTCCTTTAGATTTCAAATTTTTGAAATCCGCCAGAGCCGATAATCCGTTAAAAGAAAAAGACGGCAGGAGAACCCTTTTTTCAAAGGATTCCGCACTGCCGTCTTGCGTTCTGGCGGATTTCGTTATGTTGGTATTGTACTTATACTGCTGGCTTTACATGTTCATGGGTGATTTCTAATGTTCCGTCAGCATTTGCCCTAATTCGGGTAATGCAATCTTTGATTTGTATCACGAACATTCGCTCATCTTGGCTTACATCACCGACACGCTTTTTGTTAAGGTTTCGAATCTCATTCATACAAATATTTCCTCCTTTCGATTGTTTTTCAACTTCTTTGGAATATAAAAAAGCTGCTATTGCCTTGTACAATAACAGCTTACTAATTTATGGGACGAGCTTGGAGGAGCGGGAATAGCTATATCATAGAGTGAAAGTAGCTAATTTTTAATGAATATTCTGGTTTCTATTTAAACATTGTAATTTGTAAAGCCAATATCAGCGTTAATAAAGTTTACCTTGATATTAGCAATGTCATATGATAAAATATTCCAGACAGATTGTTTTGGAGCAACATTCATTTGGAGGCGATACTATGGCGTTTAGCTACAATAAGCTATGGAAGTTATTAATAGATAGAAAGATGATAAAAAAAGATTTGATGGCTGAAACCGGCATAACCAGCACTACAATGGCGAAGTTAGGCAAGGATCTTCCGGTCAGCATGGATATTTTGGCGCGTATATGTAAAGCACTCAAATGCAATATTGGAGATATTGTCGACTATGTCGACGATGACAATAAATAGACAACGTTTCACTTGAAAGGGAGGGGTCGGCATAGGCAGATATAGATATTCGTATCGGCTATTAGTGCTTAATAGGAGTGTAATGGATGTATCATCATATTGGTAATACGGAAAGTTCATACCGTCATAAACCTGCTCAAGTTCATTGTTGTTCTTAATTACCACTCCGTAGGGCGTTATTGCGGGATGTGTGTTTGCAGTAATTATCTTTTCGAAGTAGCCTTGCCCGTCAAAGCTCTGCAAGTCCTCTGCACTAACTGCCATTTGTTCCGTTAGGTACATCTGCCTGCCTACGGCATTTAAATCGCTGAAATCGGCTACCAAGCCGTAACAGTGGGTGTTAAAGCTGAGGTTAGTAAGTTCGGTCATTGTTTTAGCTTTTTCAGCATAGGCAGCTGCGTAAAAAGTGGCAAGTTCTTTTTGGTTAAAGCTGTCCAACCGCTTCATCAGAAAATTCAGCTGATCAAGGTTTACTGTTTGTTCAAAGAGCAGAGCTGACAATCGCTCATCGTTATGGACATTGCCGATTTTAATCTCTGTTTTTGCAGTATTGGCAATACCAAGGCTGTCGCATAAAACCTGCAGTTCTTTTTCCTTGCTAGGAAAAGCAAGATTGTAGTAATTGTTTTCATGCATACATTGAATCATTGCTCGCATAATCTTTTCCTCCCTTGATTTATTTTTTGCATATCGGTTCTTAGACAATCTCCTTCACGGCTGTAACATATAAAGCCGTGGGATGCATAAGGGCAATCACCACAGCTTTTAAAGGGGCCTGTAAGAGCAGGGGGTGGATCAGGTCTGCCGGTACTTGTGAGACTTTCAGAATCATAACAGGCAGGTTTTCTATTCCGTTTGTATTTTACAAGCATATCGTATCCTTTCTGAAAACAAAAAAGCCGAAGAATCAGTATGCAATAACGCACATTAACTCTTCGGCAATGTCTGTTTTTCTATTGTTATTTTATTTTATAATTTTGCTTACCCAAAAGTGGTTTTGCATCATTTTAGGGGCTGCATCTAAAAAATTAGCTTCTGCATCAGTATTTTTCACTGAAAAAGGGGCCAAAAACCGTGCATTTTTAACCCCTTTTTTCGCTTGTTTTTTGCCCTCAAACCACTATATGTAGTGGTTAAGTTCTATTTTTTATCCTCCACACCACTACGCTGCATCAGAATCACGCACTCAACGTGGACCGGGAGAACGAACTGCTCAAGGCATTCTGCGAAGAATTAGGGACACAGCTCATCTATTTTGTCCCGCGGGACAATGTGGTACAGCGGGCGGAAATTCGCCGCAAAACCGTAATTGAGTATGACTCGGAATCTCGTCAGGCCCAGGAATATCGCAGCCTTGCCAAAGCCATAGACGAGAACACCCTGTTCACCATTCCGAAGCCGATGACTCAGGAGCGATTGGAAGAAATCCTGCTGGAATACGGCTTAATGGATTCTGTTCAGGATGATTACAGAATATAGAAGGAGAAAGTGGTGTCCAAGAATATACCATTAGGGCTGACAATTGCCGGAAGAGAAACGACTGACAGCACCGGAATGCAGGCCGCTCTCACATAATGAAAGAAACTAATGCAGCAGCGAATCTGGCGACGATTCAATTCCCGGTCCAGTAAAAAAACAATAAAAGCATTGAGTTTTTATCGTAAATCGTTTACAATAGCATTTGTGATACGCGCCCGTAGCTCAGCCGGATAGAGCGGCCGCCTCCTAAGCGGCAGGTCGGACGTTCGAATCGTCTCGGGCGCGCTATAAATAAAGGCCGGTTGCAAAAGCAGCCGGTCTTTATTTATCTCATAACCTAGATTTGAACGTCCGACCTATCAAGGACGTTCGTCGGAGACTTGGTTTTGCGCCAGCAAAACCTTAGTCGCAGTCTCGAGCCAGCCACCAGGCTGAGGGAGAGTATCGTCTCGGGTGCGCTAAGAGAAAGAGCAGGCATTTTGCTTGCTCTTTCTCTTTCGTGTCCCTAGGATTTGAACGTCCGACCTATTGAGGACGTGCGTCGGAGACTTGGCTTGCGACGCCAGCGGCGGCGGAAGCCTTAGTCGCAGTCTCGAGCCAGCCACCAGGCTGAGGGAGAGTATCGTCTCGGGTGCGCTATAAGCAAAGGCCGGTTGTGAAAGCAGCCGGTCTTTGCTTATCCCAGCCCAGAATTTTGAACGTCCGACCTACCAGGGACGTTCGTCGAAGACTTGGTTTTGCGCCAGCAAAACCTTAGTCGCAGTCTCGAGTCAGCGGATCGCGCTGTGCGAGAGTATCATCTCGGGTGCGCTAAGAGAAAGAGCAGGCATTTTGCTTGCTCTTTCTCTTTCGTGTCCCTAGGATTTGAACGTCCGACCTACCAGGGACGTTCGTCGAAGACTTGGTTTTGCGCCAGCAAAACCTTAGTCGCAGTCTCGAGCCAGCGGACCGCGCTGTGCGAGAGTATCGTCTCGGGTGCGCTATAAGCAAAGGCCGGTTGTGAAAGCAGCCGGTCTTTGCTTATCCCATAACCTAGATTTGAACGTCCGACCTATCAAGGACGTTCGTCGGAGACTTGGTTTTGCGCCAGCAAAACCTTAGTCGCAGTCTCGAGCCAGCGGACCGCGCTGTGCGAGAGTATCGTCTCGGGTGCGCTATGAATAAAGGGGTGTCTCAAAACAGCGCTGAAAAGAGCTGAGGAGGGGCACCCTCCTTTTTTGTTTTTCGCTCTTTTCGGCAATCGCCAATCTTCCCCAGGTTTCATGACCTTTTGCAGAGTTGGTTTTTGTTTGCCGGCTCCATGTACAAAGACAACACCTTCTTTGGCTTGGCGCTCCTGTAAACTGCGGTACAGCTCATCCAGCTCCTGAGCGGTAATCGCCATCGCTTCCGGCATACCCAGGCTATTATTTGTACAAAAGGCAGGAAGTCCCTCGGCAAGCTGCTGGCTCCTAAACCAGGCGATGGTATTATGGTCGGGACTTTCTGTACAAAATTTGCGTTTGTATGCACTTTCCGGGTTCGGCCTGTACAATTTTTACGTTTGTGGGTGAATTGCAGCAGCTGCTGCGGTCTATTTTAGCAAATCCAGGTCTATTTTAGCCAAATCCAAGCCATTTTGTGCAATTTCTTCCGGTTGTAAGAGAATACTTCCTCTGCATTTTGCATACAACCGTAAATTTTGTACACCCTGCCCCGGCCAATTGACCACAAACGCAAATTTTGTACAAGCTGCCGCTGCCAAGGGTCCACTAACAGCAGTACCGGCAGTCATCGCTGCATTGTTCTATTGCCGCCGGCCAATGCTCCATGACATTGCCAACTTTTTGCTTATCTAAAGGGACGTTCGTCGAAAATTTGGTTTTGCGCCAGCAAAAACTTAGTCGCAGTCTCGAGCCAGCGTACCGCGCTGCGCGAGGGTATCGTCTCGGGTGCGCTATAAATAAAGGCCGGTTGCGGAAGCAGCCGGTCTTTATTTATCTCATAACCCAGGTTCATCTTAGAATATCCGTTTCCAGTCGTCCTCGTATAAGGCTGTTGGCATCGGCGGTATAATCTCATTTGGCCCTCTACTCAGCGATCGGTTATGTTCTTCAACATGTACAGTTAAGACTAATAATATGATAACTTCCCGAGCATATTTTAACAGGGCAATCGTTAAGGCTTCAAAGTCAGCGAAATCAATCGCATCTGCTAACCTATCTGTCCGTTTACTATCTGATATTGCCTGCCCACCAAAAAAATCCAATATTTTTAAATATCGATGCTCCATAGCGTTTCTAACTGATGTTATCTTAGAAATTACCGGGTCAATATGCATATTCGAGTCAAATATAGCTTTGTTTTTAATGTCTTTATAAAGCCACCATAAACCTAATAATGGGTAATTAGTATTGATAAAATCAAATACCGTCTTCTTATCAGAAGCCTTAGGCGACCATAACCGGTTAAAATCTATTTCCCGTTTATTGATACCAATTTCAAAATATTGATTTATGAAGTATGACACCTTATCAAATACTGAATATACACTGCGATATGCGGCTTTGACTTTTTCAATACTTAGGCCATATACGGGATAATCAAGTGTATTTACCAGATAAACGCCTTTATCTGAAAAATGAGTGTTCCTGTTTGTTAATCCATCATAGGCAAAGTACCTTGCAGAAACGTATTCTTGCTTTATTTGGTTAAACAAGCCATGATAATGTGGAATAATTCCTTCCGATACTTTTGCAACAATATTTGGAAGATGAATGGGGTCATATCCCACTTCATATGAAGTAAAAACATCATTTAGCGTGTTTAATGATAATATGTTTTCGGCGCACCATCTTTTGTATTCCTTTTCTTTTCGTCCCATCTTTTGAGGCAAGTCTAAAAAGTCCTTTATTGTATACTTCTGTTCAAGATACTCCATGCCCAACATATTTACCAATTGCTTTGCTCCCATTTCAAAAGCTGGAGATGCTTCATCCCTTTCCGGGTAGGCTTTCTCAGATAATATAGCCCGTTTAAGTAAATGATAGGCATGATAGCACGTTATAGTTTGATGTCCTCCATCATAGTCGAGCTTTACATACTCCATATATTTTAGCCCCAAATTACCTAATAGCATAGGAAAGTCAACCTGAGAATGTGCACTAAGGATTTCTATTGATTTTATAATGCGACCTGTCTGTAACAACAGATTTCCATAGTTGACCAATAAACTCAAATGGAATCCGTCGAAATATGCTCTGTCAATATCGTCAGGTATTGAATCAGATGAAATATACTCGTTGCATAAATCAAATGCTGTTCGCACTAAATAGTAGCTTCGTTCATAGTAAGCTTCATAAGCTCTAATTGCATCTACTTTTGTTTTATATAAACCATTATTAATATCGTGGCCTATAGATGTTTCTATCCAGTCACTCAAAGACGTAAAACTGTTATAAAGGTATTTGGCTCGAAGCATAATTGTGTTATGTGGACTGTGCCCTTCCGAAAAGCATTTATCGGACAAATCCTTCATTTCAGTCCTGTCATTTTCATAATAAGCTATGTCACAAGCTGTTGTTATTGCCAAAGGGCAAATCCCTACCGATGTTATGCCGCAGTTGTGCCAATTTGTCGGGGGTATCAGCGGGTAGTCCAAACAATCCAAATATTTTTATTTCTTTATTGACAAACATATATGTATCCACTATAATCACTTGCATAGTAGCAAAGGTGCTGTGGGCGTTCTGCCTGCGGCACCTTTCTCTTTTTCAGAGAAGCTATTTGTGAATACGAAGAATTGGAGGTGTGGATTAGCCTGCCGTAAGTCAGCAGGTTTCTGAACACTGGTATGTAATGACCTGGTGGACAAAGGGTAATATGGAATTACTGCACAAAGGCGTGTGTTTTATTGGCCGGTATTCGGAATGCCAGCGATAAAATATGCGTCAATTTTTTTGGGGGGGAGATGGACTAATGAATATTACAATGGTTATTGACACTCTATGGGTTTTACTAGCAGCGCTGCTGGTATTTTTTATGAATCTCGGGTTTGCGGCGGTGGAATCCGGAATGGCCCGATCGAAAAACACTGTTAACATTCTGTCGAAGAACTTTATTGTCTTTGCGGTTTCCTCGCTGGGCTTTATGCTTCTTGGCTGGGGCCTGATGTTTGGCGGCGACAACCCGATCATCGGTACCCAAAATCTGTTTATCCTGGGAAGCCAGGCTGCCGATTTTTATCAGGATACCCTTACTTCCGACGTGCCTTTCTGGGGTAAGTTCTTTTTTCAGCTGGTGTTTTGCGGAACCGCAGCTACCATTGTATCCGGAGCGGTGGCGGAGCGGATTAAGTATATTTCCTTCATTTTATTTTCATTTGCGTTGACCCTTTTTATTTATCCAGTTGTCGGGCACTGGATATGGGGCGGCGGTTGGCTGGCCAGTCTGGGTTTTTTGGATTTTGCCGGTGATACCGTTGTTCACTCCGTCGGCGGCTGGGCGGCTTTGTCCGGCGCCATTATTCTGGGCCCCCGTCATGGCAAATACGACGAGAAAGGGAACCCTAAGGCGATCCCCGGCCACAATATGGCCCTTGCGGTGATCGGTCTGTTTATCCTGTGGCTGGGCTGGTTCGGTTTTAACCCCGGCTCCACCATGAGCTTTCAGAATCCCGGCGATGTGGTGCACATTCTTATGACTACCAATACTGCCGCCATCGCAGCAGTATTAACAGCCACTGCTTCCTCCTGGATTTTCATCGGCAAGCCGGATCTTGGCATGACCATCAACGGCTGCCTGGCCGGCCTTGTCGGAATCACTGGCAGCTGCGCCTTTGTCAGTGTCGGGAGTTCTTTGATTATCGGCGCGATTGCCGGCGTCATTGTGGTGTTTGCTGTCATTCTCTTTGACCGGGCCAAGGTTGACGATCCGGTAGGGGCTACCTCTGTTCACCTTATCTGCGGCATTTTAGGAACGATTGCCGTAGGGCTTTTCGCTCAGAAAGGGGTGACCAGCCTTTCAGAAGTCAACGGCTTGTTCTTCGGCGGCGGGGCCGGCCTGTTGGGCGTAGAGATCCTGGGCATTGCGGCTGTCGGCCTGTTTGTGTTTGTTTCCTCGTCGCTGGTCTGGCTCCTGCTCAAAAAAACCATTGGTATCCGCGTCAGCCTGAGAGAGGAAATCCAGGGTCTTGATATAAACGAGCACGGCAATATGGCCTATCCTGATTTTGCTATTGTGGCTCCTATTATGGAAACAGGCAACGGTAGCGGAGCTTTCATAGCCGTTTCGCCGGAAATGCCTGAGCCCGCTGGTGGCTCAGTCCCACCGGAGGCGGCAATTCCTGTAGTGAATAAAGCGCATCCCGGTGCCAAGATAACACAGGTTACCATTGTAACCAATCAGGATAAGTTTACAAAGCTGCAGGAGTCCCTTGATAAGCTTGGCATCACCGGCCTGACGGCTACAAATGTCCTGGGTTACGGCATGCAGAAAGGGCATACTGAGTACTATCGGGGAGCGCCGGTTAAGACCAGGCTCTTGCCCAAGGTAAGGGTTGATATTGTGGTGTGCAAAATACCGACGGAAACGCTGGTTCGTACGATTAAGCAGGCTCTGTATACAGGTAATGTGGGCGATGGGAAAATCTTCATTTACGATGTAGAAAATGTCATTAAGATTCGTACGGGCGAGGAAGGATACGAAGCCCTGCAGGATGAGGAAGGTGAATAGGATACAGCCGGCTGTTATCAGCGTCTAAACCGCCGGCGGCATTCGCCCCGGCCAAAAAAGAAACAGTCCGGAATAAATGCGATGCTCATTCCGGGCTGTTTCTGACGAAGAAGCAGCGCAGTGGATTGACGAAAATGTTATGGTATAATAGGGACGGTTGTAGTTACTGGGGCAACGAATATACCTTTGAAGCCGCTTCTGCTTGTGTTGATTATGCTTTTATATTTTGCATCTAAATGAAATCACGGCGCAAATTCGACCGGAGAATATGGCTTCAAGAAAAGTAGCTGAAAGACTGAGAGGTGTTAGCTTGTACGATATTGCCATTATTGGGCTTGGCCCCGCCGGAGCTACAATTGCGCGTCTGCTGGATAAACGGTTCCGTATTATTGCAATCGATAAAAAAAGCGCTGATGACAATACGGCATTTCAGAAGCCCTGTGGCGGACTTTTGGCGGCGGATGCACAAAAAGCGCTTTCAAAGTTTAATCTTACCTTGCCTAAAGCAGTGCTTGTTGACCCGCAGGTTTTTGCTGTGAAGACCATTGATTCAAAACAAATGCTCTTGCGGTATTATCAGCGATTTTATATAAATCTTGACCGGCACAAATTTGATATGTGGCTTATCTCCCTTATCCCCGAACATATCCGCATTGAGAACCAGGCGGTCTGTACCTCTATAAGAAAAAAAGGCGAAATCTATGAAGTATCTTATCTAAAAGACCGTGGAGAGAAAACGATTACGGCAAGGCATATCATAGGAGCCGATGGCTCCAATTCCATTGTCAGGCGCATATTATTTCCGAATCAGAGCATCTGCCGGTACCTTTCCATACAACAATGGTTTCCAGAGCAGCATATAACGCCTTTTTATTCCTGCATTTTTGACTCTGATATAACCGATTCCTATTGCTGGAGCATCTCAAAAAGCGGATTTTTCATTTTAGGAGGCGCCTTCCCTCTCAAAACGGGAAAACAGAGCTTTGAATTGCTTAAACAAAAACTGAATAAGCAAGGATTTATTTTCGGTACTCCTGTTAAGACCGAGGCTTGTCTCGTCTCCATGCCCAAAGGGCTTAGCAGCTTCTATACGGGCAAAGATGGGGCGTTTTTACTCGGGGAAGCAGCCGGCTTTATTAGCCCTTCCTCATTGGAGGGTATTAGCTATGCTTTGAACAGCGCACATGCCCTTGCAGGTATACTTAATTCGGGCTGTGCTGACCCGGCCCGGAAGTACAGAGTAAAATCTTTGCCTATCCGAATCAAGCTCTTACTCAAGCATTTCAAATCCCCGTTTATGTATAACCCGCTGCTCCGAAAGCTTGTCATGAAGTCCGGACTTTGCAGTATCTCCATATTGGAACAATAATGCCAATCAAACCGATATGCCTATTTTCCAAAAGGATATAGTTTCCCGCTAAGGGAATGCTATGTCTTTCTTTGTACACGAATATCTGGATGAAGAGTAACGGTATGAACTGTTGTCCTTTTAAAAATCCATGTAATAGTATCCTTGCAGACACCTTAAATGTTTTAATTATAAATAGCTTATTGGGATAACACGGCCCTGACCCTTGAGGGTAAGCAAATTATCATAAAGACAAATCACTCCGCCGGTCCCTCTCTTCATGTTTGGAATCTTTTCAAGCCGAGCAAAGGCTCCTATATCCTTCTTCTGCGGATCGGCATGTTTCTTGATCTCGAGGGGGTGTAGTGTTCCACTGTCCTCAATCAACAGATCAATCTCATTCATATCCTTATCCCGATAGAAATAGAGCGGCGGCTCAAGAACGCCTTTGTTATAGTAGCTTTTAATGATTTCGGACACCACAAAGCTCTCAAAAAATGCGCCTGCCATTGCGCCGTTTTTCAAAACCTCCGGCGTATTCCATCGGGTAAGATAAGCGGCAAGTCCGGTATCGAGGAAGTACAGCTTGGGCGTTTTGATGGCTCGCTTAGTGACGTTGTTGAAGTACGGTTTGAGCAAATACACAAGATTTGATGCAACAAGAATTGAAAGCCACCTTTCTGCCGTCGGTTGGCTAATCCCCACATCTCGTGCAAGAGAAGCGAGGTTGAGCAGTTGCCCTGTTGCAGCAGCGGCCACGGTCATAAACCTTGTGAACTTGACTTCATCACCGATTTCAGAAAGCTCCCTGACGTCTCGCTCAATATAGGTGCGCACATAAGCGCCGTAGAACATCTGCCAATCAAAGTCGGGATTTGCGAATAACTCCGGCATACTGCCCCCGTGAACTGTATTCCATACTTCATCATAGGATATTTCTGCAAGCTGCTTTTTCCGCTCCGAAAAATACGCATCTGTGGGGATGAAGGGCTCGTCAAAGGGAATATTGTGTCGTTCCCGCATAGAAAAACCGAGCAGGGTAACAAGCCCGAGCCTGCCTGCCAACGATTCGCTAACGCCCTTCATCATCCTAACCTGCTGAGAGCCGCACATGAAAAACTGGCCTTTTTTGCGACTTTTGTCGAGCAGCATTTTGATCTGTTCAAACAGCACAGGAGCTTTCTGGATCTCATCTACAAATACAGGCGGGGGGTTATCCTTGAAGAATGTTCCACTTTCTTCGACGGCACTTGCCCTGACAATCGCATCATCCAGAGTGACATATCCGATGTCTTTTGTCAGCGTTTGCAGCATCGTTGTTTTTCCCACCTGCCGCGGGCCGGCAACAAGCACTGCGCCAAACATTTTCGACAGCTTCTCTACCGTTTTTTCGGCGTGTCTTTGAATATATCTCTACGCCATATACATTCGCCTCCACTTCGTCCAATTTAATATTTAATATTATTATGGCCGAAATTTCGAAAAATATCAAGAACTACGACTACCCAAAGGCTGAAGCCGAGTATCGAAGATCTCTCCTTCTATGCTGATGATCTCATCTATAGGGATCATTTTGCCATCGCCCATAACGATAACCCGCTTATATTCGTCTACCCTTTTAACCACACCGGCGGCAGCAATATAGGCGCCGCCCGTCTTCTTCTCATCCGGCCGAAAATAAGTGACGGTGATTTCGGGGCGCTCTTCAAGCCGCTCCGCTATCTTTTGCAGCCTGTCTCTCAAAGCGTCCATCATATATTCGTCCAGTTCCCTTCTCTCATCCGTCAACCTTGCCTTTTCTTTGATGGCAGCATCATGGCCGGTTAGTGCGGCAAAAGGAGCAAACTGAGCGGCCCGGTCACTCACTGCCATTTGCGGATGCTTTGCAGAGACATGACGGGGCAAATGGATAATGTCGTCATACGCATTCGTCAAGCCCTATGCCCTCCAATCTGTCTGTTTCGGTCCACGGCAGTGGCCCCCTCTTCAAGATTCATACCCTTTAGAATCGCATTTTTACCATATTTCCTTTTGATATCTAACATAGCCTGCTGCATCTTTTTTTCCCGGGCCAACTCGGCTTCCTCGGCTTTCTTTTGCGCCTGCAAGGCCTCGTAATCCGTAAAAAGATCAAGCTGCCGAGGGGCCGCCGTCTTTGGCAGGGTTTTCTCATCCAGCACATGATTAGCTGAGAGATTGATCCGCCTGACCAGCAGGCTATTGTCCACAATCCGTTCGAACAGCTCCATAACGGCCTTTACTATCAGCTTAGTTGAAGAAGTGTGCCTGTCCAGGTTTATTGTGCCATGGGCCGCCTTTGGTACGCTGCGCCCATAGGAGTCGGTTGTTATCTCACCCCGATAGGACTTTCGCATTTCCTGGTTGGTCAGATTTTCAATATCGTAGCCGACGGTCAGCACCATTTGATCTGTTACAAGCTCCTTTTCAACTAAATCAAGCACCAGCAATTCGGTCATTTCACGGACAACCAGCCTGGCCTTTTCATAAAGATAGGGACTATGCAGCACCTGACCGGAACCTACGCTTTTTGTGGTTGGCTTATAGGCCTTTATGTCTGCAATAGTACAGGGCTCCCAGCCCCAGGCGTGGTCAATCAGCAGCTCTGCATTGACGCCGAACAGCTTATACAACAAATCCTCATTGTGATAATTGTGAGGCTTGCCGGTTGAGCAACGGGCGATATCCCCCATGGTGAAGAGTCCATGCTCCTCCAGCTTTTTGGCATAGCCTTTGCCAACACGCCAAAAATCCGTAAGGGGCCGGTGGGACCACAACAACCGGCGATAGCTCATCTCATCCAGCTGGGCAATTCTCATCCCATTCTTGTCGGGCTTTATGTGCTTTGCCCCAATATCCATTGCAATTTTGGCCAGATACAAATTCGTCCCGATCCCCGCCGTGGCGGTAATGCCTGTTGTTTCCAAGACGTCCAGAATCATTTTCATGGCAAGCTCACGGGCCGAACATTTATATGTGCTCAGATAATGAGTGGCGTCAATAAACACTTCATCGATGGAGTAAACGTGAATATCTTCGGGGGCAATGTATTTTAGATAGACATTATAAATCCTCGTGCTGTACTCGATGTAATGGGCCATTCGCGGCGGAGCAATGATGTAGTCCAGGGCAAGCTGCGGTGAAGATTTCAATTCCCTGTCATTGGCAGAGGCCCCGGAGAATTTCCTCCCCGGCGCCTCCCGCAGCCGTGCTCCATTGACTTCTCTTACCCGCTGCACCACTTCAAACAGCCTTGCTCTGCCCGGAATACCGTATGCTTTCAGGGAGGGGGAAACGGCCAGGCAAATCGTCTTTTCGGTACGGCCTGGGTCGGCGACAACAAGGTTAGTCGTCATCGGGTCAAGCTGCCGTTCGATGCATTCAACGGAAGCATAAAATGACTTCAGGTCAATTGACATATAGACTCTGTTTGCGCTCATTTCCCGCTGCCTCCTTCTTAGGCATCTATTTTACTAGATTTTCCGGTGTAAAGAAAGCATACCCGCCTTTGACGGAAGGCATGCTACTGAGCACACTGGTATCCTTTGTTAGTTTCCGTATTAAAGAAGCTTGAAAACAGATATTGGCCGGCAAGGCCGCATTATATGCAATAGCAGAATTGCATATTTAGAGGGGATAGCAGAAGCCGCTGCTTTTGCTGAAATCGCCGGTCCAGCCGGTTGATAGGCATTATCAGCCATCAAAATTCCCCACTCAGCAAAAAATCCGCAGCGTGCATGGTTTTAATCCCCTCGTAATTACCGCCGGCAAAGGCATCGGTACGAAGCACATATTTGGGGTAGTTATCGCGAATATCCAAAAGCCGGCCATATTCCCGCCGCTCTGTCTCGGGGGAACCGATCTGCTGTGTTACCTGAATATACAGCTTGTTTTCTTGCCTTGTCGCAATGAAATCGATCTCCGCATTTTCAATCTTCCCCACATAAACATCATAACCTCTGCGCCGCAGTTCCAGATAGATGACGTTCTCCAGCATAGCCGCAGCACTGTCCTGGGAATAACCCATCACGCTATACCGGAAAGCCGCATCCGCAAGGTAGAACTTCTCCTGGGTTTTCAGAATTTCCTTCCCCTGCACATCATACCGCAAACAGCGCTGTATGATATAGGCGCTTTCAAGCTTTTCAAGATAGCTGTAAACTGTTTCATTATCAATGGAGCGGTTTTCACTTTTCAGATACTTGGATATTGAGGAGGCCGAAAATGTCCGTCCCACATTGTCGAAGACAAATCGGACAATACGCTCCAGCTGATCAACCCTGCGGATCTGACTGCGTTTCACAATGTCAGTAAAAATCGTGGAATTGTAGATATCCCTCACGATGGTGTAAGCTTCTTCATAGGAATAGTTCTGCAGGTGAATTGCCGGAAAACCGCCGTACCGTAAATAAGCAGCCAACTCAGAATGCGTATCTGAGATTTTTGTGAAGGCTTTTCGGAAAGTCAAATATTCGGCAAAAGAAAGGGGATAAATCTGAAAGGATACATAACGCCCCGTAAGATACGTGAATATTTCCGATGACATCATTCTCGAATTGGATCCCGTAACATAAATATCCACATCGCAGTCGGTCATCAACGAGTTAACAACCTTCTCCCAGGCTCTTACTTCCTGTATTTCATCCAGAAAAAGATAGGCTTTGCCCTCATTTAGCGGAAGCTGGTGCTTGATTTCGGCAAACAGAGCTTTCGGTTTTTTCAGTTCTTCATGTTCCAAAGAATCAAAATTATAGTGTAAAATACGGCTTTCAGCCACACCGCGCTTTTTCAGCTCTTCAATCGCCATTTTTAATATCGTCGATTTACCTGAGCGACGCACACCGGTCAATATCTTTACAAACGGAGTGTTAACATAGGTCATAATTTTTTCAAGATAAAGCGGTCTTTGAATCATGGCAGCACCCCCCATGGTTTATATTATACCGCAAAAATTCGAAAAATATAAGTATTTTTATGGTTATAACCGCAAAACTTTTTCAAAAAGCAAAGTATTCCGGGTCAGGCTCGGATCCCTTATCTATACAAGGAGACTGCCTCAAGTTGAAAATCCTTTTGAGGCAGTCTCTATATTCGCCTTTACGCTTTATACTTTAGTCTTTACGCTTTAGGCCATCCTCTTTTTTCCAAAGGGAGGCCAGAATATCTTTCAGCACAAGAAACCCGTTCATTTCGTCAAAGTCGTATTTCTTCTTCAAATCATCCAATAACACGGTCAACCCCGCGGCATAGAAGCCGGTATCCACTTTCTCCTGATAAGTAGTAAGTATCGGATATTTCTTCCCCCAGGCCTTCGTCCAATCTACCTTGTTTTGGACTTCTTCACTTGTTTTATCAATCACTTCTTGAATCTCCTGCACATCCATATCAAAATCAATCAGTTCGTCTAAGGATAAGTGATATAAAAGAGCAAGCTTTTTTGATTGCCGTATATCGGGGAGCGTTTCACCCAGCTCCCATTTCGAGATTGTCTGTCTGCTGACCCCTAATTTCTCCGCAACTTCCTCCTGGGACAGCCCACTTTTCTTTCGGGCATTGAATAAACCGCTACCTAATTCCATTTGCGACACCTCCTTTGCGCTAATGAAAGTATAGCCTTTTGGTAGATATAAGGCCACCAATTAAAGCCGGCAATTATGTTAGCTTTATTGGCATTTATTTGTTTTGAAATGTTCCATGCAACCGTTGGTTGCGCAAATTCCAAGCCCAATTGGTTGCCAACAGTTCAAAACATGGTATCATATTTCCATCAAATATAAACAGGAGAAAGCCTTATGAGTTTAGGAATGACGATTCGCGACCTGCGAAGCAAAAGGAATATGTCACAGGCTGATCTGGCGGAAGCACTGGCAGTATCTCGCCAGTCGGTCTCAAAGTGGGAGACCGACAGTGCCGTTCCTGATCTGGACGATTTTGGGGATGTGATGAAAAGAGCAAGCCGAATCCTTGAGGCGGGACTCGGCTTGCTCTACAGATTGGAAGTTACCATCGCACTTAATATATTGAGCATATTGCAGCCTTAATTTATTTCCCGTTGGGAGCTTCTTTCTGTCTTGTTGACTTCGGTTATTTGAGCGTTTTGCTCTGTAGTGACAGTAGAACTCTCCCCCAACTTTTGAAAAGCAGAGAAGTTTAATATCAGCAGTAGTAAGATTATCACAGCAAATGAAAGCAAAACAATTTTCACTGTTTTCCAGATGCGTCGGCTCCGTCTGTTTTTCTCAGCTAATAGCGAATTGAGTTGCTCCAGCTTTTGTGCAATGATATTACCCTCTTCCTTATCAGATAATTCGATTGTGTCACCAAGAAGCACACTTACAGATACTTCAAAAATTTCAGCAATGCGAATAAGTAGATCTGCGTCTGGCACTGACAGACCTTTTTCCCATTTGGATACAGTCTGGCGCACGATATGTAAACGTTCCGCTAGTTCTTCTTGGGAAAGCCCCTTTTGCTTGCGAAGATTTTTAAGGTTTTCACTAAACATATTTCCTACCTCCTTTGCTTGCCTTCACCATACGCTATCAACTACCATTGCAGCAAGCAACGCAAGATAACATTTCAGCTTATCGCTATCATACCATTTGTTTCAGGGATCCTACACCGTCCTTATGCAACGGGCGGTTCGACACAAGTAAACTGATTGCCTTTAACGACCCCGGCGAAGTAGACACGCGAAAGGTATTGCAGAACATTCATCGGGACAGCGAGCAATCGGTGAGCATGTGGCAGTATTTTGCCATTCAGAGTTTAGAGGAAACGTTCTATCTGGAATTTATGGAGATGATCAAAAGGGGTATCCGTATCAAACGGTGTGGACTGTGTGACCGGTACTTTGTTCTGGCAGATAAACGCAAGCGGGATTACTGTGACAGAATTTACAAAGGCAAACGTACCTGCAAGCAGATTGGGGCAAAACAGAAATTTAACCAATCTGTAGAGCGGGACAGCTTTTTGCAGGAATTTCAGCGAATCTACAACCGAATGTATTCTCGCTACTACCGTATGAATGCTTGGGACAGTGACCGGCAAACCAACAAGATGACAGAAGAACAGTTTAAGGCTTGGACTGATATGGCTTCTAAAGCAAGGCTTGAGTATAAGGCGGGCAGGAACAGGGGCGATGAACTGCTCCGTCGGATAAGGATAGATTAACATAAATACAATAGAATAATCCTATTGAAAACAATTTGAAATAACGTATTTTACCTACTTGCAATACTCTTTGAAGGACGCTAACATCAAGCAAACTTGTGAAGGGAGGACTCGTTCTGGCTGACTATGCTGCGATGTATAAACGGCTATTCAATTCAGCGACTGATGCAATTGGGATTCTGCAACAGGCACAGCAGAACACTGAGGAGATGTATGCGGCCTCGCCGGAGCTGGATATTATGGTTCTGGAATCGAAAAAGCTCGAGGATGATGGATAGCAAATCAAAGGGCGCAGTGGAAACCTTCCCACTGCGCTTTTCCCTCCACTCAGAGATAAATTTGTGATCATCAAATTCAGTTCTTTTTTATCGTTCTCAGACATAAAAGTTCATTTATAGCGGCTGGACATTGTTCGTTCTTTCGCATATAATGTGAAGTGAAGAATTATGCAGGAGAGTGGGCTTATGAAATTCATTACGGCAAAAGAAGCCGGTGAAAAATGGGGGATATCCGACCGGCGGGTACAGATTCTGTGTAAGCAAGGCAGGATTAAAGGCGCTTATCGGCTCGGATGGACTTGGGCTATCCCGGAGGATGCCGAAAAGCCTATGGATGGACGTTTAAAGCCTGCGGAGTAAGGGGTGAAGCTATATGCCGATGTGGAATCCGTGGCGTGGCTGTCGCAGATACAGTGAAGGCTGTCAATATTGTTACATTCATAAGGGTGATAACATCATCTGTCAGCCTTTGCTTGGGAGCTTGGATATTGAAAAATATCTTCATGATGTAGAATTAGTCGTTGTTGGCGGCGAATCGGACAGAGACGCACGGCCCTTGGATTATGATTGGGTTTTGGATATTCGAGAGCAATGCAAACGGCAGGATGTTCACTTTGAATTCCGCCAATGCGGTACACATTTCATCAAGGATGGCAAGCAATACTCTTTGGCGGTAAAGGATTTATGCGCTCAAGCGAGAAAAGCGAACATTATCTTATAAGGACGGTGGCGAAGCATGAAAAGAAAATGGAGTAAACATATTATATTCTTCCTATGCGCTTTCATATTGTGCGCCATCGCCCTATGGAGTGCTTGGCAGCTCTGGTTTAACCCTTACCGCGGCACAGCGAGCGATTTGCGCCCGTCCGAAGAATTGGAAACTGTGTTAACCTCGCAGCAAGCGATCGAGGATTTGGATTATATTGTACAACGCTTGACAGAGCGTCATCCCGCATGTATGAACGGTCTGCCCGATAGCGTACAGCTTGCATATGAGCGGGAGCGCATGGGAATTACTACGCTTCCGGAGGTATCGGTTTTGTCACTCTGGCAAAGCGCAGCGAGCGTTTTGAGCAGTTTGGGGGACGCCCACACCGCCGTAGGTGTAAATTACGAGAACAGGGTGCGCTTGCCTCTCGCCTTTACATGGAAGGATGACACACTGACCTGTTCAAGCGGCGAATATGATGGATATATCGTTGTTGAAATCGGTGGAGTTTCGACGGATGATCTCTACCAACGCTTTCCCACTCAGTTTTCCTACGAGCTGGAGTCTTGGGCACGCCATTCCTTCGCTTCGCGATTGAATCGCGGTGAATATCTATCTTTTACCGGCATAGATACACAAAAGGACATTCCGCTTTTGCTGGAAGAACCGAATAACGGTGGCCGCATAACCGCAATGTTTGCACTGCATGAAAGTGTCGCTGTCGGTGCAGAAAAAACCAAACCAAATTTTGATTATTCGGTTGATGCATCTTCCGGTATGGAGATTTTCACTCTTCGTCAATGCGTATATGATGAAGAATACAAGAACGGCCTGCGGGATTTCTTTACGGCTGTTCAGGAAAACAATATCCGTAGCGTGATTGTGGATTTAAGGGGCAATCCGGGCGGGAATTCAATGGTTGCGAATGAGTTTGTCCGCTATCTCCCGGTAGATAGCTATCTCATCGGTACCTCCGAGGTTCGTTTCGGCCCAATCCTATGGAAGAACAAGCCGCAGAACCGGAAAAATCAACAGCTTACACCGGTCTTTTCAGGTGATGTATACGCACTTACCGGGACAGATACGTTCAGCTCGGCCATGGACTTTGCAACATTGATTTCAGATAATAAATTAGGGACGGTGGTCGGGGAGGTTCCCGGCAACATGCCTTCTTCTTATGGGGATATTCTTTATTTTCAAACGCCGAATGCACGGCTTGTTTTTACCGTGTCCTATAAATACTTTATACGACCGGACGCATCTAAGTCTGATTCGCCCCTGGTTCCAGATGTGGTAGTCCCTGCTAAGGATGCGTTCACCGAAACCATGCGGTTGATTGAGAAGGTGAGGTAGGGATATGCAAATTAGGGATATTTGGCCGTTTCTGCTTCCGGGCGTATTGGTTCAATTATTGATGCAGATCCTCTGTATTGTGGAGGGCGTAAGAGAAGATAAACGCGAGCCATTTCATCGCGCCCTATATATCTTGTCTATCGCCATTTTTGGATTGGCTGCTATTGCCTTCCATCTGCTTCGCGCTGAAAAGGCACCACCAAAGGACACCACCACTGCCGAAGTGGAAAGGGCGAACCACCTCACAAATAAGGGTATCTTTTTGCTGCTGCTGATTGCTTATCAAGTGATGGGGCTGCATATGCTGGCAGAGAATGTCGGAACTCCTACGTACATCCCCTTGATTTGGCTGCTGTCAATCTCTTTTCTCACAATGCTGCTGTATAATCTGCTCCCTGAGAAAAAGCGCTTCATATCCGAACCGCTTTTACCAATGCTGCAGCTTATTCTATGCATTCCAATTCAATATCTGGATGTTTCGGGGGACAACCTATTTCTTTCCATCATTGCGGGGTTCAGCGCAATCAACCACACATCGCTGTCCCGCGCAAAGGTCTATGGAATCGGTGCGCTGGGTGCTTATCTTTTGGGCAGCACGGCAAGAACAATACTTTTATCCGAAAGCGCTGAAATGGCTGATCTGGTCCGCTATTTTTTCGTCAACACAATTGTGGTTCTGCTTGCCTTACTTGCTTTTTACACATTAAAAAAGCAGATGATTACAAGTGTCAAGTTAGAATCAGCTCTCCGTACGGTGAATGAGCAATCCGAAAAGCTTAAGAGCTTAGCAGTCGTGGAGGAAAGGAATCGTATTGCCGCCGAAATGCACGATACGGTCGGCCATACACTGACTGCAGCCGTCCTGACATTAGAAGCGGCGGAGGGACTTGTATCGGAGCCGCAAGCGGCACAAAAGCTGCGTCAAGGCAAAGAACAAGTGCGGCGAGGACTTTCGGAACTTCGCGCTTCTGTTAAAGTAGTTAGGGCAGGAAATGAAACCGATTTTGTCGTCGTCCTTGAGCAGCTTTTGCAGGAAATCCGCTCTGACACCGGGCTTGATATTCATCTTGTGATGGAATCAGAAATTGCCCTGCCCCCGCTTCAAGCCGGCATACTGCTCTCGGCGATAAAGGAATGTACAACCAACGCCATCAGACATGGACAGGCAACGCATGTGGACATCCTGATTGGCGAGTATAAAGGACGGCTACGGCTGGCTTTTACAGACAACGGCAGCGGAACGGATGATATAAAGTTCGGCTCCGGACTATCCATCATGCGGGAGCGTGTGCAAAGCATAGGTGGGACACTGGAAATAGAAAGTGCACCGGGAGAGGGGCTTACCGTCAGCCTCATCATCGCCGCCGTGCAAAGAAAGGAGGATGTGCAATGAATCAAATCACCGTTCTATTGGCGGACGATCAGACAATTATTCGGGATGGGCTAAGCGCTTTACTTGAAACAAATCCTGATATTCAGGTAGTTGCGGAAGCAAAAAACGGTATGGAGGCCTATGAGCAAACGGAAATCCATCACCCGCAGGTGGTTCTCATGGATATCCGAATGCCGGAAATGGGCGGAGTGGAGGCTACACGCCTGATTAAGAGGGACTTTCCTGATACAGCGGTTTTGGTATTAACCACATTTGATGATGATGAATCCATTCTTGGCGCCATCACCTACGGCGCTTCGGGGTATCTTTTAAAGGACATCAGCGGGGTAAAGCTGGCCGAAGCCATCCGTGACACCGTGAGGGGAAGCGTCATTTTACCAGGGAATATTGCCGCCAAAATCACAAAGCATATCGGTAAACAAGTCAAACCGGAAACATCGCTTGAGGACTTTACCCAGCGTGAACAGGATATCATTCGTTTGCTGATGCAAGGAAACAGCAATCAGGAAATCGCTCAGTCGCTTTTTCTAACAGTTGGCACGGTCAAGAACTATATCAGTCAAATCTATAGCAAAGCAGGAATTACTGACCGAGCAAACGCTATATTGCACTTCAAAAAATTGGGATTCTAAAGATTAGGTTTTTAAGAGCGGGGGCTACGGCCTCCGTTTTTTATTACCCGATATATGACTCCGGTAACTTATCATATGACCGCTTGATCTTCTATACTGAACATGGTAAAACCAGAAGCCGTGTTCGGGAGGGGTTTTAAAATGAGGTTTATAAAGAGTATCTTTAAGAAAATAGTTCAATTTCTGCGACATCTATCGCGGGAATATGCCCACCCAAGTTTCTATGTTGCCGAGATGCACGCAGCCCAGCGGAAAAAGGAGTAAACATGTTGTGAGGTCAGAGATATAATCAATAGGAAACAACTATTTTAACAAAGTAAACGAATGGAGGTCGAATTGCATGAAAAAGAGGAAGCTATCAGATTATTGGAATATGGGGACAGCCATAGGTTTATGTACTGCTGTTGGTATTGTGCTGGGTGCATTGTTGCAAAACGTGGTTCTGTGGCTTTGCATCGGAGCTGGTGTAGGCGTAGTTCTTGGAGCGGTTTCTGCAAATAAAAAACTGTGAGACAAATAACCCATCAATCATGGAGGTGTAACATTATGAACGAGTTTATACTTACAAAGGATATGCTCCTAATCCTCTCCCCGCTTATTCTCCTTCAACTTAGTCTGGCGGTGTACTGCGGCATAAAAATCTTCAGGGAAGGTGTTCAAAACCTAAACAAGTGGGCTTGGTTTCTTATCTGCTTGTTTGTTAATGTAATCGGTCCTGTTTTATTTCTTTTGGTAGGAAGAAAGAAAGAGTTTAAATGATTGCGGTAAAAAGGCTTATAAAATATTTAAATTGTGGAGGCACTATATGAAAAAGATTATTTTGATTTTTTCTCTTATAGCTTTAGTAATTTTCATAATTTTGCTTGTTGGGCAAAGTGGTTTTTTCTTGCACTCAAATATTGTGGATAATCCAAGTGATGCGGTAAAACAAGAGGAAGAGATACAGCAGCCTCAAACTAAAGACGAGTATGTGTCGCCAGATGATACGCTTTCTGACAAGACCGAGAGCGAGGACGGATCTGAATCAGACATCAAAATCGAAACGGGAACTTATCAGGGGCAAATCGACAGTAGCTTTATAGAGATAGCTATTTCGGGTGTTCCTGAAGAAAAAGCAATTCAGGTATTTATGTTGTCTGACGAGCTTAAGAATGAATTTGGAGATTTGGAACTTAACACAGGCGAGAGCATTAAATTCCAATATTATATCGGCGAAGATGGGCGGAATATCATTGTAGATATTGAAAATTAGCATAGGCTCTATTTTATGGTAAAGGGAAAGTCCAGCTAAGAATTGTCAATAGGAAGGTGAAAAGAAAATAAGAGGAGAGGCGAGAGCAAAAAAGAGCAAGGCAAACAAGCCCAGTCAGATAACAAGGCAAGAGGAATGCTAGTTAAG
>JBCFAO010000029.1:0-49524 GCA_038562165.1 Clostridiales bacterium | reverse complement strand
GCTTTTTCTGCCGTCTATTCTTTTTCCCGCTGACTTCTCTTTGGTGACAGAACTAATTCTATCCCCACCTCATTTTGCAGCCTAATTTATTTTTTCTCCTACAACAACTTGACACCGACGGTGATTAAGGACAAGTTGAAAAGAGAGCTGGCCTGTGATATATTTGAAGACACAGCTAATAAGCTGCCCCACAAAATTCCTGTATTAGAGGAATATGCCGCTAACAGCGGCAAGGGAATTCCCATGTTAGTAAACCATATGGAGGAGCCCTCAAGCATTGCGGCAGAATCAATATTGTTGCAAAGCCTTATTAAACCGATTAACATTAAGCGGCTTTACGTGGATAAACTGCATGCTGCAGATGCAAAAAGAATCGTCGCTGAATTGCTGGATACAAGGAAGGAGCGCTGATGATGGAGATTTTGGATAATGCGGCATATGTAATCAAAAGGATTAATGAGCTCTGGGGCAAAAAGCCAGGGAAAAAAGCTTTGCATAAAATGATTTTTTTAATCCAGCAAAAAGGCGTTAATCTTGGGTATAATTATGGCATTCATTTTTATGGGCCTTATAGCGCAGCATTAGACACCTCTACTATGTCTTTGGGTGCTGATGGGATAATTGAGTTTGATTATTCCGGACACTCTCATTTAATGAGCATAAATGAAAGGGACTTTGCTGTTTTACCAAAAGAATTATCAAGGGAGCAGCAAGAGATTATCGATCAGCTAATTCAGCGTTTTTCTCATGAATCCCCATCGGATCTGGAACTATTGACTACAGCTATGTATGCTTATGACCATTTGGAGGACAAGACAAGGGAAAGCGTGATTGCCGGCGTACAAAAAATCAAAGGCGCCAAATATTCCGTAGAGCAAATCCAGCGTTCGTTAGAGAGTTTTGCCTATTTTAATAAGCGGTTTTCTCATTAATACTTTAAGGTTGTTTATCGATAAGGGAATGGGGCTCGATTAAGGGCTCTATTTCTTTATATGTTCCGTTTATCGATCAATGAAGGTTGGGTTTTAGAGAAAATTGTTACGGAGTTGCGGATTATGGAGGAATCACATTTAAAAAACTGTTTTAATACAAATCACCTTATCCTTACTGAGGGGGCAGTAGGGCAAAGACTTGAGCATGAATTTTCTATAAGGCCCGATGCAGACATAATGTATGCATCTTTAATTTACGACTCTGCCGGGCGGGATGCGTTAACGTCAATTTATTGCAGTTATTTAAAAGTTGCCAAGGATTACAAACTGCCAATCCTTTTGCTTACAAATACAAGAAGAGCCAATAAAGAAAGAGTTTTGCGCTCTAAATACAGGGATAAAAACATGATGAAAGATTACGCTGCTTTTCTTGGCGAATTGTCGTCTAAATATGCCTGTGAAACATTTATTGGCGGAATGATGGGCTGCAGGGGCGATGCATACAGCGGGATAGAAGGCCTGAATACGGATGAAGCGATAGAATACCATTCCTGGCAGATGGATATGTTTGATTTAGAGGCTATTGATTTTCTTTTCGCCGGGATTATGCCTGCGCTGCCGGAGGCCCTTGGAATGGCGAAAGTTATGGAAAAATCAAAACTGCCATATATCATTAGTCTAATGATAAACGGTAATGGTACGCTGCTTGACGGCAGCACGATTCATGATGCCATTTTAAAGATTGATGCCTCAACTGAATTAAATCCGCTTTGCTATATGACCAACTGTGTCCACCCGGCCATACTTAGAGAGGCACTATCGCAAAAAGAAAACCGGACCGAATTAGTCAGAAAAAGATTTTGGGGCATACAAGCTAACGCTATAAACCTTTCGCCAGAAGAACTTGACAACAGTAAGACATTAAAAACCACGACCGCTAAGGAACTGGCGGAGGAGTTTTTATTATTGCATAGATCCTTCCCCCTAAAAATCTATGGCGGTTGCTGTGGTACCGATGATTCACATATTATTGAAATAGCTAAGGCTCTGCGATGACTGCTCATTTATCAGGGAGGAACGGGATATGAAAATCGGCATTATTGCTCATTATAGAGAAATGGTAGTTGATATCGAAGATATATAGGGCTCAATTTTGGGCTCTATTTTCTTTTTAGGCGTTATGGTATTATAAGATTATAAAAACGAAAGCAGGTGGATAAATGACTGGTTATTTACCTTGGGATAAAACCTGGCACAGCCAGATCACTTATTTGCCCTGGGTACAGCCGGAATTGCCGGGAATGGAGCAGTCGCCGGTGCTGCCGGCCTACCCTATCTTTATCTCCTCATTAAAGAGCGGTATGAGCAGCCAGGAGTTTTTTGCGGCGGTTGCCAGTACCATGGTGTTTTTGCTGGGTCACGAGCCGGAATCGCCCCTGAACCCCCAATATTGCGCCTGGCTCAATGTCTACAATGAAGAGCTGGCCAGCCAGCTTTTTTATGAGGGGACGGAAATGGCCGCCCAATACAACCTGCCCCAAGCTATTTGGATGCTGCAGGCCTCCTTGCTTTTAGCGCCGGCGGCTCATGAGTCCCATTTTAATTTGGCTTTGGCCTTCAATCAGTTGGCCACCCAATTGCAGCGGGAAGAAAAGTACCGGGAAGCGGGGGACTGCTACAACCAGGCCCAGCAATATTTCAACAACGCTTCGCAGCTTGAGGATGTGGAATTTATAGGAGGGAAGAAAAATGACGGGTATGATTCAAGTTTACACAGGGAATGGTAAAGGCAAAACCACGGCGGCTATCGGTTTGTCCCTCCGGGCTTTGGGGGCCGGCAAAAAAGTAATGTTCCTGCAATTTCTGAAAGCAAAGGGCTACAGCGAACATAAGATTTTAACGGATTTTGCTCCTCAGCTAACTTTAGAGACAGTGGGCAAGCCCTTTTTTATGGTGCCTGAGAATGTGATATCGGAAGAGGACAAGGCTAAATGGGGCGATAGTGTGGTGATTTTTCCTCCGGGCAAGCCGCCGGCAGATTATCAGGCTCTGGTAGACCGGGGACTGGCCAGGGCGGCCGAAGTAGTGGCCAGCGGTGAATACGATTTGGTGGTGCTGGATGAAATCAATGTGGCCTTGAGCTTCGGCCTTATTGATTGGTCCGGTTTGGAAGCGCTCCTGGATAATAAAGCCGCAGAAACGGAAGTCATTCTTACCGGCCGGGGAGCTACGGCAGAGCTGATTGAAAAAGCTCACCTGGTTACGGAGATGAAAGAAATCAAGCATTATTACAATGACCTGGGTTTAGAGGCCAGAGAGGGTATTGAGAAATAAAGGCTAGTGCAGCTTTGCCGGCAAGGGCTAAGGGACAAGCTAAACTGCATAGAGCTTACAGAAAGCGGAGGTATTGTATTTGGATATCCAATTAAAAGACATTTGGCAGGCCAAAGAAGGTCTGCAAGATCAGGTCCATAAAACGGGCCTTTCCCGCTCCCGCTCCCTGGATCAGCTAATCGGCGGCCAGGTTTATCTCAAGCTGGAAAACATGCAGAAGACAGGCTCTTTTAAATCCAGAGGAGCAGCCAACCGGATACTGAACCTTTCGGCGGAAGAAGCGGCTAAAGGCGTTATCGCTGCCTCAGCCGGCAATCACGCTCAAGGAGTGGCTCTGGCAGCCGGCAATAGCGGCCTTGCCGCCACTATCGTTATGCCGGAGGGAGCGCCGCTGGCCAAGGTGGCAGCCACGAAGAGCTACGGCGCTCAAGTGGTACTGGCCGGCGAAAATTATGACGATGCTTATCAAAAGGCCATGGAGCTGCAGCAGGAAACGGGAGCTACCTTCGTTCATGCTTACGACGATCCGTATATTATTGCCGGTCAGGGCACTGTGGGTCTGGAGATTTTGGAGCAGTTGCCGGAAGCCGAAGTAATTCTCGTACCGGTAGGCGGCGGCGGTTTGGCTGCCGGCGTTGCCCTGGCTGTCAAATCCCTGAATCCCCGGATTCAGGTAATCGGCGTGGAAGCGGCCAACCGCAGCAATACCATTGCCGACGGTATCAAAGTAAAAAAGCCCGGCTCAGTTACCGGACCTATTTTAGAGAAGTATCTGGACGATATGGTTCAGGTAGATGACGAAGAGCTGGCGGGAGCCATTCTGCTGCTCCTTGAACGGGCCAAGGTAGTGACGGAAGGGGCTGGCGCCGCCACAGTGGCTGCGGCCTTGTACAAGAAATTTCCGGCGGCAGGCAAAAAAGTAGTCTGTATCATCAGCGGCGGCAATATCGACGTAAACTTTATGGCTCAGATCATTCAGCGAGGCATGATGAAAAACGGCAGATACCGGGAGATCACCGCAGTTTTAGGCGACCGGCCGGGAGCTTTGCAGCACTGTCTTGAGATCATCGCCAAAGAAAAAGGCAATATAATCAATGTTGCCCACGAGCGCAACCGGGTGGATATACCTATCAATATGGTAGGGGTGACGGTGCTCATTGAGACGAGAAGTTTCCAGCATGGTGAAGAAATCTTATCGGCTTTGCGCCGGGATGGTATTGCTCTTTTGAAATGGTAAGGAGATAAACATGGATAACAGTCAAGACCGGCTAATTTTGGTGGATGTATTAGACCGGCCTTTGGGTGAGGCAGGTAAAGAAGAGACCCATCGAAAAGGCCTTTTGCATAGGGCCTTTTCCGTATTTGTAACGGATAAAGAAGCCAGGCGTTTATTGATCCAGCAGCGGGCCGGCGGCAAATACCACAGCGGCGGCCTTTGGGCCAATACATGCTGCTCCCACCCCCGGCCTGGTGAGGACACAAAAGAAGCCGCCGGCCGGCGGCTTCTGGAAGAAGTGGGCATTCAATGCGGGCTGACGGAGATTGATGCTTTCGTTTACCGCCAGGTTTTTGCTGACGGTCTGTCGGAATACGAATTTGACCATGTCTTTATCGGTTCCTGGGACGAGGCGGCGGGAGAGGGCAGCCTGCAGCCGGATCCTGAAGAAATCCAGGAGCTGGCCTGGGTTGAGATTGACGCTTTGGCGGAAGATCTGAAAGATAATCCTGGTCGTTATGCCGCCTGGTTTCTGATTGCCGCCCCCAAGGTCATCGGCTATTTGCTTTCTCTAAAAAAGCTTTCTTAATCAGCCGGTAAATGGACTTGGCCTTGCTTGCTTTTTCTTTATCTGCAGCAGCGAAGTTGCCTTCATCATAGCGGGCCGGCAGATAGAGCTGCCTCAATTCCGCTAAAGCGGCTTGCTGGGAAGGCAATTGCTCCTGGACCAAAGCCTGGATATCCAGGCTGGTTTGACCGGCTTCCAAAGGCAAGCCTTGTTTTTGACATAAACGCATAAATTTACGGTAGTAATACCGTACCGCCAGCCGGGGATCCGCCGGCGGCAATAAATTTAGCTCTTGGCCGGCAGAAGGAGAAAGCTTTTGCCGGCTTTCGCTGATGGCAGCGGAGGCTGGCGTTGCAGCGGGGCCGCCGGCCAGCCGCCGAAACAGGCGCCAGGCTACCCAGAGAAAGGCCAGCAGCAGCAAAAATAACAAGAGCAAGCGCAGGGGCTCCGGGAAACCGCCCAGGGGACCATCGCCGAAAGCAGAGGACATGGCTTCCCCCAGCTCTTGGGTAAAAGGGGTACCTTCTGCCGGCGGATTTTTTTCCGCCAAAAACTTGATCAATAAGCCAACGGCGAAAAAAGGCAAAGCGATGGCCATGGCCAGCAGGAGCAACAGAGGTGCTAATAAATACCTATAAATCAAGGTCAGGCCTTGCCAGGCTAAAGACCAGACCTGAGAATAGACGAAGGAAAGGCAGAGCAGAAAAAAGCAGAGCAATAGGAGAAGATTGGTCAATAGCATGGATTTGCGGCCTAAAGACTCTTGTTGATGGCGGGAAAGCCGCAAGGATAAAACACTGCAAAAGAGATAAAGAACCACAAAGGGCAGTATTTGCCGCTGCACAAGGGTCAGAAGATCAAGGCGGAAGCTGAGCAGCGGCGGCAAAATCAGTAGGGGCAATAGCTTGAGGCTCCAGAAAAAACGGTCGTGATATTGGCTATAGGATAGCTGTTCCCGGCCCTGAAAAAGGATATAGGCCAGATAGGCCCAAGGCGGCAACATTACCAGCAGGGAAAGGCGGCCCGGTGACAATAAAAAAATGAGGCAGGGAAGAAACAGGGGCAAAGCTTGAACAGATTTCTTTCCTGTCTTTGTTTTTAGCAGGTAAGAAAGGAGGCCTGACGCTAATAACAGGGCTATAGGCCATAAAATGGGTGCGGCGGTAAGGGAAGGAGCCCCGACAGCGGCGGGGGGCTGATTCGAGCCGGATGCGGCAAAGATCAAAAGATAATTGGCAAAAGAAAAATAAAAGGCCAGGTCTGCCGTTAACCGGCAGAAAAAGCTGAGGATCATGCCGGCACCTCCTTGCTGGCGGTGGTATTAGCGTAAGCAGCAGTGGGGGTATCATCACCGGCATCGGTAAGGGCAGTGTCCGGCGCAACGCCCGCTGCAGTGCCTGAAGCAGCGCCCGACGCAGCGCTTAGCAAACAAACTTTGCCGCCGCTCAATGCTTCCAGCCTTTTAACCATGGCCAGCAGCCGGGGACTTTGACGGGGTGTAATGAGAATATGGGCCTGGCCCTGGTCGCCCCGCCTTTCTGCCCGTTTGAGCAAGCTGCTGCAGGGCTCCCGATGATCGTAAGTAGCCCGGCCTAAGCCCTCCATAATGGTATAAATATGCTGGCGGCCTAAGCCTGCCGGCAGGAAGCTCCATTGGCCCATGGCTCCGGCGGTAGTGGCGTTGGTCAAAAAGCTGTAGCGGATCTTTTTTGCCTCCAGGTTTTCACAAACACTGCGGGCTAAGGAAAAGGCTTCCTCGATTAGCTGGGGATCCCGGTAGTTTTTAATGCCGCAATCGGTATTCAGCAATACGGTGACGGACAGGTCCTGGGTGTAATCGTACTGCTTTACCATCAGCCTGCCTTTGGCCAGGCTCTGAGGCCAGCTAATACTGCGCTGGGGCTCGTGACCGGTATATTCCCGAAAGCCCAGGGTCAAAATGGGATCCTCCAAAATAAAACGCCGGACGGATTGATCCCCCAAAAAGCTGCCCAAAACCTGAGGTAAAGCCTGATTTTTGGCGGCGGCAGGGTAGACCACAATTTCCTCGGTTTGCCGGAATTGGCGGCCCCGCTCCTGAAGGCCCAGGAAGTCCCCGGAATAGATCAAGGCGCCCCGAAAAATATAACGGCCCCGCTCCGGCAGGCAGGCCGTTATTTTGCGGCTGAGAATCTCTTTAGGCATGAGAAATACGGTGCTGCAAAGGAGCAGAGAATCAGACTTGGGCCGCAGATCTAGGCCCTCGCCTTTGATGGCAAGGGAAGGAGGCAGCTGCTCTTCCAGGCGCAAAAAAGCCACCGGTAGCCGACGCCGATTAGTAAGGGCTGTGGTGATAGTAAAAGGCTGGCCCGGCTCCGTTTGGCGGCGGTCCGGCCGGCAGGTATAAGAAATGTAGGGCAGCTCATCCTTGAGAGAGGCCCGCTCCAGCAAGAAGGCGCCCAGGACAAGCAGAAAAAAAAGCAGCAGCACAAAGGCCTCCTATCCACCAAAAGAAAAATGATATATTTTCTTTGGAGGACAATTCAGCTGTGGCGAACGTTCGCAACCGTCCAAATCTCCTTAATTAATACGATGTCTTCTTTCGAGATTTGGTCGGAAGATGAAAGCTTTCGCTTTCATCTAGGAAGTGAGCATAGGCTGATTTGTCCTCCTATTCCATAGGTACCGGAACCTGCCGGATCAGCTCTTCCAGGCAATCAAGAACGGCGCTGCCCTGGCCCAGATTGCCGGCCATGATACGATGAGCCAGCACAGGGGGAGCCAGCAGCCGGATATCCTCCGGTACCACGAAAGACCGGCCGGCAAAAGCGGCGCTAACCTGGGCGGCTTTATATAAGGCCAAGGCTCCCCGGGTAGAAACGCCGGCGGCAAAGCGGCTTTCCTGCCGGGTCTGATCCACAATGTCCATCAAATAATTGGCTACGTCGGCGCTGACGGTGATGCGGCGGTAGTTTTCTTTCAGCCAGGCCGTTTCTTCGGCAGTGACGACTGTTTCAAGATCGCCCAGAATATCCTGGGAATCCCGGCGGCTGATAACGGTAAGCTCGTCGGTTCTTTCCATGTAGCCCAGGGACAAGCGCATAAAGAAACGGTCTACCTGGGCTTCCGGCAAGGGGAAGGTGCCGTAGGATTCAATGGGATTTTGCGTAGCCATTACCATGAAGGGCTGGGCCAGCAGGCGGGTTTGGCCGTCTACGGTGATTTGCCGTTCCTCCATGGCTTCCAGAAGGCTGGATTGGGTTCTGGGGGTAGCCCGGTTGATCTCATCGGCCAGGACAATATTGGTAAATAGGGGGCCGGGGCGAAACTCAAAATCGCCCAGCTTCTGATTATAGAAGTTGATGCCCGTTAAATCCGAGGGCAAAAGGTCCGGGGTAAACTGGATGCGTTTAAATTCGCCGCCGATGGAACGGGCAAAGGCTTTTAACAACATGGTTTTGCCGGTGCCGGGCAAGTCCTCCAGCAAAATGTGGCCGGAACAGAGAAAAGTGGTAAGCAGATAGCTGATGGCCTGCTCCTTGCCTAAAATTACTTTTGAGCAGTTTTCAACCACCCGCCTGCGGTAGCGGGCAAAACGCTGAATTTCTTGTTCATCCAGAGCCGGATCATTTATTGTCCGGCTATCTGTGGGCTGGCTATCCATCAGAGGAATCAACACCTTTCATGGTCTGTTTACTGTATCCTTACTCTGCTGTGGGGTCCATGTCTTCCTGAACCAAAGGGCTTAATTGGCCGGTGAACAGCAAGGTCAAACGATGAAGAGCCCGGCTGGCAGCCAAATATAAAAAGCGTTTTTGTTCGGGCCAGCCGTAGTTTTCTTGGCTGACGTCCCAAAGGATGACGCCGTCAAATTCCAGGCCTTTAACCAAATGCAAAGGCAGCAGCAGGCTGCGGTTTAAGTCTGCTTCGCCCGCGTCCTTGACTAATTGCAGGGCAGATTTGCCTTTGATCTGGCTATAAAGGGCGGCGGCCTGGGCGGCGGTCTTGCAGATTACGGCTATGGAGCCCACGTCTTCTTTGCGGAAGCGGTTGATGGTATCCAAAAGCAACTGAATGGCTTCCTGGTTGTTGGCTGCCCCGAAAATCTCCACCGGCTTGCTATGGCGCTGAAAGGGTTCCAGCAGATCGGGATACTCCAGGAAGCGGCGGCAGAAGCTGCTGATCTCCCAGGAGCTGCGGTAGCTTTCCCGCAAAATAGCCGTGGGGCAATCCGGGTCTCCTAAAGCTTTGCCGATTTCTTGATAGTGATCCAGGCGGTGGGGCTGGATCAGACTTTGCTGGATATCGCCTAATACGGTGAAATTAGCCTTGGGGAACCATTTTTTTAAAAGCATATAGTGAAGGGGGCCGTAATCCTGGGCTTCATCCACCATGACCTGGCGGATCTGGGGATAATCGGCGGTGCCTTCCAAAATCAGCCGCAACCAAATCAGGCCGGCGGCGTCGCTTTGGTCAAAACCGGTTTCCGGCAAAGCAGTAAAGCAAGCCTGGCGGATATCCTCAATATTGGCGGGAAGGGCAAGGCCTTTGGCCAGATGGTAGAAAAGTTCTTTGTCCCAGAGGCGGCGGTAAAGGCCGGGAATATCTATGACCGTCAGCCTATCCAAGGCTCTGTTTAAATACGCTCCCCGCTTCATGGAAAGCAGCCGGGCAAAAGGGAAGATCTCCAACTGATGATCGGGATATTCGCTTACAAAGAGCTGCAAAGAGGGCAGGCGTTGCTTTTTCAACTGGTGAATTTTCAGGGAGAGCCGGCGCCGTATTTGCTCCAGGCGCTTAGAAAGCGGCAGAATCCCCCGGTCCCGCAAAAGCTCTTCTTTGAGCTCCTGCCGGCTGGCAATGTAGGTGTGATGGTAATAGATATCCGGCAGCTCAATTAAGCGGCGGCCATAATAATCGGCAAGCCGGGAAAGCAAGGCGGCAAAGGCGGCGGAATTCTTAAAAGCGTAAATATCCTGACGCAGAGAAAACAAAGAGCGCCGGTTTTCCCCAAGCAGGCTTTCCATATCTGAGATCTGGGTTTGCCCTGCCGAGGCGCTGTCTAATTTGTCTAAATTGAGGCTGAAAATATCCTCAAAGGTAAGACTGGTAATATTGTCCTCCCCTAGTTCCGGCAAAACCCTTCTGATATAATGGCTGAAAAGGTGGTTAGGAGAGATGACCAGAATTTCCCGGGAAGATAAAGCATCCTGAAAATCCTGGTACATCAGAAAGGCCGCCCGGTGCAGAGCCAAGCTGGTTTTGCCGCTGCCGGCAGCACCCTGAACCAACAGGACTTTGCGGCTTTTTTCCCGGATCAGCCGGTCTTGAGCCTCCTGCAAGCTTTCCACAATAGCCTTCATCTGGGGGGAGGCCTTTTGGCCCAGCAGTTTTTTTAATATATTATCTTTAATGTGAGAATCCGTATCAAAATAGTAGAGAAGCTCCCCCTTGCTGATCTCATATTGGCGCTTCAGCAGCAGGCGGCCGGCAATGGAGCCTTGGGGCGCCATAAAGGAAGCGGGGCCGGGAGAGGAGCGGTAAAACATACTGGCTAAAGGCGTCCGCCAGTCGCAGACCTGGATTTGAAAGGTCAGGGGGTCCCGGAGGCTTGAGCGGCCGATATAATAGGTGTCGGCATCTTGCCCCTCCTCCGCAAAGTCGATGCGGCCAAAATAAGGGGAGTCTTGAAGCCCCTGAAGCTTCTTAAGGCGTTCGGCATAGACCCGGTAAGCCGCCAACTGGGTTTGCAGGCCGTTTAAATACTGGGCGGTCTCCGCCTGCTTGTCCATATCGCCGGCAAAAGCCGGCTGGTTTTCCTGCAGCTCCTGCCGGGCCTGGGCCAATTTTTCCCGTTCTTCATCCATAGTACTTAACAATTCCGTAAGGCTCCGTTCAATCAGGGCCCGGGTTTGTTTCAAATATGCCTGTTCGTGCAAAAAATCTGTATCCATATTAAACCCTCCGGCCTCTATTTTATGCTTTGACAAGAAAAATTACAATGGCTGGTACAAAACCTTATGTCACGGCTAATTCTGTTTATGATACAATAACAATGCAAGTCCGCAGTATAATGAGACAATTAATAGTATAATCTCATTGAAAAAATGATGCTTGAGGTGATTGCCGATGATCCGCATTTTGATTGTGGAAGATGAAAAACCCATATCGGACTTGATTCGCTTGAATTTGCAGTCGGCGGGCTATTTCTGTGATTGCGCTTTCGACGGCATGGCGGCTGCCCACAAGATTGAGGAGAACAGGTATGAATTGATTCTTTTGGATATTATGCTGCCGGAGGTTAATGGTTATGAGCTGATGTCTTATATTCAGCCCTACGGTACGCCGGTGATTTTTCTGACGGCTAAGGGCCGGGTGGAAGACAGAGTCAAAGGGTTAAAGCTGGGGGCCGACGATTACCTGGTGAAGCCCTTTGAGATCATTGAGCTTTTGGCCCGGGTAGAAACTGTACTGCGCCGCTATAATCTGAACCAGCGCATGATTGAGGTGGACGACCTGGTCATCGATACGGGATCAAGGACCGTCAAAAAGGCCGGGAAAGAGATTTCCCTGACCAAGAAAGAATATGAATTGCTGCTGTTTTTTATCCGCAATAAAAATATCGCCCTTTTTCGGGATAAAATTTATGAAAAGATTTGGGAAAGCGACTACATGGGAGACAGCCGTACAGTGGACCTCCATGTCCAGCGGCTGCGCAAGAAATTGGGCTGGGAGCAAAAAATTGCCTCGGTATATAAAGTAGGCTACCGGCTGGAATTGGGAGAATAGCAGAAAACAGAATATAAAGCAGGAAATTAAATGAGCTTATCGTGGAAGATATTTTTCAGCACCCTGATTATTACCATATTAACCTTCAGCTTAGGAGGCTATATCTTGATATCCTCCTCTTTTCAGGCTGCCCTGGACAGGGAGATCATTGCAGCCCAGGAAGAAAACAAAATGCTGCGCTATTCTTTCCAATCGGCGGTGACTACCATGGTCACCGGCAGCTCCGGCGGACTGGAGGCCATTGCCGAGTCAATTATTTCTTATTCCGCCGGGGATAAGCTGAAAATCAGGATCTGGGATGAAAACAACCGGGTGATCCGCCAAAGCGGCGAAGTAAATTTTGGAGCCGGCTTACTGGGCAAAATCACCGACGATACCCGGGTGCATACGGTGGTGGAGCAGGAAGGGGCTTACTTCGTACAAACGGTCAGCATAGCCAATGCCCAAAGAAGCAGAGTTTATTTGGAAAGCTTCCATGATATTACCCCCATATTTACGGACCGGCAGAATCAGTTCGGCATTTACCGAAAGCTGCTGCTGGTTCTGGTGGCTCTTAACGGCATCTTGATTTATGCCGTATCCTTTTGGACGGCCTATCCCATCAGAAAGCTGTCCAGGGCCACCAGAAAAATCGCCCAGGGCCGCTATAATAACAGAGTAGAGGTGCATACCTCCGATGAGCTGGGCATGCTGGCCGACGATTTCAACAATATGGCGGAAAGCCTGGAGATCAAGATCGGCGATCTGGAGGCGGCTGCCACCCGGCAGCGGGATTTTGTGGGCAGTTTTGCCCACGAAGCCAAAACTCCCCTCACTTCCATCATCGGCTATGCCGATATGCTGCGCTCCCGCCAGATGGAAGAAGAGGACAGGATGTTGGCGGCGGATTACATATTCAGTGAAGGCAAACGGCTGGAAGCTTTGTCTTTGAAGCTGCTTGAATTGATTGTTCTGCAAAACCGTGACTTCCTGATGAAAAAAGTCAGCATGGAGCAGCTTTTTGCCAGTATCAACGGCATTATTTACCCCATATTAAAGAATACGGGGATAAGTTTTATTTATAAAGCCCAGGATACCATGATCAGGATCGAAGCCGACTTGATGAAAACCCTGATCCTGAATTTGATCGACAATGCCAGAAAGTCCATTGCGGCGGAGGGCCTGATCCGGCTGGAAGGAGCCAGAATATCCGAGGACAGCTATACTATTACGGTGGAGGATAATGGCCGGGGCATACCGGAATCGGAGATATCCAGGATTACCGAGGCCTTTTATATGGTGGACAAATCCCGGTCCCGGGCTAAAGGCGGCGCCGGCCTTGGCCTGGCTATCTGTCACGAGATTGTGGAACTCCACGGCGGCACCATGAGCTTTGCTTCCGTCATCGATCAGGGCACAAAAGTAATACTGGAACTAAAGGGATGATCAGGACGAGGTGATCCGTAAGAGATGATTAAGATGAAAAAATCAGTAAAATATATAGTAGGCGTTACGGCTGTGGCTCTGTTGGTGGTGGCCGGCCTGTTTCTGCCGGTACAGTTGGCTGCCGGCAGCGATCAGAAGATTTTGGGCCAGGTGCAAAGCCAGCCTCTGGATCAGGCGGAGCTGTCGGATTACGTCAATGTATCCATGGTGGATAAAGTCAGTCTGCTGGGCCAAGCTAAAGGCACATCCCTGGTTCCTCTGAAAACCGGCTCCAACTATGATCAGGATACGGTCAAGGCAAAATTTTTTGAGGAATTGGAAAAGCTATATGGATTAGGATTTTTTCCTCTGCCGGTAACCGGGGAATACAAGAGTTTTAATCCCGGCGTCACCCTCTACATTCAAAATGATGCGCCTTCCATCAGCATGATTTTGTGGGAAATCAATTTTCGGGTTGATGGCCTTACCGCTACTTTTTTCATGGATGACCAAACCGGCAAGATCCTTAGCTTTGACATGAGGGCCGGCAGCTATAGCGATTGTATTTATACCCAGGATATGGCGGAAGCTTGGGCCGCTTATTTGGGGACGGAAGTAAAAAATATCGGCAAAGCCCCGGAGGGCCTGGAGGCGGAAAAACAGGAGGGCATCAGAAAAGGTGATCAACAGGGTATTTATACTTTTGAATTGAGCTCCGGCCCCCGCAGCATCGGCGGACAGTTTTATAGCTTGATTCAGGCCACGGGGTCAAACCGCTGGGTGCTGAATTATCCCCGGGCTAATTATGAGTATGCCGCCGCTTTCAAGGACGTTAAAATCAGTTAAGGTAAAAACCAGCTAAGGTTAAAATCAGTTAAGGAAGAGGAGACTATGGCGCGAGACCCTTTTGAAGACAAACCAGGTTTTTCCCTGGGCAATTACGGTTTTATTGTTGTGGCGGTTATTTTAGCGATTGTGGCGGCGGTGGAGCTTTTCCTGATTTTTCGTCTGCCTCCCGAAAACCAACCTCCGGCAGTGTCCCAGACAGAAACGGACCCTGCCCCGTCATCACCGGAGCCCTCGTTGCCGGCAGTCCCTGAAGACTGGCGGCTGATTTTAGTTAATGAAGATAACCCTTTGCCTGCCGATTACGAAATCCATTTGGCTGCCCTGAATAATGGCCTGGAATTTGATGAGAGGGCCATCGGTTTTTTGGAGAAAATGATCAGCGACGCCAGAGACGAAGGCTTGTTTCCGGTGGTGGCCTCAGCCTACCGTTCTGTAGAAAGGCAGTGGCAGCTGTACGAGAATAAGATCATGCGGTTGATGGGCCAGGGCTTAAACCGGGAAGAGGCGGAGATAGAAGCCCGCAAGGTGGTGGCTTACCCCGGCACCAGCGAGCATAACCTGGGTCTGGCGGCGGACCTGGTTGCTTACAGCTATCAGCATTTGGATGACGCCCAGGGCGATACCGCCGAGATCCAATGGCTCCATGAGCATTGCTGGGAATACGGCTTTATCCTCCGCTATCCCAAAGACAAAAGCCATATTACCGGCGTGATTTACGAGCCCTGGCATTTCCGCTATGTAGGCCAGCCGGCGGCTCAAGAAATTATGGAGCAAGGCCTTTGCCTGGAAGAGTATTTGGCCAACTTAGGAAAAGAAAATGAGCTGATTGCAGATCCGGCGGCTTGGCAAGGCCTGCAAAAATAAATGAGAAATGGAAAGGGGCAGAGCACCGGCCAATCGGCGATTCTGCTCCTTTTTCTGTATAGATTTTAGGGGTAGCAGAGAGCACTGAAAAAGCCGGGCCAATTCCAGGCCTTATACGTTTCAGCCCAGGACGGTCAGCTTACCCCTTTGCCGGGCCTGACTGAGCAAAAATGCAGGTTTGTTACCGTTCGCATAGGCTAACTGAGCAAAATTGCAGGTTTGTTACCGTTCGCGAAGACTAACTGAGCAAAAATGCAGGTTTGTATGCCTCTAAATTCCTGCTTTGGCACATATTTGGCCCATAAATGGCCTGAAACCATATTTTCAGGCAAAAATGCAGGTTACAAACTTGCATTTTTGCACAAAACACGTGAGTTGATGATACAAACTTGCATTTTTGCACAAAACAGACCATCCACATGAGACGCCTGAAAAGTCTTTCAACTTTTTCGGATTTAGACGACGTGATCAGTTTACGCGACTTTTTCAGTTCCCTCGGGCGGCACGGCAGGGGCTCTGTACAATTTTTACGGTTGTGGGCAGATTCTCGCCGTTGCCTGTGCAATTTTTTCGTTTTTGTGCGAATTGCAGCCGCTGCAAAGGTCAATTTTAGCAAGTTTCAGACTAAAACGGTACGGTTTTTCCCTTTGTGTAGCCATCTTGACCTTGCATTTTCCATACAACCGCAATTTTTGCTCACCTGACCGTAGGCAATTGAATACAACCGCAATTTTTGTACAGGCGGGGTCACTGCTCATTAGGGTCACTGCTCACAGGGTCGCTGCTCATTAGGGCGCTGCCGGGGGGAGTCCCCATGGGCTTAGAGCCTTCTTAACATGAATACATGATCCAGCCTCCCCAAATCTCTTGACTATTGCCGGCCAGCCTCATATAATGCTTTGTATAATTGCATACAAGTATTCATTCGAGGTATACGATGGCAAATGAGAGGAGGCAGACCCATGATTGAAATCAATAAGCAAAGCAATCTATTGGAGCAAGACCCTTATAAATACTCGCTGCAGGATGTGGCAGACCCTAATCTCTACCGGGATCTGTATCCTTACACAGAGGTGCCGAAAATCCCCTTCAACCACCGGCGGGTACCCATTGGTATGCCGGAAGAAATCTGGATTACCGACACTACCTTTCGGGATGGCCAGCAGTCCAGAGCCCCTTATACGGTAGAGCAAATTGTTGATTTGTACAAATTGCTGGCCCGTCTGGGGGGGCCTCAGGGCAAGATCCGCCAAACGGAATTTTTTGTATATAGCAACAAAGACCGGCAGGCTCTTTTAAAGTGTATGGAGCTGGGCTATACTTATCCCGAACCTACCACCTGGATCCGGGCCACCAAAGATGATTTTCAGCTTGTGAAGGATATCGGCATTAAGGAAACCGGTATTTTGGTGAGCTGCTCCGATTACCATATTTTCAAGAAATTGGGCAAAACCAGGAAGCAGGCCATGGACGGCTATTTAGCCGTGGTCAGCCAGGCTTTGGAAATGGGAGTAAGGCCCCGCTGCCACCTGGAAGACATTACCCGGGCGGATTTCTACGGCTTTGTGGTGCCTTTTGTCAATGAGCTGATGAAGCTGTCCAAAGAAGCGGGGATTCCGGTAAAGATTCGGGCCTGCGACACCATGGGCTATGGCATTCCTTTTGCCGGCGTGGCTTTGCCCCGCAGCATTCCCGGCATTATCTACGGCCTGCAGCATTATTCCGACGTGCCTTCCGCGCTGCTGGAATGGCATGGCCATAACGATTTTAATAAAGCGGTGGTCAATGCCAGTGCAGCCTGGCTTTACGGGGCCAGCGCCGTCAATTGCTCCCTTTTGGGTATCGGCGAACGCACCGGCAATATACCCCTGGAATCCATGGTGTTTGAATATGCTTCTCTAAGAGGCACTCTGGATGACATGGATCCTACGGTGGTAACAGAGATCGCCCGCTATTATGAGAAGAAAATCGGCTACCGCATACCGGCGATGACGCCTTTTGTAGGAAAAAACTTTAACGTCACCAGAGCCGGCATCCATGCCGACGGTTTAATGAAAGATGAGGAAATCTATAATATTTTTGATACAAATACCCTGCTTTCCAGGCCTGCCGCCGTGGCTATCAGCAGCACCAGCGGTTTGGCGGGTATTGCATATTGGATCAATGAGCATTATGATTTAACGGAAGAAAGAAAAGTGAGCAAACAAGATCCCGTGGTTCTGAAGATCAAAGAATGGATCGATAGTCAGTATGCCGAAGGCCGTCAAACGGTGATCAGCGACGGTGAGATGGAGGCGTTAGTGGAGAGTTTTGCTCCGGAGGTATAGGGCAATGAAGAAGGAAAACATGGGTTTCAGCGGCGGCGGAGAAGCTAATTCTCTCAGTTACCGGGTGTTTGAGCAGTTGGAAGAAAGCATTTTAAACGGCAGTATCCTGCCGGGAGAAAACCTTATCGAGCTGAAGCTTTCGGCAGAGTTGGGAGTTAGCCGCACGCCGGTCAGGGAAGCTATCCGTATGCTGGAACAAAAAGGCCTGGTCCGTTTAGTGCCAAACAAAGGTGCGGTGGTTCTGGGTGTGGACAGCAAGGATCTTCTGGATGTCTACACCATACGCAGCTACATCGAAGGTTTGGCATCCCGTTGGGCGGCAGAAAACATCACGGAAGCCCGGCGCAAGGAATTGCGGGAAATCGTGGATTTGCAAGAGTTCTATCATTTGAAATCTTACCAGGAGCAGATCAGCGAGATGGATTCCCGCTTCCATGAAACCATTTTCTCCTATTGTGATAGCCGGACCCTCCAGCACATGCTGCGGGATCTTCATCATATGATCCAGCGCTACCGGCGGCAATCCATTGCCGAAACGGGCCGTACAGAAAAAGCCATTGCCGAGCACCGCCTGATTCTGGAAGCTATTTGCGGGGGTGACGGCGACGAAGCTGAACGATTGACGGTTATCCATATCAATAATGCCAAAGAAAATTTAGTGAAGCTTTTAGCGAAAGAAAATAAAGGAGTAGCTTATGGAACATCTGGAGCACCAAGTTAACGTTGCCTGCGAAAAGTTTGCCAGCCTGGTGAGAGAACAGTTGAGCCGGGCGGAGGCCATTAAAGCCCAGGGGGATTTTACGGATTACGAAAGCCTGAGGCCTTTGACCATCGGTTTTTGCGGCGGCGACGGTATCGGTCCGATTATTATGGCGGAGTCCCGGCGGATTCTCAGTTATTTGCTGGCTGATTCCCTGGCAAAGGGAGAAATCCTTTTTCGGGATATTTCAGGCCTCACCATAGAAAACCGCATATTGGCCGGCAAGGCTATTCCCGATGATGTGCTGGAAGAGCTGAAAAGCTGCCCCGTTATTTTGAAAGGGCCCACGGCCACACCCCAAAAGGGCGACGGCCGGCCGAATATTGAAAGCGCCAATGTGGCTATGCGCAAGGCTCTGGACCTCTTTGCCAATGTCAGGCCCGTGCGGGTGCCGGAGTTGGGTATCGACTGGACCTTTTTCCGGGAAAATACAGAGGGGGCCTATGCCGTAGGCAGCAAGGGCTTTGAGATATCGACGGAGCTGGCGGTGGATTTCACTATGGTCACCGATGAAGGCTGCCGGCGCATTATTGAAGCTGCCTTTGACTATGCAATAAAAAACGGCAAGACTAAGGTTACCGCCGTTACCAAAGCTAATATAATCAAGACCACCGACGGCAAATTCCTGGAGATCTTCCATCAGATCGGTGAAAAATATCCCGTCATCCAAAGGGACGAGCGTTATGTAGATATTATGACAGCCAACCTGATTGACGACCGGGTCAGGAAAAACTTTCAAGTGGTGGTGCTGCCCAATCTCTATGGCGACATCATCACCGACGAAGCGGCCCAGATTCAGGGCGGCGTCGGCACTGCCGGCAGCGCCAATATCGGCAAAAAGTATGCCATGTTTGAAGCCATCCACGGTTCCGCCGACAGGATGATGGCCGAGGGCCGGGGAGATTATGCTAATCCTTCTTCCCTATTGCGGGCAGCGGCTATGCTCCTTGCCCATATCGGCCTGGCGGCCGAAGCCCGCCGGCTGGACCGGGCACTGGACATCTGCCTTCAGGAAGAGAGAAAACTGCGGATTACCGGCAACTCCGCCGGTGCCACCTGCCGGCAGTTTGGCGATTATATCCTGGAAACCTTGGCTAAGGTGGAATAATTCAGCGATATCCCGAAAATGTTAGGGGAAAGGGCTTGACACGCCAGGCCCGGTGTATTAGAATCTTCATGTTATCCAATTATATACCCACCAGCCCCGGTGAAACAGCGCTGTAAGATTTGCGGCGCCGGATATAATGGACGTAAGTGTTTTTAGGAGGGAATATCGTGACAACCTTCATGGCAAAACCTGGCCAGGTTCAGCGTAAATGGTATGTACTGGACGCTGCGGGCAAGACTTTAGGCAGCATAGCCACAGAAGCGGCGACGCTTTTGCGGGGCAAGCATAAACCCACATACACGCCTCATGTGGACACCGGCGATTTTGTTATCGTCATCAATGCAGAAAAGGTGGAACTCACCGGCAAAAAACTGCAGCAAAAAGAATTTATCACCCATTCCGGTTATCCCGGCGGATTAAAACGCACCGCTTATGGCATTATGCTCCAGAAGAAACCGGAGCGGGTTATGGAAAAAGCCATCAAAGGGATGCTGCCTAAGAATAAATTAGGCGACCAGATGTACCGCAAGCTGAAGGTCTATAGAGGACCGGAGCATCCCCATCAGGCCCAGCAGCCTGAAGTGTGGACAATCAGAGCGTAAGGAAAGGAGGTATTTGAAGAATGGCTCAAGCAATCCAATACAGAGGTACTGGCCGTCGGAAAACCTCCGTGGCCCAGGTTCGTTTGATTCCCGGGGAAGGCAAAGTATTGATCAATAAGCGCCCCCTTACCGAGTATTTCGGCAAAAAGACTTTGGAAATGGTCGTAAAGCAGCCCTTGGTTCTGACGAAGACCGAAGGCAGATACGATATCATGGCCACCGTCAAGGGCGGCGGCATCACCGGTCAGGCCGGCGCTATCCGTTTGGGTATCGCCAGAGCTTTGCTCAAGGCAGATGCCGAAATGCGTCCCTCCTTGAAGAAAGCAGGCTTTCTCACCCGTGACCCCAGGATGAAGGAGCGTAAGAAATACGGTCTCAAAGGCGCCCGTAGAGCTCCCCAGTTTAGCAAGAGATAGTTTTTGGCGCCAGGTTCCGCCAGGTTCCAAAAGAACGGCAGCACAAAGATACGAAAACGGCCGGTCCGATCAAGCGTTATTGCTTGGAAGGACTGGTCTTTTTTGCAGCTTTGTGCAGGCAATGATATGCACGCATAACCATTGCTTACTTGGTGCTTGGCACTGTTATTGCCGCTATGGGTATGTGGTGCCACCCACTGACCCAACGGCGGAGGTTGTTGCTCAAAATTGCAAGTTTGTTGCTGTTTGCCCGGGCTAACTGTGCAAAATTGCAGGTTGGTGTCCAAATCTGCTTTTCGACTGTATTTAGGGTCGCAAGCCAGATGAACCCCTATTTATAGAAGCGACGCCCCTTACAAACTGAGGGCACTGAAAAAGTCGATCAGATGTTCAGCCTCTGCACAAAATTTGAGGTAGTGCAATAGTCCCGACATTAAGATAGGTGGTTCGATCTGCCCTCGGCACTAAATGTAGGCAAAAAACAGAGATCAGTGCCTTGAAACTCGAAATTTCGATTAGTTATCTATAGCTAATATGTGCACTACCTCAAATTTTGTGCATTTAGTTCGACGACGACGTCAGCTTACCCGACTTTTTCAGTGCCCTTTTACAAACTTGCAATTTTGCACAAATGGGGCTTGCGTCAGAGTACAAACTTGCAATTTTGCACAAATGGGGCCGAGGCGGGTACAAACGTGGTGCGACAGCGGTGATGCATGGCGCAAAGAGTGATTGTGGCTGCAACCAATGTAAATGCTATGTAGATGACACAATGTTCCGATAATTAATATGCATAGGAAATTGCATTAAAAACCTTAACCCGGATTAAGACTTTTCTGATTGAGCGCCCGAAGGGACGCTTCTTTTTAATAAATACATCAAAAAAACATTTAATTTGTTATTTTACATCTTTAAAAATTTGCTTTAATAAGAGATAATAGGGGAAGCAATTCTTTTAATGCTGAATTGCTTAATTATTAAAATTGTGGAGGGAGCAAAATTGAGCAGATTCATCTACGTTGGGAGTGCGGTATTTATACCCGTTCTGGCAGCTAAGTTCTCCTGGCTTCTGGGTGTTGGGTTAGCCGTTTTTTGTGCAAGCTTGGCAATTTTTCTCCTTCTAAGACAGGGCCCACGGGCCGCAAAGGGAGACGGACCGGCTGGCCTGGCAGGCAAATCATGTAATGACCAAGTGATGAGCATGGCTTTGGATGTGCTTAAAGCCACCACCAGGCTGGAGGAGACCGTTAACGACATGGCTATCTCTACCCGGGAGGTGGCTCAAAGTACGGAGGGCATAACCAGGGATATGCTAAGCCAGCAGCAGCAGATTGAAACGGTAGCTACATCAGCCACAGCGGTGAAGAATCTGATTACCGGCCAGGTTGATGCGGTAGAAAAAGCTGCCTCTGCCTCCGGCGAATCCATGGTTAAGGCCCAAGAAGGCAGCCAGGCGGCCGGCCAGGCGGTGAAGCAGATCGAACAGATCAAAGGCGGCGTAGACAGTATGCTGGAGATATCCCATAACCTGGCTATCCAATCAGAGAAAATTGCCCAGGTTGTAGAGGTGATAACGGATATTGCCAGAAGGACAAATCTCTTAGCTCTCAATGCCGCTATCGAGGCGGCCAGAGCCGGTGAGCAGGGCAAAGGCTTTGCCGTGGTGGCAGACGAAGTGAGGATTCTGGCCGATCAGTCGGGCCGTTCCGGTCAGGATATTATCGTCATCGTCGGCGGCATCCAGCAGGAGATCCAGCAGGCTGTGACCATGATGAATGAGGTTAAGGAGATGGTGGATACCGGCAACAAGGTTATTCACGTTACGGGAAATACTTTGCAAACCATCACCACCTCTATTGCCAAGACGGATCAGGAGTTTTCCACCCTCAGGCAATATGCCGAGGAATTGCTGGACAAATCCGGGCATATTGCGGAAGCCATAGACTATTTAAAGGGCACCACCACCAACACTTCGGCAGCCAGTGAGGAAGTAGCCTCAGCCACTCAGCAGCAAACCGCCGCCATCCAGGAAATCGCCGGCCTAACCGAAGGCTTGCGTAAACAAAGCGACGAGTTGCAGCAGGCCATCAACTCCGAAACTTTAGAATTACTGATGTTAAAGGCAGGGCAGCGTCTGCAGCAGTTAGATATAAAACAAGCCATTGAAGAGCAAGATTTAAAAACGGTGCAAAAAGAGCTGGGCATCGATTTGCTCAGCGTCACCGACCCTGCCGGCGTAGTGAAGCTATGTACCCATCCCAGCCAGATCGGCCTCAATATGCCGAAGCTGCGTCCATTATACGGCGATATGCTTGAAGGCAAGGTGAAAGAGTTTATTTCCCCCATTAAAGTGGCCCAGCACGACAAGAATTATTGGAAGTTTGCCCTTTTCCCCCGGCTGCGGACGAAAGGACTTTTGCAGTTGGCGGTAAATTATGAAACCATCAAAAAGCATTTATAATATAGCAAGGGAATGGGATTAACCGGTAGCAAGTCAAGTTAAGTTCAGAGAATAAAAAGGAGCGGGAGCCGACGATGGCTCCTGCTCCTTTTCTTGATGTGTCCGCCACGGCTGTAACCAGGCGGTAAAGACAACCTTTTTTCCAATTTCTCAGAGAACTGTCTCTTGACGCGAATAAGCGAAAGTGATAACATTGTTATCAAATATTACAAGGAAGGCTTGCGGTGAAAGGATGGGTTACAATTCAAAGCTGACCCGCAAACGTATCTTGGAATGTGCCCGGCAGGAATTTATGGAACACGGTTATCAAAACGCCAATATGCGGCGTATCGCCCAGACGGCAGATGTTACCACCGGCGCGATGTACAACCACTTTGCCAACAAGGCGGTGTTGTTCGACGCACTGGTGCAGGCGCCGGCGGAGGAGATGCTGGCGCAGTTTCAGGAAATACACCGGCAGGCGGGGGAAAAGCTTTCTACGGGACCAATGGACGGCGTGGAGGAACAGGCGTATACAGGTACGGATTGGATGCTTGGCTATATCTATGAGCATCTGGATGCCTTTCGGCTCATTTTCTGCCGCTCGGAAGGAACCCGCTGGTCCACCTATCTGGAGTATTTGATTGAGATTGAGGAGGCGGCCTACAGGGGCTACTGCGACTCCCTTGGCACAAATGGAAAGCACGTGGAGGATATGTTCCTGCACCTGACCGCCGCCACCGGATTTCAGTATCTGGTGGAGCTGGTCTCCCACGATGTACCTTATCAGCAGGCAGTCGCTGTCATGGACAGCGTCAAGCAATACAGTATGGCCGGCTGGCGTAAAATATTGGGGTTCTGACCCCATTTTTTTTGGAACTCAAGTTAGTCATAGCTAACCGAAATTATATTGCCCGGGGTATTGCCCCGATAAATTCAAAACAGATGGAGGTATCTATCATGTCTACAAACATCGTCCCCAAGAAACCAAACTCTTTGACGGGAAAAGACCTCATTAACGTGGGAATCTATTCGGCCATCTATTTTGTCATTATTATGGCGCTGGCCATGCTGGGCTACATACCGGTTATGATGCCCTTGCTCTGCGTCATAGGCCCCATCGCCGGCGGCATCCCCTTTATGCTGTTTTTGACCAAGGTGAAAAAGTTCGGCATGATTCTCATTATGAGCACCATCATGGGCATTATGATGGCCCTGACCGGCATGGGTCTGTATGCCCTGCCCGTGGCCGTGGTGTCCGCCCTCATCGCGGAGCTCACCTGGAAGCAGGCTCATTACAGCAGGGCAGGCAGCTCCGTCGTGGTCTGCGGCTTTTTCAACATCTGGATGTGGGGCAACTTTATTCCCTTGTTCACCAACCCGGCGGGCTATTTCTCCACCCGGACAGAGTTCGGAGCAGACTATGAGGCAGCGCTAACTGCTTTGCTGCCGCCCTGGATGAATCCGGTTCTGTTGCTTAGCTGCTTTGTCTGCGGCGTGATCGGTGGATTGCTGGGCCGGGCGCTGATGAAAAAGCACTTTATCAAGGCGGGGATCGCCTGATGGCCTCCGGTATCCTGCAAGCCACCGGGCAAAAACGCGGACTGGTGTTAGACCCCCGTACCAAGCTGCTGCTCCTCGTTACCGTTTCTACCTTTGTGCTGGGAGGGCTTGGCGGCGAGAAGCTGACCTTTCTTGTGCCCTGTTTGTCCGCCCTGCCGCTGGTGCTGCTTCTGACGGCGAGAAAAATTAAGCCGGCGGTCCTCTATCTGGCGGCTTTTGGGGGAGCCTACCTGGCATCGCTGCTGCTGTTGCCCCGGTTGTCAGGCTTTTCCCAATTTTTCGTACTGGGATGCACCGGGATTTTAAGCCGGGTAATGCCCGGTGTGGTATTGGGAGCCTACGTCGTCTCCACCACCACCGTCAGCGAATTTACCGCCGCCATGCAGCGGCTCCATGTCAGTGAGAAAATCATCATTCCTATGTCCGTTATGTTTCGCTTCTTCCCTACCATAGGCGAAGAGTTCGGCGCCATCAACGCCGCTATGCGGATGCGGGGGATCAGTCTGGGCGGCGGCAGGCCGGGAAAAATGCTGGAGTACCGGCTGGTGCCCCTGATGACCTGTTCAGCCAAAATCGGCGAGGAGCTGTCCGCGGCAGCCCTTACCCGGGGGCTGGGCGGCGAGGTTAAGCGCACCAATATCTGCAGCATCGGCTTTAAGGTCCAGGACATCATCCTGATCGCCCTGTGCGCCGCCGCCTTTGCCGCCGCCGCCCTGGCCTACATGGACCTATTTTGAACAGCAGGAAAGGAAGCTGATCGTATGAAATCTGAACAAAAGAAAAAAACCGGTACGGCACGCCTGTTGGAGTTGGCCGCTACCAAAAAGCCGCTGGTGATCGGCTCGCTGATTCTCTCAGCGCTGGCGTCTATCGTAAGTTTTGTGCCCTACATCGCCATTTATTTGATCGTGGGCGAAATCCTCGGGGCATTGCCCGATATGGCAAACCTAAACAGTGCGCTGACAATTCAATATGGCTGGTTGGCCTTCGGGGGTGTGGTGGGCAACATCCTGCTGTATTGGGGGGCTCTTGTCTGCTCCCATTTGGCCGCATTTGGTACTTTGTACGAACTCAAGGTCAATTTTGCCAACCATCTTGCCAAGGTGCCTCTGGGCTTTCATGTGATGGTGGGTAGCGGAAAGCTGCGAAAAATCACCGATGAAAACATCGAGAAGGTGGAAGGCTTTATTGCCCATCAGCTGCCCGATCTGGTGGGGGCCTTTGTCGCCCCGGTTGTCATGGTGATTATCTTGATGGCTGTGGACTGGCGTTTCGGCCTGGCCGCCCTCTTAGGCGTTCTTCTGGCATTTCTCATGCAGTTTTCGATTTACGGAAATGAAGGCTCCAAAGCGATGATGGCGAAATACCAAAAATCCATTGAGGAAATGAACAACGCCTCGGTAGAATACATCCGGGGTATCTCGGTGGTCAAGGCATTCAAGCAGACGGTCTACTCCTTCCGCCGGCTCCACGACACCATCAAGGCCTATACCGCCATGGTGATCCCTTATACGCTGAGCTGGGAGAACTCCTTTTCCGGATTTACCACCCTTGTAAACAACATCTATCTGTTTATCCTGCCGGTTGCGATTTGGGTGGGTATGAAAACTACCGACTACGCATCCTTTGCCAGTACGGTGATTTTTTACTTGATCTTTGTCCAATCCATCGCAACCATTTTGATGAGGATCATGTATGTCAATGGCAACGCAATGCGCATCATTGGCGGCGTTGAGGCAATGGACCAGGTGCTGGCCGAGCCCGAACTCACACAGCCCGCCCAGCCCAAAACCGCAGGATCCCATGATGTTTCATTCCGGGAGGTCACCTTCTCTTATGATAAAGCCAAAGAGACCGAAGCCCTTTCCGGCGTCTCATTCCGAGCCAAACCGGGGGAGATCACGGCGATTGTCGGCCCATCCGGCGGCGGGAAAAGCACCATCGCCCATCTGATTCCCCGTTTTTTTGATGTGACGGGAGGTGAAATCGCCATTGGCGGCGTGGATATCCGGCAGATGGATGCCCATTACCTAATGGATCAGGTCAGCTTTGTATTTCAGGATGTATTCCTGTTCAAGCAGAGCGTGATGGACAATATCCGCATGGGCAACCAGGACGCCGACGATGAGCAGGTCATAGAAGCGGCAAAAGCGGCCCAGTGCCATGATTTTATTATGAAGCTGCCCAAGGGCTATCAGACCGTCATCGGAACGCGGGGCGTACACCTATCCGGCGGGGAAAAACAGCGTATCGCCATTGCACGGGCTATCGTCAAGGATGCGCCTATTGTCGTGCTGGATGAGGCCACCGCCTTCGCCGATCCTGAAAACGAGCACCTCATTCAAAAAGCCTTTGAGAAACTGATGAAGAACAAAACCGTCGTGATGATCGCCCATCGCCTCTCCACTGTCCGGGGCGCCAACAACATCATTGTGGTGGAGGGCGGCCGGGTGATTGAGCAGGGCACCCATGATGAGCTCATTCAAAAAGGCGGTAAATATCACACCATGTGGCAGACCTACACCGAAACGGCAACCTGGAGCATGGCAAACAAAAAGGAGGTGCGTACACATGCCTAAGCTGCAAGACCTATTTATGCTGACCGACAAGGGGTACAAGGACTTAAAGGGCGCCATTGCCGCCTGTACGCTGACAAACTTTTCCCTGATGCTGCCCTTTGGCGTGATGATGCAGGTGATTATGGAGCTCATTGGCCCCCTGACCGGCGGGGAAATTTCCTGGAACAGGATGTGGCTCTATTTCGGCCTGGGGATTGCCGTGGCAGGCATCGTGTTCTTATGCCATAAAAACGATTATAAAAAAACCTACACCACCTCCTACACCCAGAGTGAAAGCACGCGCATTACACTGGCCGAGCATATCCGAAAGCTGCCTATGAGCCTGTTTAATTCCAAAGACCTGTCAGAGCTGACCACCAATCTGATGGACGACGTGGCTACCAGCGAGCACGTTTTGAGCCATATCGTACCGCAGCTTTTTGCCAACGCGATTTCCATTACTGTGATCTGCGCCATGATGGCATTATTCGACTGGCGTATGGCGCTGGCCATGTTTATCACCGTGCCCCTGGCGTTCTTCATTATCCTGTTCAGCCGCAGGATCTACGGCAAGCTGCACCAAAAGCATATGGATGCCAAGCTGGCGGCCTCCGGTCAGGTACAGGAGTATATCGAGGGCATCAAGGTGATCCGGGCCTGCAACCTGGACGGGGAGAAATTCTCAGCGCTGGAAAATGCGCTGCGCACCATGATGCGCAGCGCAGTGGCGATGGAGCTTGGCACGGGCATTTTTGTCACCGGTGCCCAAGTCGTGCTGCAGGCGGGCATCGGGCTCACCGTGCTGCTGGGCACCACCCTTTTGACCAATGGGCAGATTGCCTTTATCCCTATGATCATGTTTGTAATGATCGTGGTACGGATTTACGGCCCGGTTTTGGTGGAGCTGACTCTTTTGCCGGAGCTGTTCTATTTCCAGATCGCCATCAAACGCATGCGCGATTTGATGGCTTTCCAGCCCATGGAGGGCAACACGGAAAAGGAAATTAAGCAGTACAATATCGCATTCGAGGACGTGGACTTTCGCTATAATGACGATGGGGAACAGACGATCAGCGGCATGAACGTGACCATCCCATCAGGCGGTATAACGGCGCTGGTGGGCCCCTCCGGCAGCGGCAAGAGCACCGTATCCCGCCTGATTGCCCGCTTTTGGGATACAAACAAAGGAACGCTCACCATTGGGGGCATAGACGTCAAAACCCTGGACCCCGAGCATCTCATGAGCTACATGAGCTTTGTCTTCCAGGATGTGGTGCTATTCAACGACACCATCTATAATAACATCCGTATCGGCAATATGGACGCCACCCCCGAGGAGGTCATGGCCGCAGCCAAAGCTGCCTGCTGTGATGAGTTTGTGCAGAAATTGCCGGTTGGCTACGACACCATGCTGGGCGAGAATGGTTCCACCCTTTCCGGCGGAGAGCGCCAACGGCTTTCCATTGCCCGGGCGCTTCTGAAGGATGCGCCGATTGTGCTGCTGGACGAGGCTACCGCATCTCTTGACCCCGAAAACGAAGCGCTGATTCAGCGGGCCATCTCCACGCTGATCGAGGGCAAAACAGTGATCGTCATCGCCCACCGCCTGCGTACCATTACAGGCGTCGGGCAGATCATCGTTTTGGACAAAGGCCGTGTGGCGGAACAGGGTACCCATGAGGAGCTGATCCGGCAGAACGGGTTGTACCACAAGCTCTTTACCATTCAGCAGGAGAGTCTTGGATGGAGCGTAGGGGCGTGAGGTGAGATGATGAAACAAACTGTCATCCCTTACGATTTTACGGCAAAGTTTCTTTGGCACTTCTTTTCACGAATCTTTTTCCCTGCTTTGCAGAAGCAATGTGCCGGTATAGATCTTTCTGCATTAAAGAAGGCAAGCAAAAGGCGTTACAGGGAAATTCTTGCCCGCACGCCTTCCATCGGCAGCACAAAGGAAAATCCTTTGGCTATGGCTTTGACATGGGGCGCCTTGGTGATTGCCGTTTACCAGTCCGGCAACGGTAGGATTGGGGAAGAAACACTGGGTGAGATGATTGCCGCCATGGGGGAAAATCCTCTCATGCGCCGCATGAACAAAAAAGATCCGTTTACCAAAGCCTTTCAGGATAAAAAGGCGCTCCAGGCCAAGGCCTCGCAGGAAAAAGAGAATCCCTATGACTGGAAAAGCGAATTTATCCCCGGCGATACGCTTGAGGAATATGGCATCAACTATACCCAGTGCGGGCTTTGCAGGCTGGCCCAGCAGGAAGGCTGCACAAACATCGTGCCTCAAATGTGCCAGTTTGATTTTATCTCGGCGGATTTTATGGGAGCGGAACTGATCCGCAGGAAAACCCTGGCAGCTGGAGATGATTGCTGTGACTTCCGTTATCGCAGGAAATCAGGAGGAAATACATGAAGGATGGGAGGGATATCATATGTCTGATCTTACAATATCAATGCAGCACTATATAAAAGCCGTTTACGAGCTTTCCTGCGGCGGCAGCGACTATGTCCGTATCGTAGACATTGCAGAGGAACTGGGCGTATCTAAAACCAGCGCCAGCCTCGCTATGAGCCGGCTGGCCGAAAAGGGATTGGTGTGTCGAAATGAGCAACGGCAGGTAATGCTGACACCAGAAGGAGAAACCCTTGCCGTTCTGATGCTGGATAAGTCTGCGATCATATACCGTTTTTTACATAATGTGCTGGGACTGGAGGAAGAGACGGCAAATACCAATGCCTGTGCAATGGAACATGTCATCAGCGTTGAAACCCTTTGCGCCCTGTGCCGATTTAACAGCCGCGAGAGCAAAGAACACCGGTGCGAAGGAAAATGCGCTGTTAAGAAGTAAAGCCGATTCCCATGTGGCTGTAGCTGCTGCGGCAAAAACTCAAAATGGATAGTTTTTAAACAACTATCCATTTTGATTGCAAACAAAGGATTTGCAATATATCATTCGTTTAGCCAGCTGAGTGTGAGGGCAGTGAGGGTGAGGCGTTATCCGCAGGTTTCGGCCTGTGCAAAAATTGCGGTTGTATGGAAATCGGCGGAGCCGGGTGAGCAAGTTTTGCGTTTGTAGGTAAAATGCGAAGAGGGTATTAACGCACAACCGCAAAAATGGCACAGAAACGGCCTGAATTTGGCTTGGCGGCCTCTGCAAATCACTTACAAACGAAAAAATTGCTCATCTGCGCCCCAATTATCTTCGGATAGCGGAACATTCGCGTGCTAAATATCTTCGGATAGCGAATTGTATCCGTAGGATTGAGTCCGTGGGACAAGCAACCTCCGAAAATGAACAATACTAATCTATTTCTTCGAGTTAATTCCACCCCTTTCGGTTTCCCGAACTAAGTTCCACTTTTAAAGATGATGATACGCTACTCTCAAGTAGGACAATAAAAACTTACTTGAGAGCAGCGTATCATGACAGGGATGGAATTTACTTTGGAATTTAAAGTCTGATTCGTGATGTTAAAGCAGTGTAATTAGCTACTGTCCTTAACTGCCACTCTGTGATATAATGCGTTAGGCTAAGATAGAATAACGCTCTGCGTTATAAAACACGCCGATGTATAAAAAACATGAGAAGGGGAGTACATATGTCTAAACTAACCAGTAAATTGCTAAGTTTGCTACTGATTCTGATGTTGGTTGCTTCACTGGCGGCCTGCGGCAGCCCTGCAAGCCAAAACCCTACGGAACAACAGTCTACCGAAACTCAAGGCAGTGAGGGCGCCGGGGCGGAAAATGCTGCGGTTACCGTTACCGACCAGGCCGGGCGGGAGGTTGTCATCGAAGGGCCGGTGGAAAGAATCGTCAGCGGATACTATATTTCTTCTTCCGCCTGTATCGCTTTAGGCCTTGGGGATAAACTGGCAGGCATTGAAGCGAAGGCCGACAGCCGTCCTATCTATGCTATGGCTGCGCCCCGTTTGCTGGAGCTGCCCAACGTGGGCACCGCCAAAGAATTTAACATGGAAGGCTGTATTGCCCTGGAGCCGGATTTGGTGATCCTGCCTAAGCGTCTCAAAGACAGTGCCGATACCATGACAGAACTGGGCATACCGGTGATTTTGGTGAGCCCCGAGAGCCACCAGGAGTTAGTGGACATGATTGATCTGATTGGACAGGCTGCCGGCGTCGAGGAAGAGGTTGCCAAGCTGATTAGTTATTATAATGTCGAGTTGGCTGCAGTTGCCGAATTAACAAAGGATATCAGTGAAAAGCCCAGTGTGTACATGGCCGGGAACAGCGCTTATCTCAGCACCGCACCTAAGGATATGTACCAGGCTTCCCTGATTGCCGCCGCCGGCGGTATTAATGCTGCCGAGGCTATGGGCGGCGACAATTGGACCGATGTTTCCTATGAGCAGATTATCGCCATGAATCCGGAGATTATTGTTATTCCTGCCGAAGCCGGTTATTCCAAAGAAGATGTGCTGGGCGATGCCCAATTGGCCCAGATTACCGCCATCAAGGAAGGCTGGGTTTACCAGATGCCCAAAGGCTTTGAAGCCTGGGATTCTCCTGTTCCTTCCTGCACGCTGGGTATACGCTGGCTGTTAAATGCCCTGCATGAAGACCTATATCCCCTGGCGGAGCTCCAAGCAGATGCAGCCGCCTTTTATAAAGAATTTTATGGTGTAGATATTGATACTTCTTTGATTGGAAAGTAATCGATGATTAGTGAGGGCCGCAGAAAACAGATATTCCTGCTGGCAGCCGTCTTGGTGGCGGCTGCCTTTGTCCTGTCTGTTTGCGTTGGCAAATACCCCTTAAGCCTGGAAGAAATACGCACTATTTTGTTGGGCGGGGAAATCAGCCAGCTAAAACGAGACGTTTTCTTTACGCTGCGGGTTCCCCGCACCATAATGGCTTTGCTGGCCGGCATCGGCTTGGGTTTGGCCGGGTCTGTTTATCAGACTATTTTCAAAAATCCCCTGGCCTCACCGGACATTATCGGCGTAGCCAGCGGGGCCAATCTGGGGGCTGCCATTGCTATTGTTCTCTTTGGCCATAGCACTTTTTTGCTGGCGGCCTCCGCCTTTTTAGGCGGCATGCTGGTAATGCTGCTGGTTATTGCCCTGGTGCGCTCCACCGGCTATGCCAATACCACCACTTACATTTTGGCCGGCATCATTCTTAAGGCGGTTTCAGAAGCTTGCATTATGGTACTGAAGTTTTTTGCCGATCCGGAAAAAGAACTGGCAGCCATTGAGTTTTGGTCTATGGGCAGCTTCGGCAATATTACGGCCTCTAAGCTATTGGTCATTCTGCCCATCTTTTTGGCGGGCCTGGCGGGTCTTTTGCTGCTGCGCCGCCAAGTGGCTTTGCTGGGCCTGGAAGAAGATGAGAGCCGGATGCTGGGCGTGCGGGTAAAGCTGATTCGTATCGTTATTCTGACCTTTTCTACACTGATGGTTACGTCCATTATATGTCTTACCGGCCTGATCAATTTTGTGGGGCTGATTGCCCCCCATATTGCCCGCTTGGTTCTTAAACGTACCAGCTTTGCTTCCGGCATCTTTGCTGCCCTGGCAGGAGCCTTTATCCTGCTGGTGGCCGACTGTCTGGCCCGCTCCATCTACAGTGCGGAAATACCCATCAGCATCCTGACCACGTTTATCGGCGTTCCTTTCCTCGTCTACTTTATGCGCAGCAGAAAGGCGGGACGAATATGAGGGAATCCGGCGGATTGGACAGACCGGGGAGAGCAAAAGGATTGCTGAATTTGGAGAATGCCTGGGCAGGCTACGGCAACCGCAAAGTTGTCCGGGGGGTGAGCCTGACTATTGAACGGGGAGAGTTTTGCGCTCTTTTGGGCCTCAACGGGTCCGGTAAAACCACCTTGTTGAAAGCCCTTTGCGGACTGCTTCCTATGGAGGAAGGCCGCTGCCTGGTAGATGGCCTGGACTGCACCGGCTTTAACGAATATAAACGGGCCAGATACATCTCTTATATTCCCCAGAGATATAGCAAAATGCAAGGAGTTACGGTACTGGATGCCGTATTGATGGGCCGCAATCCTCACTTAGCCTTGTTTGCTTCACCTGCGGCGGCGGACCGGCAGCAGGCAAAAAACCTGCTGGACAAGATGGGCATCCCCCAGCTGGCCCATGAAGATTTTGCCCGGATCAGTGAAGGCCAAAAACAACTGGTAATCCTGGCCCGGACCTTGCTGCAGGACGCTCCTGTCATGCTGATGGACGAGCCGGACAGCGCCCTGGATTTCCTGAACCGCCACAAAATGCTGAGCCGGGTCAGGCAGCTAATTCAGGATGAGGGAAAAGCCGGTTTGGTGACTCTTCACGATCCCAACTTTGCCTTGGCTTATTGCCACCGGATATTCCTGTTGCAGAAGGGCCAAATCATTGGCCAGCTCTCCCTGGCAGAAGCGTCAAAGGAAGAAATTTGGGGCTGCCTGGCCAAGATTTATGGAGATATAGTGATGCTGGAGCATGAGGGAAAATATATGATGCTGCAGGCGTAAAAATTCTAACCAAATCAATACCGGGGGTGTCTCAAAAAATGAGACACCCCCGGGTATTTACGCTTGCGGCTCTGTGGCCGGTCTTGTCCCAGCCCTTTGGGTATTCCTTTTTTTGAGTAGTTCTACGGTAAATAATCATAAATCAGATCCATTAGATGTACGGGATCAGCATTGTTGGCAACCAAACGAGTTACTAATTCTTCTACAAAATTAGGTTTAGTAGATATATTAGGAACTATATGATATTTTACTTTGCGGCGATTTTGTTGATTCTTGTCTTCCCGGCAGCAAATACCATAAGTCATAACCTTCCCGCATTCTTCTACGCATTCTACCGTTTTGATCATACGATACCGTACATTATTAGGTTGTTGACTCATGATCATTCCTCCCATTTTTTGTTTATTTGTAAAAAAATGTTATTTATATTGTATAGTCGATTCTGCATTTATGCAATGGTATAAATATGTAAGAAAAGAAGTGATTTTAGCGATTTTCCGCGAGGGATTTTCGCCAGCGGTTTTTGTGATAGGCAGTAATTCATATAAATATTTCTTTATGGCGGCCTGCACCTCCGATGTTTTCAGGTATCTCCCTTTCCTTCCCGTCATAGGCCAGCCAATTCCACCATATCATATGATAAAGTTGGAACAGATGATGGAGGGAAAACCATGTTCTTTTTCGTATCCTTCAAAGAAATCAGCAAGCGCTATCTGCCTTGGCTTACAGTGGTGTTTTGCGCTGCCCTGGGGCTTTCGGCCTTTGCCGCCTGGCAGGACCGGCCGGGGCATGAGGCTTTAGCGGCAATATCCTGGGCAGTAGCCGGCCAGACAATCATCATTGACCCCGGTCACGGCGGTGAAGATCCCGGTAAAGTAGGGGTGGGAGGCTCTTATGAAAAAGATATCAACCTTCAAGTGGCCATTAAATTGAGAAGCCTGCTGGCTCAGGGGGGGGCTTCCGTAATCATGACCAGGGAACAGGACAATTCTCTCTGCGAAGATAAAGAAACCCTCCGGGAAAGGAAAAGGGAGGATTTAACCCGACGCCTGGCCCTGGTAGAAGAAACAGGCGCCTCCATATATATAACACTGCATTGTAATTCATTTCCCAAAAGCAATTCCAGCGGCGCCCAAGTGTTCTATGCTCCTCAGGTAGAGGGCAGTTTGGCATTGGCCCAAAGCCTGCAAAATAGTCTGAGGGAGACTTTGGGCAACACCCGGCGTACGCCGAAAGAAGATGTTACCAGTATGATTATGAAGCAAGCTGTCATTCCCACCGTTAATGTGGAAATGGGTTTTTTGTCGAATGCCCGGGAAGAGGAATTGCTGCAGCGGCCAGACTATCAGGATAAACTGGCTTGGGCCATATACAGCGGCATTGTATACCATATGGCCGGCAGCGGCAGTTAATCATGCGCCGGCAAAAGTCGCCTATGCACCATTGGATTGCCGTGAAAAAAACAGCAGACGCTGCTGTTCAAATATTATTATTATTTTGGCCAAAAAGGTATAGGCCAAATAATGGATTTACCAAAGAAGAATGAGCGGCTATTAGTATTTGGTATTTCGGGGTAATATTAAGAACAGAAATTAGAGAAAAAGTTCACTTTTGTCGCAAATGTGTCTAATTTGCTTTAAAAGCGAACTTTTTGTCTTTTAAAAACTCTAATTTAATTAGCCTTTTTTAATCAGAAGTTTTTTTCAATATTTCCAATGAGAATCTTCTTGCATAATATTTAAACTAAGCGTATAATTATAAATAATTAACAGTGGCAATTTTGATCGGGAGATGGAGGAGACAGAAATGAAGATTAGCGTATTAAATGAAGGCAGCGTTACGGCCCCAAAAGGTTTTTTAGCCGGCTCGGCCAAGGCGGGGATTAAAAAGTCGGGCCGTTATGACCTGACCATTGTCCATTCTCCCACCCTTGCCGCTATGGCCGGTTTGTTTACCACCAATAAGGTCAAAGCGGCGCCGGTGCTGGTCAGTCAGGCCAATTTGGCGGCCAATCAAGGCTGGGGCCATGCTGTGATTTTTAACAGCGGCTGTGCCAATGCCTGTACCGGTGATCAGGGTAAGGAGGACGCCCAGGCCATGGCTCAGGCCACGGCAGAAGCCTTAGGCTGCGAAATGAATCAGGTCTTAGTGTCCTCCACCGGCGTTATCGGCGCTTATCTGCCCATGGCAAAGATTTTAGGGGGTATTGCCGAAGGGGTGGCGGCTATGGATGAAACAAGCGGCAGCCTGGCGGCTCAGGCCATTATGACTACGGATACTTGTCCCAAAGAAATTGCCGTAACAGTAGAGGTGGCCGGCAAGCCGGTGACTTTAGGCGCTATGGCTAAGGGCTCCGGCATGATCCATCCCAATATGGCGACGATGCTGGCTCTGGTGACTACGGATTGCGCCATTGATCCGGTTTTGCTGCAGGAGGCCTTGAAGGAAGCCTGCGACGCCACTTTTAATATGGTTACCGTTGACGGCGATACCAGCACCAACGACTGTCTTATTGCTTTGGCAGGCGGCCAGGCCGGCAATGCAGCTTTGCAAAAAAATACAGATTTGGGTTATGGCGAATTTTTAGAGGGGCTGATTTATGTCTGCCGCCATTTGGCTCAAATGATTGCCAAGGATGGCGAGGGAGCCACGAAGTTTATTGAGGTGAAAGTGGAAGGGGCCAAGACGAGAGGGGATGCCCGGCTGGCGGCCAAAAGCATTGCCGGCTCTTCCCTGGTCAAAGCGGCGGTTTACGGCAAGGATGCCAATTGGGGCCGCATACTTTGCGCCTTGGGTTACTCCGGCGCCGATTTTGACCCGGATATTGTGGATATGTACCTGGGCGATATTCAGATGATGGATAAAGGCAAAGCGCTGATCTTTGATGAAGAAAAGGCCAGGGCTTATCTGGAAGGCGACGAGATAGTGGCTTTGGTGGAACTGCATCAGGGAGAAGAAAAGGCGGTGGCCTGGGGCTGTGACCTGACCCATGATTATGTATCCATTAATGCCGATTACCGCAGTTAGTAGATTCCAGAGGAAAGGATAGAAGCCCTATGCTAAGCCCGTTAGAAAAAGCCGGAATATTAACAGAAGCTCTGCCCTATATACAGTCTTTTTATGGTAAAATCGTTGTAGTGAAATATGGCGGCAATGCCATGATCGATCCGGAACTGGAGGAATCGGTGCTCAAGGACGTGATCCTGATGAAGCTTATCGGCATGAAGCTGGTGCTGGTTCATGGAGGCGGCCCCATGATCGATAGCTGGCTGGGCCGGCTGGATATAAAAGCCGATTTTGTCAACGGATTGCGGGTTACCGGCCCGGAAGCCATGGAAGTGGTGGAAATGGTGCTGGCCGGCAAAGTCAACAAAGGCATCGTCAGCCGCATGCAAAACCTGGGCGGCAAGGCCGTGGGACTTTGCGGCAAGGACGGCGGCATGATCAAAGGCCGGCGGATTACTCAGCCCCAGGATCTGGGCCTGGTAGGGGAAATCACCGCCATCGATCCATCCTTGATTCTTACTCTCATCGATCAGGACTTTATCCCGGTAGTATCCTCGGTGGGCATGGGCGAGAAAGGGGAAAGCCTGAATATTAATGCGGACACGGTAGCCTCCGCTTTGGGCGGCGCCCTGAAGGCCCATAAGCTGGTGCTGCTTACCGATGTGGAGGGGATTTTCCTGGGAGAAGGCCAGGAGCGCAAGCTGGCTTCCCAGCTTGCAGCCAAGGAAATCCCCGGTCTGATTGAAAAAGGAGTCCTTACCGGCGGCATGATTCCCAAAGCTCAAGGCTGTTTGGAAGCTGTAGAAAAAGGCGTGGAAAACGTTCATATCATCGATGGCCGCAAGCCTCACGCTCTGCTGCTGGAGGTGTTTACCAACGAAGGTATCGGCACCTGGGTGAAGTGACCGGCCAGGGGGCCAACGGATACAGGAAAAAACGGAATTAAAAAGCGGAATTAAAGAAAGATAGAATTAGGCGAGGAAGTGAAAGTATGGATAATCAGCTGATGACCAAAATGGGTCAGGAATATGTCATGAATACCTACAACAGGTATCCCATGGGTATTCTGCGGGGCCGGGGAGCCAAGGTCTGGGATGGCGACGGCAATGTCTATCTTGATTTGGTGGCAGGTATTGCCGTCAACAACGTGGGCCATTGCCATCCGGCAGTGGTGAAGGCCATCAAGGATCAGGCTGAGACCTTGATTCATTGTTCCAATTTGTATTGGAATGAGAATCAGGTGAAGCTGGCCAAATTGATCGTAGAAAACAGTTGTGCCGAAAAAGTCTTTTTTGGCAACAGCGGCGCCGAAGCCAATGAAGGGGCTTTGAAGCTGGCCCGGCGCTGGGCCAGCCGCCAAGGCAAACCGGAAAAAGTGCAGGTTATCACCGCCCTCAACTCTTTTCATGGCCGGACCTTAGGAGCCTTATCCGCCACAGGCCAGACCGTATACCAGTCGGGCTTCGGACCTTTGCTGCCGGAGCTGACTCATGTGCCCTACAATGATTTAGAGGCTTTAGAGGCTTGTGTCAGCGAAAAAACCTGTGCCGTGCTGCTGGAAACCGTTCAAGGGGAGGGCGGCGTGCTGCCTATGGACCCGAATTATCTGGCCGGCCTGATGAAGCTGAAGGAAAAGTATGATTTTCTGCTGATGATTGACGAAGTCCAGACGGGCATGGGCCGTACCGGTAAACTCTTTGGCCATCAGCATTTTGGTCTGGAGCCCGACGTCTTTACTTTAGCTAAGGCCCTGGGCGGCGGCTTGCCTATAGGAGCCTTATGCGCCAGAGGCAAGGCGGCGGAGGTCTTGCAGCCGGGGGAGCATGCTTCCACTTTCGGCGGCGGCCCTTTGATTACTGCGGCGGCTTTGGCTTCTTTATCCGTCATTCTTGACGAGAAGCTGGCGGAAGCTGCTGAGGAAAAAGGCCAATACCTGATGGAAAAGGTTCGGGGCTGGCAGCAGTTTGCCGGTGTGATTAAGGAGGTAAGAGGCCAGGGCCTGATGGTGGGTATCGAGCTGATTCCCCAAGGTATTGGCGGCTCCATCGTAGAAGCTTGCCGGCAAAAGGGCTTGCTGATCAATTGCATTCACGGCCAGGTTTTGCGGCTGGTGCCGCCTTTGGTGATTACGAAAGAAGAAATCGATCAAGCGTTAAAGATTTTACAGGAAGTAATGGAGGCAAGCTTATGAAAACACCCCTTTATGGCAAAGATTACGTATCGCTGACGGACTACGATGCCGCCGAATTCAAGTTTTTATTGGATATGGCGGTGGAATTGAAGGACAAGCAGAAAAAAGGGATTCCCCACACCTTGCTGCAGGGCAAGACCCTGGCTATGATTTTTCAAAAGGCTTCCACCAGAACCAGGGTTTCTTTTGAAGTGGCTATGTACCATCTGGGCGGCTTAGGCATGTTTTTGTCGGCCAACGACCTGCAAATAGGCCGGGGTGAGCCCATTCAGGATACGGCCAGAGTTTTGGCCTCCTATTCGGAAGGCATATTGATCCGGACCTTCAGTCACCAGGAAGTATTGGAGCTGGCCAAATATTCCAAGGTGCCGGTGATTAACGGACTCACCGATGATGAGCACCCCACCCAAGCCCTGGCCGATATGCTGACGATTTATGAGGAGTATGGCACTTTGCAAGGCAAAAAGCTGGCCTATTTCGGCGATGGCAACAACGTGGCGGTAAGCCTGATCCACGCCTGCGCTTTGACGGGGATGGAAATCGTGCTGGCCTGCCCTTCCGGCTACCAGCCGCCGGCTGCCGCTTTGGCTGATTTTGAAAAAATGAAGCAGCCCGGCGCCAGTCTTGCCGTGGTGGATGATCCCAAAGCTGCCGCCAGCGGCGCCGACGTATTGTACACCGACGTCTGGACCAGTATGGGCCAGGAAAAAGAGGCTCAGATCAGGATTCAGGCTTTGAAAGAATACCAGGTTAACGGCGATTTGCTGAAGCTGGCCAAACCTGAGGCTATTGTCCTCCATTGTCTGCCGGCTCACCGGGAAGAAGAAATTACCGATGAGATGATCGAATGTGCTCAATCCCGGATCTTCCAAGAGGCAGAAAACAGGATGCATGCCCATAAGGCGATTCTGGCGGCATTGCTCTAACAATAATGATACTTATACCGATTATCGCACGCAATATAGAAAATGAAAGGGAGAAATCAACGTGAGCAAAAAAATAGTTTTAGCTTATTCCGGCGGTTTGGATACTTCTATTATTATTCCCTGGCTGAAGGAAAACACGGAGTACGATGAAGTTATTGCTATGGCCGCCGATGTGGGCCAGGGAGAAGAGCTGGAGCCTCTCCACGAAAAGGCCAAAAAGACGGGAGCAAGCAAGCTCTATATCGAGGATTTGCGGGAAGAATTCATCACCGATTACGTCTATCCCACCTTGAAAGCCGGCGCTATTTATGAAAGAAAATACCTGCTGGGTACTTCCATGGCCCGGCCCATCATCGCCAAAAGGCTGGTGGAAATTGCCCGGAAAGAAGGGGCTCAGGCTATCGCCCATGGCGCCACCGGCAAAGGCAACGACCAGGTGCGCTTTGAGATGACGGTCAAGGCCCTGGCTCCCGATCTGAAAGTGGTTGCCCCCTGGCGGCTCTGGAATATCAGGTCCCGGGAGGAAGCGGTGGATTATGCCACGGCCCGGGGCATCAGCGTGCCGGTGACCAAGGAACGGCCCTACAGCATGGACCGCAATATCTGGCATCTGAGCCATGAAGGAGCGGACCTGGAGGACCCCGGCAACGAGCCGAAAAAGGATGTGCTGATGATCTGCCGCCAGTTGGAGGATACGCCGAATACGCCGGCTTACCTGGAGCTGGAGTTTGAACAGGGCATTCCTGTGAAGCTTAACGGCGAGAAGCTCTCTCCTTTGGCGCTTTTGACGAAGCTCAATGAAATCGGCGCCGAGCATGGCGTAGGCGTCACCGATATTTTGGAAAACCGGCTTATCGGCATGAAATCCCGGGGTATTTACGAAAATCCCGGCGGCGCCATCATGTACTACGCCCATCAGGAGCTGGAGTACCTGACTTTAGACCGGACCACCATGCATTATAAGCATCTGATGGCCGAGAAATATGCGGAGCTGGTTTATGACGGCGTTTGGTTTCACCCCCTGCGGGAATCTCTGGACGCTTTTGTGGATAAGACCCAGGAGGTAGTCACCGGCAAGGTGCGGCTAAAACTGTTTAAAGGCAACATCTGCTCCGCCGGCGCCTGGTCTCCTTACTCTCTTTACAATGCGGCCTTTTCCACCTTTGGTGAGGACGACGTTTACAATCAGGCCGACGCCGAAGGTTTCATCAATCTCTTTGGCCTTTCCACCAAAGTACGGGCTTTGATGCTGCAGAAAAACGGCCTGCTTAAATAAACGGTCTGCTTAAATAAGAGGATAAAAGAAGACCAAGAAATAGGAGCGGCCAATGAGATAGGAGCGGCCAAGGATAAGAGCGACCAAGGAGATGAGAACGGCTTAGGCGCTAAGCATGGCTTGAGAGACAAGAACGACCGAGGAGATAAGCGGCTTAGGAAATAAGAACGGCTTAGGCACTAAGAATCGCCTGGGATCGGGGCTGAAAACAGTTCTGAAAGCAGCTCTATCAAAAAAGTCTGCTATAAAATAAAAGTTGGAAAATAAAAGGAATAAGAAAATGACGAAACAGGAAAACCGGCATCTCTGGGGCGGCCGTTTTGCCAAAGAAACGGACCGCCTGGTCCTTGACTTTCACTCCTCCATCAGCTTTGACCAAAAGCTTTACGAAATGGATATCCGGGGCAGCCAGGCCCATGCCAGAATGTTGGGCAATCAGGGAATCATCAGCCAGGCTGAGTCTCAGGCTATCATCGAAGGGCTGGCGGCGGTGAAGGAGGATATTGAGGCAGGCCGGGCGGAGTTTAGCGTGGATGCGGAAGATATCCACATGAATGTGGAGACTCTTTTGATTGCCAAAATCGGCGATGCAGGCAAGAAGCTGCATACGGCCAGAAGCCGCAACGACCAAGTGGCTCTGGACGCCCGGCTTTATGCCAAGGAAAAAGTGGCCCGGCTTCAGCAGCTTCTCTTGGAGTGGACCACCACTCTGGTGGAGCAGGCGGAGAAGCATTACGATTGGATCATGCCCGGCTTTACCCATCTGCAGACGGCTCAGCCCATTACTTTGGGCCATCATCTGATGGCTTACACCGCCATGTTTCAGCGGGATTATGACCGGCTGGCCGACGCTTTGAAGCGGCTGGATGTGATGCCATTGGGAGCCGGGGCTTTGGCCGGCACCACCTATCCCATTGACCGCCATCAGGTGGCGGCGGAGCTGGACTTTGCCGCCGTGGGCGAAAACAGTCTGGATAATGTGGCAGACCGGGATTACATGGTGGAGCTGGAAGCGGCCTGTGCCCTGATCATGGTCCATCTCTCCCGCTTCTGCGAGGAATTGATTTTGTGGGCCAGCCAGCAGTTTGGCTTTGTGGAGCTGGACGATGCTTACAGTACCGGGTCCTCCATCATGCCCCAAAAGAAAAACCCCGACGCAGCGGAGCTGATGCGGGGCAAAAGCGGCCGGGTGTTCGGCCACCTCGTGGGAACCCTGACTATGCTGAAGGGCCTGCCTTTGGCCTACAATAAGGACATGCAGGAAGATAAGGAAGCCTTCTTTGACACTATTGAGACTGTGGAGAAATCCCTGCTGCTGGCGGCTCCCCAGCTAGCTACCTGCCGGTTTTGCCGGCAGCGGATGCGGCAGGCGGCGGCCCAAGGCTTTTCCAACGCCACGGACCTGGCAGATTATCTGGTGGGCCGGGGCCTGGCCTTCCGGGACGCCCACCATGTGGTAGGCGCCTTAGTGGGCCGGTGCATGGCTGAGGGCCGCAATCTGGAGGATCTGAGCCTGGCGGAAATGGCGGCGGCTTTGCCGGCGGCGGCAGTGGCGCAGGAGGCCGGTGCTGGAGCGGTCGGGGCTGGCGGGCCCGGTGAGGCCAGGGCTGACGGGGTTGAGGGAGTTGGCACAGCCGCGGCCACAGCGGCAGTTGGAGCAGACAAGACTACAGCCGCCTCAGCCGGGCAGGCCTTTATCGGCGAAGGGGTCTATGAAGCCCTGAAACTGGAAAATGTGGTCAACGCCCGCCGTTCTTACGGCGGCACGGCGCCGGAGCAGGTGCTGGCAGCCATCGGCCGGGCCAGATCCTGGCTGGCGGAGCGGGCGTAGGCCGTCAGGCAGGCGTAGGATTTCGCAGTTTCTCCGGACGCCGGTTTACGGTCGTAAAAGAAATAGTTGCTTTAGCCTTTAGGTAATTGTAGCCTCCTTTATTTCGTTATCTATTTTAGATAGCGAATGAAGGGGGCTTAGTTTTTGCGTTGGAGGCAAGAAGAGATGTCGGGAGGAGAGGACAAGAAGTCAGGGGATGGCGGCTGTGCAAAAGGCCTGTTGCAAAGTCACAGAAAAGGCTGGCACAAAAGCCAAGTGCAAAGTTGTACAGGTGTACAAAAGGTCGGGGACCAGTTGAAAAGGCCGGGTGCACAAAAATCGAGGTAGTGCACTAGTAACATGCAAATATGAGTGCATATATGCAGCATGTACTAAATTATGCACATAATTAATCAAATAGTGGCGCGAAGAGTCATAATGATTCCTAATTACCACACAATACCTCGATTTTTGCACATCTGACCTTGTACATTCACTCTAACCAACATTCGGCTTTGCACATTTGGGGGGGAGGAAACTGCCCGATTGCTCGGGCTAAATCAGCCATGCTGGGATGTACCAGTTCTTCTCATTCACCTTTTCTTCGGGAAGCCCGTACTACTCTCTGCAGTCAGGCCAATCTCAGCAAGCCTATTTAAGATTTCTAGCCATTTATAAAAAAGCCTTGAACGGCTGTCACAAAGCTGCTAAATTTAATGATATATAGATAATTAAAGGAACTAAATATCAATGCAAGGAAGAGATTCCAATGTTTTATAGAATGTAAGTAAATTGAATAATTTGTTTCTGTGAAGCCACAGATGATTATCTAAATAAGAATGGGGGAGTATTCGTGAAAAGAATATTAACGATAGTGATTACAATGATTTTATGTGTTCTCAGTTCGCTTCCGGTTGCATCACCAACTGAATTGCCAATTGAACTGACAAAGCATCAACAATTATTTGATAAGTTTAATATTGATATTGCAGCTTATGTTGAAATCGATAATCGCTTAAATGAAAAGTATGGAACTGAGTTTAGACTTGGGTTGGATGAGACATTGAGATTTAAGCAGACATTGGCAAAAAAAGAAGGATTACCGGAGCCTACAATGGAAGACTTATTAAGAGACCTACCTTCTCCAGAGGAATATGAAAAAAGCGGATTCGAACATGCAGTTAGAATATCTTCAAGCCAATCGGCTGCAAGGTAAAATAAAATGGAGCACCTAATCTGGAGTTCTGCTCAAGCCCTTCAGATTAAGTACTCATGTTAGATTTTGAAGAGAGGTACTTTTATGAAAAAAGCGTTTTCATATTTACCATATTTAATTTATCTATCACTAACAGCATTGTGTGTAAAAATTATCACATTTTATATAGGCACTAATGCGTATGGCAGTGATGAAAACATAAAAATCCCTAAATTTATGGACATGAGTTTAAAGTTTCTTTATATTAGTTGCATAATTTTTTTTATAATTGTCTTGATAACAGTGCTGTTAAACAAAAAACACTATCTTGCACTTGCGTTTTGTACAGCAGTTATATGCATTTCGACCATTGTAATTGCAAATAATCTGGAGGATTTTTACTTTTTAATTGAGAGATTTCAACCTATCATAACTGCTGTTGAATTGGAAAAATTAGAGCTGCTTATTAGCGGCGAAAAAGAACCAAAAGTAGTTTATATCGGAAGAGATAATTGTCCCGAATGTGTATTGTTTTACCCAAAATTAGAAAAATTAAGCCGCCAATACCAAGTGGAAATTTTATACTATAATACAATTATTGATCGAGAAACACGGCCAGAAATAATGACTCCAATATTAGATAAACTTAATGTCAAGTCTGTACCAGCTATATTAGGTATAAAAAATGGGATTGTTACTGAATTAGGCGAGGGTAATGATATTGAAAAAATTGCAGAATCAATAATTGGTGGCAGGTCGATTAGACCAGATAATCAATTTTTTGAGCTTTTGCTTGCTCCACGACCTTTCATCGTAAGCCTAATATTAATATAGATTATCTGACTTTGCTTTATATAAGGGCTGCCGCAGTAACAGCGCCTGAAAAAAGAACAAAAAACGGCAACTAGCGTAAGCCAGAAGCCGTTTTTTTATTGTAAAATATAGTTGTGAAATAAACAATCGCCCGTTTTTGCAGTCAACGCCTGACCGGTATGGTGAAGAGTTGTTTGCTTAACTGGCAAGGCTCTTGACCGATGCCGGGAAACTGTCACTTGAACAGGCCTTTATCACGAACGAAGCTTGAAGCAAATGCAGAATTAAAGCTAAATAAGCCAGGCCGGAATGTACCAGTTCTTTTCATCGATCGGTATCATGTCTGTGGGCATGCATACCACTGCACCGGTTCCGATTTTTGTTTTCAGATGGGCAGTACCGGCAAAAATATCGTCTTCACTAGGGGCTTTCTCCACGGGAGCCAGGACAGAAAAATTCTTGACGGCATCTTTAGGAGCAGAGCCTTTCTTGATTTCTACCGGCGTGAGAACGCCGTCCTGGTAAATCAACAGGTCGATTTCCTTCTTGTTGCTGTCCCGGTAAAAGTAAAGGGGCGGCTGTTTGCCTGCGTTGATATAGCTTTTATAGATCTCTGAAACAACCCAGGTTTCAAAGAACTGTCCATCCATTGCACCCCGCTCTAAGGTTTCGGCGCTGCTCCATCTTGTGAGATGAGCACATAGGCCGGTGTCCAAGAAATACATTCTCGGCGCTTTGATGACCCGCTTCAAGGCATTGTTGGAATAGGGCTGAATCAGTGCAACCAACCCGGATGAAACCAAGGTGGAGAGCCATTGCTTTGCGGTTGGGGCGGATATCCCAACTTCTCCGGCAATGGTTTCATAGTTTACATTAGTTGCTGTCCTGGCGGCAATCACTGATATGAAATTCAAGAATGCGGTTTCATCTGCGATTTGGGATAAATCTTTTATATCCCGGCTAATATAAGTTTCCAAATAAGACTCATAGTATTGCTCTCGGTTTACCTTCTCGTTCTCATAAAGGCGGGGCATAGAGCCCTTGAAAATGCGAGAATAAACATCGGAAAGAGTCAGTGGTTTCACATAGGACATACGCTTCAGTAAAGCTGGGATATCTACCTGGAACGGGGGAAAATGGTGGCCGGAAATCTCACTGTTGCTCAAACCCAGCATTCTGACGATTCCAGCGCGGCCTGCCAAAGATTCTGTGACCTTTTTCATCATGCGAAAAGTCTGGGAACCGGTAAGCCAGAAATCACCCGGCTTCTTTTGCCGGTCAACATACACTTTGATGTAGTCAAACAGTTCCGGAGCGTATTGCACCTCGTCAATCAGCACCGGCGGCTGATACCGCTGCAAAAACATTTCCGGGTCCTGCTTGGCGAAGGCCCGAATGGTTGGATTGTCCAGGGAGACAATTTTCCGATCCTTTTCTGCCAGGCGGCTCAAAAGAGTAGTTTTTCCTACTTGCCGCGGACCTGTCACGATCAGCACAGGGAAGGTCTGACTAATGTTTTTTATTGTTGGTTCAATAGTTCTCTCATAATACATAGTGTATACCTCCTGGCTCAAGCATACCCATTATAGTAATTTTTATGCAAATCCAAAATCATAATTCATTTTTACATATAATGATAAGTAAGTCAACCAGAATACGTAAACTCAATAAAGTTAAAAATAACAGAAATCATTTTTATTAAGATAGCAACTCTTCTGTTTTCACACCCAAAGAGTGTAAAATAGTGTAAATAGATAAAGAATGTATATACGTAAAGGAGGGAGGCAGTTGTTACTATTCCTTGCCTTTTTGGAAGAAGAGGAGAATAGAGAACTCGAACAATTATATGTTTATCAAATTGGCTGGCTATTTGAAAAAAGCAAAGCTTCCCGCTAAGGAGAAGTTGCAGACTTCTCTGAAATTTCTGATTTACTAGACGTTAAGTTTTATCGGATACAGTGATGCTTTCATTGGGAGCCTAAGAAGAATGTAGAAAAATTATCAAAAGACAGAGTTATATTTGTATTCTTATCCGCTAATGAAAGTATTGAGGATTATTTATATAGAGAGCCGGAGGACTTCTGGAGTAAGAATGATTCTGGGTTCGCGATTTATTTTAATGGACAATTCATAACGATTTTGTGTTTGATGAGGTCATTGGCGGTAATAACTGATATTGCTCTTAGCCGAAGGAAAATTTTTCGGTTTTTTTGATTTTTCTTGTAACAAAAGTACCTGCTGAAGACATAGATATAATAAAGGGTCAAAAGGGGCTTTTTCATAGCTCTGGACTCAGCAAGGGGGATTGAAGATGACTAAACAGACCGATATTGGAGATAAACAATCTAAAACCCGGGTGAGAAAAAAAGAACTGCAAAATAAAAATATTTTTGAGCTTGTCGAAGAACTGGACGGAAAGATTGCGGCGATGGATGAGTTTAATTTTGACTTTGAGCTAGTCAAAATGTATATTGATGAATTGCAGGTGCGAGAACCTATATTCGTAGATATGAAAAAGGCTTTTGCAGATTTTCGAAGGAATCTAATCAGAGCCGGCCTCTTGCACGTTTTATTGGAAGGCGCACATTTTATTGAAAATATACCAGAATTAGAATATAATGGAGAAAACGTGGTGTTTTGATCATATTTAAAGGATGGACAATTGAAATGAAAGCGACAAACTTTGATGCCTTTTTCAACGAATTGTACATTAATAATTATAATCGTTTAATGCAATATGCCTATCGCTATACCGGAGACGCAAAAGCTGCCGAAGATATTGTGCAGGAAGTTTTTTTAATAGCATTATATAAAAAAGCGGAACTGCATGCTCACCCTAATTCCAAAGGCTGGCTATACAATGCAACCAAAATATGCATTAAACGATATTATGCCAAAAACAATCATCTTAAGGTTGAGTTTTCAGAAGAATTCTCATGTTCTGTTGAGTTAGATACAGATAAAGTAAATGAGCTTTTACCTTATCCGTTATCAGAAGAAAATCGGGAAATATTGATTCTCTATTTTCGTGAGAATCTACCCTATGATGAAATTTGCCGCCGGCTAGGTATATCTTATGCTGCTTGCCGGCAACGGGTCAGCCGGGCCTTAGCGGAATGCGGAGAGTTATTAAAATAATTTTTAATCTCTGTCACAAATCCCGATCTTTTAATGATATATAGGCTGAGGGAGGAATTGAGAATGTCTAAACAGACCTGTGTTGGAAATAAACAATCCAACAACCGAATAAAAGAAGCAGAGCCGCAAAATAAAGATATTCTTGAGCTTATCAGGGAACTGGACGAAAAGATGGAAAACATAGATGAGTTTAGTTTTGATGCTGACTTAGTTGAAGAATATCTTGATCAAATGCAGGCGCAGGTTCCCGTGATGACCCACGGGAATGCTGAACAGTCTCTGGCTGATTTCCGAGAGAAGCATGCTCTATTATTCTCGGAATCAGACACTAAGCTGGTCATGGCGGGAAAAAAGAAGATGAAAAACAAAAAAAAGTGGTTTGGGGCTATCGCCGCTTGTCTGGTTATTTTCTTAGGGTCTACGGCTATGGTTGGTTCCGCTATTGGGGTAAATCTATTTCAAACCTTCTATATATGGGGAGAAGGGGTGCTGCACATTAGAAATCAAGAGCCTGCCGGAAACATGGTTTTATCGAATAGCAATGATCAGTTCGATTCATTGGCTGAAGCCATGGAAAGTGAAGGGATTTCTGGTGAGCTTTGCCCGAAGTGGATCCCGGAAGACTTCTCCATTTCTTTTGCAGAAGTTCAAAAGGCTGGTTCATTGACCGTAATCACCGCTGTGTATGAGAGTGCAAATAGAACGATGTTTATTACGATCAATAAAAGCGATGATCCGGCTAATGTTGCTAGCGTCGTTGAGAAAGATGAAGGCGGCCAAATCTATAAGAAAAACGGAGTTGAATATTTCTTATTAACAAACGAAGGGATTCCGACTGCTGTCTGGGTTGCCGATTATCATGTTTTTAACATTTTTGGTGGGGTCACAGAAGAAGAGTTAAAGCAAATTATTGATTCTATATGAGAGGGAGATTTTGTTCATGAGAAAGACAGTTGTATTTTTATTAACATTAACGCTGCTATTGACTTCCCTTGGCGGAGCCGCTTTTGCAAGAGCCAGCCACTATCTAAAACATTATAGAGTGGGTTTGGCAGCAAAGGGAAGCAATGTTATGGAAATAAGCTATAGTGTTGAAGGTACCGGCATAATGGCAATGATCGGCGCCCAAAAAATTGTAATAGAAAAAAAGACAGGCTCGGCTTGGACAACTCAGGAGACCCTTTATGGCGCTACAAATCCTGAGTTTTATGGAAATAATCGTCATGCCTATGCATATGCCGTTACTTTTACAGGTGTAGCTGGAACAACTTACCGGGTGACCCTTACTGCGTATGCTGCCAATGATAGCGGCTCGGATACGGGCACGGTAGTGTCTACCGAAGTTGTATGTAAATAAGGCGGGAAAAATTTTGAAACCGTTTTTGAACAGCTTATTAGCTGATTAAAAACGGTTTTTATGACTAAAAATTTACTTCTAAATTTTTAAAATCCCTGTCACAAAAGGATTGATTTTAATGATATATAGGTGAAGGCATTAAACAAAAGGGGGCCGTATTGAAAATATCTTATAGGCAAAAACGGTCATTCATACAGATAAGTAATTCATTTAGGTTCTAACGACTGGGAAGGAGATGATTCCGATGTTTTAAATAATTTGATAGAATATATTTTAGTAGGTGAAAAAAATTGATAAAAAAGGAGTGATGATTATGAAACACAAACTAGTTAGTATTTTGCTTATCATGATGTTTACATTTCTTATTCCCTTTGCTGCATATGCTAATAATGCTGTTGCACCTAAATTTGAACCCTACTGTATGGATATATTCCCTTCACATTTAATGTATCCTCAAGGAGATTGTGCTGTTTATCTTGGTAGTTTATAATGTCCCCATAAAAAACGACACCGAATTGAAAAATGAAGTGTGAATCTGATAAACTGAAGAGAAAGAAAGGCAGGTTCACAACATGGCAAAGAGAAGAAAATTCACCAGTGAGTTCA
>JBCFAO010000028.1:0-49631 GCA_038562165.1 Clostridiales bacterium | reverse complement strand
AGTGACGAAGAAACAAAGGGACATCCTCCTTGCTTGCGGTTTTGCCGCTGAGGATATCCCTGCCTGGCTTTCTACTTTGCCTGGCCTTGGTTGTATGGTGTAATTTTGCGGGAAGTTAGGTAGCAAAGCCGGCCTATGGGGAAGGTTTGCCCGCCCCGGCGTGATAGCAGGTTTTGTCCGGTCTGCAAGTTTTGCCCTCACTGTGCAAAAATGCAGGTTTGTATCCAGTAAGGGGGCCAGTTGAGCAAAAATGCAAGTTTGTAGACACCCCTTAAAGTTATGGCGGCTCAAAAATAAGTAGAAACCTATGCCTTGGCTGTATCTAGTGCCCTGGCAGAAATGAATTCACTACCAAACTGCAAAAAATGCTTAAGCTTTCTAACATTTCCTCTGGTAGGGTCTCTAGACGAAGACAAACTTGCAATTTTGCACAGAGGGGGGACCTCAATAAGCCAACCACCCCCTGCCGGTGGGGGGGTGTGCCTATTTCTTTACATTAAGGATAGGCCAATATAGTTTGAAAATTCACTTATCTCCGCCGGCGGATCAGCGTGCAAAGAGGTAGCGGAAATAACCAAAAATGCAAGTTTAAATTTCTGAATAAAATTAAACTGCCATAGAGAAACGGCCCACTTTAAACCTGCAATTTTGTCTGCTGGCCCCTTGCGCTAAGGTAGAGTATATCTCTTTTTTTGTTAAGGTGAAAACCTAAAAAACGTTCAGCATTACCAAATATTATTCGGCTATGCTATTGACAGAGAAAAACCACAGAGTTATACTAAAAAATAGATAAAGAAAGGTCGGGTACCGGCATGACAATCGAGCAAAGACCTGGAACCACTGTACAGTCTGTTGCCAGAGCTCTGACAATCATAAAATGCTTTGAGGACTGCACGGAGCTTGGAATTTCAGAACTGTCTGAACAGATGGGACTTTCCAAAAGTACTATTTATGGCCTGGTCAACACCCTGGCTGTTTTTGGCTATCTGGAGCAGAGTGAGAATAAAAAATATCGTCTGGGCCTTAAGCTCTTTGAGCTGGGCAACGTAGTCCGGGGGAGAATGGATATCCGGCGGGAAGCCCATCCCTGGTGTCGTATGCTGGCGGATAAATACCGCACCACCGTTCATTTGGCGGTCCCCTCGGAGGGAGAAATCATTTACATCGATAAGGTAGATGACACCAGTTCGGTGGTGGTTTATTCACAGATCGGCAAGCGGGCCCCTATGCACTGCACCGGAGTAGGGAAGGCCATCCTGGCTTTTTTGCCCCAGGATTACCTGGAAAAATTCGTGTTCAGCCGCCCTCTGAAAAAGATGACTGATCGCACTATCACCAGCCGGGAGAAGCTGCTTCAGGAGCTGGAGACCGTCCGGCAGAAAGGCTATGCCGTGGACGACGAGGAGATCGAGCCGGGGCTGCACTGCATTGCGGCGCCGATTTTCAATCACCGCCGCCAGCCGCAGATGGCTCTGTCCGTTTCTTTTCCCTATGGCCGCCTTTGGGATATTCAATGGGAGGAGACCGCCCGGGACGTTTTGTATTACGCCCGGCAGATTTCCGAGCGCCTGGGATATATAGAGGACTAAATCAAAAAGTTGTTTGAAGGGAACGAACCGTTCCCTTTAAAAATAACAATTAGTATGAACGATGTTCGTCATTATCGAAAAGGAGGGGTTTATGGAGGATATCAGAGACGTCCTGTTTCAAGATGTTTGCCAAAAAAAGTTTCGAGCGGTACTGGTTGCAGAGCGGGCGGGGATTCTTTCCGGCGTCCAGGCGGCAAAGGCCCAGGCGGCTAAGGTGGGGGTAGGGCTGGAACTCTGCAAGCAGGAGGGGGACAGCATCGGCCACAACGAGCGGATCGGTCATATCGTGGCCTCTCCCAAAGAAATGGCCATGGCGGAGGAAAGCGTCATCGGTACCCTGGCCAAGGCCAGCGGCATCGCCACTGCGGCCAACACCGCTGTCCTGTTGGCAGATGGAAAAACAAGGGTGATCTGCGGTTCTTGGAAGAAGATGCCGCCGGAGCTGAAATCGGTGGTCCGCCAGGCTGTGATGGCGGGAGGCGTTTCCTTCCGAATTTGCGATACCCCGATGATCTATCTGGACAAAAATTATATCCGGATGTTGGGCTCTATTTCCTTGGCCCTTGCTGCCTGCCTGCCTTTTAAAGGATATACCAGGGTGATCCAGATCCGCAGCGAGGACGGGGACGTGATGGAACAGACTGTTCAGGCCGTTCAGGGCGGTGCGGGAATCCTGATGGTGGACACCGGCAAGCTGGAGGATCTGGACCGCTGTGTAGGCTGTCTTGAGAGCATGGGGGCCCGTTCACAGGTCAAGGTTGCCTTTTCGGGAAATGTGAAGCTGACCGATATTCCTGCTCTGGCCCAACGGGACATTGACCTGCTTTGCATCGGCAAGGAAATCGTAGACGCCCAACTTCTGGACATGAAATTAGATGTGGTCGGGGAGGAGGGGAAAACATGGGGCTGAATCTGCTGGAAAAAACCGAACTTTGGGTCAACGAGATCCAGCTGGAAAACGCCAATCTCACCCATATGGCCCACCAGGTGGCCGATGTGCTGGGGTTGGAGCGGGGAACGGTCCTGGTGGTGGATGTGCGCCCTAACCACATCACCTTTGACGTACTGGCCAAGGATGTGCCCATGGAAAACATCATGGGCAAGGAAGAGGCCATTTTGCAGGCCTTGGCCGCTTTGCCCGGCGTCCGCCTGACCGAAAGCTCCTGCATCCATTCCAACGGCATTTTAGGATTGATCTGCGCAGGGGTGGAAAACCCCGGGGAGGTGCTGGAAAAGGTGGACGATATGACTGCCGATATCCGCAGCCGCCTTTCCCGGCGGGCCATTGTTTTTCCCACGGGCTTCGAGCTGCGGCAGGGACTGATCGAGGACACCAATACCCCTTTCCTCAAGGCCCGTCTGGAGGAGCAGGGTTATTCCGTCACCGTGGGAGAGGTCATCGAGGATACCCCCGAGGATGTCTTTTATAAGCTGAACGAGGCCCTTTCCCTGGGATACGGGCTGATTCTCACTACCGGAGGGGTGGGAGCCGAGGACAAGGACCACACGGTGGAGGGCATCTGCCGGCTGGACCCTGGGGCGTCCACACCCTATATCGTAAAGTTTCAGCAAGGCACCGGACGCCATGTCAAGGATGGAGTACGGATCGGCGTGGGCCAGGAGGGTCCCAGCCTGATGGTGGCGCTGCCCGGGCCCCACGACGAGGTAGTGGCGGCGGCCCCGTTGCTGCTGCAGGGTCTGGGAGAAGGCTGGAGCAAGGAGTTTCTGGCGGATCGGTTGGCGGCTGTGCTGGCAGACAAATGGAGGCAAAAGGGCCTGGGGCATCACCACTCTCATCCCCAGGGCCATGGGCACCCCCATGGGCTCAATACTGAATGACGAAAGGAAGGGAAAGAATGGATCACAAAAAAGCGGCTCAGCTTCTTTGGGAGGCGGAGCAAGGAAGATACCAGATTGATAGGCTCACCCAGGCCAATTCCGGCATGACCGTAGAGGATGCCTATGCGGTACAGTTGGAAAATGTCCGGCGGCGGAAGGAGCAAGGGGAAGTTGTTATCGGCATGAAGATCGGCCTGACCAGCGGGGCCATGCAAAAGCTGCTGAAGGTGGGGGAGCCGGACTACGGGCATCTTTTTGAAAACATGCTGATTCTGGAAAGGGATAGCTGCTCTATGGCAGAGCTGATCCAGCCTAAGGTGGAGGGTGAGCTGGCCTTTTGCCTGAACAAGGGACTCAAGGGTCCCGGTGTTACTGTGGCCGACGTGTACAACGCCACCGCCTGGGTCACCCCCGCCATTGAGATCGTAGATTCCCGGATCAAGGACTGGAAGATCAGCCTGGCCGACACTATTGCCGACAACGGCTCATCGGCCCGCTTTGTGCTGGGGGGGAGGATGGTGCCCATCGGCGATGTGGATATGCGCCTCACCGGCATGACCCTGGAACAGAACGGCGAGTTGATTTCCTCGGGGACCACAGCCGAGGTGTGGGGAAATCCCGCTGCCGCCGTGGCCTGGCTGGCCAATAAGCTGGGCGCTTTCGGTATCGAACTGGCGGCGGGCTCCATCGTCATGGCAGGGGCGGTCACCGCTGCTTTGCCGGCCAAGGCGGGGGATGTTTTTACCGTCAGCTTCCAGGGAATGGGGAGCGTATCGGTTCGCTTTACCGATTAGGGCCCTTCGGAAAACCGGCGCTCCTCCGCCTTGATACCATCAAAACAATCATATAAGTAAGGAGACTAGCATGGAAAAAATCAAAGTTGGCATCATTGGGCCGGGAAATATCGGTACCGACCTGATGTACAAGGTGATGGGCAGCCAAAATCTCGAGATGAAAACGATGACCGGCATCGTGGAATCTGAGGGGATCAAGCGGGCCGCCGCTCTGGGCTTTCACACCTCCATCGAGGGTGTCCTGGCGGTGGCCCAGGATGAGGAGATCGGCATTGTCTTCGACGCCACCAGCGCTTCCGCCCATATGAAGCATGCGCCAATCTTAAAGAAGGCCGGCAAGATCGTATTTGATATGACCCCGGCGGCGGTAGGACCCTTTGTGATCCCCTGTGTCAATCTGGACCACCTCACCGAGTTGAACACCGACAATTACAACATGGTGACTTGCGGCGGCCAGGCTACCATCCCCATTGCCTACGCCATCAACCGGGTGGCGGACTGCGAGTACACCGAGATCGTGGCCTGCATTTCCTCCAAAAGCGCCGGCCCGGGGACCCGGGCCAACATCGACGAGTTTACCCAGACCACGGCAAAGGCCTTGAAAACAGTGGGCGGCGCCGAACGCTCCAAGGCCATCATCGTTCTCAACCCGGCCGATCCCCCGCTGATGATGTCCAATACCATTTATGCCATTGTCAACCATCCCGATGAAAAGGCCATTGTGGATGCGGTCAACCAAATCGTGGCAGAGGTGCAGGCTTATGTTCCCGGCTACTCTCTGCGGGTTCCTCCCATGGTGGACGGCAACAAGGTGACGGTTATTGTGCAGGTGGAGGGCGCAGGGGACTTTTTGCCCAAATATTCCGGAAACCTGGACATTATCAATGCGGCTGCCGTAGCCGGTGCCGAAAGGGTTGCGGCCAAGCTGCTTGAGGGAGGAAATAATCATGTCCTTAGATAAAAACAGAAAAATACATATTGTGGATACCACCTTGCGGGATGGCAGCCATGCCGTAAGCCACAGCTTTACCAGCGAACAGGTTACCGCCGTTTCCAGCGGCCTGGATAAAGCAGGAGTGGATATCATCGAGATCTCCCACGGCGACGGGCTGGCGGGCTCCTCCGTCAATTACGGATTTAATAAAATGCCGGAAATGGAGCTGATCAAGACGGCCAGCCGCAGCATAAAAAACGCCAAGCTGGCGGTGTTGCTGCTGCCCGGTGTGGGCACCATCGAGGATCTGCAAGAGGCCCACGAAAACGGCGCCCAGATGGTGCGGGTAGCCACCCATGTCACCGAGGCGGATATTGCCATTCAGCATTTGCAGGCGGCTCAAAAGCTGGGGATGGTACCGGTGGGCTTTTTGATGCTGACCCACATGGCCCCGCCGGAAAAGATCCTGGAGCAGGCCAAAATTTTTGTGGAGGCCGGGGCGACCTATGTTAACCTTGCCGATTCAGCGGGATACATGACCCCAGAGGATGTAAAGGCCCGGGTTTCCCTGTTGGTGGAGAACCTGCCCATTCCGGTGGGCTTCCACGCCCACAACAACCTTAGCCTGGCGGTGGCCAATTCCCTTGCCGCCGTGGAGTGCGGCGCCGATTATATCGATGTTACCTGCAGAGGCTTGGGCGCCGGTGCCGGCAATACTCAGGCCGAGGTGATGGCCGGGGTTCTGAAGCGGTTGGGCTACTCCACCGGCCTGGATTTTTACGGCTATATGGATCTGGCGGAAAATGTGGTGGAGCCGATGATGCAGCGGCCCCAGATCATCAAAAGCGCCCCGCTGATGCTGGGCTACGCAGGGGTATACTCCAGCTTTCTTTTACATACCTACCGGGCTGCCGAAAAGTTCAAACTCAATCCCAGGGATATTTTGGTGGAGCTGGGCAAGCGAGGGATGGTAGGCGGCCAGGAGGATATGATCATCGATGTGGCCCATGCCTTGGCCCGGCAGGGAGCAGTCCGGTAACCTCATTTTGTGCGTCCCCAATTTGGGAAACCATAGAAGAGAAGGGAGAGAAAAGAATGAAACGGGTGACTATTCTGGCAAAGGTGGACCCCAACATCTGCACAGGCTGTAAAATATGCGAGAAGGTTTGTCCTGTGTATGCCGTCAAGGTCAGCGACTGGAAATCCCAAGTGTCCGAGCCGGACTGCCGGGGCTGCGCCAACTGCGCCGACCGCTGCCCTGTCCATGCGATCACCATGGTAAAACGGGCGGAGCCCTTTACCGTGGGTGTGGATGTGAGCCGATTTGATCCGGGTGAGATCAAGGAGCTTTGCGCCAAGGCGCACTTTAACCCAGAACAGGTGCTTTGCTACTGTGTGAGCGTTCGGGCAGAAGAGGTGGCGGCTGCCATTCTCGAGGGCTGCGATACTCCGGACAAGATTTCGTCCCGCACCGGCATCCGCACCGGCTGCACCATCGAGTGCATCCAGCCCATTCTGCGCCTGCTGGCCGCCGCCGGCATCCCTCTGAAGCCCGACCCCAACGGCTGGCAGTGGTACGGTGAGACAGTGACTGCCTGGACTCTGCCCCAAGAGGTAAAAACCAAGTATGGCAGCCGGGGTTTCTACTTTGAAGAGGACAAAGCGTTGCTGGAGCAGATCGCCGCTATCGACTTGGCGCAGTAAGAAAGGAGGCGTAAACAATGACTAGCCAAATGATGATAAATCAAGGGATAAAGCACCCTCCCATTTTGCCCATCGGCCCCAAGCCCTCCCAATACGGTATCGATCCTGCCCTGGTGAAAAAAAGGGTAGCGGAGCTGCCGGGCATGTGCTCCCTGCAACTGTCGGAGCTCTTTCCCGAGCTGCCTCCCGTTCTCTTTCCCGGTGGGTCCGGCGCTCTGGACCGGCTCTATGAAGTGGCGATGGCAGAGCTGCGCAAGGTAGATATGAGCTTTATCCAGCCCGGCCATTCGGTGAACCTGTTGGCCTCCCACCATGGATTCACCCTGTTGGGAGGGCAGCCCTACGCCATCCTGCTCAAGGCTACCCGGGAAGCCATCCTTGAAAAGACGGGCTGTAAAAACATCCGCCTGCGTGCGGGAGTGGGTATGCGCTTCCGGGAGACGGAGGAATACATCAAGCGCTACGGACTGGACGAATGCTTCGGCCAGGGAAAAACCAAAGGCGTCGCCCCCATTGATGAGGGCATTGCCATCGAGACTGAGGTGGGCACTCTCTACGGCATCAAATCGGTTTACGACGCTGACTGGATCGTCCACTGCCACCACACCGACGTGCGGGAGGTCCACTTTCATCGGCAGGTGGATAAGGCGGTAAAGCCTTTTGGCATGTCCTATGCCCGGATCGAGACCCGCTCCACCTACCACCAAAACCTGGGGCCCCGGGCGGCTAACTTTACGGCCCGGGCCATCTTTGAGTCGGAGTTTGTGCAGAATAAGTTTGCCTTTGCCTCCTTCCTTAACGTGGGGCCTCATGGTGTAATTGGCGTGGATGCCGACAACGATCTTTACGCTGTCAACGACCGGGCCACCTTTATCGGTTGCCAGCTATACGGCAAGGTGATGACTCTGTTTGGCAAAATCGACGAATGCATCGCTGTTCTGGATTTCCCCTGCCCCGTTCCCTATGTGTTCTCTGCCGGGGTGATCTACGCCAACTTTGCCGGCGCCAACCAGGATCTATATGACATGGAGGGTACTCCCCTGCCGCCCTATACTTGGTATACCGAAGCTTTTTACAAAAAAGACGGGACCCCCCTGCTGGGAGAAATCCCGCCGCTGAACCCGGCTATTAAAATGTGCGTGCACAACTATGCCTGGACCGGATACCCCTCGGCTTTCTTCTCCGACCACATCCCCACAGTGGTGGTGGGTCAGGAGCAGAGCGATCTCTTTGACATGGAGCCCATGAACATTGAATATATGAGCCACTCTGTCGTCGCCAAAACCACCGAGAGCGCCATGGACTTTGCCTACAAAGTCACCGGCACCGACAAAGTAATCATCTTCGACGGAGCCATGGGCGGGCTCAACTGCTCTCAGCCTTTGGCCGATCTTCTCATCGCCAAGGCGCCCGAAGTCAGCGAGGAGGTGGAAAAGGTCCTTATGCCCAAGTGGTTCCGCCAACGGGGCGTGGACATGTCGATTCTGGAAACTCTCAGCCACAGATAAAGCAAAGATGCGGCGCGATCCTCTCTGTTTAGTGAGGTATGTGAAGAAGGAGAAGAGTTACAATGGTAAACGAAACGACTATGAAACAGCCCGGATCGGGACTGTTTGAAAAGGGACCCGGTTTTGCCTCTGGCCTGAAGGATCTTTTAAAGTACACTAATGGAGCCACCCTATCCTCTGCTATCATTTCCACTATTTTTGGGTGCACCGGTCCCTGCTTGGTCACCATTGCCGCTGCCCAGGCTGCAGGGTTTTCCACTGCGGAGACCGTATCCTGGATTTTCGGTATCTATGTTTTCGGCGGCCTGCTGGGGGTCATACTGTCGCTGTATTACAAGACGCCTATTTCCGGGGCCTATTCCATCCCCGGCGCTACACTAATGGGCACCGCCCTGGCCGGCTACAGCTTTAACGAGGCGGCCGGCGCCTTTGTACTGGCAGGTATCATTGTGCTGATCCTCGGTGCCACAGGGCTGATCGGCAAGGTGATGCGCTGGCTTCCCTTACCCATCGTCATGGGAATGATCGCAGGTTGTATGCTAAGGTTTGGCACCAATATCATCAACGGTGTCAATACCTTGCCCTTGATTTGCAGCCTGGCCGTGTTGGCTTTCCTGGGAGTTCCCCGCCTTATCAAAGGATTTCCCGGTGTGCTGGCCGCCTTGGTGGTGGGAGTAATTGCGGCCCTGGCCACCGGCGCTTTTACCGGCGAGGCCGGCGCCGTTGCCTACATTGCCCCTCGCTTGGTTATTCCCCGTTTTAATCCGGAACTGATCCTCTCCTGCTCGGTGCCTTTGGCCGCTTTGGTAGTGGGAGCGGAAAACGCCCAGGCCATGGGCGTTCTCAAAGTGCAGGGCTATGATGTTCCTGCCAACAGCATGACGGTGGCCTCCGGCATCGGCGGCATCGTCTCAGGTCTGGTGGGTGCTCACAATGCCAACATTGCCGGCCCTATGACTGCTATTTGCTCCTCCGCCGCCGCAGGTCCTAAAGAAGGCAGATACGCTGCCTCCGTCTGGAACGGCGTCACATTTGCCTTGTTTGGCCTGGTAGGATCCTTTGCCATTGCGTTTGTCACCTTCATTCCCGGTCCCCTGGTCAATGTTCTGGCGGGTCTTGCCATGATCAACGTGTTGGTCCAGGCTTTCAGCGAGGGCTTTGGCACTCTCAAATACAAGGCCGGCGCTTTCTTTGCCATGATTGTCGGCGCCGCCAATCTTTCTTTCCTGGGCATCGGTGCGGCTTTCTGGGCTTTGGTGGTAGGGGTGGTGGTTTCGGCTATCTGCGATAGCCAGGATTTTAAGACGGACGCCAATGCGCTAACACATAAAGCTTGCCTATAGCCTGCTTCCAGTGTGATTGGGAAAGGACGGTTGTCACATGAAAAAGTATATCGCCGGCCGCATTGCGGCGCTGCAACAAAAATTAGCCCAACTGAAGCTGGACGCCGCCCTGATCTATGACAGGGAAAACCTGATTTATTTTGCAGGCGCAGCCGACCTGGAGGGCGGGGTGCTTTGCGTTCCTGCCCAAGGGGAAGCGGAGATCTTCTGCCTTTGGGTGGAGGCTGCCTATATGCGGCAATCCACAGGTCTGAAAGTTATCGGTTATCCCTTCCCGGCTGAGACCCAGAGCACTATGGCCGCCAAATGGCTGGCGGGGCTGGGTCTGTCCGCTCCCCGTGTGGGCTTTACCCGCTACTTTATCAGCTTAAAGGATTACCAATGCCTCAGAGGGGCGATTCCCGGCATGGTGGTGGGGGATATCGCCATTCCCTGCTACCAGCTCAGGAGTGTCAAGGTCCCGGAGGAGATCGATCGCATCCGGCAGGCATCCAAGGCGCTGACCGCCGGCATGGACGCAGCGGTGGCCACTGTAAAGGCGGGTATTCCCGAATATGAGGTGCTGGCTGAGGCCGAGTATGCCATGGGTAAGGCGGGAAGCCAGGGCTCCTCCTTCCGGATGCAGGTGCTGGCCCACAGCCGTCAGATGAATATTCATCCTTATGCGGGCAAGGCGTTGCTTGAGGATAACGCACCGGTGGTGATCCACCTGGGCGCCACGGTGGAGGGCTATGGGGCCAAAATGTGCCGCACCGTCTTTTTGGGAAACCCGCCGGAAGAGTGCGTACGCATTTACCAAGTGCTCAAGAAAGTGCAGGATGCCGCAGTGGCCGCCCTTATGCCCGGCGTCACCTGCGCAGAGGTGTATGATGCGGCTGCAGAGGTGATCCGGCAGGAAGGCTACGAAAGGCAGTGGCTGATGGAGCATATCGGCTATGGAGTGGGAATCCGGCAGTCAGAGTTTTACCCCATTATCTCCAAAGACAGCCCGGTTGTTTTGGAGGAAAATATGGTGGTGGACCTGTTGCTGCCCACCATTTACAAGCCGGGGCTGGGCGGTCCCCGGATCACCGATACCATTTTGATGACAGACCAGGGACCTAGGTACCTAACGGAATATAACCGTGAGGTCATTATGAAGTAAAAAGCTCCTGCCCTTTGAGGCCGCCTATAAAAGCCGCACCGGTGTTTTTACGCCGGTGCGGCTGGCTTTTGGCCCGGCGCTTGCTTTCTATCGATTACCTTGTAAAAAATGAGGAAGTTGTTGCTTTGACCTCCCGGTGTTATGGTATAATCATAATCATTAATAACTTTATTCAGGAAAAAGCAAATAAGTAAAAATCCAGTTTAATCGGGGAGGAAATTAGCAAGTTGAACAACATAGAGTGGCTAAGCAGAGAATCGGCAGGCTGGGTTGAGGACGGCATCATCACGCCGGAGCAGCAGCAGCAGATTCAATTGCGTTATCCCGCCGGCAAAGCAAGCAGTCCCTTGTTGCTGTTTTTTGCTATCATCGGTTCTTTGTTGATCGGCGGCGGCGTCATCTTAATATTTGCCACCAATTGGTGGAAGCTGCCGGTGGCCTTGAAGCTGGTGATTTCTTTGCTGCCTTTACTGGCGGCCCAGGGCCTGTGCCTATATGTATATTTGAAGAGGCCGGCATCCCCTTCCTTCCGGGAAGGCGGCACAATTTTTTTAACTTTGGCATTTTTTGCGGCAGTGGCCCTCATCGGCCAGGTCTTCCACACGCCCAGCGATCTGCAATCCTATATATTGGTTTGTATCTTGTTTGCTCTCCCCGGCATTTATTTGTTTCGGGCAAAAGCTGCCATGGCAGTTTATATTGCCGGCGTACTGTTTACCGGCTGGTCCTGGCCCCAATGGACTCCCCTGATTTTGGCCCTGCTGCCGCTGCCCTTTTTCTATTGGGAAATCAGGGCCTCCTCCAAAGGCTCCTCCTCCAAAGGACTGCAAAACTACCTGTTGTTTTTGCTTTCCCTTTTAATAGTAAGAACTGTGATCCAGATAACCGACAGCACCATGAATCTGGAAGCCTTGGAAATTGCCTTAGTCTGCAGTCTTATGCTGCTGCTGCTGGATGTTTTATTCCGCAAGATAAGTAGCGAATATTTTTTCACTGCCGCCAAGCTTCTGGCTTTTTTAATCATTACGGCAGCTTCTCTGATTGCCGCTTTCGATTTTTCTTACGAGAGCGCCGGCGGCGGCAGGGCTTTTATCTTGGCGGCTATTATTACGGCAGCCTATGCTGCGTTACGGTATAAAAGATTTACCGGACCGTCGTCGGCGGACTTGCTTTTTGGGGCGGCGGTAGTTCTGATCCTATTTGCCCAAAATGCCGGAGCGGCAGCCAATGTTATTATGGCGGCTTTGGGTGTGCTGTTTATTGTCAGGGGCAGCAAAACCCTTAAGCTAAGCCAGCTAAATTATGGCATGGCCCTCATCGTTTCCCTTATTGCCATACGCTTTTTTGATTCCGCTATCAGCTTGCTGGCCAGGGGTATAGTATTCATTCTCCTGGGCACCGCCTTTTTAGGAATCAATCTGTATATTTCCAGAAAGAAAAGGGGGCCGGCCAAATGAAAAAACTCACCTTTTATCTTTTGATCGGCTATTTTGTTTTGCAGCTAGCCTTTCCCGGCTACTTCATTTACCGCCATTACAATACCCTGTATACAGGGGAAAGCTATAAGTTTGTGGTGGCGCCTTACGATCCTTATGACCCCTTCCGGGGACGTTACGTTGCCTTGCGGCCGGTGCTTACTGTCAGCAGCTCCGATGGCCAATATGCTTTGCTGGACAAGGATGCTGAAGGATATGCCATTATCACCGGCTGGCAGGAGCAAAAGCCGGCTCAGGGGCAATTCGCTAAAGAACTGCAGTTGGACCGCTATTATATGAATGAAAAAATGGCTCCCGAGGCAGAGCGAATACAGTTGAATCCGGCTTCCGATGAGGACAGGTTCTATCTGCTGGTGAAGGTGAAAAATGGCGATTACGTGATTCAGGGGCTTTACATCAATGATATTCCGATAGAGGAGTACATCACTAAGGGATAATGCCGAAGGTCATTATCCTTTTTTTATGAAGAGAGCCGGAAAGGGCAAATTTGCATCTTGACGGCAGGGCTATTTCATTCTATTATTAAAGTGATATCAAAATAATATCATCGACAATCTTAGTTGAAACGGGATGGGACGGCAGTAGCGCAGATCAGGCGGCAGGAATAGGGCTGTTGGGGCGGTAGGATGCCGTCAGCCTGGCCAGACTGGGAATAAGAAGGGGGAATATTTATGGAAAATAAAAATCGTATAGAAGAAGAAAAAATTATCGCTGGGGTCAACGGCATTGCCGCCTTGCTGATTTTGATCCTGCTGACCTTAGGCTCTATAGCGGGCTTCGTTTTCAGCATCATTCAAATGTCCGCTGCCGCTGCGATCCTCTGCGGTATCCTTGGTTTTCTGGTTTTTCCTGTTTGCTTTATCGGCTTAAAAATTATTAATCCCAATGAAGCTTTGGTATTGACCTTGTTTGGCAAATATTACGGTACTCTGCGCAAAGAAGGTTTCTATTGGGTCAATCCTTTCTGCAGCGGCATCAACCCTACGGCCAAATCCCTGATTAAAATGCAAGTCAATGCCGTATCTATAGGCCAGCATAGCAGCGGGGCTGATGACGATGCCATCAGAGGCAAGAAACTCTCGCTGAAAGCCCTGACCTTGCGAAACGAAAAGCAAAAGGTTAATGACGAGCTGGGCAATCCGGTGGAAATCGGCGTTAATGTAATCTGGCAAATCAAAAATACGGCCAAAGCCGTATTTAATGTAGATAATTTTAAGGAATACCTGTCCATCCAATGCGACTCCGCCCTGAGAAATATCGTTCGCAGCTATCCCTATGATGTATCCGACCAGGGAGATGAAAAATCTTTGCGGGGCTCCAGTCAGGAAGTGGCCGTCCGGTTAAAAGAAGAGCTGCAAAGCAAAGTGGAAGTAGCCGGTATCGAGGTACTGGAAGTCAGAATCACTCATTTGGCCTATGCTCCGGAAATTGCCGCCGCCATGCTGCAACGGCAGCAAGCCGCCGCTATTATTGAAGCCCGGCAGAAGATCGTGGAAGGAGCCGTGGGCATGGTGGAGATGGCTCTGAACAAATTGAGCGACAAACAGATTGTGGCGCTGGATGACGAGCGCAAAGCCGCTATGGTCAGCAACTTGCTTGTGGTACTTTGCGGCAACCGGGATGCGCAGCCTATTGTCAACAGCGGATCGATATATTAAAATGAACGGGGCATACACTGCCGGCGGCGGCGCGAATAAGGATAAAGAGAAAAAGCAAATCCTGCTACGGCTTTCCCCGTCGCTTTGGCAGGACTTGGCCCAATGGGCGGAAGAGGATTTCCGCTCCATTAATGGACAGATTGAATTTTTACTTACCGAATGTGTAAGAAAGAGAAAAAAAGAAAAGAATACTTAGATATAATGTGAAGGAGAACGGCGGCATGGCGGAGTTGGCAGGAAAAAAAGTAAGGGATTCTTTAACGGAGCAGGTACAATTGGTACAATCCCAGCATATTAACGGCTACCAGCGGCTTTTCGGCGGTCAGTTGATGGCTTGGATGGATATTGTGGCCGGTGTTACCGCCCGCCGCCATTGCGGACGCCAGGTGACCACCGCTTCCGTGGATGATCTGCAGTTTCTGGCCCCGGCTTATATTGACGATTTGCTGATTATCAGAGGCCGGGTGACCCATGTGGGCAGAACCTCCATGGAAATCCGGGTGGATGTGGAAGTTGAAGGCATAGATAATAGCCGCAAGGCTCTAAACAGAGCTCATTTTGTGATGGTGGCCATCGATGAGCATGATCATCCCGTAATGGTGCCGCCTCTGATTTTGGAGTCGGAGGAGGAACGGCAGGAATGGGAGGACGCCGAAAAACGGAAAACCTTGAGGAAGCACCGCCGTACCATCAAGATATAAGTAGTTAGGGTGGAACAAAGCAAGGCCATATCAGCTATAGCGAACATTTGCAGACATCTGAATATCCTTTAGGAGACTTCTATCAAAATTTAGCCGGCGGAGAGTGAGCATAGCAGATATGGCCTTGTGCTCTATTGACTTCAAAAGTTGGTTGATCTATAATGACTGTACAATTGCATAGGGGAGCTGGAACCGTCCGGCTGAGAATGTGCGACGAAGGCGCACTTACCCTTAAACCTGATCTGGATAATGCCAGCGTAGGAAAGACGAAGTTTTTTCATCCCGGGCAAGCCAAAGCCCGGGATTTTTTTCGTCCACAAAGGCAAGGCTCCAAAACAGGCAAACGGCAACTATATTTGTGGAGAGAAAGGATGATCTTTATGTTAACAGAAAAACAATCACCCCAAAGCTCGGCTACGAGGATGCTGACGGAAAGCGCCTTGCTGGTGGCTTTAGCCACCGTATTGGCTCTTTACGCCGTATTTAAGCTGCCCAATGGGGGCTCGGTGACTATCGGCAGCATGGTGCCCATTATGCTGATTTCCTTCAAATACTCTTTTGGCTGGTCTCTGTTGGCGGCTCTGGCGTATTCCCTTATTCAAATGATGACCGGTTTTTATGCGCCGCCGGTGGCTACCCTGGGCTTTTACATCTTAATGGTATTGCTGGATTATGTGGTGGCTTTCGGCGTCTTGGGCCTGGCAGGCCCTATTTACCGGGGCCTGAATAAAGGCTTGGCTCCCCGGCTGCGGCTGATGATTGCTGCTGTCTTATGTACTGCTATGCGTTTTGTCTGCCATTTTCTCTCAGGCATCATTATTTGGGCTGCCTATGCTCCGGAGGGACAGCCCTTATGGCTCTACTCTCTCCTATATAATGGCTCCTATATGCTTGGGGAAGGGTTGATCAGCGGTTTAATCCTGTATTTGACCGGCCAAAAATTGGTGTCGCTGTTTCTGGGGGAAAAGGCCTAAAAAATATCCGTAAATCCTTGACAGACGGGGCTTAACCACCTATTATAGTCTAAGATGAATTACAGCATAATTCCGCTGCCGGTTAAGCTCAAAGGTCGTTTGACCGTGAATTATTAAGGAGGACGAATCCATGGCAAAGGCAAAATTTGAAAGAAGCAAACCCCACGTAAACATTGGCACCATCGGTCACGTTGACCACGGTAAAACCACACTGACGGCGGCCATCACCATGGTGCTGGCAGAAAAAGGCTTGTCCCAGAAGATCGCATACGACCAGATCGACAAAGCTCCGGAAGAAAAGGCCCGTGGGATCACGATCAACACCTCTCACGTGGAATATGAGACAGCCAACCGGCATTATGCCCATGTGGACTGCCCCGGTCACGCCGACTATGTTAAGAACATGATCACCGGCGCCGCGCAGATGGACGGCGCAATCCTGGTGGTATCCTCCACCGACGGCCCCATGCCCCAGACCCGGGAGCACATTCTGTTGGCCCGTCAGGTAGGCGTAAAATACATCGTAGTTTTCATGAACAAATGCGACATGGTAGACGACGAAGAGCTGCTGGAGCTGGTTGAGATGGAAATCCGCGAGCTGCTGAGCGCTTATGATTTCCCCGGCGACGACATTCCGGTGATCCGCGGTTCTGCGCTGAAGGCTCTGGAAGATCCTCATTGCGATTGGGGCAGCAAGGTAATGGAGCTGATGGATGCGGTAGACACCTACATTCCTACCCCTGAGCGTCCCAATGACAAACCCTTCCTGATGCCTGTGGAAGACGTGTTCTCCATCACCGGCCGCGGCACCGTGGCAACGGGCAGAGTAGAGCGTGGCATGGTCAAGGTCAGTGAAGAAGTTGAAATCGTGGGCATGAACGAATCCAGCCGGAAGGTAGTGGTAACGGGCGTAGAGATGTTCCGTAAGCTGCTGGATCAGGCAGAAGCCGGCGACAACATCGGCGTGCTGCTGAGAGGCGTGGACAAGAAAGAGATCGAGCGGGGCCAGGTATTGGCAAAGCCCGGCTCCATCAAACCCCACACGAAGTTTGACTCCGAGGTATACGTATTGACGAAGGAAGAAGGGGGCCGTCATACGCCGTTCTTCACGGGCTACCGTCCCCAGTTCTACTTCCGTACAACGGACGTGACGGGTGTAGCCACCCTGCCGGAAGGCGTTGAGATGTGTATGCCTGGCGACAACATCAAGATGGTCATCGAGCTGATCACACCTATCGCCATTGAGCAGGGACTGCGTTTCGCTATTCGCGAAGGCGGCAGGACCGTAGGTTCCGGCGTTGTGGCCGGCGTTACCGAATAAGGTTAAGGGCAGAAAAGCTTGGGCAATAATCCCTAAGCAAAAAGCATGAAGCAGGAGTCATCCCGGATAAAGGGGTGGCTCCTTTTAACGTAAGACCTCTGTTTGATGTGAAACCTTTGTCCGGCGGTTCCGGCTGTGCAAAAATTGCGGTTCGGGATGAAATTAGTGTTTATGCCTGCATTTCCGCACGGCACTGACGGCAGTGACCCCCAAATGTGCAAAATTGCAAGTTTGTTTCCAGTTTCGTAGTGTTTTGAGCAAAACTGCAAGTTTGTAATCGATGATTTAGCCTGAAAATAGGGGTTTCAGGCTAAATTCAGCCTGTTTCAGGTTAAATTGGTTTCCTAAGCAGTGATTTAAAGATAACAAACCTGCAATTTTGCACAGTTAGCCTAGACAAACAACGACAAACTTGCAATTTTGCACAAGTGCCACGAAAAACATATACAGCCAAAAAGACTGAACAGACTCACTGCCGTCCTACCCTTTTCCGTCTTTGAATCAAGCGCATAAAAGTTCAAATTCTGTACAATTGGTCAGCCAGAGGGCTATCTTTATTTTTGTCTATGGTGATATTCTATGGTATAATAACCGGACAAGCTTTTAGAAACAAATCGGGCAGGAAGGGATATGGATCATGATGAACATCTATCAGGAAGGGGCTGCTTTGCTGGGGGCAAAACGGAATTTGGCTCTGGCGGAGATTATTGAGCATCAGGGCTCTACGCCCAGGGAAAAAGGAGCTCAGATGCTGGTTTGGAACCATGGTGATGATCATGAGCAAAGATCTATTGGCGCAGGTGTTGCCATAACCGGCACCATAGGCGGCGGCAGGCTGGAAGGAGAAGTGGCGGAAAAGGCTGCAAAAGCCGTAGCCGCAGCCGCAGCAGCAGCCGGAGCAGCCGCCGGAGCAAGCCGGGGGACAGGATGCCTTTATCCCTTTGAGCTTTCCGGGGCTGACGCCGCCGGAATGGATATGATCTGCGGGGGCAGCGGCACAGTGATGATTACGCTTTTAGACCGCCGGGATCAGAAAGCTCTGGAGATGGCTGCCCAAGCTATGGAAAAACGGCAGCGGGCCTGGCTGGTGACGTTGCTGGAAGGGGAGTCTTCTTATACTGCTTTTGTAAATGAAGCTAAAGATTTGGTTTGCGGCAGAGAGCTGACGGAAAAGCAGAAAAAGCTGATGCTGGACGGAGCCGGTCCGGCTATGCATACTGAGCATCTGGAAGGAACCAGGATCTATGCCCGTTTATTGTCGCCGGGACCTTTGCTTTATCTTTTTGGAGCCGGCCATGTAGGATTGGAAACCGCTAAAGTGGCCCATCAAATAGGCTTTGAAACAGTGGTTATCGATGATAGAGCAGAGTTTGCCAATGCCAGCCGTTTTCCTGATGCCCGTTGCATAGTGGCGGAGACTGCTCAAGATTTGCCGGCCCTCCATTTGGATGACCAAGTCTATGTGTTGATTATGACCAGAGGCCATCTCATGGATTACCAATGGCTGATATGGGCTTTGTCGCTGCCCCTTATGCCAAAGTACGTGGGTATGATTGGCAGCCGCCGCAAAACCGCCATGATTTATGAACGGCTGGAAAAGGACGGCATAGACAGGCAGCGGATAGGGCAAGTCTATTCGCCGGTAGGGCTGGCCATCGGCGCCCAGACTCCGGCGGAGATAGCCGTCAGCATAGGCGCTCAATTGATTCAGCTACGCAACGCCTAGTTTTTATCAGGCTGTTTTTGTATAGCTTTGTCTCATTAAAGTATAATTTCAAGTTTTACTTCTTGACAGAGCCTGGTCCATGTGGTAGAGTCTACTATGTTATGGATATAATTCCGTGAAGTGTGACGGTTTGCCGTTTCGGGAGGTGTAAAAAAATGCGGGTAAATATCATTTTGGCTTGCACCGATTGTAAGCAGAGAAATTATACGAGCAGTAAGAACAAGAAGACCAATCCGGACCGCCTTGAGATAAAGAAATACTGCAAGTTCTGCAAGTCTCAGACTGTTCATAAGGAGACTAAGTAATCATTGTTGTTATTGGCTAGTATAGGAGTGGGAAAATGGCAGTAGCGAAAAGCGAAAAACCCAGCGTATTCGCCAGAATCAAGCGGTATTTTCGCAACATGATCCAGGAAATGAAAAAAGTGCATTGGCCCAGTAAACGGGATTTGTCAGTGTATACTGCAGTGGTCATCGGCGTGAGCATGGTGATAGCCCTGTTTATTTGGCTTTTGGACTCCGGAATCAATGCCCTGATGGGCCTGATCTTGAAGTAGGCGGGCAAACATGGAGAAAAATTGGTTTGTTATCCATACCTATTCAGGATATGAAAACAAAGTAAAGGCCAACCTGGAAAAACGCATGGAGTCTATGAATGTGGAGGACAAGATCTTCCGCATTATGGTGCCCATGGAAGACGAAGTCGAGTACAAGGACGGCCAGCGTAAAATCAATCATAAAAAAATGTTCCCCGGGTACGTTTTGGTTGAGATGATCATGACCGACGAGACCTGGTATGTGGTGCGCAATACTCCCGGTGTTACCGGCTTTGTGGGTACGGGCAATAAGCCCATTCCCCTGAAAGCTGAGGAAGCCAGCCAGATATTGCGCTATATGGGCGTGGAAGAGCTGAAGCCCAAAGTAGACTTCGAGTTGGGCGAATGGGTTCGCATCACAGCCGGTCCTTTCCAGGGTCTGGATGCTTCCGTTCAAGACATAAATGGCGACAAAGGCAAAGTCAAGGTAATGGCCAGCATGTTTGGCCGGGAAACCTTGGTAGAGTTGGATTTCGGCCAAGTCCAGAAGCTGGACTAATCCGGCGGGCCCCTAAGGGCTAAGCCCTAAGGAAACGGATGTCCAGAAACGCAGGATTTTTTTATTTTGGCAAGGCAAGCGGCTTCTACGAAGCCCAATCTGCTATCCGTATTTATAGGAACGCAGATGTTCGAAGGATGGGAGGGAGCGTACGTTGGGTACGTGACCGAGCAGCCTGAGGCAGCGGACGCCGCCAAAATAAAAAAAGACCTTACAGGCTCAATCTGCTATCCGAAAATATTAGGGCGCAGATGTACTTTGGGTGGGAGAGCAGGGACGGCTGTGGCTGTCCTTTTCCGGCAAGCAGACCGATGGTCTGTTTTTTTGCCGGAATAATGCTTTGCTCGTTATATACCACACTTTATTTCGAGGAGGTGTAATATTCATGGCAAAAAAAGTCGTAGGATTTATCAAGCTGCAATGCAACGCAGGCAAAGCCAATCCGGCTCCTCCTGTAGGCCCGGCTCTGGGTCAGCACAGTGTAAATATCATGCAGTTCTGCAAGGAGTTCAATGAAAGAACCGCTAAGCAGGTCGGCCTGATTATCCCGGTAGAGATTACGGTTTATGCAGACCGTTCCTTTACTTTTATCTGTAAGACCCCTCCTGCCGCCGTCTTGTTGAAGAAGGCAGCCGGCATCGAGACCGCTTCCGGCGAGCCCAACCGCAAAAAGGTTGCTAAGGTGTCCCGGGACAAAGTTAGAGAAATCGCCGAAACCAAAATGGAAGACTTAAACGCAGCTTCTGTTGAAGCAGCTATGCGTATGGTGGAGGGTACCGCCCGCAGCATGGGCATCGAAATTGTGGATTAGTGAGGAAGTGATCAAATGGTAAAGCACGGCAAACGCTATCAGGAAGCCGTTAAAAAAGTAGATAAAGATACTTTGTATGATCCTGCCGACGCGATTCGTTTGGTTAAAGAACTGGCTAATGCCAAGTTCGATGAAACCATTGATCTGGCCTTCCGTTTGGGTATTGATCCACGGCATGCCGATCAGCAGGTAAGAGGCGCAGTTGTGCTGCCTCATGGTACAGGTAAAAGTCAAAAGGTATTGGTTTTCGCTAAGGGCCCCAAAGCTCAGGAAGCGGAAGCTGCCGGCGCCGATTTTGTAGGCGCTGACGATTTGGTAGCCCAGATTCAGGGCGGCTGGTTTGGTTTTGATGTGGCCGTTGCTACTCCCGATATGATGGGTGTAGTAGGTAAATTGGGTAAGCTGTTGGGCCCCAAGGGCTTAATGCCTAACCCCAAGGTTGGTACGGTCACCATGGACGTAACCAAGGCCATCAACGAGATCAAGGCTGGTAAGGTAGAATACCGCGTAGAAAAAACCGGTATCGTTCATGTAATCATCGGCAAAGCTTCCTTTACGGAAGAGCAGTTGATGGAGAACTTCCGGACCATGGCCGAGACCATCAACAAGGCTAAGCCTGCCGGTGCAAAGGGACAATACATTAAGAGTGTTGCTATCTCTTCCACCATGAGTCCGGCTATCCGGATCAGCCCCTTAAAGGTGGTTTAAGGGCGCAGCTCAGGTTCAAGCCGGATCTTCGGCTGACAAGTGAAGCTCTCCTACTGTAGACAGCGGGCACCCTTGTGGTTTAATCGGCGATGAGCCGGCCGGCCGAGGTGGGTATCGGATAAGATCAAACCCAGGCAGCCTGTGCTGTCCGGCGTTAAAGACGAGTCTGAACCCTCCGTATGTCTGCGGAGGGTTTTTATAACGCTTCAAGTTATATGAGGTGCTGCATCACCGTAGGAAAGGAGGAGTACATTTTGGGAAGTCGTGGAGAAAAAGAACAGTTAGTCGCAGAAGTTAAAGCGAAGCTGGAACAAGCCCACTCCGTAATTTTAGCCGATTACCGTGGCCTTACCGTTAAGGAAGTAACAAAGCTGAGAGCTGCACTGAGAAAAGAAGGTGTAGAACTTCAGGTAATGAAAAATACCTTAGGTAAAATTGCCGCAGAGCAGGCTGGTGTAGAAGGCGTGGCTCAGTATCTGACGGGCACTACCGTATGGGCCTTCAGTATGCAGGATGCCGTAGCCGGCGCCAAGGTTCTGAAAGAGTTTGCCAAGACCAATCCGAAGCTGGTGCTGAAGGGCGGTATTTTGGACAAAAAAGGCTTTGGGCCTCAAATGGCGGAGGCTTTGGCCGATCTGCCTTCCAGAGAAGCTCTGCTGGGCCAGGTGGCCGGGATGCTGCAAGCTCCCATCACCGGTTTGGTGCGGGTACTGCAAGGCCCCATCAACAAATTCGGTTATGCTTTGGAAGATTACCGCAAAATCAAGGAAAAATCGGCATAATGAAACTGATCTTTATGCCCCAAAGGCTGCTTAGCCATCAAAACTGCAAACAGACGAAATAAGGAGGATATATACATGTCTAAAATTAATGAAGTAATTGAAATCGTAAAAGGACTGACCGTCCTGGAGCTCAACGAGCTGGTAAAAGCTTTTGAAGAAGAATTTGGCGTATCCGCCGCTGCTCCCGTAGCTGTGGCTGCTGCTCCCGCCGCCGGTGCTGCTGCTCCTGCCGCCGAAGAGCAGAGCGAATTTGACGTAATCCTGGCCGATGCCGGCGACAAGAAAATCAACGTTATTAAAGTTGTCCGGGAACTGACCGGTCTGGGCTTGAAAGAAGCCAAGGATCTGGTTGACGGCGCTCCCAAGGCCGTTAAAGAGAAAATTTCCAAAGAGGATGCCGATAGCATCAAAGCTAAGCTGGAAGAAGTCGGCGCCAAAATCGAAATTAAATAAGTCAAAGCCGCTTTTTAAGCGGGAAGATTGCCCCTCCTTGGACAAACCAGGGAGGGGCTGTTTTATTTTTAAAATAGATTTATCATTTTTTTATCAAATTTTAATACAAATTTGACAAACTACGTTATAATATTTAAGTAGGACGATACAGGAAAGGAGATCCGATTATGGGCTGGCTAAAAGGATTCGACCGCAAGATTTTTAACGCTACCCTTAAATTTTCCCATGAAAGCCTGACTCATAAGTGCATGCGCCTGATTAGCCGCAGCGGTGATTTGGGCATGATCTGGCTTCTTACCTGCATTGTGTTATTGTTTTGGCCGGAATACCGCCGGATTGCCCAGATCTGTATCCTGACGCTGTTTCTCACTACCATTTTAGGGGAAGGCTTGCTGAAGCACATTTTCCGCCGGCCCCGGCCTTTTATTACCCATGGTCCTGTTAAGCTTACGATTCCTATACCTACCAGCTTTTCCTTTCCCTCCGGACATACAGCCTCGTCCATGGCCGCTGCCCGGATATTATCCTTAGCCGGGCCTTGGATAGCCTGGGCGGTATTCTTCTATGCCGGGATGATGGCTTTTTCCCGGGTTTATTTAAAAGCTCATTACGTCAGCGACGTGGTGGCCGGCGGTCTGGTGGGCCTGGCTTGCGCCGAGATGGTGCTGCGATTCTGGCGGTAAATTTGACAAAATGAAATAAAATGACGATGAGCAAAGCGCCGTGAAGAAAAGCGGCGCTTTTTTGGCGTATAAAGGTTGAAAAAAGGAAAAAATATTCAATCAATTTCCTTGACCTTCCCCTTACTGGATGCTTTAAACTGAAAATAACAACTGGTAATATTATGCAAATGAGGAGGATGGTACATATGGGCAAAGGAAAATATACTGCGCAAAGCATTTTGATTCGCTGCCTCATCATTATGATCGGCGTAAGCATCACCGCTTTTGGCGCAGCAGCTTATGTTATGGCCAATTTAGGCAGCGACCCGGTAACTGCCTTCGTTCAGGGCCTGGGTCTGCAGTTAGGCAAATCCTTCGGCTATGCCATGAATGTTTTCAATATTGTGTTCTTTGTCATCATATTGGCTCTTAACCGCAAAATGATCAATATCGGCACGGTCCTTTATACGTTTACGCTGGGCTGGTTTTGCAATGTATTTATCGGTATCCTTGCCAACGTTATGGGCCCGGACCCCAGCCTTGTGGTGCGCAGCATAGTCATTGTGGCCGGTACCGTCGCTTTAGGCATTGGCCTGGGCTTTTACCAGTCGGCAGAATTCGGCTGCGGGCCCTCCGATGCTTTTAACCAGACTATGGCCGCCATGACCAAAATCCCCTTAAAATATGAGCGTATATGCTTTGACGCCGTTATGGTTATCGGCGGCTTTCTGATGGGGGGCGTGGTTTTTGTGGGCACCATTATCGGCATGTTGGCCGTTGGCCCTATAATGGCCCCTACCATTAATAAATTTGCTCCCCTGGTGAATCAATGGGCGGGCACTGCCCCCGAAAAACCGGTTGCCCTTGCGGCTGCCTCCGGTGAGGGGACCAAGAATGGGGAAGAAACATCTGTTAATTAGCAGGAGACGATAGGAAATGGGGGCGTAATAATGACCAAAAAAATGATGGGCGTAGTTTATCACGGCAAAAATGATATGCGTTTTGAAGAACGGGATATTCCTCAAATTCAGGACCCCAGGGACGCCATTGTAAAAGTAAGTCTTTCCAGCATTTGTACCAGCGATCTCCATATCCGCCACGGCGCTGTGCCCCGGGCCAGGGAAAACACCATTTTGGGCCATGAATTTGTGGGCGAAGTAGTGGAAGCAGGCAGCCTTGTCAATAAGCTTAAGCCCGGCATGCGGGTGGCCTGCAATGTGGAAACCTTTTGCGGCCAGTGCTTTTTCTGTAAAAAAGGCTATGTCAACAACTGCGTCAGCGGCGGCTGGGAGCTGGGCTGCCGTATTGACGGCTGCCAGACGGAATATGTCCGGGTCCCTTATGCCGACAATGGTTTGACTCCGGTACCCGATAGCCTGGAGGATGAAGACGTCATCATGATTAGCTGCATACTGCCCAGCGGTTATTTTGGGGCGGAGCTGGCGGAAATCAAACCCGGGGACGTGGTGGTGGTATTGGGGGCCGGCCCTGTGGGCTATACGACCATGATGTGCGCCCGCCTTTTTGGTCCCAGTGTGATTATAGCCACCGATATTATTGACGAGAGGCTGGAGTTTGCCAAAAAACAAGGCTGGGCTGACGTTGCCGTCAATCCCCAAAAGGAAGATTTGGAAGCTGTGGTTCGCTCCTACACCGATGGCCGGGGAGCCGACGCCGTCATCGAAGTAGCCGGGGCTGCCGACACCTTTGAGACAGCCTGGAAAATCGCCCGCCCTAACGCCGTCGTATCGGTGATTGCCATGTATGAAGAAAATCAAGTTTTGCCTCTGCCCCAAATGTACGGCAAGAACCTGGTTTTCAAAACCGGCGGTGTAGACGCTTCAAAAAATCACATTCTGATGAAGCTTATTGAGGGCGGCAAGCTCAATACCCGGCCCATGCTGACCCACACTATGCCTCTGAACGATATTATGAGGGGCTATGATATTTTTGAGAAGCATCTGGAAGGCTGCATCAAAGTGGCGATTAAACCTTATCAGCGCTAAAGCGCAAGCTAATAGACAGGGAAACCGGGGAAGCTTCAATGCTGAGGCGTCCCCGGTATTCTATGTGAAAAATTAAAACAAAATATTCAATTAAATATCTTGACCTTCCCCTTGCTGGATGCTTTAGAATGAAACCGAAATTTCAATATCCTGTGAGATTGCCGGCTTCATGGGGAGACTCTGCTTTATGGTGTTTGAAGAAAGGGGACGTATATGAGTAATGAAAAAATAAGCGAAGTTGCCAGAACAGTTGAAGCAGCAGATGAGTTTAGTAATCAAAGAGTGCCTCTCTCGGAAAAAAGAAGTTTTTTAAGCCTGCTGACCGTCTCTTTAGGCTATGTCTTTGTAGTAACCAGCATGCAGGTAGGGGGTTCTATCGGTGTAGCCATGAATTTTAGAGAAGGCTTTTGGGCAATCATGCTGAGCAGCGTTATTTTGGCAGTCCTGGCCTGTATCATGGGAGTAATCGGCGCCAAAAGCGGCCTGACTCTGGGGCTTTTAAGCAAATACTCTTTTGGACAGGCCGGTACCTATGTACCGGTGGCTATTGTTGCCATTACTACTATCGGCTGGTTTTCCATTGACGCTTATCTGATCGGCCAGTCAACCAACGCTCTTTTTACTTGGGCCCCCATTATTCCCGTGGCCATCTTAGGCGGCATCGGCATGACGCTGACGGCTCTTAAAGGAATGAAATGGATGACCTACCTGAGCAATTTAGCTGTACCGCTGATTGTGATTTTTGGTATTATTTCCATGGTCATCGCCATCCGGGATAGCGGCGGTATGGCGGCAATGATGAATCTAACCCAGGAAGGCGGCAATATGGGTTTCGCTACTGCCGTGTCTTTGGGCGTAGGCTCCTATGCGGTGGGCGCCGTTATGTTTACTCCGGACATCATGCGCTTTGCCAAAAGCGCCAAAACCGCCGTCATTGCCATGATTATTACTATGGTTATAGGCAATAGCTTTGTGGTGCTTTTTGGAGCCGTCGGCGCTGTGGCTACCGGCAATCCGGATATCGCTTACGTGCTGGCAGCCCAAAATCTCCTGGCGCCTTCCTTTGCCGTATTGGTTTTGAATATCTGGTCTACGGCCCAAGGCTGCGTCTATTCCGGCTCCATGTCCTTAAGCAGCGTATCTTCAATCAAACGCTCCCACTTGGTTCTGGGTTTTGGCGCTATTGGCATCATTTTTGCAATCATCGGCTTTTATAATTATTTCGGCACTTATATCAATTTCCTCGCTTCTACGGTGCCGCCTCTGGCTGGTATCTTTTTGGCGGATTATCTGTTTGTCTACCGGCAAGGCTATCCGGAAATGGCGGAAGCCCGGCTGCCAAAGGTTAATATCGGCGGTTTTCTGGCTTGGGCCGGCGGCTTCCTGTTGTCCCTGCTGCCGGTGGGTATGCCGGTAGTTAACGCGGTGGCGGCGGCTTTTATTATAAAAGCTGTAGCCGGTATGGCAAAAAAATAGACGACTATCTAGGGCTGACGGAAAAGGAGCGTATAAGAGATGAAGGGTTTTGCAGAACATTTTGTTGACGACGGAAAAGCATTTCAATTAGACAATGCCGCAATTTTAATTGTGGATATGCTGAACGATTTTTGTAAAGAAGGCGGCGCCATGGTTTTGAAAGAAGGGCTGGAGGTAGTGGAACCTCTGCAAGCCCTGATTGCCGCAGCCAAAGAAAAAGGAGTGCCCGTAATCTATGTTAATGATTGCCATCGCCAGGTAAAGCATGACAGGGAATTTGAGAAACGGTCTCCTCACTGTCTTGAAGGTACCTGGGGCGCTCAGGTTATTGACGAGCTGCAGCCCAAGGAAGGGGATTACTGCGTCAAGAAAAGCCGTTTCAGCGGTTTTTTCCAGACGGACCTGGATTTGCTTCTGCGGGATCTGGAGGTTAAGACGGTAGTGGTAACCGGGGTGGTTACGAATATCTGTGTCCGCTCCACCTGCCATGACGCCTTTTTCTTAGGCTACCAGGTAATTGTACCCGAGGATTGCGTCAGGGCTACGGCTCTGCGGGAGCAGGAATCCACTCTTTGGGATATTGAGACCCATTTTGGCACCGTAACCGGCAGCCGGGAGATCATTGCCAAACTATAGTTCCTTGCATTGACAAGCCTTGATTTTTTTGCAAAGATAGGGATAAATAAAGGCACAGGTAAAGCGCAGGCAAGACGGGCTGGTCAAGGAGGGAAGGTATGGTTACCATTAAAGTAGCGTCGGAAATGACGGGGCTCACCGTAAAAAGCATACGGTTTTATGAGGATCAGGGCCTGGTTAAACCATCCTGCCGCTCCGCCGGCGGTTATCGCCTATACTCGGAAGAGGATATCCTGCAGCTGCAGCAAATCCGCCTTTACCGGGACTTAAAATTCTCGTTGAAAGAAATCGGACTTTTGCTGAATTCTCAAGAGACCAATAAACAAAAGCTGATGCTGGCCCAGTTGGAGAGAGTAAAGCTTAAAAGGCGGGAATATGAACGGGTGGTGCGGATACTGGAAACCTCCATCGCCAGCGGGAAAAACAATAGGGAAGAGCAGCAGGGGGATGGGCGGCCTGCCGCTAAGATTGCAATTATCGGTTTGGATTTGCAAAATGACTTTCTGGAAGGCGGAGCATTGCCCTGTAAACGCATCCTGACGCTGATCAGCCCCCTGTCCCGCTTATTTAATGAAGCCCGGCGCCGGAGCCTGCCGGTAATTTATGTCTGTGATTGCCATCACCAAGGTATTGATGAGGAACTGAAGATCTGGGAGGATCACTGCCTGGAAGGGACCTGGGGAGCCGATATCATCAAGGAGCTGGCCCCTCATCCCCAGGATTATGTAGTGAAAAAAGGCTATTTCAATGGTTTTATCCAGACGGAGCTCCAGGAGGTTTTGGACCAGTTGGGGGCAGATACATTAATCTTTGTAGGCTGGCGGACCCATGTCTGCATTACCCAAACGGCTATTGAAGCCTTCCACCGGGGCTACCGGGTAATCATTGCCTTAGACGGAGTAAATTCCACCACCAGGGAAGAACACGAATTCGGCTTGCGAACCTTAGAAGTAAATTACGGCTTTGAGATGTACCCCTGCAAAGAGGTCTTAGAGGCGGCGGCAGTGCCGGCCTGAACTGACTCCGCAGGACAAACCCATGAGTAAACAATCGGTAAATACTGAGGTGAGGCAGCTTGGAGAAAAGGCCATGTCAGCTAAAGCGAACATGCGAAGCGTGAGCGTAGCTGATTTGGCCTTTTTGTAGAGCCTCCTTTGTTTACAAAATGTTTACTCGTGGGTTTGTCGTGCTTTTTTATAATAAACATTGACAAACTATTTTTAATGTGATAATAATATAAGATGCGACTCCTGGAAGTGAAAGGAAATATTTGGACATCGAGATATTTTAGCGCTTTCCCGGAGATGGTCCGTGAGAAATTTACAGGTTGGTGAATTTTTCCATTTTGAAGAGGCAAGACTAACCTTAATAGACGATCCATAAGCAAGGGAAACCACCTTGCTATTATGTGTTCTCGTTAAAAGCGGCTGAAATAAAAGCTGCATATAGTGACCAATGCGAAGTTAAAGAAATTGTTGAGGGGTGAAAAATTGATGGGGCAGTCTCTGGCAACCAAGCAACGTGAACGTAAAACTTTCGCCCGAATCAAAGAAGTCCTGGAAATGCCGAACCTTATTGAGGTTCAGCAGGATTCCTACAACTGGTTTTTAGAAGTAGGTATCCGGGAAATGTTTCAGGATATTTCGCCGATCCAGGATTTCACGGGAAATCTGGTATTGGAATTCATCGATTACAGTTTAGGGGAGCCAAAATGGCAGGTGGAAGAGTGTAAGGAGCGGGATGCGACTTATGCCGCTGCTCTGCGGGTCAAGGTACGGCTGATCAACAAAGAAACTGGTGAGGTGAAAGAGCAGGAGGTTTTCATGGGGGATTTCCCTCTGATGACCGAAAAAGGTACCTTCATTATTAATGGCGCCGAGCGGGTTATTGTCAGCCAGTTGGTTCGCTCCCCCGGCGTATATTACGATGAGACTATGGATCCCAGCGGTAAAAAGCTTTTTACCGCCACGGTAATTCCCAACCGGGGAGCCTGGCTGGAGCTGGAGACGGATATCAACGACGCTATCCATGTCCGGGTAGACAGAACCCGGCGTTTGCCGGTTACCGTCCTGCTGCGGGCTTTGGGCTACAGCAGCAATGGCCAGATCAATAATCTGTTTTCCGATGACGAACGAATCCTGCTGACTTTGGAAAGAGATCATACCGAAGGCGAGGATGACGCTCTCATTGAGATTTATAAGCGTTTGCGGCCCGGGGAGCCTCCTACGGTAGATAGCGCCCGTTCGCTGCTAAATACATTATTCTTTGATCCCAAGCGTTATGACCTGGCCCATGTTGGCCGCTATAAATTAAATCAAAAGTTGAAGCAGGATATTTCCGATAAAATCCGCTGTCTGACCAAGGATGATATTGTGGAGTCTATCCGTTATCTCCTGAGTTTAATGAACGGCGAAGGCCGCACTGATGATATTGACCATCTGGGCAACCGCCGCCTGCGTTCCGTAGGCGAGCTGCTGCAAAACCAGTTCCGTATCGGCTTGTCCCGTATGGAGCGGGTGGTCCGGGAGCGCATGACTATTCAGGACGTGGAGGTTATTACGCCTCAGGCCCTGATCAATATCCGGCCTGTAGTGGCGGCTATTAAGGAGTTTTTTGGCTCCAGCCAGCTCTCCCAGTTTATGGATCAGACCAATCCTTTGTCGGAGCTGACCCATAAGCGCCGGCTTTCGGCTCTGGGCCCCGGCGGTTTGTCCAGAGAGCGGGCGGGCTTTGAGGTCCGTGACGTTCACCATTCCCACTATGGCCGGATGTGTCCTATTGAGACCCCTGAAGGCCCCAACATCGGCCTCATCGGCTCTCTGAGCACCTATGCCCGGGTCAATGAGTATGGTTTTATTGAAACCCCTTACCGCCTGGTGGATAAGGAAACTCACCGGGTTACGGAAACCATTGAGTACCTGGATGCGGCGGAAGAAGACGAATATGTTATCGCCCAGGCCAATATGGAACTGGATGACGCCGGCTACTTCATGTCCAACCGGATTCAGGCCCGTTACGGCAGCGAAATCATGGTGGTAACGCCGGACAAAGTCGAATACATGGACGTTTCGCCGAAACAGTTGGTATCCATTGCCACAGCCATGATTCCCTTCCTGGAGCATGACGACGCCAACCGGGCTTTGATGGGCGCCAACATGCAGCGTCAGGCCGTGCCTTTGCTGCGGACAGAGGCTCCTTACGTGGGCACCGGTGAAGAGCATAAAGCCGCCAAGGACTCCGGCGTGGCCGTCATTGCCAGACAAGACGGCGTAATCGACCGGGTAACGGCAGACGATATTGTGATCAAGACTCCGTTGGGCGAGAAAGACCGCTATAAGCTGATCAAATTCTCCCGGTCCAACCAGGGTACCTGCATCAATCAGAAGCCCATTGTCAAAAAGGGTCAGGAAGTCAAGGCCGGCGAAATCATCGCCGACGGCCCTTCCACAGATCACGGCGAATTGGCCTTGGGCCGCAATATTCTGGTAGCCATGATGACCTGGGAAGGTTACAACTACGAAGACGCCATGCTGATCAGCCAGAAGCTGGTGAAAGAAGATTACTTTACTTCTATCCATATTGAAGAATATGAATGCGATTCCCGGGATACCAAGCTGGGGGCCGAGGAGATTACCAGGGATATCCCCAACGTCTCCGACGACGTGCTGAAGGATCTGGACGAAAGAGGCATTATCCGCATCGGTGCGGAAGTGCGTCCCGGCGATATTCTCGTGGGCAAGGTAACGCCGAAAGGCGAGACGGAGCTGACGGCGGAAGAACGGCTTTTGCGGGCCATCTTTGGCGAAAAAGCCAGAGAAGTCCGGGATACCTCTCTGCGGGTGCCTCACGGCGAGGCCGGCAAGATTGTGGACGTCAAAGTATTCACCAGAGAAAACGGCGACGAGCTGTCTCCCGGCGTCAATCAGGTCGTCCGGGTTTATATTGCTCAGAAGCGTAAAATTTCTCAGGGTGATAAAATGGCCGGACGCCACGGCAACAAGGGTGTTATTTCCCGGATTTTGCCGGAAGAAGATATGCCTTTCCTGCCCGACGGCACCCCTGTGGAGATTGTGCTTAATCCTCTAGGCGTGCCCTCCCGTATGAATATCGGCCAGACCCTGGAAACCCATTTGGGCTGGGCCGCTCAGGCTTTGGGCTACTCCTTTGCCACACCGGTCTTTGACGGCGCTACAGAGCAGGATATTCTGGAGCAGTTGGATAAGGCCGGCCGGCCCAGAAACGGCAAAACCGTCTTGTATGACGGCCGTACCGGCGAACCCTTCGACAATGAAATTACCGTGGGCATCATGTATATCCTGAAGCTGGCCCACTTGGTAGACGACAAGATCCACGCCCGTTCCACCGGTCCTTACTCCCTGGTGACGCAGCAGCCTTTGGGCGGTAAAGCCCAGTTCGGCGGCCAGCGCTTCGGTGAGATGGAAGTTTGGGCCCTGGAGGCCTACGGCGCCGCTTATACCTTGCAAGAGATTTTGACGGTAAAATCCGACGACGTGGTGGGCCGGGTCAAGACCTACGAAGCCATCGTCAAAGGCGAAAACGTACCGGAGCCCGGTGTTCCCGAATCCTTTAAGGTATTGATTAAAGAATTGCAGAGCCTTTGCCTGGATGTGAAAGTGCTCTCCGAATACAACGAAGAAATCGAAATCAAGGAGCTGGACGACGACGTCAGCGAGTCGGCCCGGGAATTCGGCCTGGATCAGACCCTGCCTGAGGGCGGGATGCCTCCTGCAGAGGCTGTTGTGGAAGAGGGCGAATTGGCCGAAGCACCGGAAGAAGAGGAAGAGGATTTCTTCCCCGAGGACATCGAAACCTTCGATGACGAGGTGCCTTTGATTGACGATGTGGATGACAACGAAGCGTTTTAGGAAGGAGCGGGATTCTTTTGTTAGATGTTAACAATTTTGACAGGATGCGCATCGGTCTTGCCTCCCCCCATCAGATACTGGATTGGTCCAGCGGGGAAGTCAAAAAACCGGAAACCATCAATTACCGCACCCTGAAACCTGAACGGGACGGCTTGTTTTGCGAGCGGATCTTTGGACCGACTAAGGACTGGGAGTGCCATTGCGGCAAGTATAAAAGGGTTCGCTATAAAGGCATTATTTGTGACCGCTGCGGCGTGGAAGTGACGAAAGCCAAAGTCCGCCGGGAGCGTCTGGGCCATATCGAGCTGGCTGCCCCCTGCTCCCACATCTGGTACTTTAAGGGCATTCCCAGCCGTATGGGCTTAATTCTCGACATTTCTCCCCGGCTGCTGGAAAAAGTTCTTTACTTTGTATCTTATATCGTCACCGATCCCGGCGACACGCCGCTGATGAAAAAGCAGTTGTTGACGGAAGCCGAATACCGGGATTACAAAGACCGTTTCGGCAACCGCTTTGAAGCCGGCATGGGAGCGGAGTCCATCAAGGTATTGCTGGAAGAGATGGATCTGGACGAAATGGCCCAGGAGCTGCGGCAGGAGCTGCGGGATACCTCCGGCCAGCGAAAGATCCGGGCTATCCGCCGCCTGGAAGTGGTGGAAGCCTTCAAAAACTCCGGCAACCGGCCGGAGTGGATGATCATGGATGTGGTGCCGGTGATTCCGCCGGAACTGCGGCCCATGGTGCAGTTGGATGGCGGCCGTTTTGCCACCTCCGACTTAAACGACCTTTACCGCCGGGTGATCAACCGCAACAACCGCCTGAAAAGGCTTTTGGATTTGGGAGCCCCCGATATCATCGTCCGCAACGAAAAGCGGATGCTGCAAGAAGCGGTGGACGCCCTCATCGACAACGGCCGCCGGGGCCGTCCCGTCACCGGCAGCGGTAACCGTCCCTTGAAATCCTTAAGCGACATGCTGAAGGGCAAACAGGGCCGCTTCCGTCAAAACCTGCTGGGCAAGCGGGTGGACTATTCCGGCCGTTCCGTTATTGTGGTAGGACCGGAGTTGAAAATGCATCAGTGCGGCCTGCCCCGGGAAATGGCTTTGGAGCTCTTTAAGCCCTTTGTGATGAAGAAACTGGTCAATGAAGGTCATGCCCACAACATCAAAAGCGCCAAGCGGATGGTGGAAAGGGTGAAGGATGAAGTTTGGGAAGTGCTGGAAGAGGTTATTCAGGATCATCCCGTCCTCTTAAACCGGGCTCCAACCCTGCACCGTTTGGGTATTCAGGCCTTTGAACCCGTACTGGTAGAGGGCAGGGCTTTGCAGCTTCATCCTCTGGTCTGTACCGCTTACAATGCCGACTTCGACGGCGACCAGATGGCCGTTCACGTGCCTTTGTCTGCCGAAGCCCAGGCTGAAGCCCGGCTGTTGATGCTGGCTGCCAACAATATTTTGAATCCCAAAGACGGCAAGCCCGTCTGTACTCCTACTCAGGACATGGTGCTGGGCTCCTACTATCTTACCGGTGAGCGGCTCAACCCGGAGCGGGGAGACCGGCTGCCGATTTATAAAGATAAGGACGAAGCCATTTATGCTTACGAGCAGGGCGCCGTTACCCTCCAGGAGCCGGTGAAGGTTCGCGTTGACGGCAAGCTGCTGCAGACCACGGTGGGCCGGCTGATTTTCAACCAGGTCATTCCCGATGAGTTGGGCTTCTACAACCACATTGTGGGCAAAAAAGAGCTGGGCAAAATTGTAGCCAAGTGCTTCCAGGTCCTGGGCAATGCCCGGACGGCGGAGATGCTGGACGGCATCAAGAAGCAGGGTTTTGATTATTCGACTAAAGCCGGTATCACCATCAGCGTTGCCGACATCATGGTGCCGGAGAAGAAAACCAGCATTTTGAAGGCCGCCGAGGAAAAAGTTGAGCAGACCCAGAACCAGTACCGCCGGGGCTTGATTACGGAAGATGAGCGCTACAAGCTGGTCATTGAGATCTGGAACCAATCCACTGAAGAGATCAAGGATGCGTTGCTGACTTCCATGGATCACTTCAATCCCGTATACATGATGGCTAACTCCGGCGCCCGCGGCAATATCTCACAGATTAGGCAGTTGTCCGGTATCCGGGGGCTGATGGCTGATCCTACCGGTAAGACCATCGAGGTGCCCATCAAGTCCAATTTCCGGGAAGGCTTGACGGTGCTGGAATACTTTACCTCCACCCACGGCGCCAGAAAGGGCTTGGCCGATACGGCTTTGCGTACCGCCGACTCCGGTTATCTGACCCGCCGCCTGGTGGACGTAGCCCAGGACGTTATCGTCCGGGAAGACGACTGCGGTACCAACGTAGGCATTTGGGTAGATGAGGTCAAGGACGGCAACGAATCTATCGAGCCTTTGGTGGAGCGCCTGATCGGACGCTTTGCCATGGAAAACATCGTTCATCCCGAAACTGGCGAGGTTATGGTGGAGGCCAATCAGGAGATTATGGAGGACCAGGCGGAAGAAATTGTGGCCGCCGGTATTAAGCAGGTATATATCCGTTCCGTATTGACCTGCCACTCTCGTTACGGCGTCTGCCGCCGTTGCTACGGCCGCAACCTGGCTACGGGACAGCGGGTGGAAATCGGTGAGGCTGTGGGTATTATTGCCGCCCAGTCCATCGGCGAGCCCGGTACCCAGCTAACCATGCGTACTTTCCATACCGGCGGCGTGGCCGGCGACGATATCACCCAGGGTCTGCCCCGTGTAGAGGAGCTTTTTGAAGCCCGCAAACCCAGAGGTCAGGCCATCATCACTGAAATCGAGGGTACCGTCCACATTTCCGAGGTCAGAGGCCGCCGGGAAGTGGAGGTCACTGCCGACGAGGGTGAAAAAGAGATTTACACCATTCCTTACACCTCCAGGCTCAAAGTCAGCGAGGGTCAAAGGGTGGAGGCCGGCCAGGAATTGACGGAAGGCTCCATCAACCCCCATGATCTGCTGAAGATCAAAGGCATGAAGGGCGTTCAGCTTTACTTGCTGCGGGAAGTCCAGAAGGTATACCGCTTCCAGGGCGTTGATATCAACGATAAGCATATCGAGGTGATGATCCGCCAGATGCTGCGCAAGGTCAAGGTGGAGGAAGCCGGCGATACGGAGCTTTTGCCCGGCGGACTCATCGATATCTTTGAATTTGAGGAAGAAAACAACCGGGTCCGGGAATGGGGCGGCGAAGAAGCCGTTGCCAAACCGGTACTGCTGGGTATTACCAAGGCCTCACTGGCCACGGACTCCTTCTTATCCGCCGCTTCTTTCCAGGAAACCACCAGGGTGCTGACGGAAGCCGCTATTAAGGGCAAGATGGATCCCCTGCTGGGTCTTAAAGAGAACGTCATCATCGGCAAGCTGATCCCCGCCGGCACCGGCATGTCCCGCTACCGGGATATCCAGGTTCATGCCCCGGGCCAAAGCTACGCTACCTACGATCTCAGCGAAATGGTGGGCGACGGCGGTGAAAGCTACGATGCAGCCGAGGCCGGTGAAGACGATCTGGAAGCTTTGGAAGATCAGATGGATGAGCTGGCGGAGATGCCGGAAGAAATTGAGCTGTTGGAAGACGACATAGAGTAATTGTTGCCTGCCTGCCGGCTTCTGCTCTAAGGGAGCCGGCAGGCAGGGCGTTTGGACTAAAAGCAGAGGCTAACTGCTCAAAAAACGAAGTTGTGCATGGAGATTGCCAGGAAATATGCGGATTTTTGATTGGATATGCTTATATGCAGAATGGATATACCAATTTGTGTATAACTTACCCTTCATTTAATGCACAACCTCAAAATTTGAGCAGTTAGCTATTGTTAACGCCGCCTTGGGGCCCTGCCGGGCTTTCATGAATGCCGGCCCGGGCTGACAGGTAATAATTATTGACAGCAGCCCAAAGGCTGCGCAAAAATTATTGACGCAGCCTTATGAAAGTGATACAATCCTTTGGTGATTGCCATCAAAGGGTTAATCAGCCAATACATGATTCTTATTTTTTTGGAAGGAGGAAAACAGTATGCCTACTATTAACCAGTTGGTGAAACAGGGCAGAGAAGCTATTGTTAAAAAACCAAAAGCACCGGCTTTAAAAAGCTGCCCGCAAAAGCGGGGTGTCTGCACCCGTGTTTACACCACAACGCCTAAGAAGCCAAACTCTGCTTTGCGCAAGGTAGCCCGTGTGCGCTTGTCTCATGGCACCGAGGTGACTTCTTACATTCCGGGTATCGGCCACAATCTCCAGGAACACTCCGTGGTATTAGTGCGGGGTGGCAGGGTTCGTGATCTTCCCGGTGTGCGTTACCACATCATTCGGGGCGCTTTGGATACTGCCGGCGTTGCCAAGCGGAATCAGGGCCGTTCCAAATACGGCGCTAAGCGGCCGAAGGCCGGTACTGCCAAGAAATAGTTTTAGGCAGGTCTCCACGGAATTGTCTCAGCTTTTTGTTTGGAAGTTCAGCCCTTGCAAGCGGCAGGATCTGCTTTAGCAGATGAAGCCGTTACCGGATTGTCTTCTGACAAGCAGCCGTCACCGGCTGCAAAGGCGCGGAGGTTACCGCATAGTGGGGCAAGGAAGTCCAAGCCCTACAGTATTGGCGTCATGGAAAACAAAGGCAGGTTTTTTTACTGCGGCAAGTTTTTGGTGATGCTGAGAAGTTGAAATCGTTAAGGAGGAAATCTTATGTCCAGAAAAGGCGCGGCTCCCAAACGGGAAGTTTTGCCAGATCCGATTTACCAGTCCACACTGGTAACCAAACTGATTAATAAAATCATGTATGATGGCAAAAGAGGAGCCGCAGAAAAGGCTTTATACAACGCGTTAAATACCGTAGAAACCAAAACCGGTAAAAACGGTTTGGAAGTATTGGAAAATGCTCTCAAAAACATTATGCCTACCCTGGAAGTCAAGGCTCGCCGGGTGGGTGGCGCCAATTACCAGGTGCCTATTGAAGTAAGAGCCGACCGCAGGGAAACTCTGGGTATCCGTTGGTTAGTGACCTTTGCGCGTAAACGGGGCGAAAAAGATATGGAAAGCCGTCTCGCCGGAGAGATCATGGATGCGGCCAACAATACCGGTGGTGCCGTAAAGAAAAAAGAGGATACCCATAAAATGGCGGAAGCTAACAGAGCATTTGCCCATTATCGTTGGTAATTGAAAGGGGTATTATCTTGGTACGGGAAATTCCACTGGAAAAGACCAGAAATATAGGCATCATGGCCCATATCGACGCCGGCAAAACCACGACCACCGAACGGATTTTATATTACTCCGGGCGGACACACCGCTTAGGTGAAGTGCATGACGGCGCCGCAACCATGGACTGGATGGTGCAAGAGCAAGAAAGAGGTATTACCATTACCTCTGCCGCCACTACTTGCCAGTGGCGGGGTCACCGGATTAATATCATAGACACGCCGGGACACGTTGATTTCACCGTAGAAGTTGAGCGCTCTCTGCGGGTGCTGGACGGAGCCGTTGCGGTATTTTGTGCCGTAGGCGGCGTGCAGCCCCAATCAGAAACCGTTTGGCGGCAGGCTGACAAATACAGCGTTCCCCGTATTGCCTATGTTAACAAGATGGACCGTATCGGCGCCGACTTCTTTAGGGTCATTCAGATGATGAAAGACCGCTTGAAAGCCAAGCCCATACCGATCCAGCTGCCCATCGGCTCGGAAGAAAACTTCCGGGGGATCATTGATCTGGTTAAGATGGAAGCAGAAATTTATAAGGATGATATCGGCAAAGAGATTGATATCACCGAAATTCCGGCAGATCTGCTGGAACAGGCCAAAGAGTATAGAGATATGCTGATTGAGGCCGTAGCTGAGGAAGATGAAGAACTGACCATGAAGTATCTGGAGGGTGAGGAAATCACTCAGGATGAATTGGTCCGGGGTATCCGGTTGGCTACCATCAACGTCAAAATTACGCCGGTAGTTTGCGGTTCTTCCTTCAAAAACAAGGGTGTGCAGCCTATGATCGATGCTGTGGTGGACTATCTGCCCTCACCGTTGGATATTCCTCCTGTGGTGGGTATTGATCCCGACAGCGACGAAGAAACCGAAAGAATGGCCGACGACAATGCGCCTTTCTCCGGTTTGGCCTTCAAGATCATGACCGATCCCTTCGTCGGCAAGCTGGCCTTTTTCCGGGTTTACTCCGGCACCCTGAAATCCGGTACGACTATATTTAATGCTACTACCGGCAAAAGAGAGCGGGTGGGGCGGCTCTTGATGATGCACGCCAACCACCGGGAGGAAATCCAGGAAGTACATACCGGCGACATTGCCGCCGTTGTGGGCTTAAAGGATACCACCACCGGCGATACCCTTTGTGATGAGGCTAATCCTGTTATTCTGGAATCCATGGTGTTCCCGGAGCCCGTTATCGACGTGGCTATCGAGCCGAAGACCAAGGGCGATCAGGACAAGATGGGCGTAGCCTTAAACAAGCTCAGCGATGAGGATCCCACCTTTAAAATGCATACCGATCCGGAAACCGGCCAGACCATTATCTCCGGCATGGGCGAGCTCCACTTGGATATCATTGTGGACCGCTTGCTTCGGGAATTCAAGGTTAACGCCAATGTAGGCCGGCCTCAGGTTGCTTACAAGGAAACCATCACCAAGGCTATCCGCTGCGAAGGTAAGTTTATTCGTCAGTCCGGCGGCCGGGGCCAATACGGCCATTGCGTGCTGGAGTTGGAGCCCAACGAACCGGGCAAAGGCTATGAATTTGTCAACAAAATTGTGGGCGGCGTAGTGCCGAAGGAGTACGTTCCTGCGGTGGACAACGGCATCAAGGAAGCCATGGAAAATGGCGTGCTGGCCGGTTATCCCACCATCGACATCAAGGCCACCATCGTTGACGGTTCCTACCACGAAGTAGACTCCTCGGAGATGGCCTTTAAGATTGCCGGCTCCATGGCCTTTAAGAACGGCGCTCAGAAAGCCAGTCCGGCGATTCTGGAACCGGTGATGTCCGTAGAGGTCAGCGTGCCCGAGGAATACATGGGCGACGTCATGGGTGATATCAGCTCCCGGCGGGGCCGTATCGAAGGCATGGAAGATCAAAGCGGCGGCAAGGTTATCCGGGGTATTGTACCTCTGGGTGAAATGTTCGGCTACGCTACGGATCTTCGCTCCAAAACCCAGGGCCGGGGCGTTTACGTCATGCAGTTCTCTCATTATGAGGAAGCTGCCAAGACTGTGGCTGAAGAAATCATTAAGAAAAGACAAGGCAGATAAGGCTTGTGTTAAGCAGCCGGTGAATCTGCAATATATCATTTGACTTTGAATTATTAAGGAGGAACGAATCCATGGCAAAGGCAAAATTTGAAAGAAGCAAACCCCACGTAAACATTGGCACCATCGGTCACGTTGACCACGGTAAAACCACACTGACGGCGGCCATCACCATGGTGCTGGCAGAAAAAGGCTTGTCCCAGAAGATCGCATACGACCAGATCGACAAAGCTCCGGAAGAGAAGGCCCGTGGGATCACGATCAACACCTCCCACGTGGAATATGAGACAGCCAACCGGCATTATGCCCATGTGGACTGCCCCGGCCACGCCGACTATGTTAAGAACATGATCACCGGTGCCGCTCAGATGGACGGCGCAATTCTGGTGGTATCCTCCACCGACGGCCCCATGCCCCAGACCCGGGAGCACATTCTGCTGGCCCGTCAGGTAGGCGTAAAATACATCGTAGTGTTCATGAACAAATGCGACATGGTAGACGATGAAGAACTGTTAGAGCTGGTGGAGATGGAAATCCGCGAGCTGCTGAGCGCCTATGATTTCCCCGGCGACGACATTCCGGTGATCCGCGGTTCTGCGCTGAAGGCTTTGGAAGATCCTCATTGCGATTGGGGCAACAAGGTAATGGAGCTGATGGATGCAGTAGACAGCTACATTCCTACCCCCGAGCGTCCTAATGACAAACCCTTCCTGATGCCTGTAGAAGACGTGTTCTCCATCACCGGCCGCGGCACCGTGGCAACGGGCAGAGTAGAGCGGGGCATGATCAAGGTCAGTGAAGAAGTAGAAATCGTGGGCATGAACGAAGCCAGCCGCAAGGTAGTGGTAACGGGCGTAGAGATGTTCCGTAAGCTGCTGGATCAGGCGGAAGCCGGCGACAACATCGGCGTACTGCTGAGAGGCGTGGACAAAAAAGAGATCGAGCGGGGCCAGGTGCTGGCAAAGCCCGGCTCCATCAAGCCTCATACGAAGTTTGACTCCGAGGTATACGTATTGACGAAGGAAGAAGGGGGCCGTCATACGCCGTTCTTCACAGGCTACCGTCCCCAGTTCTACTTCCGTACAACGGACGTGACGGGTGTAGCCACGCTGCCGGAAGGTGTTGAGATGTGTATGCCTGGCGACAACATCAAGATGGTTATCGAACTGATCACACCTATCGCCATTGAGCAGGGACTGCGTTTCGCTATTCGCGAAGGCGGCAGGACCGTAGGTTCCGGCGTTGTGGCCGGCGTTACCGAATAAGGTTAACGGCAAAAAAGCTCGGGCAATAATCCCTGAGCAAAAAGCATGAAGCAGGGGCATCCCTAATGAATCTGAGAAGGTACAGAAGGGGTGCCCCTTTTTGTCATAATTTGTCGTATACTTGTATACATTGTGACAATGAAGGAAAAGGTTGACTTTGAATCATACTATCATTTAGAATGTTAAGACAGTGTTAAAATCATATTAAGATGGGGAGGGTTTATTATGATTAAGAAGGTTCGTTTTATTACTTTAATCGTTTTTGTTTTGTTTTCCGTAGCTCTTTTGGCCGGTTGCGGCAGCGGTGGGACAAGCGGCACGGAAGCTACCCAGGGGACTGAAGCTACCGGCGGCACCGAGGCCGCTGCCGAGAAGATCAGCGGCGACTTCATTATGGCTACCGGCGGTACTTCCGGCACCTATTATCCCTTAGGCGGCGCCATGTGCCAGATATTGAAAACCGCTACCGGCGCCAATATTAATGCCAACGCCACCGGCGCCTCCGTGGAAAACGTCCGTTTGCTGGAAAGAGGCGAAGCGGATCTGGCTATTGTTCAGACGGATATCATGAGCTATGCCGTTTCCGGTATCAACAATTTTGAACAAGAAGTCAAAGGCGTTAAGTCTATCGGCTCTTTGTATCCCGAAGTGGTCCATGTGGTAGTAGGGGCCGACAGCGGCATCAACAGCATTGAGGATTTAAAAGGCAAGAAGGTTTCCGTAGGCGCTGCCGGTTCCGGTACGGAAATCAACGCCCAGCAGTTTTTTGAAGCCTACAATATGACCTACAAAGACATTGATCCCCGGTATCTTTCTTTTGCAGAATCAGCCACGGCTTTCCAGGACGGCACCATCGACGCTTTCTTCTGCGTGGCCGGTACGCCCAATGCAGCTATTGTCGAGCTTAAGGTTAGCCGGGATGTTAAACTGGTCAGCTTGGACCAAGAGCATCAGGACGCTCTGATCGCCAAATATCCTTTCTTTGCCGCCCATACCGTCAGCAAGGATGTGTACGATATGGCTGAGGATGGCCAAACCCTGGCAATTAAAGCTTTGCTGATCGTCCGGGAGGACATGACGGAGCAAGAGGTTTACCTGCTGACCAAAGGCCTTTACGATAATTTGGATGAATTAGGCGAAGCTCATGCCAAAGGCAAAGAGATAGCTCTGGAAAAAGCCATGGAAGGCGTAGTACCCGGCAATCTGCATCCTGGCGCTGCCAAATACTTCCAGGAAAAAGGAATTGCTACGCCCTAAATGAAATTTTCTACTATAGTATCTTTAATGAAAAATAGGGAAGGCAAGCGGACAAGAGGGATTTTGCCCGCTTGTCTCCTTCTTCTTATCCTCCTGTGTTTATACTTGCCTCTTTTACCGCCCAGCTTGCTGCTGGTATCGGAAGAACAGGTGCTCTTTGAAAGGGTATTGGGAGAGCCTTATTGTGAAGTGGATTTTTGTCATTCCGTCAATAAAGGCAATATCCGGGAGATTTACCGTCTGGACGGCCAAAGGCAGATGCTGAATTTAGAGACCGGTTACTATCAAAGCTACGGCGCCGGTATGATAGATACGCCGCCTCCGGAAATGGACTTGAGGCAGGAGGGCGACTATTTGATTCTGAGCTTTCCGGCCAATTGGCAGGAACGGATCAACTATATTGGCGGGGCGGTGGCCCAGCACCGGTTTATCTATGAAGATTTTCAAATGGAAATCGGCAGTTTGCGGCCGGGAAAACCCTTTTCTCTGCTGATCCGGCGGCGCAGCCTTTGGGACAGGTGGCTGCAAATATTGTAAAAACAGTGGATTGTAACGAAGAAAGGGAGGCTACCATTGTTTGGAAAGAAGAAGAAAGTAAATGAAGAAATTGACTTAAATATGCTGGAACGGGAAGCGATTACCAGAGAATACAAGGGCATGGCAGCAAAAATCATCACAGTGATTCTGACCTGCTTCACCTTGTTTCAATTGTACTCCTCCATCACCGGCACGGTGCCCCAGCAGCTGCTGCGCTGGGCCCATCTGGCCTTTGTCATACCCCTGTCTTTTTGGCTATATCCTTCTACAATTAAAGGAGACCGCAGCAGGCTTCCGATTATCGACCTGTGTCTGGGCCTTGCTTTTGTAGCCGTGGCCTGCTATTGTTTTTATAATTATAATGCCTTGATTATGCGGGCCGGTATGTACAATACCCTGGATGTTATTGTAGGCGCTGCAGGTATCCTGTTGATTATGGAGGCTTGCCGCCGGGTGGTGGGCCTGCCCATTGTGGTTATTGCCAGTATTTTTTTGATTTATGCTTATTTCGGCCCTTATATGCCCGGCTTTTTGCGGCATCGGGGCTACTCTCTGTCGCGGATTATCACCCATATGTTTTTTACCACAGAGGGTATTATCGGTACGCCTTTGGGTGTTTGCTCCACTTTTATCTTTTTGTTTATTCTTTTCGGCGCTTTCCTGGAAAAGACCGGCATCGGCCAGTTCTTTATTGATATCGCTAATTCTCTGGCCGGTTGGGCTGCCGGCGGTCCCGCCAAGGTAGCGGTGCTGACCAGCGCTTTGCAAGGTACGGTATCCGGCTCTTCTGTGTCCAACACAGTGGCCACCGGCTCCTTTACTATTCCGATGATGAAATCTTTGGGCTATTCGCCCAACTTTGCCGGCGCCGTAGAGGCGGCAGCTTCCACCGGCGGCCAGATCATGCCCCCTGTAATGGGCGCCGCCGCCTTCCTGATTGCTGAAGCCGTAGGCATCCGTTATCTGGAGGTGGCAAAGGCCGCTGTTGTTCCTGCCTTGCTGTACTTTACCGGCATCTGGATCATGGTTCATCTGGAGGCCAAGCGTCTGGGCTTAAAAGGGCTGCCCCGGGAGCAACTGCCGAAGGCAGGCAAGCTGATGCTGGAAAAAGGCCATTTAATTCTGCCTTTAGTCTCTATCGTCTTTTTCCTGATGCAAGGCTTCACTACCACCCGGGCCGCCTTATGGGGTATCCTGACGGCTATTGTGGTGCCCTTCCTGCGAAAAGGCACCTGGGTATCCCCTAAGCAGATTGCCGGGGCCATCACCCAGGCGGCCAGAAGTATTCTGTCGGTGGCTTGCGCCTGCGGCGTAGCCGGCATTATCGTGGGCGTGGTAACCCTGACCGGTCTGGGCCTGAAAATCGGTGAAGGTTTAGTCAGCCTCACCGGCGGCCTGCTTTTGCCCACCCTGTTTTTTGCCATGATTACCTCCATCGTATTGGGAATGGGTGTGCCTACTACCGCCAACTATCTGATCACTTCCACCATTGCCGCCCCCATTCTGATCAAGCTGGGCGTACCGGTACTGGCGGCTCATATGTTTTGCTTCTATTTCGGTATCGTAGCGGATATTACGCCGCCGGTGGCCCTGGCCGCTTACGCCGGTTCCGCCATTGCTAAAGGTGATCCTTTTATGACGGGGGTTAATGCCACAAAGCTGGCTATCGCTGCGTTCCTGGTACCTTATATTTTCGTGCTGAGCCCTCAACTGATTTTAATCGATGCCACTCCTTTGATGGTGATTCAGATAATTATTACTTCATTAATCGGTATGGTGGGTATCGGCGCCGGTATCACCGGTTATATGATGACCGTTCTCCCATGGTATGAACGGATTCCCTTGATCGCCGCCGGTCTTTTGCTGATCCATCCCGGACTGCTTACCGATGTCATCGGCTGCGGTGTTATCATTGTGGTTCTGGTTTTACAGTACTCCAAGAAGAAAACAGTTATAAAAGCGTAACAGCAAGGAGGTAGTTCCTATGATGGAAAAGCTGGGCCAGGAGCTGCAAAAAATCAAGATAGGCCGGGTGGTGGACGTCGCTACCCGCCGGGGAGATTTTGCGGCTAATCTGGCAAAGGGCCTGGGAGATTTTCAGGAGATTATCGCTATCGATATTGACGAGAAAGCTTTAGCCAAAGGCCGGGAAGCCCTGGAGGCAGACAACCGCATCAAATTTGAGTGCCGCAACGCCTACGAGACAGGCTATCCCGAGGGCTCTTTCGATATGGTGGCCCTTGGCAACTCCCTTCATCATTTTGAGGATGCAGCGGCCTTGTTTCAGGAGATGAAAAGGCTGCTGGCTCCCGGAGGAACACTGCTAATCAGCGAAATGACTGCCGACGGCCAGGAAGGGGCAAGTCTCACCCATGCCTTGATACACCGCTGGGAAAGCGATGTGGACAGGGCTAAAGGCGTTTATCACCGCCATACCTACAGCAGCCGGGAAATCCTGGATATGGTGGAGGCGGCGGGATTTAAAGTGACCAAGTCTTTCTTTGATTGGGACAAGGAGCCGAAGCTGGTAAAGGGTGTGGAAAAGCGGCTGGCCGAGCTGGAGGAGAAGCTGGCGGAGCTTAAAGAATTGCCTGATTATCAGGAGCTGGCTGAGAGCGTTGCCCGGATTAAGGCTAATGAAGCAGCCCATGGAGCGGCCTTTGCCGCCGCTTTAGTGGTCTTCGCCGAGAAATAGGAAGACCAGCCGATTACTAAATCACAAAAAATAAGGAAGGGGCCGCAGAATGACAATGAAAAGCGATATTGAAATTGCCCAAAGCACCGAGATGTGGCCTATTGAGCAAGTGGCGGCGGAGCTGGGACTTGACCGCAAAGCTATTGAGTTGTACGGCAACTACAAGGCCAAGATCGACTATAACAAGCTTGCCGGCTCAAAAAAAGAGGGAAAGCTGATTTTAGTGACGGCAATTAATCCCACGCCGGCCGGTGAAGGGAAAACCACCACCACCGTAGGTCTGGGCGATGCCCTCCACTATTTGGGCAAGAAAACCATGATTGCCCTGCGGGAACCTTCCTTAGGGCCGGTTTTTGGCGTCAAGGGCGGCGCTGCCGGCGGCGGCTTTGCCCAAGTAGTGCCTATGGAGGAAATCAACCTGCATTTTACCGGGGATTTCCATGCCGTTGGCGCCGCTAATAACCTCTTGGCAGCTCTCCTGGATAATCACATATTTCAGGGTAATGCCCTGAATATCGATAGCCGCCGCATTACCTGGCGGCGCTGCGTGGACATGAACGACCGCCAGCTCCGCAATATTACCGACGGCTTAGGAGGCAGAGTCAATGGCGTACCCCGGGAGGACGGCTTTGATATCACCGTGGCTTCCGAGATCATGGCTATCCTTTGCCTGTCCAAGGATCTGGAGGAGTTAAAGGACAAGCTGGCCAAAATTATCGTAGGTTATACCAGGGATGAACAGCCGGTAACGGCAGGCCAATTAAAGGCCCAGGGAGCAATGGCCGCTCTTCTGAAAGAAGCGTTGAAGCCCAACCTGGTCCAGACTCTGGAGCATACCCCCGCCCTTATCCACGGCGGACCTTTCGCCAATATTGCCCATGGCTGCAACAGCGTCATGGCCACCAGGCTGGCTCTTGGCCTGGCCGATTATGTGGTTACGGAAGCCGGCTTCGGCGCCGACCTGGGGGCGGAAAAATTCCTGGATATCAAATGCCGTAAAAGCGGCCTGAAACCTTCGGCAGTAGTGATTGTAGCTACGTTGCGTGCCCTGAAAATGCACGGCGGTCTGCCCAAAACGGAGCTGGGCCAAAAAGACCTGGCCGCTCTGGAAAAGGGCTTGCCCAATTTGCTGAAGCATATTGAAAATGTAACCCAGGTCTTTGGGCTGCCGGCGGTGGTTGCCATCAACCGTTTTGCTGCGGACCATGAAGAGGAGCTGGCTTTGGTAGAGGGGCGCTGCCGGGAGCTTGGGGTTAATGTGGCCCTTTCTGAGGTCTGGGAGAAGGGCGGTCCCGGCGGGGCAGCCCTGGCCACAGAGGTATTGAAGCTTATTGCCGCCAGGGAAGAAGAGGGCAACCCGGATTTACGGTATGCCTATCCCGACCATATGGGTCTCAAAGAAAAAGTGGAGACTATTGCTGCCAGGATATATGGAGCCGACGGTGTGGATTTTGCCCCTGCCGCATTAAAGGAGCTGGATAAGCTGACGGCCTTAGGCTTTGGCGATCTGCCGGTCTGTATGGCCAAAACTCAATACTCCCTGTCCGATGACGGAGCCAAGCTGGGCCGGCCTGCCGGTTTCCGGATTACTGTCCGTAATGTCAGGGTGTCTGCCGGCGCCGGCTTTGTGGTGGTGCTCACCGGCGATATTATGACCATGCCCGGTTTGCCGAAGGTGCCGGCGGCAGAGAGTATTGACGTGGATATTCATGGCAGAATATCCGGTCTGTTTTAATGGGCGTACTGATTTAGCTGTCGATTGGGTAACGTCAGAGCAGTATAATAACAACTAAATTTAAAATCGTGGAGGGGTAGCATCGGAATGGCAGAAAAACAATTCCTGACCCCGGCAGAAATTGCCGAATCCCTGGTTGAAGGGGCCCAAGTTAAGGCATCTTCGGGAACGGCTAAACTGCTGGCCTTGGGGGTTATTGCCGGGATCTTTATCGCTTTTGGTGCACATGGCTCCACTATGGCGGCCCATAACCTGCTTTTGCGGCCGGAGCTTCAAGGCCTGGGCAGGATGGTAGCAGGATTAATATTCGGTACCGGATTGATTCTCGTAACGGTAGCCGGCGGTGAATTATTTACCGGCAATAACTTGATGATCGTAAGTCTTTTGGAAAGAAAAATCAGCGGGCTTTCTATGGTCCGCAACTGGCTGCTGGCTTATATCGGCAACTTTGCCGGCACCATGGCGGTGGCGGCGCTGGTGGTCTTTTCCGGCATATTTAATACCAGTGCAGGCAACCTTGGGGCTATGGCTATACGCATTGCTGTCACAAAAATCAACTTAGGCTTTTGGCAGGCCTTTACTTTAGGAATCCTCTGCAATTTTCTGGTTTGCGGAGCGGTCTGGATGGCCTGCGGAGCCAGGGACATTGCCGGCAAGGTCCTGGTTTGCCTTTTTCCTATCTGCCTGTTTGTGACCTCCGGTTTTGAGCATTCCATAGCCAATATGTTTTATATTCCCGCCGGTATCTGGGCTTCCTCCAACGGCTTTTGGCTGGAAACCGCCAAAATCAGCCAGGAGGCCTTGGCCAGCCTTACCTGGGCCAATTTCCTGACCCGGAATCTGCTGCCTGTTACTTTAGGCAATACCCTGGCCGGCTGCCTGCTGGGCAGTGTTTATTGGTTCAGCTTCCTGCGGTCTAGATAAAAGAACAGATGTAATAAGACAAAGGGCTTAAGCCTTGGCGAGGAAATAAACAGAGGGAGGGAACAAATGCTGGACAAGAGCTGTCAGGAATTTATTGATGTGCTGGCTTCGGCAGAACCGGTACCCGGCGGCGGCGGCGCTGCCGCCTATGCAGGCGCCTTAGGGGTGGCCTTAGGCAGTATGGTGGCTAACCTGACTGTGGGTAAAAAGAAATACGCGGCAGTCCAGGAGGAGATAGTCCTTATTCTGGATAAAGCCGTTAGCCTGCAAAACAGGCTGGCCGGTTTAGTACAGCGGGATGCCGAGGTTTTTGAGCCCTTATCCAAAGCTTATGGCCTGCCGAAAGAGACGGCGGAGCAGCAACTGCTGCGCAATCAGGTGATGGAAGAAGCCCTCCTGGCCGCCAGCCTGGTACCTCTGGAGATCATGGAGCAGGCTTACGAAGGCTTATTGCTTCACGCCGAACTGGCAGAAAAGGGCAGCCGTCTGGCCGTCAGCGATGTGGGCGTGGGTGTGCAAATGCTGAGAGCAGCCATCTTAGGGGCGGCCATGAACATCTTTATTAATGTGAAATCCATGGAAAACCGCCGGCAGGCTGAGGAAATCCGGGAAAAAGCCGAGAAGCTGATTGCCGGGGGAGCTGCCTTAGCCGATGAAATTTACCGCAAGGTAGAGGAGGCTATCCGATGAGCGTCGTACTAAAGGGAGCCGATGTGGTAAAAGAGATGAATGAAGCCATGATGGCCCAACTGGCGGCAAGAGCCGCCGCCGGCCAGGACGCTCCCAAGCTGGCTATTGTCAGAGTCGGTGAGCGTGCCGATGATCTGGCTTATGAACGGGGGGCCGTCAAACGCTTTGCCAATATCGGTTTGCGGACGGAAGTCTATGCTTATCCGGCAGATATCCGCCAGGAAGATTTTCTGGCTGCCTTCCGGCAAATCAATGCCGATCCCGATGTGCACGGCATCTTGGTATTTCGTCCTCTGGCGCCGCAAATCGATGATCAGCTGGTTATTGAAACCATTGATCCCGGTAAGGATGTGGACGGTATCAGTCCTGCCAATATGGCTAAGATATTTGCCGGCGACAGCAGCGGTTTTGCTCCTTGTACGGCGGCGGCGGTTATGGCCATCCTTGATCATGCCGGTATTTCTTTAAAAGGCAAGCGGGTTGCGGTAGTAGGCCGTAGCCTGGTGGTGGGCAAGCCCTTGTCCATGCTGCTTTTGGCCAGGGATGCTACAGTGACCCTTTGCCACAGCAAAACCCTGGACCTGCCTGCCGTCTGCCGGGAATCCGATATCCTGGTAGCCTGTGTGGGCAAAGCTAAGCTGCTGGGGGCTGAATACATCCGGCCCGGCGCTGTGGTCATCGATGTGGGTATTAATGTGGACGAAGAAGGCGGCCTCTGGGGCGATGTGGATTTTGCTGCGGCGCAAAGCATAGCCGGCGCTATCACGCCGGTACCCGGCGGCGTCGGCACAGTGACTACTTCGATGTTAGCCAGGCAGTTGATGAAGGCGGCGGACATTGCGGGGCATTAACAGGGCATTAATGAGGTATTAGTGAGGTATTAACGGCCAAGGGGGTTATGTCCGTATAATGGTGTAAATTAAAAAAGACAAAAAAAAGAGAGAACATGTCTCTCCGTTCGGTTATCATGTAGTTTGCACACCAACAAGAAACCGGAGGATGAAGAGACATGCCC
>JBCFAO010000027.1:0-55366 GCA_038562165.1 Clostridiales bacterium | reverse complement strand
TGCTTTTTCTGCCGTCTATTCTTTTTCCCGCTGACTTCTCTTTGGTGACAGAACTAATTCTATCCCCACCTCATTTTGCAGCCTAATTTATTTTTTCTCCTACAACAACTTGACACCGACTTTGGAAAACCCTTGATTTGACAGAATGGCTTTTTCATGATAAAAAGGTTATAGATAAACAGATTGGAGTTGGGAAGATGCGTCAGCTTTCTTGCTAAAGGTTATACCGGGCATAGCGATAGTGATCATTCAGGCGAAACACGCCCTATTTTTGCTGTGCCTAAGCAGGAAAGTTACAACGCCCCCATTTCTCTGATTTAGAATTTGCCGATTGCCGCTAAGAGCGGGGATTGGCGGCGCTATTTCGGCCGTGGACATCCGCACCCTTAGCATTTAAGGATAGCGGGTACATCAGCGTACTCAGTATCTTCGGATAGCTGATTGAGTCCGCAGGATTGAGTCCGTAGGATTGGGACCGCAGGGGAGGTAACTACCCTGCGGTTTATTTTATTTGCATTGATTGTTTTGGAGGTGTTTATATGTCGATGATTCAGGTGGCAGGCCTAACTTTTGGCTATGACGGCAGCGCCGATACAGTATTTGAGAATGTTTCTTTTGAGCTTGATACGGATTGGAAGCTGGGGTTTGTAGGACGAAACGGCAGAGGCAAAACCACATTTCTGCACCTTTTAATGAAAAAATACGAATACAGGGGCCGGATTTCGGCAGCCGTAGATTTTGATTATTTCCCTTTTCCTGTGCCGGAGCCCCATCGTCTCACTGCGGAGATCATAGAAGGGGTCTGTCCGGAAGCCGCTCCTTGGCAAATCCAGCGGGAATTGTCTTTACTGCAAATGGACGAGGAGGCTTTAGACCGGCCTTTTGCCACGTTAAGCAATGGTGAGCGAACAAAAGTTCTGCTTGCTGCCTTGTTCCTGCGGGAAAACCATTTTCTGCTCATTGATGAACCGACTAATCACTTGGATATGCTGGGCCGTACCGTGGTCAGTCAATACTTAGCGGCCAAGAAAGGCTTTATTCTGGTATCTCACGACAGAGCTTTTCTGGATGGCTGCGTCGATCATATTTTATCCATCAATAAAAAAGATATTTTAGTTCGCAAGGGCGACTTTACTACCTGGCAGGAGAATATGGCCCGCCAGGAGGCTTTCGAGCTGGCGGAAAACCAACGGCTGGAAAAGGAAGTCAAACGGTTGGGCAAAGCGGCCAAACAGACGGAGGCCTGGTCGGATCAAGTGGAAAAGACGAAGTTCGGTCAACGGTTGTCGGGCAGTAAGCCGGATAAAGGCTATATCGGCCATAAGGCCGCTAAGATGATGAAGCGCTCCAAAGTAACGGAAGAGCGGCAGCAGCGGGCTCTGGAGGAGAAATCAGCTTTGCTGAAAAATGTGGAGCAGTCTGATCCGTTATTTATCCGGCCTTTAAGCTATCACAAGCAGAGGCTGCTTGAGGTAAGGGATTTAGCTCTTTTCTATGGTGAAAAGCAGGTTTGCGGTCCTTTGCAGTTTGCTATAGAAGAGGGAGACCGTTTGTTTTTGCAGGGGCAAAACGGCAGCGGCAAATCCAGTATATTAAAACTGCTGGCCGGAGTAAAAGAGGGTTTGCCGGATTACGAAGGAAAAATAGATATGGGCAGCCGTTTGACGGTTTCCTATGTGCCCCAGGATACCGCTTTTTTACAAGGGAATCTGAGGGACTTTGCCGAAAAAGAGGGCTTAGACGAAAGCCTGTTCAAAACCTTGCTGCACAAGCTGGATTTCAGCCGCCAGCAGTTTGACAAGGATATGGCGGATTTCAGCGCCGGGCAGAAAAAGAAGGTATTGCTAGCCAAAAGCATGAGCCAATCAGCTCATCTGTATATTTGGGATGAACCCTTAAATTATGTGGATGTCATCTCCCGGATGCAAATCGAGAAGCTGCTGCTGGAATATAAGCCTACGATGATTCTGGTGGAGCATGATCTGGCTTTTTGCCGGCAAATAGCTACAAAAAATTTAAAGATAGAAGTCCCGTTATAGGAAAATTATGCTACAATAAACGATATGGAACTTTTTAAACGTAAAAACAATCTATTTGTTAAAAGCTGCCGGTTATTGCTGGTATATTTGCTGGTCTGCCTTCTTAGCGGCGCCGGCGCCGCTTTTGCAGAGCCTGCCTCCCCAGTGTCTGATTCTGCAGAATCAGAGGAGGGCACAGAAGCGGCAGTGATGACTGAGGTTTTAACCGTGAGCTCTTCCGGCGGCCAAAAAACCGCCCTGCTTCTTGACGGCAAAACTTCCACGAAACTATCCTTGCCGCCAGAGACTATTCTGAATATTACAGTGACTCAGGACCAGGTGATCAGCGGCCTTTATTTGATCTGGGATCAGCCGCCGGGGCAATGGGCATTAAGCTGGGGCGGCGAAGATGAAGAAATATGGGGCAATCAGGGCTATCTTCATGAGTATGTTTCTTTTAAGGAGGGCATAAATTCATTACGTATCCGTTTGATGGAAAGCAGCGCTTTACTGTGTGAAATTTATGCTTTCGGCCCCGGCCTGTTGCCGGGATGGGTGCAGATATGGCAGCCTCCTCATGAGAAAGCCGATTTGCTGCTGCTGCCTACTCATGCCGATGACGAACATTTGTTCTTTGGCGGTACTATGCCTTATTATGCCGGTGAATTGGGCTTGAAAGTACAGGTCGCTTATTTGACCAACCACTGGGGGGAACCCTATCGGCCCCACGAGCTGCTCAATGGCTTGTGGACTGTGGGTATAGAACATTATCCGATAATCGGTCCCTATACGGATTATCCCTCCAGAAGCCTGGATCATGCCCGCAGTCTCTATGATGCAGAGGAAATGGTGGATTACCAAATTGGCTTACTCCGCCGGTTTCGGCCTTTGGTGGTTATTGGTCACGATATTGGCGGAGAGTACGGTCATGGCGTCCACATGCTTAATACGGATACTTTGCGCCTGGCTCTGGAAGCCAGCGGCGATCCCAAGGCGGCGGCTGAATCCGCCGGGCTTTATGGCCTTTGGGATGTGCCTAAGACCTATTTGCATCTCTATCCGGAAAATCATCTCCAAATGGATTGGGACCGGCCTTTGTCCCGTTTCGGCGGCGCCACAGCCTTTGAAATGGCGCAAAAAGGCTTTGCTTGTCATTTTTCTCAGCAAAAATGGTATTCGGTCAGAAAAACCGGTGTTCACGATTGCCGCAGCTTTGGGCTTTATCGCAGCCATCGGGGCCCGGATCTTAACGGCGGCGATTTTATGGAAGGCCTGGCCCCTCATCCTGTGGCGAGATTCCCTTATGAAGATTTAAAACTGCCCCGGTTTGATTTGAAACGCTATGGTCCGGCGGGGATAGGCAATTATTTTAGTCTGGGAAGTTTACGGGAAGAAGCGGCCCGTCGCTTTGCATCCGTTTAAGCAAGGCATTTAGAGTGGAGGCAAACACCTAATGGAAGAAATCGCAATAATACTGCCGTCTTTGAACCCCGACGAAAAGCTGCTGCGGGTCGTCGATAAATTAGTCAAAGCCGGTTTTCAGGATATCATTATTATCAATGACGGCAGCGATGAAGAACACCTGGAACCTTTTCGGCAACTGGCCTCTTGGCCCGGTTGCCGGATATTGAGGCACGAACATAACAAAGGCAAGGGACGGGCATTAAAAACCGGCTTTGCTTATGTATTGGAGCATTGCCCCCAGGTTCGGGGAGTAGTGACGGTAGACGGTGATGATCAGCATCAGATTCAGGATATTATGGCCTGCAGCCAGGCCCTGCTTCAGCATCCCGACAGCCTGATTCTGGGCGTCCGGGATTTCAGCAGCCCCCAGGTGCCTTGGCGCAACCGCTGGGGCAACAATATTACGACCTTTGTTTTTAAAGCTCTTTGCGGCATTAAAATATCCGACACCCAGACGGGCTTGCGGGCCCTTTCCCGCCGGCATCTGGCCGAGTTTTGCCGGGTGGAGGGAGAGCGTTTCGAGTATGAAACAAAAGTGCTGCTGGAAGCCAGAGCAAGATGTATCCCTTTTTTTGAAGTGCCTATAGCTACCGTCTATATCGGCAAAAACGCCTCTTCCCATTTTCGTGTATTGAAGGATTCCCTCAAGATTTATGGCGTTATTTTTCGTTTTATGCTAAGCTCCTTAGCTGCTTCATTGGTAGATCTGGGTATCTTTACCCTGCTAAACACCACATTGGATGATGAGCTCTGGATGGGCCACCGGCTTTTGGTGGCTACTGTTACCGCCAGAGTGATTTCGTCATTATTTAATTATATTTGCAATCACAAGGCCGTGTTTTGCAGCAAAGAATCCCATAAGAAAACTCTGGTGCGCTATGTGCTGCTGTGCTGTTTTCAGATGACGGCTTCTTATCTGATGGTTTTGGGTTTATCGATCCTGTTGCCCGGCGGTCCTATATACGATACGTTATTTAAATTGGTTGCCGATATTTTATTGTTTCTGCTGAGCTTTCGCGTGCAGCAGAAATGGATATTCTAGGGGGTGGTCCTGTGACCCTGTCACGGTTGGAGATTGCTGCGGCGCGAAAGCCCCTGAGCAGCAAAATATGGTATCGTCTTTTTGTTGTTTTTATAACCATAATTCTGTTGATCCTCACTGCTTTTTTTGGAGCTCTGACTATTGTTAACTATGGCCCTTCACCGGCAGCCCGGGATTTATTTGTGGTATCGGTAATGGAAACCAGCGCAGCTAAATTTCTGGCCCGCATCTACTTTTCTGAGGCGGAGGTGCAGGAAATTTTGGAGGCCAACAGGGTTATGGACCTGGAAGGGGTCAGCGACGGCAGCTTAATCCATGCGCCGGCGGCGGCAGAGGTTGAGGCGGCGGAAGATATTATTATCGAAGACATTGTGGGGGATACGTTTAAGGCTAAAATGATGATTGTCCGGGACCCTTCCCGGGTTATGGTGGGAGTAGCTCATGATACCTTTGTCCAGGGCGTCCGCGGCAAGACCGTAGCCGATATAATCCGGCGCTGCGAGGGTACGGCCGGCGTCAATGCCGGCGGCTTCCTGGATGAGCAGGGCAAGGGAGACGGCAGTATTCCTGTGGGGATTGTAATCAGTGAAGGCAAATTGAAGTGGGGCAGCCAAAGCACTACTTATGAAGTAATTGGAATCGATAATGAGCACAAATTGGTGATTGGCAAAATGACCGGCAAAGAAGCTTTAGACCGGGGTATACGGGATGCGGTGAGTTTTGGGCCCATGCTGATCATCAACGGCGAGGCCCTTGAAGTAAAGGGGGCCGGCGGCGGTTTGAATCCCAGGACAGCCATCGGCCAAAGGGCTGACGGCGCTATGCTGCTTTTAACCATTGACGGCAGGCAAGTCAATAGTTTGGGAGGCAGTATGAGCGACGTTATTGATTTAATGATTGAGTATGAGGCAGTTAACGCAGCCAATTTGGATGGCGGTTCCTCCACCGTAATGATTTACGAAGGAGAGCTGATCAATGTTTGCGGCTCTTTGTATGGGCCCCGGGCTATGCCCACTGCTATCGTTGTAAAATAAGGGCTGTTGCCCTACGGGGGGGACATTGTGGACCAGGAGAGGAAGGGCTGCCCGGAGCAGGAGCGGTTGAAGGCCGAAAAAGAAGCTATACGCAAAGAAGCAAAGGAAAAGCTGGAGGTTTTAAAGGCAGCGGCGGCAGAGCTGGCTGCGCTGCAGACGGCTTTAAATAAGGCGGCCGCTGAAGCGGCCGCCGCTGCCGAGCCGGATACCGTTGCCATTGCAGATTCAGGGGCCAAGGCAACCGAAGCAAAAGGCGAAGGGGAGGCCCGGCAATTTATACCCAGAGGAGCCAGACCCTCATTATCCCCTCCATCCAAAAAGAGGAAACCGGACTTTTGGCAGATTTACGGCTTGATCCTGGGGCTGCTGCTTGTGGCAGTTGGCGGCGGCCTGGGTTATTTATGGCGGAATTTAACGGCTTACGAAGCAAGTATGCCGGATTATGTGCTGTCCCAATATACCAGCCCGGCCATTCAGGGGGGACTGCCCAAATTATTTGCCCATGAAGCTGCATTGCCTGGCAAATATGAAAGCAGTCAGGTTAAGGATAAGTTTATCCGCAGTTTGCTGAGCCAAGGGGAACTGGAGTATAGACGTTCCGCTTCTCAATCGAAAGAAGGAAAAGAGCTGTATTTATTCAAAGCAGGCCAGGAGACTTTGGCCGCTCTTACTTTGGAAAAAGTACACCAGGGCCCTTTCGGCTATTGGCAGGCGGCGGATATCGAATTGCGGCTGCCTGTTTACGGGGAATTGCAGCTTTACGTTCCCGAAGGGGCTCAGGTCACCGTCAATGGCAACCCCTTGGATGATGGGGACCGGATAAATCAGGGTCTGCCCTATGAAGAGCTGGAAGCTTTGCCCCAGGACTTAATCGAGATGCCGAAACAAAGCGAATATTTACTGGCCGGCTTGTATAATCAGCCGGTCATTGAGGCTATGGGGCCTTACGGCAATGAGCTGGCCGTAAAATGGCGGGAAACCGAGGAGGGAAAAGCGGCAGCAATCATTCCTTTAGCTCCCCCTGAGGATTTGCCGGCCATCGAAGAAATGATTCTGGCCGATATCCGTATTTATTCAAACTATACCTCCAGGGACGCCGCCTTTAGCTCCCTGGCCAGGCGGCTGATCCGCAACAGTAAAATCTATAAAGAAATGCAAACGCTGGAGACTATTTATTATACCGATCATACAGGCTTTTCCTTCAGCGATGAAAAGGTTCATTATGTACGCTTATACTCCCCTGACTGTCTGGCTGCCCACACCAATTACACCTATACTATCATCCGGGCAAACGGTAAAACTCATCCTCTCGATACGGCCCTGACCTTTTATTATCTCAAGGTCAACGGCCAGTGGATGATTGCCGATATTGCTCAACAGAAGGAATAATGATATAATCCTCGCTAGATATAGAAAAGAAGCAGGAGTGTTTCTTTTTTGATAATGCATTCATAATACATTGCCGTTAAGATGAGATTAACGGTGAAAGGAGAAAATATGGACAGTTTTCAGGAAAAGGCCGGCGGAGAGTGGCATCGCAGGCCGCCAAGCCACGGCAAGAAATATAAAGGAGAGGGCAAAGAGGGAGAAGAAGTCCGGGAAGAAGGCAGCGGCAAAAAAAGAAACAGGCAATTTCGCCGTAACAATGATGACAAAGCCAGAGATAACCAGAAAAATGGCGGCAGCCAAGAAGCCGATAAGCCCGTTACTTTTAATGCCCATGCCCTGGATTTAGATCCCGGCATTGTCATACCCGAGCGTCCCAGCATTGATTTGACCTATACGGATTTCACCCGGGAGTCTTATGAGATGGGAACCGGCCGGCCTTTTGTGCCCAAAAAGAAAAAAATTGTACCCTTCGAATTGTCTGAAACGCCTAAAATGCAAGCGGATTATTGGGAGGGACGGGCCCCCGGCCGCCGTAAGCTGTTAAACGCTATGGAAAATGGAGCGGAAATCAAGGCCAATGGGGAAGGACAGCAGACCCAGGAAAAAAAGCAGCCGGAATACAAAAAAGATAACCCGGAAAAAAACGGGGATAAAAAGGATAAGCAGCAGCAAAAGCAGCAAAAAGACAGGCCCTGGTCCGGTTCTCAAAATCAGGAGGCAAAGGACCGGGATCGCAAGCGGCAGGAGCCGAAGCAGCAAAAGAGCGGCCAACAAGACGGCAGGCAGGAAAGCCGCCAGGATGGCCGCCAGGAAAACAAAAGGCCGGAAAATAAGCAAAACGGCGGCGGACGGGGGCCGGAAGCTCAGCCTAAAAAAGGCGGGCCTGCAAAAGAAGCACCCAAAAGTGCTTCGAAAGGTGCTCCTTTGGAAGCACCCAGGAACCCGTCGAAAGGTGTTGCCAAAGAAGCTCTTTCTGAACCCGGTAAACGAGCTCCCATGGATGCGCCCAAAGAGGCGCCTGCTGAGCACGCTAAACGCGCCTCAGAGGAAGCTAAAGCTGCCCCAAAAGAGAAAAAGGGGGGCTTCTTCTCCCGCAACAAAAACCGGCAAAATAATAATGCTGCCGGCAAGCAAGAACCAAGGAATAAAGGCGAAGACCAGCCTCAGGAGCCGGCCAGCCAGTCGCTGATCCGGCCTTATTGGCTGAAAAAATAACCTATACGAAGAAAAGAAGCGCATAGAAAGCGCAAAGGAAGCCCCATTAGGAGAAATGCTGCCATGGCCTCACAGTCAATTGATATATTGGATCAGAGCCGCCCACCGGCAAAAACCATATGGCTGCTGGCTTGGCCTACGGTCATGGAGCAGCTTTTGCAGACCATGACAGGCTATGTGGATACCGCTATGGTAGGTTCCCTGGGAGCCGGGGCTACGGCGGCGGTGGCTATCAACACCTCTTTGACCTGGCTGATCAACGGTTTGATGAATGCCGCTACCCTTGGGTTTAGTATTCAGGTAGCCCGCCACGTGGGCAACGGCAACCTGGAGCTTTCCCGGCGTATTGTCCGGCAAGGGATGTTGGTCCTGTTAGCCGGCGGTTTGGGCTTAACGCTGATCTTTCAGCTTTTAGCCGGTAGTCTGCCGGTAATTTTAGGAGCGGAGCCTGAAGTAGTCCCTCATGCCATTAATTATTTGCGGATACTTTCTTCCGTTCATTTATTTAATCTTTCCATGGTGATGTGCGGCGGGTTTTTGCGCAGTGCCGGCGATACCCGCACGCCCCTGCAAATCAATATATTGGCCAATCTGGCCAATGTATGCGGCAATTATTTTTTGATTTTCTCGCCCAGAAACGTCCGTATATTGGGGAAAGAGTTTTATGTATGGGGGGCCGGCCTGGGTGTAGAGGGGGCTGCCGCAGCCACGGCTTTTTCCATATTCTTGGCCGGATGTTTGCTTTTTTGGGTTTTGTTCCAAAAAAAAGGCGTTCTGGGTTTGAGTATACGGGGAGATTACCGGAAGGACAATGCCATACTTAAAACCGCTTTTGATTTAGGCCTGCCTGTAGCCTTGGAGCGGGTCAGCAATTCCTCGGGACAGCTAGTCTTAACCCGTTTAGTAGCCGGCTTAGGCACTGTGCCTTTAGCAACCTATTATCTTTGCAACACCCTGGAATCCATTTCTTATTTGCCGGGCTTTGGCTTTGCCATAGCTGCCACCACTTTGGTGGGTCAGTCCCTGGGAGCGGGAGAAAAGGAATTGGCCAAAACCTACGGTCAAAAATGCATTACCTATTGTACGATCATGATGGCTATAGCGGGCTTTAGCTTATTCCTGTTTGCCAAACCGCTGATCAGCCTGTTTACTCCCGATGTGCAAGTCATTGCTTTGGGGATTATTGGTTTAAGGATCATGGCCTTTGCTCAGCCCTTTTCCGGTTTGGGTATTGTTATCAGCGGCATACTGCGAGCCGGCGGCGATACGAAGAGCCCTTTCCTGATCATGCTTTCCGGTATGTGGCTGGTGCGGATGACCTTGGTAATTATTTTAAGCTATCCTTTAGGTCTTGGCATTTATGGCGCCTGGATAGCGATGATTGCGGACATTATCTATAGAGGCCTGATCAGTTACCGGCTTTACCGCAAAGAACAATGGCTCTACTTATGGAATATTTAATCGGCAAAAAGGGGGCTTCGGAAGCCCCCTTTTTTGTTAATGAAATTGTAAGAAAAAGGCGTCTAGGTTTTTAACTTTTTTTTTGTATGCTGTGATAAAGAAAGGAGCAGTGTCATGAATATCCTGATTTGTGATGACGATAAAGAGATCGTGGAGGCTATTGAAATTTATTTAAAAAGCGAAGGCTATGAGACCCATAAAGCCTATGACGGCATTGAGGCTCTTCAGGTTTTGGAAGATCAGGAAATTCACCTGATTCTCATGGATATCATGATGCCCAGAATGAACGGCATGGTGGCGACCATGAAAATCCGGGAAATGAGAAATATTCCGATTATCATGCTCTCCGCCAAATCCGAGGATTATGATAAGATTACGGGTCTTAACGCCGGCGCCGATGACTATATAACAAAACCTTTTAACCCCCTGGAATTGGTTGCCAGGGTAAAATCTCAACTGCGGCGCTATACGGACCTGGGCAGTTTAAAAAAGGATGACGAAACTCACGGCAAGATTTATCGTACCGGCAATCTTGTGGTGGATGACGAGCAAAAAACAGTGCTGCTGGAAGGCGAACAAGTGGTAGTAACTCCCATCGAGTACGGAATTTTACGGTTCCTGACGGAAAACGCCGGCCGGGTTTTCTCTATGGATCAGATTTATGAAGCGGTGTGGCAGGAGCCGGCCTACAATCCGGGAAATACGGTTTCCGTTCATATCCGGCGGATCCGGGAAAAAATCGAAATCAATCCAAAAGAACCTAGATATTTGAAGGTGGTGTGGGGCATTGGCTACAAAATGGAAAAATACTAAAAAGACCAGAGGACTGTATTATTTATCTTGTGTGCTTCTGGTGCTGCTGTTTGTTGCAGGCTTGACCTTTGCTTTACTAAATCTTTACTCGCTGAATCATTATTCCAATAGCTGGCTGGAAAGCCTGCAGGTGAAAAACTACGAAGACACCACTGAGTTTCAGAACTTGGTTCGCGATACGGTTGATAATGTGCTGCGGATAATCAGTTTTCCTTTAGGCGAGGAGGGCATTGCCGAGGGCCTTTATTTGGATCAGGATATCCTGGGCCATCGCCAATCCAACTTATATTACGAATTTGTCAGCGGTTGGTTAGACAGGGAAGGTATAGACCATGTCAGTCTGAGTATGAACAACGACGGCGGAATCGGCATCGTTTTTGGGGGCGGCGCCGCCTGGGAAAGGCTGCAAAGATATTTTGAAGCCCATACTGCCGGCAGTGAAGAGAGCATCAATGCCGATACAGAGTCCTACATTACGGCTGATCCCGTTGCCAGTGAAGATGTATCCGTAGGAACTGCCTCAGGAAATTCGCCGGATATGGAGGATGGCGGCGTCTATACCGACATAGGGGAACCATATTGGCTCAGTGAAAAGCAGCTCCAGGTTTTACGTTCGGAGTTTGAAAAAACTTATGGCCAAGAAATCAAGGTTATCCGGGAACAAATGATCCATGAAAGCCTCCGGGATTACCGGCGGATTAAGCAAGAATTGGAAAATGAGGGCGTTCGTTATCTGGCATACAATGGCGAAGGCGTAATCACGAATATGCCGGATGCTCAGGTTCCTTCCGGCCGGCCGGCCAATATGGCTTTCATCAATGAAAGCATCAGAGAGTCCCGGGTTTGGCTAATTTATGATCAGGAAATGCTTTCCCGGCAGCCCGCTGCTCCGGAGCGCCTTTCTTATTACGATATGATCCTGCTTAGCCAGATCAATGAGACCCACGGCCAGCCCGGTTTTTCCCTCTACGTTTCCCTGGGGGATAAAGCGGTAGGGGAGAAGGCTGCCGCTTATGAAGAACTCCGTCATTACAACAAAAAAGTTTTGCCTGCCTTTGCTTTTATTCTTCTGCTGTTCCTTCTGCTGCTTGTGTATGTAACGGTAAACTGCGGCAAGGAAGACGAAGAAAAGACCAGGCGGCGGTGGCTTGAGCGCTTATGGACGGAAATGCATTTGGTTTTATTGGGCTTGGCCCTGGGCGGCGGCTTCGTTTATTTGCAGCTATTGGAATACGGCATTCATGACCGCAATAGTTTCGGCTTTTATTTGCCAGGGTTAGATTTATCGGTCAGTGTGGATTTTTTCGTCGCTATTTTGGCGGGATTGATCAGTTGCTCCATAGGTCTGGCTTCCTATTTGGCTTTAATTAAAAAAATGAAGACAGGGCAGTTATGGTCAACTTCCTGTCTGGGTCTGGTTTCCTACAAATTACTGGATTTGGGCCGCTCTATTTTTCACGGAGGCTCCATGGAGCGTAAAGCCGTATTGACTATCGGCGTCGTATCTTTAATTTCCGGCGTCAGCCTTTTCTTGCTTCCTTTGACCATGTTGGTTTTTATGATTTTGGCGTCAGCCTGGGGCAGAAAATTTGAGGTAGTTAAATCGGGTATCCGACGGGTGAAGGAAGGGGAGCTGACTTATAAAATTCCGCTGAAGCCTAAGGATGAGCTGGGCCGTTTATCTGCCGATGTTAATGATATCGCCGCCGGCTTGGATACGGCGGTGCAAAACCGGCTGAAAAACGAGCGGATGCGGACGGAGCTGATCTCCAATGTTTCTCATGACTTAAAGACGCCCCTGACTTCCATCGTTACTTATGTGGACCTTCTGAAAAAAGAAGGCCTGGGCTCTCCCAACGGCCAGCGTTATCTGGAGATCATCGATCAGAAGAGCCAAAGGCTGCAAAAGCTGACGGTGGATCTTTTTGAAGCGGCCAAGGCCAGCAGCGGCGCTATTCAGGTAGAAATGGACAAAGTGGAAATGAAATCCCTGGTGAATCAGGGACTGGGGGAAATGGAAGGGGCTATTTTGGAGTCGGGCCTTGACATCATTATTAATGCCGCTGATGAAAAATATTATGTGGAAGCCGACGGCAGGCTGATGTGGCGGGTTATTGAAAACCTGTTGACCAACGTTCTGAAATATGCCCAGGAAAATACCCGGGTGTATATCGACTTGAAAAAAACCAGAACTCAAGCCATTATGGTGATGAAGAACATTTCAAAAAACCAGCTTAATATATCGCCGGATGAACTGATGGAGCGGTTTAAACGAGGCGATGAAGCCCGGTCTAGCGAAGGCAGCGGCTTAGGTTTAGCCATTGCCCGGGATCTTGTACAATTGCAAAAAGGTATTTTTGATATTTCGGTAGACGGGGATTTGTTTAAATCCACCATAATCCTGAAGCTATATCCCGAAGAAGGAGGCCAGATGCCTCCGGCTATCACCGCCGGGGTTATTGAAGGGGAAGCCGTGGCGGAACCTGCGGACCGGGAAGACGAAGGTAAAGGGGCCGAAAATAAAGGGACTGAAAATAAAGGCGCCGAAGACAAAGAGGCCAGAAAAGCCGAGGGCTTGGCTAAGGCAGGTTTTTTCGGCTGGGGCAAGCGAAAGGGAACCGCTGCGGAATTTAAAGCTCAGATGGCCAAGGAATCTGACAAGATCAATAAAGATCAGCGGTTATGAAACTCCGGCTTACGCTTAGCTAAAAAAGCCTCCATGCCGCTGATGCGGTCTTCCGTTCCGAATAAAGCGCCGAAGATTTCGGCGTCATACTGCAGGGCCGGCCGCAGGCCCATATTCATACCTTCATTGACAGCTTGTTTAGCCAGACGGATGGCTACGGGGCCATTGGCCATGATTTTTTCCGCTAGAGCCTTGCATCGAGGCATTAATTCCTCTAAAGCCACTACCTCCTGTACCAGGCCCATTTCATAGGCCCGCTCTGCGGAGATGTGCTCGGCAGTGTAGATGTAGTACTTGGCGTTGCCGGAATTGATCAGCCGGGGCAGGCGCTGGGCGCCGCCGAAACCGGGGAAAATACCTAAGGCCGTCTCCGGCTGGCCTACTTTGGCCCCGGCTGCCATGATGCGGATGTCACAGGCCAGGGCTACTTCCAAGCCACCTCCCAAAGCGTAGCCGTTGATGGCGCAGATTACCGGTTTAGGCAAATTCTCCAGGCGGTTTAGCTGCTCTTGAGCAAATATCCCAAATTCCCGGCCTTCTCCGGGGGTGTATTGCCGCATCTCGGCAATATCTGCTCCTGCCACAAAGGCCTTACCCTGGCCGGTGACGATCACCGCCAGGGTTTCTTTATCGGCGTAGAGATCGTCCAGGATCTCTTTCAACTCCTCAAACACGCTGCGGTTCAGCGCATTCAGCACCTTAGGCCGGTTAAATACAATGTAGGCAATACCCTTATCTTTGCTGTAGAGAATATTCTCGTGTTGTGTCATCCAGATTCTCCTTTCATTGGCGTGCTATCCTATGGAATCCATATTATCATATCTTTTCCTTAAGGGATCAGCAAGGCCTTGATCACTTCTTTTCCCTCCATCATCTGCAAGGCTTTGTGAGCTTCGGTTAAAGGCAAGCGGTGGGAAATCATTTTATCCAGCAAAGGCTTATGACGGCGGTAGACCTCCAGGGCCTGCCAGGTGTTTTTGCCGTCGCCTACCCAAATTCCTTGGATACGGGCGTTTTTCCGCACTACATCCCGGAACCAGTTAATGGGGATATCTCCCGTATCCACAGCGATGCCGGCCGAGGCATAGGTGCCTCCCGGAGCTAAGTAGCCGACGCCTTCCCGGACAGCCTCCGAAGTACCGGTCATTTCATACACCACATCAACCCCTTGGCCGCCGGTGATCTCTTTAATCAAATCCAGTCTTTCAGCTTCTTGAGTTTGGCAGCGGTTGATTACGTGGGTAGCGCCGGCCTCCCGGCAGAGGGCCAGGCGTTCCGGGGTGCCTCCTACTACGATGATGGTTTTGGCGCCGGCTTCCCGGGCGAACAACACGCCATAGATGCCCAAAGGACCCGGTCCTTGGATCACCACCTGCTGGCCCGACTCCGGCTTTACCTGCTCAAAGGCGCAGGCTGTAGTGGTGCCGGCGCAGCAAAGGGAAGCATAAGGGGCGTAATTCTTCCGGGCTCCAGCCTTTTCCCGGGACTCAATACGGATAATTTCCGTCTCCGGGGTCAGCAAAACATGGGAGGCATAGGCGCCGTTTAAAAAAGGATAATCATAAATTGATTTGGAAAATCCATAGGTCCAGCGGCTGGGGCAAAGATAAAACTGCCGCTTAACCAGACAAGTGTAGCAGGATTTGCAGCTGACTCCCCGGTTCCAGACCACCACATCCCCTTCGCAGAGGGCATGGCCCATAATGTCCTGCTTTTCTTCGCCGCCCAGTGCTTCAATTATGCCGATTCCCTCATGGCCCAGGATCATGGGCAGCCGGGATCGTTTGTCCTCCCCTTTCCATACATGGACGTCGGAGCCGCAGATACCGCAGGCTATGACTTTGATCAGCACTTCTTTATTTTTCGGCTGAGGTTTGGAGAATTCCTGGTAATCCAGGGGACCACCGAATTGCTTAAGCACCATTGCATATGCCTTTTCCAAAGAAATCCCTCCGATCTTGGTTACAGTCTGGCGCCGGTATCAGCCTGGCCGGCAATCCGGGCGTAAATATGCAAAATACCTTTTTCCTTCCGGGGGGGACAGGGAGCAGGCTGACGCTGATCAAAACCGGCTGCACTGTTTTGGAGCAAGCCGGCCTTAGTATCGATAATGATCTCATCACCGTCTTGTATCCGAGCTAAAGGGCCGCCCAGGGCAGCTTCCGGACTAATCTGGCAGACGCCTATACCCCGGGCAAAGCCGGAAAAGCGGCCGTCGGTAATCACGGCCACATCTGTTTCCAGGCCGGCTCCCACTATGGCGCCGGCTACCCCAAAACAATCGGGCATACCCGGGCCGCCTCGCGGTCCCATAAAGCGTAATACCACCACATCACCTTTTTTGATTCCGCCGGCGGCGATCATGGCCATGGCCTGGTTTTGGGAATCGAAAACTTTAGCTTTGCCTTTAAATGTGTTTTTGCTGTGGGCAAACATGCGAACCAGGGCGCTTTTGGCCAAATTGCCCTTTAGCACCGCAATACCGCCTTGCTCCATCACCGGATTTTCCCGGCAGCGGAGGATAGAGGAGGGGCTGCGCTCATAGGCAGCCTTGCCGGCTTCGGCAATTTCTGCCGCCGATTGGCCGGAGACGCCTGTGCAGCGGCCATCCAGTTGGTCCATTATGGCCCCCATCACTGCCGGCATGCCGCCGGCCCGTTCCAAATAGGGCAAGTAATACTTGCCTACAGGCTTGATATCCGCAATACAGGGGGTTTTGGCGCTGATGGCGGCAATGGCCTCCAGGTTTATGGTTTCTTCATAGCCCAAATCGTGGCTGAGGGCCAGCATATGGAGAATGGAATTGGAAGCGGCGCCGATGGACATGGCTGCGATCAGCATATTGTGCATGGAAGCCGGAGTGACGATATCCGTAAAGGTTTTGCCTTCTTCAATCAGCCGGACGATAGCATAGCCGGCTTGCTTCGCCAAACGGCGCTGCTCCCCGGAGCCTGCCGGTTTGGTGGCGGAACCGGGCAGGGCGACGCCCAGCACCTCCGCCAGACATTGCATGGTATTAGCCGTGCCCATAATGGGGCAAGCGCCGCAGCCGGGAATCACCTGATCCTCCCAGAGCTTAATCTCTTCCTCCGGCATCTGGTGGATTTTGCCGCTGAATACTTTCTCGTCCAAATCCGCCAGGGAAGCCTCACTGCCGTCGATGGAACCGGCAGCCATAATGCCTCCGGGTACGATCACTGTCGGTATATTGAGGCGGGCTGCGCCCAGGAGAGCGCCGGGGATGGTCTTATCGCAGGTGGTGACGATCACCATGGCGTCAAAAAGCTGAGTGGCTACGATGGTCTCGATATCCAGCGCTATCAATTCCCGGGCCGGCAAATCGTAACGGATACCCTCCAAACCCAGCACCTGGGTGGCGCACTGGGAGATGGTGGAGAATTCCATAGGCGTGGCTCCCGCCTGCCAGACGCCGTCTTTGACGCTGCGGACCAGGGCCTGCAAATGCATATGGCCGGGGCAGACTTCGCTGTAAGTGTTCACAATCGCCACTAAAGGCCGGCTGAGATCCTCGTCGGTGAAGCCCATGCCTTTATAAACGGCCCGGCGGTGAGCCGCGGTTTTGCCCGTATAAAACTGTTTGGTATAATATTGCTTCGCAAATTTTTCCCTCATAAATCCTCCTGTCTGTGGAGACGGGTCATTCATAAGATAAAATGATTTTCATGCTGTCGGTCAAGGGGTCGGCGGCCAGGGCAAAGGCCTTGGCGATATCCCGGCTGGCAAATTCATGGGTGATATAAGCCTGCAAATTCAATTTTCCGGCTGTCAACAGAGCGATAGCCCGCTGAAAATCAAAGCAGTATCCTTGAGAACCCCATAATGTAATTTCCTTTTGCAAAATCCGCGCATAAGGATATTGGGAAAAAGGCCGGGTGCTGATGCCCATCTGCAGGATGCCGCCCATTTTAGCCGCCATATTCAAGGCGTAAACGGCGCATTCTTCACTGCCGGTACATTCGATTACTACGTCACAGCCCTGGCCGCCGGTGGCGGCTAAAACAGTCTCCACAGCATCCTTTTTCGCAGTATCAACGCCTTCGGCCTCAGTCACCAGTGCAGTGCCGGCTTCCAGTTTTTTGCCGTTGCGATCCATGAGCCAGATCTTGCTTGCCCCCTCAAGCTGGCAGATATGGGCGGCTAAAGTGCCGATGGGCCCTGCGCCGATTACCGCTACGGATTTGGCCAAAAGGTTGCCGGCCTTTCTTACGCCGTGGATAGCTACGGCCAGAGGCTCGATCAAGGCTGCCGACTTTTCCCCCACGGCTTCCGGCACCTTGTGGGCCCAGCGGGCGTCTACAAGGAAATAATCGGCAAAGCCGGCCTGGCCCCGGCGGTATTGATAGGAGATGTCGTTGCACATATGGTAATCGCCCTTTTGGCAATAGCTGCAACTGCCGCAGACTAAAACAGGCTCCGGCGCTACCAGATCCCCAAGAGCAAAACCATTGACAGAGCTGCCCATTTCCACCACCCGGCCGGATAATTCGTGGCCGATGGTGCAGGGAGCTTTCACAAAAGGGTGGATGTCATGATACAAATGGAGGTCGCTGCCGCAAACTGCGGAGTAACAGGTTTTTAATAGAATTTCATGGGGGCCGGGAGGGGCCAGGTCAAACTCCTGAAATCTGACCTGGCCGGCTTTTTCCACCACCGCCATTTTTCGTTTTTCGGGCCTGCTTAGCTGCTGATTCATTGCTTCACAACTCCTTTTTTACCGGCAGCAAAGCATAAAATACATCAATGCCTTCCGCCGATAAGACCTCAACGGTAGCATGAACGTCGCCGGATTTGGCGTGCATCATATCTCCCGGCTCCACAATATGCTCTTCGCCGTTAAAACTGACTTTCCCTTTACCCCGCAATACGATATAGACTTCGTCATGATTATCGTGGACATGCAGGGCGCCGGCCTGACCTGTTGCCCAGTTGGCAATGCCCACGTCCGCCCCGCCCTTTTCTAAGGCGTATTGTTTCAGTAAATATTTAATTTTCAACTTCTCTGACGCTTGCTCCCAGGGTAATTCTTTGCCTTTGACAATAGGCATGGAAAAGCTCCTTCCGTTTATTCGTTTATTTATGTACCATATGGATAGCCCCCTTGGGACAGAAGAAGGGACATAAGCCGCAACCATCGCACTTTTCGTTGATCAAGGCTTTTTTGCCGGTAAAATCGATGCCGTCATAGATACAGATATCCGTACAGCGTTTGCAGCCTATACAGGCCGGCTCCTCCACTTTGGCGACTAAGGTCTTTTCCCGGTCTACCTGGGTCAGACCCTTAATCTTAGGTACGATATTGCCCCGGAAGTCCTCAATGGAAGCATAACCATGCTTATCCATATACCGGGCCAGGCCCTGATTAAGCTGGTCAATTACTCCATAGCCGTAGGTGTAGACGAGAAAGCAGACCTGAACGGTGGTGGCGCCGCAGAGAATGTATTTCACAATATCCTGCCATTCCACTACGCCGCCGCAGCCGCTGACCGGAATATGCAGATGGGGATACATACTGGAAATCCAGCGCAGGGCATAGTGGATGGACCAAGGCCCGCCGTGGCCGCCATAACCGCCGTGGAGAATGGGTGTTTGGCTGTCAATATCCAGATCAAGGCCCAGGCAACGGCTGAAGGCAACCACGCCGCAGGAGCCGCTTTCCTCCATAACCTTGGCGGTGATCAGGGGATTTTCCAGCTGGGGCGTCATTTTGCTGAAAACCGGTATAGATACGGCCTGGCGGACTGCCGGCATTGCCTGCTTTACCATCTGGTTGATCTGACCCAGCCGTCCCATCACATAATCGCTATGGGGGCAGGATAAGTTCATTTCTATGGCGTCGGCTCCGGCCTGCTCCACCTTTTTGGCCCATTCCCGCCAGTAATCGATAGTGCTGCAGCCGATGCTGGCGATGATTTTTATGGCAAAATCCCTCTTGCAGCGGCGGATTTCCTCACAATAGTTGTCGATGGAAAACTCATATCCTTGTTCATAAGATAAATTGGTAGTGGAAGCATAGTCCTTGCTGCCCCGGTGGATAATGGTGAAGCGGGGAGTAGGGCTGTGGGCCATCAGGGGCTCCTGGAATTTTGTCTTGAGCACCACGGCGCCGGCTCCGTAACGATCGGCTTTTTCGATGTTTTCGTAAGCCTTCGTAATACCGGAGGAGCCTAAAATGATGGGAGAACGCAAGTCCAGGGAGCCATAATTGGTTTGTAATGCTTTCATTTCCCGACCATCCTTTTTTATCTTATTTATTTAAAATTTTCAATGCAATCGTCACCAGTTCTTCTTCTTCCAGAAGAGTCCGCCGGATAATGCACTCGTCTTTTACCGCGGCCAAAATTTTCTCCTGCTCTTCGGGAGAGGCTTCAATCTTATTTTTCTCCAGATAATACTCAATAGTCAGCCGTCCGCTTAAGGAGCCGATGAGGAAATCCTTTTCCGTTCTGCCTACCACATGGGGTAAATAAGGGTAGGCAATAGGCTTAAAGCCTACATTCCGCAAGGCATTGGTATAATGGCTGACCACGCCGGATTCAATGGCAAAACAATTCTTGCCGAATACGGTCTTATTCACGTTAGGATAAATCTGGGTAATATCGCTGACTACCTGGGAGGTTGCCGCCAGCTTTTCCAGGCGGAGGTTGGTCCGCCCCCCCATTAGGATGCCGAAAGTAGTGGCCACTTCTTCCGTAGCCAGATTGCCGGTGCGTTCTCCTAATGCGTTCATGGCTGTATGGATAATGGTGGCGCCGTTTTCTACGGCGGCTAAAGCGGTGGCCATGCCCATGCCGAAATCGTTGTGGACGTGAAACTCGATGATCACATCGGGGAACCATTGCCGGAATTGCTTAACGGCATAACCGATGGCTTTGGGTGTGGCTACGGCAAAGGTATCCACGATGGTGATGGCGGAAGCGCCGGCATCAATAGCTGCTTGATAAGCTTTGCGGCTGTATTCCAGTGGTGTGCGGGAGAAATCCCAGCCCATATAGTTCACCCAAAGGCCGGCTTTCTTGGCGGCAAGCACATTGTCGTAAATCCGTTGGCAAAGCTGTTCCTGATCCAGATTATAAGCATATTTGCACAGATAAGGGTTGACGGTGTGCTCGATAATGATATGCTCGACGCCGCATTCCACGCTTAGACGGACGTCATCGGGATGGGCCCGGGCAAAAGCCACCACCTTGGATTGCAGGTTCAATTTGACCACTTCTTTAATGGCCTCCCGCAGTTCCTGGGAGATGATAGGCATGCCGATTTCAATCCGGTCTACCCCCAGCTCGTCAAGCTGCCGGGCAATACGAATTCTTTCCGCCTTGCTGTAATAAACTTTCGGTGTTTGCTCGCCATCCCGCAGGGTGCAGTCGTGGATCAATACCTTCTCCGGATAAGGGGCCAGGTTTTCCTCCAGAAAATTCAGGGGGGAAACCCAGTATTTTTCGTTGTCAAAGTAGGGCTGTCCTTTGAGGGGATAGAAATCGAATTCATTAAACAAATGAAAAACCTCCTTGTGTTTTGAGACAAGGTAAGGAGGGGCTCCCTACCTTGTCTCAGACGATTATTTACTATATTCGCTTTATAAAAAATGAATTTATTTTAATACGTTAACCCAATAACTTCCTGTGGCTAAAAGGGAGAGCAGCACAGCGATGATTACGGAAATATTCATGGCTTTGCCTACTTTCAGTTCGCCCATAACCGAGGGTTTATTGGCAATATACAGAAGCAGGATGGTAACGATGGGGAAGAAGGTCAGGTTAAAGCCGGAACCGTAAGTGCTGAGTGAAAAGGCATTCCAGCCGATCAGCGGGGCAGAAAGACCGAAAAGGGTAACGACCAGCCCGGAAATCTTGAATTTTTGGGAGGTCATGTCTGCCTCCCAGCCCAGAGCGTCGGTGATTACATAGCCGGAGACCAGACACTGAGAAACCATGGTGGACAGTACGGAGCCCAGTAAGCCTATGGACAGCAGTATGGTAGAAAACTTACCGGCAAAAGGCTCGAAGGTGGCAGCCATGGTGCCGGCGCCGGTAATCACTGTGCCTGTTCCGAAGAGTACCGCCGCTACGGCGATCATAACTACCAGCTGTACGACGACCAGCATGAAATTGGTATAGGTAAGTTCAAAAACACTGAGGTTTTTCCGATTCGGACCCCATTTGTTTTGGACAGAGGCGTAAGCGGCCAGGGAGGGAACATTGATGGCGATGGCTGCGCCCATTAAGCCGGCCAGCAGGATAATCTCCTGGGAGGTGCCGTTGAAGGAAGGTATAAAGCCTCTTAATGCATCACCCCAGTTGATAGGAACAATGAACAGAATCAGAGTGAAGGAAGCCAGCAATATCCAGACCAGCCACTGGCAGGCATTGGTAATGATTTTAATGCTCCGCTCACCTTTGGCGGGGTTCAGCACAATGGACAAAACAAAAATAAAGCCGATTATCGTGCCTACTTTTGGCGTGACGCCAAATAAAGTGTTCATGATATTGCCTACGATGGCGTATTGAATAGCGTGAAAAACGGTATTGACAATAAAAATGGAGATCGCAGTGACCCAGCCTGCCCAAGGGCCAATATATTCCCGGGCTATGGCAATGGGGCCTTTGCCGGTTTTTAAAGCTAAACGGACAAAAAGGACACAAACGATCCAAATAACAAAGACCTCAGGCAAAATAGCCCAGAGATAAGTATAGCCTGTTTTGGATGCTACCTGTCCCGCATTGGCCACAGTTGCGCCGCCGATATTGAGGGCGATGGCCAGCCAGGCCGGCCCCATCAATTTGGCGTAAGCCTTCCAACGGGACAAACCGGTTTTGGCTTCAGCTTCTTGTAAAGCTATGTTAGCATCGTTGCTCATGCTTTTCCCCCTTAATTATAATCATGGAGTTTTTTTGTTGAGACAACCACCGGAAACTATAGAGAAATAGCAAATACCCGGGCTGTAGACGCTTCTAAACCTTTTAATTTAATCGCGCCTACCGCCAGCAAAAACTCTTTTCCGAAGCCCTTCTGAAACATCTCCTCAATATTGCAGAGATACTCCAGAATGTAAATTTCATTGCTGAGGAGAATGTTGTGTACGGGAAAAGCAGCGTCGCCGGGTTTATCGGTCTGAAAATCAATACCGACCAGTTTGATCTTCTTATCCACCATCCATTGGCCGGCATCGGCGGCCAAATAAGGCGATGCTTGAAAATAATCGTCTTTTCCCCAGTTTGCGTCGGTATAGCCGGTGGTGATAATCAGCCGTTTTCCTGCAAGGACAATGCCTGAGGAGGCTTCTTCCAGATCGGCGGCGGTGATGGGCTCCAGGTTTTGTTTCCCCGGCAGGTGCATCCAAACACAATCGCCCACTAAGGCGTCTATGGGAACATTGTCAATGGTTTTTTTGCCGTCGAAATAATTGTAATGCAGGGGAGCGTCCAGATGAGTGCCTCCATGGTTGAATAACAGCGCTTTACTGGCGTGGCGGTGGGAGCCGGTGGGATCGGTATCCGGCGTTAAAACCGCTTCAAATTTTGGTTTAGGATACCAGTCCACGGGAAAACAGGGCATACCTTCATAGATGGTAAGTGTCAGATCAACAACCTGCAAAAAAATCGCCTCCTTAAAAAATATTTTCGCAATCTCTTAATTGCAAAGCCCATGCCATGAGAGACATGAAATTCTTTGGGGAGGCTAAAAAGCTTGATTATATCTATGATTTTTTATTCAATAAGCCATTTTTGCAGATGTGAAAGAGGGCGCAAGCTAAAAGAATTTCTGTTGGTTTTTTCAACATGCGTTGTTTTTTTAGACACTTCTTGCTATACTGAATAAAGAAATATTTCTGTATATTCTTTCCCTTTTGAAAATAACAGGAGGCAATGTGATGGATTTTCGCAGCTTTGATATGCTTACTATTGGAATCCTGGCAGTTGATACTAAGGGGAAAATCATCTATTTGAACGACGCCTATGCGGCTTTTTTGGAAAAGATAAAGGAGGAGATCTTGGGCCAGCATATCCGTAAGATCCTGCCTCATACCCATCTGGATCATGTTTGCCAAAGCGGCATAGCGGAAATCGGTGTCTGGCAAAAGACGGAAAAAGGTCATCTTTTTGGTAATCGCCTGCCTATTTATGAAGAAGGCGTCTTAAAGGGGGCTTTGGCGGAGTTGGTAATTGAAAGCCACGAAGCCCTGGATGATTTGCGGACAAAGCTTATTGAGCGGGAATCCCAAATCAAATATCTTACCGATCAACTGAAAACCAGCTCCGCTATCGGAACGGTAAAATTCATTTATCGTTCCTCGATTATGGATAAGATATATAGAAACATTCGGAAAGTAGCTCCCTTATTTGACACGGTTTTGATCTCCGGCGAAACAGGTACCGGTAAAGAAGTGGCGGCGGATTTGCTTTGGCGATTAAGCAACAGGGCCGACAGCCCCTTTATCAAAATCAACTGCGCTTCTTTGCCTTTAGATTTAATGGAGTCGGAGCTTTTCGGTTATGAGAAGGGAGCTTTTACCGGTGCAAGTCCCAACGGCAAACCGGGAAAATTTGAATTGGCCGACGGTGGCGTATTGTTTTTGGATGAGATTACTTCCATGCCTCTTCCCATGCAGGCGAAGCTGCTGCGGGTGCTGCAGGATAAAGAAGTGGAGCGATTGGGCGCCATTAAGAAGAAAAAGGTTGATGTGAAAATCATTGCGGCCACCAATGATCATATACCGGATTTGATCAAAAAGCAAAAATTCCGGGAGGACTTATATTACCGGTTGAATGTGGTAAATGTGCATCTGCCTCCCCTGCGAGAGCGTAAAGAAGATATTCTCCTTTTAGCTGAATATTTTCTGAAAGAATATGGCCGGCGATTCAATAAACCTGTGCTTTCCCTTACTCCCGCTGTGGCCGGAGTCCTGGAAAACTATGGCTGGCCGGGAAATGTAAGAGAGCTGAAAAATATGATGGAGCGGTTTGTCATCATGTGCGACGGTACGGATATCACCTATAGCGATTTAGCGGAATACACCACCTTTTTAGCTGCTGCGGCGGAAGATACGGTTGGGTTGAAGCATGTAGTGACCCATACGGAGAAAAACGTAATTTTGGATGCTTTGGAGCGGGCCGGCGGCAACAAGGCAAAGGCCGCTAAATTATTGGGAATCAACCGTTCTACTTTATACAGCAAGCTGGCGAAGCTGGAGGTTGCCGATGAGGAATTGGCTTGACACAGAGCCCATAAAAGGATATGCTAAACATAGAAATTGAATAGCTTTTTTCTGACTTGTATATGTCCGTAATATGGACGGACGTTTCTACAGACTGCCAAAAACAGTTGTCTATAAGTCGCTGAGCTGCCGGCAAGCAGCAGGCGGCCAGGGCTTGTTTTTGGCAGTTTTTTTAACAAAGAAAGGGGGAAAGTTATGGGAAAGAATTTTGTATTAAAGGGGAATATTTGTTACAGCAAAAGCGCAAAAGAACTGGCTTTGGTAGCCGATGGCTATCTGGTTTGCGAAGAAGGCTTATGCACCGGTGTTTTTCAGCAGTTGCCCCAGCAATATCAACATTTGCCTTTGGAGGATTATACGGGCAAGATGATCCTGCCGGGGCTGGTGGATATTCATGTTCACGCTCCTCAATATGCCTTTCGTTGCTTAGGCATGGATATGGAGCTGATTGAATGGCTGTCCCATTATGCTTTCCCCGAAGAAGCCAAATACAAAGATTTAGCTTATGCGGAGAAAGCCTACGGCAGTTTCGTGGAAGACCTAAGGCAGGGGCCCAATACCAGGGCGGCCGTCTTTGCCACCTGCCATGTGCCGGCCAGCTTGCTGCTGATGGATATGCTGGAAGCTTCCGGCCTGGTAACCTTAGTAGGCAAAGTCAATATGGACCGCAACAGCCATCCGGACCTGCAGGAGTCCGGCCCGGAAGCCTCAGCCCGGGATACGGAAGCTTGGGTCAGCCGGGTTTTAACAGAGAAAGCCTATCATAATACGGCGCCTATTCTGACGCCCCGCTTCATCCCTTCCTGCAGTGACGGGCTGATGGTCAAATTGAAGGAAATCCAACAAAAATATGGCTTGTCTGTTCAATCTCATTTATCGGAAAACAAGGGGGAGATTGCCTGGGTACGGGAGCTTTGTCCTGATGCGGCCAACTATAGCGCAGCCTATGATTATTTTGGCCTTTTCGGCGGCTCTGGCACACCTACCATTATGGCCCATTGCGTCTGGATGGAGGAAGAAGAGCTGGCTCTTATGGCAGAACGCCAGATATTTGTGGCTCATTGTCCCCAATCCAATATGAACCTGGCTTCCGGCATTGCTCCTATCCGCCGTTTTCTGGACAGGGGTATTCCGGTGGGCTTAGGCAGCGATGTGGCCGGAGGCTGTCATACCTCTATCTTCCGGGCCATGAGCGACGCCATTCAGGTATCAAAGCTTTATTGGCGGCTGCAGGATCAAAATGAGGCTCCTCTGGCTATCGAGGAAGCGTTCTATCTGGGCACCATGGGGGGCGGCGCCTTTTTTGGCAAAGTCGGCTCCTTCCTGCCTGCTTATGAATTCGATGCTTTAATCATCGACGACAGTGAGTTGCGGGCGCCCTATGATTTGAGCTTAAATGAACGTTTGGCCAGAATTATCTATCACCCGGACAGATGTACTGTGGAGCGAAAATTTGTTCGGGGCAGGGATATTTTGCACAAAGCAGCTTTATGATAAAATAGGGACATACTGTTAAAGGGGGGGCGGATAAAATGACAGTAGGAGAAAGAAAAATCAGGGTAGACGCTTTTGCCAAGGTTACCGGCCAGGCAAAATATACGGAGGATCTTTTGCCGGTAAATCATTTGACGGCCATGCTTTTGCGCAGTACTGTGGCCAACGGTCTCGTCACTAAAATAGACGTTTCCAAAGCCCGGCAAGTCAAAGGGGTGGTGCGTATCGTCACCTGCTTTGAGGTGCCGGACATTACCTTTCCCACTGCCGGTCATCCTTGGTCCACGGATCCCGGCCATCAGGATGTGGCGGACCGGCGGCTGCTCAATCAGAGGGTGCGCTATTATGGCGATGAGATTGCAGCGGTAATTGCGGAAGATGAATTGGCCTGCAAAGAAGCTTTAAGCCTCATCGACGTGGAATATGAGGAATATCCTCCATTGCTGACACCCGCCCAGGCCATGGCGCCCGGGGCGGCAGCTATTCAGGAGGACTTTCCCGGCAATGTGCTGAAAGCAACCTCCTACAGCTTCGGTGCTTTCGATTGGGCAAATCCCGGCGAAGGTGTCAAGATTTTTGAAGGAGATTACCACACTCAGGCCGTTCAGCATTGCCATATCGAAAAACCGGTGAGCTACGCCTACATGGACAATGAACGGATTGTCGTCGTCAGCTCCACTCAGATTCCTCATATCGTCCGCCGGGTTATCGGCCAGGCATTAGGTATCGGCTGGGGCAAGATCAGGGTAATCAAGCCTTACATCGGCGGCGGCTTCGGCAATAAACAGGAGGTGCTCTATGAGCCTCTCAATGCCTATCTCACCACTTTGGTGGGTGGCCGTGCCGTGCTCTTGGCTATTTCCAGGGAAGAGACGTTTTACGCCACTAGAATCCGTCACAGCATCGACTTTCATATCAAAACCGCCGTTGATCAAAAAGGCCGGTTTTTAGCCCGGCAGGTGGAGGCTATATCAAACCAGGGAGGCTATGCTTCCCATGGCCACGCCATTGTGGCCAATGCCGTCAATGGCTTTCGCCATCTCTATCAGGCGGAAAAGCTGGTGGAGGGCAAGGCCTATACCGTCTACACCAATCTGCCCAGCGCCGGCGCCATGCGGGGTTATGGCATACCCCAGATCAGCTTTGCTATGGAATCCCACATAGAAGATATTGCCGCCGGGCTGGATATGGATCCCCTGACTTTGCGGCGGCAAAACGCTATGCAGGCCGGTTACGTGGATCCCGGCACCGGCATTACCTGCCACAGCTCCGGCCTGGATGAATGCATGGAAAAAGGGCGGCAGCTTATTGACTGGGACAACAAGCGCCAGGCTTACAGCCGGCAGACCGGCAATGTGCGCCGGGGAGTGGGTATGGCCATTTTCTCTTATAAGACAGGGGTTTATCCCATATCTCTGGAAACCTCCAGCTGCCGGATGATCCTCAACCAGGACGGTACCGCCCAGCTTCATATGGGAGCCACGGAAATCGGCCAGGGCGCGGATACGGTCTTAACCCAAATGGCGGCAGAAGCGGCAGGCTTGCGTTTTGAGAATGTACATGTTGTTTCTTTCCAGGATACGGATGTGGCTCCTTTTGATACCGGCGCCTATGCTTCCCGCCAGACTTATGTAAGCGGCAAAGCCGTCGTCAAAACGGCTAAACTTTTTAAGGCCAGGATACTGGAATACTGCGCCGATTTGCTGCAAAGGGATCAGGAGGATCTGGAGCTTAAGGATTCTCAAATACTGGACCGCCAGACGGGCGAAGTTCTCTCCGAATTGGGGCCTTTGGCGCTGGAAGCCTTTTACAGCCTGGACAAATCCCTCCATATTACAGCGGAAAGCACCAACCACTGCAAGGAAAATACGTATTCCTTCGGCGCCTGTTTTGCCGAGGTAGAGGTAGATATTGCCTTGGGCAAGGTCAAAGTTTTGGAGCTGCTGGATGTCCATGACAGCGGACGTCTAATCAACCCTCAGCTAGCCGAAGCTCAGGTTCACGGCGGCATGAGCATGGGTTTGGGCTATGCCTTCAGCGAGCAGCTTCTTTATGATGCTAAAGGCCGCATGCTTAACGGCAACTTTTTGGATTATAAAATCGGCACCAGTATGGATACGCCGGAGCTGCAAGTGGACTTTGTGGAGACCGATGATCCCACAGGCCCCTTTGGCAACAAGTCCCTGGGCGAGCCTCCTACTATTCCCCAATCCGGCGCTTTGCGCAATGCTATTTACCATGCTACCGGCGTAGCCCTCAACAGCTTGCCGATGTCACCTCAGCGGCTCATTGAAGAATTTGCTGCCGCCGGGCTTTTGGGAAAGGAGTGAGAAGATATGTTTGCCATTAATAGTTATGTTCAAGCAAAGACCCTGACGGAAGCTTTGCAGTATAAGCAAGCAAATCCCAAAGCCCGCTGGATTGCCGGGGGCAGCGATCTGCTGATTCAGATCAGGGAGGGCAAGCTGGCCGGCGCTGATCTCATTGCTATCCGGGATATTCCGGAGCTTAAGGGAATTACCCTGGATGGGTCAGAGAATATCCATATCGGACCTTTATCGACCTTTGGCCAAATAGCTGCCGACCCGATCATCCAAAGCAGAATTCCCCTGCTGGGCCGGGCGGTGGATCAGGCCGGCGGTCCCCAACTGCGAAACGTAGGCACCATCGGTGGCAATATCTGCAATGGTGCCACCAGTGCCGACAGCGCTGCCAGCCTTTTTGTGCTGGAGGCCGTACTGGTTTTAACCAGGCTGGATCAGTCCGGCCATTTGGTCAGCGAAGAAAAGGCGATCGGCGGCTTTTACCAGGGCCCCGGCCGGGTTGATCTGGCTCCTGATCAAATGCTGACGGATATTTATATCCCGAAAGAAAAATATCTCAACTTTTTTGGCCATTATACGAAATACTCCATGCGCAACGCCATGGATATCGCCACTTTAGGCTGCGCCGTTTACGGCCGCTTCAGCGATGACTTGTCAAGAATTGAAGAGGTGCGCCTGGCTTACGGTGTGGCCGGACCAACTCCCTGCCGCTGCCCCAAGACCGAAAAAGCCTTGATTGGCATGGAACCGGGGGAGGAGGCCTTCCGTAAATTAGGCCGCCTGGCTTTAGATGAGATTAATCCCCGGGATTCCTGGCGGGCTTCCCGTTCTTTCCGGCTGCAGTTGGCCGAAGAACTGGCTTACCGCAGCGGTTTGGCTTGCTTTGAAGAAGCCCGGCTGGCCCAGGGGGCTGCCGGCGGGCAAGCCGCCGCTGCCAAGGCGGAGGTTGCCTTGAAAGAAAATACCGGCTTAAAAGAGGGTGCTGCCCCGGAGCAAGAAGCAGAGAAGGGTCCGGCAGGTTTCGGCGATCAGCGCCGCTGGTTTATGAGCTGTACTGTAAACGGCAGGCCTGTGGAAGTGGCCATCGATAACCGGGAATCCCTGGCGGACATGCTGCGCAATCGCCTGGGGCTGACCAGCGTCAAGAAGGGCTGTGATGTGGGAGAATGCGGCGCTTGCACTGTTTTGGTGGATGGCAAATCCATCGATTCCTGTATTTATCTGGCCCGCTGGGCCGAAGGAAAGCACATTTTGACTACGGAAGGCCTGCGGGGAGCGGAAAACGAATTATCCATCGTCCAGCAAGCGTTTATTGATGAAGCGGCCGTACAATGCGGCTTTTGCACGCCGGGTCTGATCATGACGGCCACGGAGATCGTTGATAGCGGCCGCCGCTATAGCCGGGAGGAATTACGGCGGCTGATTTCCGGCCATCTTTGCCGCTGCACCGGCTACCAAAACATCTTAAATGCGGTAGAAAAGGTGGCTGGCATAGAAAAGTGAAAAAAACCGTTCTCATCACCGGCGCTTCCGGCGGCATCGGCCAGGCTCTGGTCCGCTGCTTTGGGGCAGCCGGCTACCAAATTGCTATACATTACCACAAAAACCGCCGGGGAGCAGAAGCTGCCCGGCAGGCCGCTGTGGCAGCAGGAACCGTTGCTCAGTGTTATGCCGCCGATATTCGCCATAGCCTGGAGGTGAAGGCTATGGTGGCAAAAGCAGGAGCGGAGCTGGGAGAAATCACTCATTTAATTAACAATGCCGGCTTTGGCCAGCAAAAGCTCTTTACCGAGATCAGCGACAGCGAATGGGAAGATATGTTTGCCGTCCACGTCCACGGCGCCTTTTACTGCAGCCGGGAGGTGCTGCCTGCCATGATCCGGCTGCAAAAAGGCTCCATCATCAATATTTCCTCCATTTGGGGCCAAACCGGCGCCTCCTGTGAAGTTCATTACTCCGCCGCCAAAGCGGCTCTTGAAGGTATGACTAAAGCCCTGGCCAAAGAGCTGGGGCCTTCGGGTATCCGGGTTAATGCCCTGGCTCCCGGCGTAATCGATACGCCAATGAATGGCTGCTTCGATAAAGAAGTGATGGCCCAGTTAGCGGAGTCCACCGCCCTGGGCCGTTTAGGCCTGCCGGAGGAAGTGGCCCGGCTGGCATTATTCTTATCCGGAGAGGAAGCCTCCTACATTACCGGCCAGATTTTTGGTATTAATGGCGGCTTTGTGATTTAGCCATTGAAAAGCAGGACAAACTATCATAAAATAAAATATTATAGCTTGCCGGCTGCCGGCGGAGGAGAATGAGTATGGAACTATTGAAGAATAGGATTCGCGAGGAGGGCCGGGTGAAAGCCGGAAACATTCTTAAGGTGGACAGCTTTCTTAACCATCAGATGGATATCAGCCTTTTTAACGAGATGGGCAAGGAATTCAGCCGGCTGTATGCCGGTGAAGGCGTAAACAAAATCTTGACTTTAGAGGCTTCCGGCATCGGCTTGGCTGTCATCACCGCTCAGCATTTCGGCAATTGCCCTGTAATCTTTGCCAAAAAGACGAAATCAAAAAATCTTGACGGTGATCTCTACCTGGCCCAGGTTACTTCCTTTACCAGAGGCAATACCTTTGATATTCAAGTAGCCAAAAAGTACCTTGACGTCCAAGACAGAGTACTGATCATTGACGACTTTCTGGCCACAGGCGCCGCTCTTTTAGGTATGGTAGATATTGTTGCCCAATCCGGAGCTCATTTGGTGGGCTGCGGTATCGTCATTGAGAAAGGGTTTCAAGAAGGCGGTTCCCTGCTGAGGGAGCAAGGGGTCCGGGTGGAGTCCCTGGCTATCATTAAAGCCTTTGAAGGCGACCAGGTTATATTTGATGAATAGCGATGAAAATAAGCGGAAGGCAGCATAAAAAAGGCCTTCCAATTTGTATACTGACGCACATCTAAAAATAAGCAAGGAGGATGATCATGGCTTACATTTTTTCCGAACCTTCCCGTACCTTTGGCGAGTATTTGCTGATTCCCGGCTTTTCTTCCAAGGAGTGTATTCCCGCCAATGTCAATCTAAAAACTCCTTTGGTCAAATATAAAAAAGGCCAAAAGCCAGAAATCCTTTTGAATGTCCCTTTAGTCTCGGCCATCATGCAATCGGTTTCCGATGATAAGATGGCTATTGCTTTAGCTAAAGAAGGGGGCGTATCCTTTATTTTCTGCTCCCAATCCATTGAAAGCCAGGCGCAAATGGTGGCCAGGGTCAAAAGCTATAAAGCCGGCTTTGTGCCCAGTGATTCCAATATTACACCGGAGAGCACTTTGGAAGAAGTGCTCAAATTGAAAGCCCGAACCGGCCATTCCACTATGCCTGTTACCACAGACGGCACCCCCAACGGCCGGCTGGTAGGCTTGGTGACCAGCAGAGATTATCGGCCCAGCCGGATGCCTCCCCAGACCAAAGTAAAAACCTTCATGACCAGTTTTGAGGATTTGATTTGGGCTCCGGACACCACTACCCTCAGCGAGGCCAACGATATTATTTGGGAACATAAGCTGAATGCTCTGCCTTTGGTGGACAAAGAGCAAAGGTTAAAATATATCGTGTTCCGTAAAGATTACGACAGCCATAAGGAACATGCCAATGAGCTTTTAGACAGCCAAAAACGTTATCTGGTGGGGGCAGGCATCAATACCAGAGATTATCAGGAACGGATTCCCGCTCTGGTGGAAGCCGGCGCCAATGTGTTATGTATAGATTCCTCCGAAGGCCATAGCCAGTGGCAGGGGGAAACCTTAGCCTGGGTGCGGGAGAATTACGGCGACAGCGTCAAAATCGGCGCCGGCAATGTGGTGGATCGGGAAGGCTTCCTTTATCTTGTGAAAGCCGGCGCTGATTTTATTAAAGTAGGTATTGGCGGCGGTTCTATCTGCATTACCCGGGAGCAAAAGGGCATCGGCCGGGGGCAGGCTACGGCTTTGATCGAAGTGGCCAAAGCCCGGCAGGAGTATTATGACGAAACCGGTATTTATGTGCCCATTTGTTCCGACGGCGGCATCGTCCATGATTACCACATGACCCTGGCTTTGGCTATGGGAGCCGACTTCCTGATGCTGGGCCGCTACTTTGCCCGCTTTGACGAAAGCCCTACCAATAAAGTGCTGGTGGGCGGCAATTATATGAAGGAGTATTGGGGCGAAGGTTCCAACCGGGCCAGAAACTGGCAGCGCTATGATATGGGCGGCGAGGATAAGCTGTCCTTTGAAGAAGGGGTAGACTCCTACGTACCTTACGCCGGCCGTCTCAAAGACAACGTCAGCGTATCGTTAAACAAAGTGAAATCCACCATGTGCAATTGCGGCGTCCTGACCATCACCGATTTGCAGGAAAATGCCCGCCTCACTTTGGTTTCCTCCACCAGCATCGTGGAAGGCAGCCATCACGATGTGGTACTGAAAGAAAGCAAGCAATCCAATTTTTAGCCGAAGGGGGCTTGTATTCCGCCCTGAATCAGTGTAAAATATAATTGATAATAATTATTAATTACTAATTATTACTAGTAAGAGAACAAAAAAGGGGGTTTTTTTGTTATGGTTAAACAGCAGAGCTTTTTCATTTGCGAAATTTGCGGCAATCTGGTGGGAATGATTGATAATACCGGCATTCCTATGGTATGCTGCGGTAAACACATGACGGAGCTGAAAGCCAATACTACCGATGCCTCTCAGGAAAAACACGTTCCTGTAGTTGAGGTAGACGGCGACAAAGTCAAGGTTAAAGTCGGCTCCGCTCCTCATCCCATGACTGAGCAGCATTTGATTACCTGGATTTATTTACAGACGGAAAAAGGCGGCCAGAGAAAGAACCTGAAAGCCGGCGACGAGCCGGAAGCCCTTTTCTCCGTTATCGAAGACAAGGCTGTGGCAGCTTTTGCTTACTGCAACCTGCATAGTCTCTGGAAGACAGATATCTAAATCCCAGCAATTGAAAAAAGTATTTTAATAAAAAGACGGATAGGCCGCGGACTGCGGTGACTATCCGTTCTTTTTTTGTGGTATACTTCTCTTAAAGGCAGGGAAGGAGGGGCTCGGGTGTCTCAATGGATGAAGCTGGACAATATCGGCATAGTCTATCCGGCGGTAGCCGGGGAGAACAATTCTGCCGTCTACCGGTTTTCTTTAATCTTTACCGAAAGGCTGGAAGCCGGTTTTTTGCAGCAGGCCTTGGATATAACCCTGCCCCGTTATCCCATGCTGCAGCAAAAACTGAGAAAAGGCCTGTTTTGGCGTTATCTGGAAAGGGATGAACGCCGTTTTCTGGTGGAAAAAGACCAATACTATCCTTGCCGTTCCATGGCCAAAGGGCCGGAATCCGAGCCCTTAGTCAGGGTTCTTTATTATGAGCGGCGTCTGTCGGTGGAGATTTTTCATGGCCTTACCGACGGTACGGGGGCCGTGGAATTTATGAAAACTTTAGCCTTTGTTTATTTGCAGTTGAAGGGCTATGCAGTTGAACCTGAGGATTTGGTACGTCTTCCCCAGGAAGCCTTTTCTCAAGAGGAAGGGGAAGACAGTTTTCATCGTTATTATGCAGAACTGGTTGAGGAAAAAAGGGAAGAACCCCTTGAAGACGTTATAAAGAGAAATCGCAAGGCCTACCAGATAGAAGGGGAATATTTTGAGCCTTACGGCAATCAAGTGGTCCATGGTGTAATCTCCGTTGCCGCCCTGAAGGAAATTGCCGCCCGTCAAGGGGCCAGCATCAACGAATACCTTTTGGCTCTGGTTATTTATATGATTTATAAGCGCAGCGCCCTGGAACCGGGAGATAAGCGGCCTATCCGGGTTTCTGTGCCGGTTAACCTGCGCCAGTTTTTTCCCAGCCGTACCCTGCGCAATTTTTTTGCCGTTACTTACATTGACATTCCCTGCAATCGGGAGCAAAGCCTGGAAGGGATTGTGGAGGAAGTTAAAGCCCAAATGCAGGTCAATATCCGGCGGCCCCGCTTGCTGCGCTATATCGTAGGCCATCAGCGGCTGGAAAAGATTATGATCGCCCGCTTTTTGCCTTTGCTTCTAAAAGATGGCATTGTCCGAAGCTTGTTTTTGTATTATAATGATAAATTGAGAACGTGTACTGTTTCTAATATGGGGCTTTTGCGGCTGCCCAAGTCCATGGAGCCTTATGTAGAAAGCGGTGAGCTGGTTTTTTATCCGACTGCCAGCAATCCTGTTAATTGCGGTATTTTGGCAGTAAAGGACAAATTGACCATTACTTTTGCCCGTTCCATTAAGGATGGCTTGATTGTGCAACAATTTTTTCGCCATTTAAGTCAAAATCTGGGGTTAGAAGTTGCGGTTTATGGCAACGAATGGAGGGATATTTATCGCTAGTTGTAAAATGTGTCAGGTTAAGCTGCCTGATCATCCTGTTGCCTGCCCCTTATGCGGTGGTCGCATCCATTACGGGAAGGAAGAGGAGACAAAAGTCAAGCTTTATCCCAATTATCAGAAAAAAAGTGATTTGCTGAACAGTTTTCATTTTTTTATACGCCGGATCTTTCCGATTTTGCTGATTGGCGTCTTTTTGGTGCCTACGCTGCTGACCATCATTACCGGCGAAGGAGATCTTTGGCTGAATGGGGAGACTCTGGGCATCGGCTTTGCCTGGGTATTTATTCGTTACACCTGGCTGTCCAGGCTTCATTTAGGCAAGAAGTTTTTAATCCAGTTAACCAACATCAGTCTTTTGCTGTATTTGATCGATAATCTGACGGGGAACCAGGGCTGGGCTTTAGATTACGTTATCCCCTTGCTATTAATGCTGTCTTCCCTGTCCCTGCTGACTTTAGTTTACCGGCAGCGCCGGTTATGGAGCGATTATACGGCTTACGTTTTAACCTTATTGTTCCTGGGCTTCCTGCCTTGCGGTCTTTACGTGCTGAGCTTTACCAGCCGCTTGTGGCCTTCTTTGTTGTCGGCCTTAGTCAATCTGGCGGCTTTAATCATGATTTATCTTTTCTTGGACAAGGGCTTTCGCAGCCAGCTTAACCGCCGGCTGCACTTCTAGTGTAGTGACGACAACAACGCAGAGGAAATTCACACTAGTGATTTGCCGAAGGATGAGCGGGACACTGCACTAATATAGCGAAAAGGAGACGAGAGAATGAAATACGTGATCGTAATCGGTGATGGTATGGCGGATAATCCTGTTCCTGAGCTTGGGGGCAAAACCCCTCTGGAATATAGCAATATTCCGGTGATGGACAGACTGGCCCAAAAAGGCGAATTGGGCAGTGTCAGGACGGTGCCGGAAGGGCTGGCCCCCGGCAGCGATACCGCCATATTAAGCATTTTTGGTTATGATCCCAGAAAATATTACTCCGGCCGTTCTCCTCTGGAAGCGGCAGGCTCCGGCGTAGCCTTGTCCGATGGCGACGTATCTTACCGTTGTAATATGGTAGCTTTAGAAGATGGCGAGATGCCTTACCGGGAAAAAAAGATCCTCTCCCATAGCGGCGGCTCCATCGAGGGAGAAAGCGCCATCGCTTTAATGAAAGACCTGCTGGCGGACCGGCGCTTTCAGGAGTCCGCTGCCAAAAACCAAATGGGCTTTCATTTGAATCCTTCTTTCCGTCATATCGCCCTGCAAAAAGGCGTAGATATCCGGGGCCTTGTGGCCACTCCGCCCCATGACCATTTAGGTGAAGTCATCGGCGGCTATTTGCCTCAGGGCTGTGCCATGGCGGCAGGCTTGACGGAGATGATGGAGCTGGCCAATGAGATCTTGGATCACCACCCTATCAATGAAGCGAGAAGGGCCGAGGGCAAGCTGCCGGCCAACGGTATTTGGTTTTGGGCGGAGGGTACGGCCATTGCTTTGCCCGATTTCCAGGCCAGACATCATAAAACCGGCTTTGTCATGAGTGCCGTGCCTTTGGTTTGGGGTATCGGCGCTTTGGCCGGCTTAAAATATGCCACGGTACCCGGCGCTACCGGCGAGCTGGATACGGATTATGAGGGCAAGACCGATGCGGTGCTGGAGGGCCTGGCGGCAGGGGCGGATTTTGCCGTGCTGCATATTGAGGCCCCCGACGAATGCACCCATAACGGCGACACCGAAGGCAAAATCCAAGCCATCGAATGGCTGGACAGCCGCTGCATTGCCAGGCTGACCGAGGGGCTAGCCAAACAGGGCCAGGATTACCGGCTGTTGATTCTCAGCGACCATAAGACCTTAACTTCTACCAGGGGCCATGACGGCGATCCCGTGCCTTATATCCTTTACGACAGCAGAAAAGCTGCCGGCGGCAGCGATGGTAGTAGCGGTAGTGGCAGCTTGGCTTACACAGAGGCCAAGGGAGAAAAAGGCCCCTTCCTGCCGGAAGGGCATGAGCTTATTGAAAGATTATTTGAAACAAAATAGATTATTTGAAACGAAACAGGTTATAAAAAAAGGGGCTGTTCTCAAATTGGTCTTAACCCAAATGAGATGGCCCCTTACTCTTTTCATGTTTGGCAGAAATCCCCTTTGCTTCTGGGAGATTCCAGCAGTTTGCCTCTGCTTTTAGCCCAAATGAACTGTCGGCTGTCGCACCAATGTCATTTAAATAAAGGTCAAATGAAAAAGAGGAAGTAACAGGGGTAGTTACCGCCTGTGCCCTGGGGGCAGTGACCGCCTGGGAGGTAGTGGCCCTTAGGCTTAGGCGATTCTGTACAAAATTTGCGTTTGTATGTGTTTTCCGGGTTCGGCTTGTACAATTTTTACGTTTGTGGGTGAATTGCAGCAGCTACTGAGACCAATTTTAGCCAAGTCGAGGGCAATTTAGCTAAATCTAAGCCGATTTTGTGCAATTCTTTCGGTTGTGAGGGAATACTTCCCCTGCATTTTACCTACAACCGCAAACCTGCTAATAAAAGTCAAGATGTTTTTTAGCTGTTTCACAAGGTAAAAAAAAGGACAGTAGATATTGACATTCTGGGGCATAACAAAGTAGAGTGGTTAGGAAGGAAATTTTTTGGGTAACCGCTCTTGGCTCCTTGCTATTCTGTTCCGTTTGTCTAAACCTTCATGGATATGGATGACCCATCAGGTAACCCCTGTAATTGGGATAGATGTTCCTTGACTTTGCCGTAGTAAATCCGCAAAAACTTGTTGGCGCCAGCAAGCATATAGACGTAGTAACGCTTTCCCTCGGCACGTTTCTTCATTAAAAACTGGTAGACCGCATCATTCTCCGGGGCATTTTGGAGAAGGCAGCACATGATCTGGAAGAGGGTCTTGCGCAGCTGGGGAGAGCCTCGCTTGGTCATTTTACGATCTTTGGAGACAAAGGCTCCGGATTGGCGGGGTGGCGCATCCAGGCCAGCAAAGGCCACTAAGGATTGCTTGCGGATGAAGCGGCCAATGTCGCCGATCTCCGCCATGAGCTGGGGACCCAGAACCTTTCCGACGCCGTACAAGGAAGATACAACAGGAAATTCAGGCAAGGCTTCCGCCAGGCGGAGCATTTCCGTCCGCAAGTTGGTTAAGGTTAGGGCAACAGCATTGAGCGGTAAAATCCCTTGTTTGACCAAGTTCAAGGTGTGTTCATTTTTGGGCAGCGTGGGGATCAACGTCTTGGCAAAGGCATGAATTTCCGCCGCTTTTGCCTCACTGAACCGGTAACCGGATTTGCTGCACCATTTGTTGTAGCGTTTGCTAAAGGTGGCCAAAGAAAGGCTGGTTACACACTCAGCGTGTCCGAACTCCTGAACGAAGTCTACCCATTTCTCGCGGCCATCCTGACGAAGAGGACTGGAGAAAAGGGTATTGATGCCGGGAAACGTCTGATCCAGCAGGGCAATGAGATTGTTTTTTAAGCTAACCCGCACCTTCATCGACTGGTTGTATTGGCGATTGGCCACTTTCAAGAGTAGACGGGTGTTATCTTCCGGTGCATACCGGATTAAGGCGTTCCAATGGGTCAGGCCATAGTTGGCAATTTTTAAGGCGTCAGCCTTGTCGGTTTTGACCTTACGGATAGAGTTGTTGCCGAAGTCGTGAATAAGTTTAGCGTGAACGGCAGCGACAAAAAAACCAGCGTCATGGAGATGGCGGGCGATGGGTTCATCATATCTGCCGGTATACTCCAGGACAAGGCGTACCTCACCGTCCAGGCCTTTCAGGAAGTCCACAAGCTTCTTGAGTCCATGGGCGGTGTGGGAAACCGTAAAGGGCGGGGCAACTACCTTGCCAAGGGGTTGTATGATGGCGACCATACTTTTCCCTTTGGACACATCGATTCCGACAGCGTTCATTTTCATTCCTCCTCGCAAAAGATAAGCAATTGGGCCCATCCTGCCTTATTGCTGAACAAATTGCTTGGTTACACGAACGCCCCGGAATCCGGTGGTTCTACCTGCTCAAAGCGAACGGCTGCAATAAGGGGATGGCTGACAGTTTGCGGTACGGACGTGGTTAGTCCAATTTTTGCTCGGTCAAGCCAATCACCTCCTTATTGTAACCTAAGCGCTAAAGGATGAGAGGCACGGTGATTAGCCGTGCCTCTCATCCTGCCTATTATAGTAGCAATTTTTGTACATCCGGCCTGAGCTTTTCTTTTACCTTTCGGCTATCTTCACGTATTGGGGTTGGCGCTTCTCAAAATAGCAGAGATAGCGGAAGCCGGCAGCCAGGGCAATTTCCAGCCCTTGGAGGATACCCGAGCCTACCTTTTGCGGAACGTGGGCGTCTGCTCCCAGGGTGAGTTTTTCGCCGCCCAATTCTTTAAACCGGTGAATCCAGCGGGCCTCCGGCAGCGTGTGAGAAGGGGTTTTGGTTATACCGGAGGTGTTCAGCTCCATGGCCAGTCCCTTTTCCGCTATGGTTCTGACTATAGTGTCCAGATGGTCGTCCCAGCGCCGGAAAGGATAAGGCTTTTTTTGCCGCTCCATAATATAGCGAAATGGATAAGTCAAGTGGGAAGCGCTGTCGAAAAGACCCCAGCGGATAACGTCCAGTAAATGAACAAAATAAAATTCCAGCTCTTTATCCAGGTCATAGTCTTTATCTGCCGGATCATAAAAATAGATGTCCCGGCGGCCGGGGGCATTGTGCATGGAGCCTAAAACAAAATCGAAGGGGTGGCTGGCCAGGATTTTTTCAGCTCTGGCTATGTCCTCCAAAGGCTGGCCCAGTTCGATGCCCGTTAAAAGCCGTAATTGGTCTTTATATTTATCCTTGGCAGCCCGGATTTCCCTCACGGATTTCTCCAGATAGCCGTCAAAGTCAAAATCTTCTCCTTCAAAGCCGCCCACCTCGTAATGATCGGTGATGGCGTAGATGGCAATACCCTTTTTTATGGCCGCTTCGCACATTTCCTGCACAGGATGATTGGCATCCATGGAGTTTTCGCTATGGCTGTGCAGGTCCATAGGCAATAAATAAGACATGTAGCTGCTCCTTCACAAAGAAATCAAATAGAGAGGGTTGCTGATTGACAGGTTATCAAGTAACATTATCACATTATATATTATAATTGTCAGTATTGACAAGGCAGCCGGAAGAATGGTAAAATTGCACCAATTGTTACTTTAACAAGATAAAGCGATAAAGGGGTAAAGTAACAAAGCAGCAAAGCAACAAAGCGGCGAAACGAAAGCGGCAAAATCTCAAAGCAGAAGAAAATAACAGCAGAAGAGAAGTGAAGAGGAAACGCCATGAAAAAGGATTATTTGACTACCCCCAAAGGGGCCAAGGATATTTTGCCCGATGAATGCGAGGCTCAAAGCTGGATTGAGTCAAGGCTCAAAAAGATTTTTAAAAGCTATGGCTATGGCCAGGTAAAGACTCCGGGGGTAGAATACCTGGATGTCTATGCCGAGGCGCCGGGCAATCTGGGCAGTGAACATATGTTTAAACTCATTGATAATGAAGGCAGAATACTGGTGCTGCGGCCGGACTCCACAGCGCCCATTGCCAGGCTGACGGCTTCCCGGCTGAAGAAAAGCAGCAAGCCGGTAAGGCTTTATTATAATCAGCGGGTGTACCGGCAGAAGGGCCTTTACAGCGGCCGCCGCATCGAGACGGCCCAGATGGGAGTGGAGCTGATCGGCGCCAACAGCATCAAGGCCGATCTGGAAATGCTGCAAATGGCTATGGAGGTTTTGGAAAGCTGCGGCTTGACAGAATACCGGATTGAGCTGGGTCATGGCGGCTTGTGCGAGCTTTTGATCTCCCGGCTGGCGGTGGCGGAAGCCGACAAAGAGCAGTTGCGGCAGCTTATTCAGGTGAAAAATTATGCAGCCTTAAATGACCTCCTGGATACTTTAGGCCAAGGTGACGAGATCCAGGCGATTAAAGCTCTGCCCAGACTCTTTGGCGGCCGGGAGGTTTTTGACCAGGCGGCAGAGGTATTTAAAGACCGGGAGACTAAAGAAATTCTGGCCTATATGAAGTCTTTGTTCGACGTATTGCAGCAGTTGGGCTTAAAAGAGCGGCTGATGCTGGATCTGGGTTTTGTCAATGACAATGACTATTATACGGGCATTATTTTCCAAGCCTATATTCATGGCTCCGGCGAGGCGGTATTATTAGGGGGGCGCTATGACCGGCTCCTTGAGCGCTTCGGCGAAAAACTGCCGGCTATAGGCTTCGGCGTTAATGTGGATTTGCTGACAAAAAACCGTTTGGACAGCGGCCTGCAATTGCCGGCCCAGCCTCCCCAGGTGCTGGTATGGGGAGAGCCGGGCTACGAGATATTAAGCCTGCAATATGCCAAAACCCTGCGGCAGACGCCGGAGCTGGTGGTGGAAAACGGGCTGTTTCAGAATCTGGACGAGTGCCGGGCCTACGCCGCCGCCAAGGGTATCCGCCATATTCATGTGGTGGGCCAAACCATAGAAATCCTGGAGGGAGGAGGAGCCGAAAAATGAATCCTTTAAGAATAGCGGTGGCCAAAGGCCGGCTGGAAGAGAAAACCTTGGTATTGCTGAAAGAAATGGGCCTGGATTGTTCCGGGGCTAAAGATAAAGGCAGAAAGCTGATTCTGCCTATCGATGAGGGCCGGCTGGAGCTGATTTTGGCCAAATCCCCGGATATTGTGACTTACGTGGAACACGGTGTCTGCGATATGGGCATAGTAGGCAAGGATACCATCATGGAAACGGCCCAAAGCCTTTATGAAGTGATGGACCTTGGCCTGGGTTGCTGCCGGATGATGCTGGCAGCTTATAAAGACAGGGATTTTTATCATGGCTTTGGCATCAAGACGGTGGCCACAAAATACCCCAATATTGCCAGGGCCTATTTTGAAAGCAAGGATATGGACATCAGCATCGTAAAAATAGAGGGTTCCGTGGAACTGGCCCCTCTTTTGGGTCTGGCCGACGGTATCGTGGATATTGTGGAGACCGGCAGCACCTTGCGGGCCAACGGTTTGGAGGAGAAAGAGCTGATTGCCCATTTATCCGCCCGCTTAGTGGTTAATATAGCCAGCATGAAGATGCGGAAGGAAGAAATCGACAAATTTATCAGCCGCTTGCGGCTGGCGCTGAGGTCCGAGGCTGCCGGGGAGACGAAGGGAAGGAAAAAATGAAAATTATCAAAACCAACGGCCTTGAGGAATTGGCCTTTATTAAAAAGTTAAAAGACCGCAACCGGGATACGGACAGCAAGGTCAAAGGGGAGGTGGCTGCCGTCCTTGAGGCCGTGCGGTTGGAGGGGGATGCCGCTTGCGACCGCTATACCATGAAGTTTGACGGCTTTTTGCCGGAAGTACGGGAGGTGCCGGCCCAAGTAATGCAGGAGGCGTTGGCTGCCTTGCAGGCAGATTTAGCGGAGGCCTTGACAAAAGCTGCCGCCAATATCCGGGATTTTCACCGCCGCCAGTTGCCCGGCGATTTTGAGGAACGCAAGCCCGGCGGCATAGTTCTGGGCCGCAAAAGCCGGGGCCTGCACCGGGTGGGCTTATACGTGCCCGGCGGCCGGGCCGCCTATCCTTCTACGGTGCTGATGAATGCCATACCGGCCAAAATTGCCGGTGTGGGCGAAATCATTATGGTGACGCCTCCCCAAAAGGAAGGCTGGGCCGATCCGGCAGTGCTGGCGGCGGCAGCTTTGGCCGGGGTGGACCGGGTCTTTCTGATCGGCGGCGCCCAGGCGGCGGCGGCTTTAGCTTACGGCACGGAATCCATTCCTAAGGTGGACAAAATCGTAGGCCCCGGCAATATCTATGTGGCCACAGCCAAGAAGCTGCTTTATGGCGAAGTGGATATCGATATGATTGCCGGCCCCAGTGAGATATTGATTCTGGCTGATGAAAAAGCCAATCCGGCCTTTGCCGCCGCTGATCTTTTGTCCCAGGCCGAGCATGATACCATGGCCTCGTCTATGCTGGTGACTCATTCCCCGGCTCTGGCGGCTCAGGTGGCAAAAGAGGTGGCCCGCCAGGCGGCGGCTTTGGAGCGCCAGGCCATCATATCCCAAGCCTTAGAGGATTACGGCGCTATTTTTGTGACCCGGAACCTGGAGGAAAGCATCAACCTGGCTAACGAGCTGGCGCCGGAGCATTTGGAAGTAATGCTGGAAAACCCCATGGACTATCTGGGGCGCCTTCATAATGCCGGTTCTCTTTTTTTAGGCGGCTATACGCCGGAGCCTCTGGGCGATTATTTTGCCGGTCCTAATCATGTATTGCCCACCGGCTTCACCGCCCGCTTTTTTTCCCCCTTGTCTGTGGAAAGCTTTTTGAAGTATTATAGCTATACCTATTATCCCCGGGAAGAATTGTTGGCGGCGGCCCCCTTTATCCGGCGGCTGGCCCTTCAGGAAGGGCTGACGGCTCATGCCGGCGCTGTTGCCATCAGACAGGAGGAAGATGATGACCTACGAGCTTAATCAAAAGGTGAAGGAACTGGTTCCTTATGAACCGGAGACAGGAAAATATGCCGTCCGCCTGGAGGCCAATGAGTCCTTTCTGCCCATTCATAAAGATATTAAAAAAGATATGGCAGCTCTGATCAGGAAAATAGCCTTTAACCGTTATCCCGATCCGAAAGCCACAGAATGCTGCAAAGCTTTTGCCGACTATTACGGCATAAACCCCGCTTTAGTTACGGCGGGCAACGGGTCCGACGAGCTGATCGGCCTGATTCTCAGCGGTTTCTTTTCCCGGGGCGAAAAACTGCTGATTGCCGAACCGGATTTTTCAATGTACAGATTTTATGCCCAGGCGGCGGAGCTCCAGGTGGTCAGCTACCAAAAGACCGAGGATTTTCGGATTGACCCTCAGGCTTTTATTGAACTGGCCCAAAAAGAAAATTGCCGGGGCCTGATTTTCTCCAATCCCTGCAATCCTACGTCCCAGGGGCTGAAAAAAGGGGCTCTGCGCATGATCCTGAAAGCCTTGCCGGATACGCTGATCATTTTGGATGAAGCCTACATGGACTTTTGGAATCAAAGTATACTTACGGAGGTTGAAGAATATAATAACCTGATCATTTTGCGGACTTGCTCTAAAGCCATGGGGGGAGCCGCTATCCGCCTGGGCTTTGCCGTTTGCCGCCAGGAGCTGGCGGCGGCTGTCCAGGCCTTGAAATCTCCTTACAATGTGGATAGCCTGACTCAGGCGGCAGGGCTGGCCTTACTGAAGCGCCAGGATATTCTTAAAGATGCTTTGGCGGACATTTTAGCCGGACGGGGCTTTTTAGCCGGCGCTTTGACGAAGCTGGAGCAAGAGTGGCAGGACACGCCTTTAGCCTTTTCTTTGGTGCCGGAATCGAAAACTAATTTTTTGGTGCTGCGCTTCCGGGATAAAAGCAAACATCAGGAGATTGCCGATTATTTAAAACGCAAAAAAATATTAATCCGCTGCTTCCCGGATTTTCTGCGGATTACGGTAGGCAGTCCTGAAGAAAACCAGGCCCTTTTGGCAGCCTTGAGAAAAATGGCGGGCCTGAAAAAGTATCAAAAAACAAGTAAGGTATCAAAAAGCAAGTAAGGAGAGAAGAATATAGTGGAAAAGCAAGGAAGGACAGGCCGCTGCCTGCGCAAGACGAAGGAAACCGATATCGCCGTAGAGGTCAACCTCGATGGCGGGGGCAAAGCGGATATCAGCACCGGCATCGGCTTTTTTGATCATATGCTGACGGCTTTGGCTGTTCATAGCTCCATGGATTTGGCCGTAAAGGCTATAGGCGATATTCAGGTGGACGGCCACCATACGGTGGAGGATTGCGGTATTGCCTTGGGACAGGCTCTCAAGGAAGCCTTAGGGGACAAAACCGGCATCAGCCGTTTCGGCCAGATGCTGCTGCCCATGGATGAGGCATTGGCTCAGGTGGCTTTAGATATCAGCGGCAGGCCTTACCTGGTGTTTAAAGCGGCTTTTGCTAACCAGATGATTGGAAGTTATGATACCTGCCTGACGAAGGAATTCTTTCAGGCTCTGGCCGTCTCTGCCGGCCTTACTTTGCACATCCGGCTTTTGGAAGGAGAAAATGACCATCACGGCTGCGAAGCCATATTTAAGGCCTTCGCCCACAGCTTAAAGCAGGCGGCAGCCTTAACCGGCGCCAAAGAAGTCTTATCCTCAAAAGGAGTGTTGGCATGATTCTGCTACCGGCCATTGATATACAAGGCGGGCGGCCCGTCCGTCTTTATAAAGGAGATTTTGCCACGGTTCACGAAGTGGCTGAGGATGCTTTTGCTGCAGCATGCAATTTCAAGGCTTGCGGCGCTTCCTGGATCCATATGGTAGATCTGGACGGGGCCCGTTTGGGCCGCCGGGAAAACAGCGAAATTTTCATCAGGATAGCCAGGGAAAGCGGCCTATTGACAGAGCTTGGCGGTGGCATCCGGGATATGGAAACCATAGAATATTATTTAGATCATGGTATCCAGCGGGTGGTTTTAGGCACAGCGGCTATCCGGCAGCCGGATTTAGTCAAGGAGGCCATAGCCCGTTATGGCCAGAGAATCGCTATAGGTATTGATGCCAAGGATGGCAAAGTCATGGTGGAGGGCTGGCTGGAAGAGGGGGGAGCCGATTACCTTGAACTGGCCAAACAAATGGACGATTGGGGCGCCGGGGCTCTGATTTTTACGGATATTTCCCGGGACGGTACCCTGACGGGGCCTAACCTTGCTCAGTTAAAGGCCCTAAAGGACCGGGTTTCCTGCCCGGTTATCGCCAGCGGCGGCGTCAAGGACCTGGCAGATATTAAAGCATTAGTAGAATTAGATATTTATGGGGCTATCTGCGGTAAAGCCGTTTATGAAGGGACTCTGGATTTGAAAGAAGCCTTCGCTTTGCTGGCATGATTTTTGCTAGAATATAGTTTTGCAGATCAGCATCACTGTGCCTTTTGTAGATAAGAGTGAGGAGGTATAGTCTTGGATGTTCGAAAAAACTATAAAGTTAGCATGGGGAGTATTGTAAAAGGCTTGCGCCAGCAGGCGGCCAAGGCTAAGGAAACAGAGGAACGGCTCTATGCCGTGTTTAACTCTGCCCAAGAAGCTATCGAGGTGGCGGATAAGGACGGCATATTGATCTATCTCAACAAAGCCTTTACCGACGTCACCGGTATTTTGCCGGACAAACGGCTGGGCGTCAGTGTTTTTGATGTTTCGCCGGACGGAGCCTTGGCCGAGGTTTTACGCACAAAAAAATCCCTCTTTGGCAAAATGATGGTCACGGAAACCGGCGTGGACGTTATGTGCAATGCTTCCCCCATCATCGTTGACGGCATTATGACGGGAGCTGTAGTGGTGTTCCAGGATATTTCCGACATTAAAAGGCTGGCCCGCCGCCTTGACGAGAATAAAGCGGAACTGGACAATTTAAAGAAAGGTTTCAATGACCTGGCGGCGGCCCGCTATTCCTTCAGTGATATGGTGGGTCAGGATCCGGAACTCCTCCATTGTATTGATTTAGCAAAAAAAGTAGCCCGCAATTCCTCTACGGTGCTGATTACCGGCGAAAGCGGCACCGGTAAAGAAGTGATGGCCCACGCCATCCACAACTATGGTATCAGGGCGGATAAACCTTTCATTAAGGTGAATTGCGCCGCTATTCCTACACAGCTTTTGGAAAGCGAGCTTTTCGGCTTTGAAAAAGGAGCTTTTACCGGGGCCAACGCCACAAAAATCGGCAAATTCGAACTGGCCAATGAAGGAACCATTCTTCTGGACGAAATCGGCGATATGGCCCTGCCCCTGCAAGCCAAAATCCTCAGAGTCATCCAGGAGAAAGAAATTGAACGTCTGGGCTCCAGCAAGCCCCGGCTCATCGATGTGCAGATTATTGCCGCTACCAACGCCAATCTCCTTGAAGGCATCCAAAAAGGCACCTTCCGCCAGGATCTTTATTACCGTCTTAATGTTATCCCCCTGCGGCTGCCACCCTTAAGGGAGCGTCGCCAGGACATTCTGCTTTTGGCCGACGAGATTTTAAAAAAGAAAAACCGCCGTTATAATAAAAATTGCGCGTTAAACAGTCAGGCTCTGCAGAAGCTGGTTGATTACGATTGGCCCGGCAATATCCGGGAACTGGAAAACGTCCTGGAGCGAGCGGTGTTGATTGCTGACCAGAATCAAATCATTGGTTCCGATATGTTGTTTATTTATCCCGCCGCTAACCGGATAGAGCTGGAAAAGAATAATACTACTTCCTTAGCTGTGGGAGAAAAAGCTTTGATTGAGCGCTCGCTGCAGCTTTATGGAAAAGACGTGGAGGGCAAGCGGCAAACCGCAGAAAAGCTGGATATTTCTTTAAGCACTTTATATAATAAAATGAAAAAATACGGAATTTCCAGCGGTTACAAAAATAATTCTAAAAATCGAAAATAGAAATGGCTCAACAATAAGGAATTTTTCATTCGACCTTTGAAAAATTCTGATTTACTAGAAGTTGTGCTCCTTGATCTCCAGTTTGGCTTTGGGAAATTTCCAGCCATTGGAAGAGAAAGGAGCATTTTTGTTACGCAAAAATAAATTTTTTCTAAAAACTTATGAAAATTCTAAAATCAGAAATAAAAATTCCAATCTGGAGATGAGGAAAAAATCGACAAAACATAAGAAAAGGACATTTTTTTCTAAACTGATTCTAAATCAAATTTTATAAAAATTAGAAAAATCAAAAAAGCCTGGTACATGCCGGGCTTTTTTTCGTGGCATGGACCTTGCTTTTTATTTAGATTGTGCGCACGAAAAAATAGAAAAGGGGTAGGGCTATGTATATTGTTATCATTCCTATGGTAGTCATGATCGGCATCGTTCTCATCAAGAAGATACCCGTCATCGGCGGCAACATTCAGGTAGCATTGATATCAGCGGGTTTGCTCTCCTTGATCCTTGGCGGTATTTATAATCCGATTAACTGGTTGCAAGCATGGATCTCCGGTGTTGACCGGATTGCCTGGGTTATTTTTCTATCGGTTTTCGGCAGTATTTATGCGGAAACCCAGACTAAGATGGGTGCGCTGGAGACGGTGTTGGGCAGTTTGCGGGCCCGGTTTGGTCACTCTCCCCGGGGCTTGATTGTTACGGTTCTTATCGCTTTGGGTATCGCCGGCTCTCTTCTGGGCGACTCCATAGCGGCAGCCACCGTTGTTGGTGTTCTTACCGTCAAATCCATGGCCGATTTGGGGCTTAGCGGCGAATTAATTTCCGGCATTATCGTTATCGGCGCCAGCATGGGCTCAATTATGCCTCCTATTAGCCAGGCCATTTTCCTTTCGGCCTCTCTCTTAAACGTCAATCCCGATGGCCTGGTGCAGATTTCCTATATAACCGTAGGGTTAGGTATTGTTTTCTGCTGCTGGTTCGTGGCTACCTTCTATGTCAAAAAAGACGTGCGTCTGCCGGAAGAATTGATCCCGAAGGAAACGGCCGGCCAGATTTTGGCTCAGCGCTGGAAAACCTTAATTCCTCTGATGGTTCTTTCCACACTGGTCATTCTGCGTTCCATTCCTTTTCCTAACGGTTTCCGCATTGATCTGATCAAGATGGTACTGGATATGATCCATATCGGCGATAAAACCTTCTTAAGCTGGATCGGCGGTATAACTATTCTGAAAGGCTTTTCCAATATTATTGTTTTGGCGATTATTATTGCGGCGATTATTGCTTTTATTTTCTATAAGGAAGTACGCAAAGACGCCGGGGCCGTTTTTATCCAGGGCTTAAAGAATGTCAGAACCAGCGCCAGCGTTCAGCTGTGTACCGGTTTGATGCTGGGCGGTTTCTATGCCGGCGGTCAAATTGAAGCCGTAAAGAATTTTGCTATGGGCCTTAATGCAACGATGTTGAAATGGGGCGGTGCTGGAGCTTTAACGATTTTGGGCATGCTCACCGGTACCCAATCCACGGCTCAGACTACTATCTTTTCTTTCTTGGGACCAACACTGGTGGAAATGGGCATCAATGCCAATCAGGTAGGCGTGTTTGGTTCTCACGTGGCTGCCGCCGGCCAGGGCTTGCCTCCTGCGGATCTGCTGACCTTCGTGGTGGCCGGTCTCATCGGCGGCATGCTCAACCGGAAGGTTGATCCCCTCAAATCCATGATCTATTCCTCGGTGTTTTGTCTTTGGCTGTTTATTGCCGGCATGATTGTTTTATACATCTAAAGCTTTATTGACCAGCCCATTGAAATGATTCGGTAAAACCAGGGCTTGCGCTGAGCAAGCCCTGGTTGATGAATAAAGACATAAAGGGAGTGAATGAAAAAAATGACTATCGTTTATGGTAAAACCCCTAATTATGGCCAGCCTATCGGTATTTTGATGCTGGAAACTCATTTTCCCCGGGTGCCGGGAGATATCGGCAATGCTACGACCTTTCCCTTTCCCGTGGTGTATAAGGTAGTTAAAGGCGCCGATTCCAACCGGGTAGTGCTGCAAGCCGATCCCGCTTTGATCCAGCCCTTTGTGGAGGCAGCAAAAGAGCTGGTGGCCGAAGGCTGCCGGGCTATTATTACCAGTTGTGGTTTTATGGCGATTTTTCAAAAGGAAATGGCAGCCCAGCTTGATGTGCCGGTGGTTTCTTCCAGTCTGCTGCAGGTTCCTTTGGTGTCGTCTATGCTGCAGCCCGGCAAAAAAGTAGGGATTTTAACGGCAAAAGCCTCCTCTTTAGGGGAAAGGCATTTTGCGGGCGTAGGTATTTCCCATATTCCCAAAGTGGTGTACGGCATTGAAGATACGGAGTTTGGCAAGGTGTTTTTTAATGGCCTGGATCATATCGATATTGCTTTGGCCGAAAAAGAAATGCTGGCCGTAGCGGAAAAAATGGTTGGCGAGAATCCGGATATCGGCGCTATTGTTTTGGAATGTACCAATATGCCGCCTTTTGCCAGGGCAATTCAGCAAAAAACCAGTTTGCCGGTTTTCGACATCATTACCTTGATTAATTACGTACACGGAGCTTTGGTAAGCCCCCAATATTTTGGGCACATGTAAAATTTAATCAGTCTAGATGTAAATCGAAAGGGAGGCGTTTCATTTCCATGAGCTTATCGGGAGAAAGAAGAATCCAGGAACATCCGATACTGCCGGAAGTAGCCCGCAAGCAAGTGACGATCTATTATGATGGTCAGGCCATTAGCGCTTATGAGGGCGAGCCCATAGCAGCCGCCTTGATGAGCGCCGGTCTGCGGTCTTTCCGGCGTACGGTAAAAAAAGGGGAACCCAGAGGCATCTTTTGCGCGATCGGGCGCTGTACAGATTGTATGATGATTGTAAACGGCAAACCGAATATCCGCACTTGTGTTACGCCGGTAGAAGATGGGATGAGAGTTTCCCGGCAGCTGGGTTACGGTAAGGCGGAGGAGGCAAAATGAGAAAAATAGAAACGGATATCGCTATTATTGGGGCAGGTTCAGCCGGCCTTTGCGCAGCTATCCAGGCTGCCGCCGCCGGCGCCGGCGTAGTGGTTTTTGACGAAAATCAATTGCCCGGGGGCCAGTTGTTTAAACAAATTCATAAGTTTTTTGGCTCCAGGGAGCATCAAGCTGGGGTGCGGGGCTTTGAAATCGGCCAACAGCTTTTAGAGGACGTGAAAAAAAGCGGCGCCAAGGTCATGCTTGACAGCGTAGTATACGGATTATTTGCTGAAAATAGCCTGGGAGTGATTGCCGAAGATAAATATCATTATGAAGTCAAGGCCAAGAAGATCATCCTGGCCGCCGGCGCCAAAGAGAATTATATGGCTTTTCCCGGCAGTACTTTGCCCGGCGTCATGGGTGCGGGAGCTGCCCAGACCATGATTAATGTCAACCGGGTCCTGCCCGGCAAGCGTATCGTCATGCTGGGCTCCGGCAATGTGGGACTGATCGTTTCCTATCAGCTGCTGCAGGCCGGGGTCCAGGTTGCCGCTGTGGTGGAAGCGGCCCCCACCATTGGCGGCTACGGCGTCCATGCCGGTAAAATCCGCCGGGCCGGCGTGCCCATCCTTACCAGCCATACTATTAAAGAGGTTTATGGCAAGGAAGAAGTGGAGGGCGTGGTGTTGGCCCAGCTGGATGAAAAATGGCAGATGATCCCCGGCACGGAGCAGGATATTCAAGCCGATACCCTGTGTCTGGCGGTGGGCCTTAATCCCATGACGGAATTGGCCTGGATGGCCGGTTGTCAATTTACCCATATACCCGCCTTAGGAGGCCATGTGCCCCTCCACGATCACAATATGGAAACCACTAAGCCCGGCATCTATGTAGCCGGCGATATCACCGGTGTGGAAGAGGCTTCTTCCGCTATGGAAGAAGGAAAATTAGCGGGTATTGCTGCTGCTGCCGCTCTTGGCTGTCTTAGCCAAGAAGAGGCGGCGGCCAAAAAGCAGGAGGTGCTGCGCCGTCTGGATATGCTGCGCACAGGCCTCTTTGGCGAAAAACGTAAAGCTGCCAAGGAACAACAGATGGCAGATATGGCCGGTTGGCAGGCTCTGACAGCGGAAAAAGGCGGGGTGAAGTGATATGGTGAAAACAGGTGTAGCCTATACCGGTGTACCTTCTAAAGAAGAACTGGCCAAAATCCCGGGAATGCCCAGTGAGGCCAGAATGGCCAAAGGCCCGGTGGCGGTGATCGAATGCGTGCAGGAGATTCCCTGCAATCCTTGTGAAGCAGCCTGCCCCTTTGGGGCTATCGGAGTAGGGGAACCCATTACCTCTCTGCCGGTATTGGATGAAGAAAAATGCACCGGCTGCGGCGCTTGTGTGGCGGCCTGTCCGGGCCTGGCTATTTTTACGGTGAATATGGCTTATAGCGAGACAGAAGCGGCGGTGGCCTTTCCTTACGAGTACCGGCCCCTGCCGGCAAAAAATGATCTGGTGGAGGCCGTGGACCGGGAGGGTAAGGTAGTGAGCCGGGGCCGGGTCTTGGATATTAAAATGCCGAAAGCCTTTAAACAAACGGCGGTAGTTACTCTAGCCGTACCTAAAGCTATGGGCTTTCAGGTCAGAGGCCTGACGCCTTTTAAACCGATGCTCCGGGAAGGGAGAGAATAAAAAATGGCTGAAGCAAATAAAGAGATCTTAATCTGCCGCTGTCAGGAAGTAACCTTGGCTATGGTTGAGGAGGCTATTGCCGAAGGGGCCTTTTCTGTAGACGGCGTCAAGAAACGAACCAGGGCCGGTATGGGCCTTTGTCAAGGCAAAAGCTGCGAGCGCCTGGTAGCCAAAATTATTGCTGAGAAAACCGGCCAAGACCCGGCAGACGTATTGCCGGCTACCAGCCGGCCGCCGGTGAGGCCGGTCAAAATGGGAACGATTGAAGGTGAAATGAATGCCTAAAAAGGACGCGGATGTAATCGTAATCGGCGGCGGTATCATCGGTACCTCCATCGCTTATCAACTTAGCAAACGAGGGAAAAAAGCTCTGGTTATTGAAGGTCATGATTTATGTTCCGGTACCTCCGGCGCCTGCGACGCTTATATAACCCCTCATACAAAGAAGCCCGGCTTTCATCTGGCCCTTTGCCTGGAAAGCTTGAAGCTTTATGCCAATATGGAAAAAGAATTGGGGGATGATCTGGAATATTGGCAAAGAGGGGGCTTTCAGCCCTGTGAAGATGAACTGTCTTTTCAATTGGTCAGTGAAAACGCCAAGGCTCTCATGGCCGGCGGCCTGGAAGTCAAAATGATGGATATTGATGAGTTTCGCCGGCATGAGCCTAATATGTCGCCGAACCTGACGGGAGCCCTCCATTGCCCCGCCGCCTGCCAGGTAAATCCTTTTAAATTGGTTATGTCCTATGCCCGCAACCTAAAAAAAATGGGTTCAGGGATAATGGTCAATACAGAAGTAAGGGATTTGCTGTGGCAGGATAAAAAAGTGGCGGGGGTCAAAACGGGTAAGGGGGATTTTTATGCCGATTATGTGGTCAATGCCACAGGCAGCTGGGGTGCTCAGATTGCCGCCATGGCCGGTCTTGAGGCGCCCATAGAGCCGCGCCGGGGTCAGATCATCGTCACGGAGCCCACCTCCACCGTAATCAACACAACGATGCAAAGCGGTATGTATTTGGTGATCAAATTTCATCCTGAAAAAATCACCGATGAAACCATGAAACGTCTGGGCTCCGGTTTTTGTATCGAGCAGACGGGAGACGGCACTATCCTTATCGGCTTTACCCGGGAATTTGCCGGCTATGATAAATCCACCACCCTGGAGGGCATTGAGTATATAGTCAATAAAGCCTGTACCTATTTACCTTGTCTCCGGGATATGCATGTGATCCGCACCTTCTCCGGCTTCCGTCCTTATGTGGTTGACGGCCTGCCTCTGATAGGGCCTGTGGAAGGGATTCCCGGTTTTATCATGGCCGCCGGCCATGAAGGAGACGGCGTGGCTTTGTCTCCTATTACCGGTAAACTTGTAGCGGAGATGATTGCGGGAGAGCCGGTTTCTTTCAATATTGATGCTTTTAGCCCCAACCGGTTTATCAAACAGGCTCAGCAGGCTTAAGGAGCTAGACGGTGCAGCGGGCTTTGATTGGCAGAAAAAAGGAGGCAGACATGGAAGGAGTATTAGAAATCAGATGGCACGGCCGGGGCGGGCAAGGGGTCAAGACAGCAGCCCTGCTGCTGGCGGATGTGGCCTTTTTCACCGGCAAACAGGTTCAGGGCTTTCCGGAATATGGCCCGGAGCGGATGGGGGCGCCGGTGACGGCCTACAACAGGATCAGCGACGAAGAAATTTTGATCCATTCCAACATTTATGAGCCGGACTATGTGGCGGTGGTGGATGAAAGCTTACTGTCCACGGTGGCTGTCACCGGCGGCTTAAGCGAAAAAGGAGCTGTTTTGGTCAATACGGCCAAATCCCCCGCCCAGGTGGCGCCCCTCTTGAATGGGTATAAAGGCCAGGTTTTGACCATCGATGCCGGTAAAATTTCCGAGGAGGTATTGGGAGCCAATTTCCCCAATATGCCCATGCTGGCCGCCGTAGTTAAAATGACGAATTTATTGCCGGAAAAGGTATTTATGGAGAACATGGAGGATTCCCTGAAGCATAAGTTTGCCACGAAGCCCAAGATGGTGGAAGGCAATATGCAGGTGCTGCGGCGGTCCTTTGGGGAGGTGCAGGGCTTATGAAGCAAAAAGGTATTGAAATCAATGACCGGGTAAGCTGGCAGAACATTACCCTGGCGGGGGCCGTTTACGGCGGCGGCACAGCTAAGCAGTTTGCTACAGGAGACTGGCGGAGTATGAGGCCGGTGATGGTTTGGGAAAAGTGCAAGCAGTGTTTGCTCTGCGCACCGGTCTGTCCCGACAGCTCCATTCCGGTAGAGGCAGGTAAACGGCTGGATTTCGATTATGACCATTGTAAGGGCTGCGGGGTCTGCGTCCAGGTCTGCCCCTTTGAGGCCATCTTGTTTGAAAAGGAAGAAAAATAAAGGGAGGGGAGCTGAACATGGGAAAAAGAGACCGGCTCAGCGGCAATGAAGCCATTGCCCTGGCCATGAAAGGGATGAATCTGGATGTGGTGGCGGCCTTTCCCATCACACCCAGTACGGAAATACCGCAGTATTTTTCACAGTACGTCGCCAACGGCGAGACAGACACCCTATTTATTCCGGTGGAATCGGAGCACAGCGCCATGTCGGCCTGTATCGGCGCCCAGGCCGCCGGCGCCAGGGCTTCCACGGCCACCAGCTCCTGCGGCTTGGCCCTGATGTATGAGATGCTCCATGTGGGGGCCTCTCTGCGGCTGCCCATGACCATGGCCTGCGTAACCAGAGCTTTGACAGGGCCCATCAATATCCACAACGACCACGGCGACGCCATGGGGGCCAGAGATACGGGCTGGATCCAGCTTTATGCGGAAAACGCCCAGGAGGCCTACGATAACTACATTATGGCCGTGAAAATCGCTGAGGATAAGCAGGTGCTGACGCCGGTGATGGCTTGCCAGGATGGTTTTATTACCAGTCATGCCGTGGAAAATATCGAGCTGTTAAGCGATGAAGAGATCGGCAAATTCGTGGGACTGTATGAGCCGGCGGAGTATCTGCTGAATGAAGAGGAAAAAGTGGCCATGGGGCCTTATGACGCCCCTGCCTATTTGATGGAGCATAAGCGGCAGCAGGCCGAAGGCATGATGCAGGCTTTGCCGGTGATCGAAAAGGTAGCGGCGGAGTTTGCCGCGCTTAGCGGCCGCCATTACGGACTCATTGAGGAATACCAAACGGAGGATGCGGAAAGAATCCTGGTGGTCTTGGGCTCCACGGCCGGTACGGCCAAGCAGGTGATCAAGAATCTGCGGGCCAAAGGGGAGAAGGTAGGATTGGTTAAGATCCGCTCCTACCGGCCTTTTCCGGCAGCGGCAGTAGCCAAGGCTATTAAAAAGGCCAAGGCAGTGGCGGTGATGGATAAAGCCGAGGGCATGTCGGGTATCGGCGGTCCCTTGTTTGGCGACATCTGCGTAGCCATGAACGGCCTGGGGGGGCCCCGGCTGATCGATTACATGTACGGCCTGGGCGGCAGAGACGTAAGGCCTGAGCATATTGAGGCAGTCTACCGGGATTTGGCGGCAGCTATGGCCGGCAAAGCCGATGAAGAGCAGTTGATCAAAAAAGCCGGGCCCTACTACCGTTATCTGGCTTTAAGTCCAGCTAAGAATTGTCAATAGGAAGGTGAAAAGAAAATAAGAGGAGAGGCGAGAGCAAAAAAGAGCAAGGCAAACAAGCCCAGTCAGATAACAAGGCAAGAGGAATGCTAGTTAA